>JAKSRM010000001.1 GCA_024403615.1 Lachnospiraceae bacterium
CGGAACAGGCATCAGGACTCTGTCAGCAAAGCTGACACCTCATGCCAGAAAGGAATAGATTATGGCAAAAGATAAAAAATTAGTAGAAGACATTACTCCAATGAGTGAAGACTTTGCGCAATGGTACACAGACGTTGTTAAAAAAGCGGAACTTATGAGATATTCATCCGTTAAGGGCTGTATGATGATTCTCCCGAACGGATATGCAATCTGGGAAAATATTCAGAAGAATCTGGACGCTATGTTCAAAGAAACTGGCGTTGAAAACGTTTACATGCCTTTATTTATTCCGGAAAGTCTGCTGAATAAAGAAAAAGACCACGTAGAAGGATTCGCTCCGGAATGCGCATGGGTTACCGTAGGCGGTCAGGAAGAACTGGAAGAAAAATTAGTTGTTCGTCCAACTTCTGAGACCTTATTCTGCGACCTTTATTCCAACATTGTTCAGTCTTACAGAGATCTGCCTAAGCTGTATAACCAGTGGTGCAGCGTTGTAAGATGGGAAAAGACCACTCGTCCATTCCTTCGTTCTTCTGAGTTCTTATGGCAGGAAGGCCATACCATTCATGCAACTGCAGAAGAAGCAGAAGAAAGAACGGTTATGATGTTGAATATCTACGCAGATTTCTGCGAGAAATATCTTGCAATCCCTATGATTAAGGGACAGAAAACCGACAAAGAAAAATTTGCCGGAGCAGAAGCTACTTATACCATCGAAGCTTTGATGCATGATGGAAAAGCTCTTCAGAGCGGTACCAGCCATAACTTTGGCGATGGCTTTGCAAAAGCTTTCGATATGACATTTACGGATAAAGACAACAAAGTAAAATATGTTCACCAGACCTCTTGGGGACTTTCTACTAGAACCATCGGTGCTCTGATTATGGTTCATGGCGACGATTCTGGTTTAGTACTTCCTCCAAGAATCGCTCCAATTCAGACCATGGTTATTCCAATTGCTCAGCATAAAGAAGGCGTTCTGGAGAAAGCTGGAGAAATTCTGGATGCGTTGAAGGCAGCAGGAATCCGTGCAAGACTGGATGACTCTGATAAGAGCCCTGGATGGAAATTCAGCGAGCAGGAAATCAAAGGTATTCCTACCCGTATTGAAATCGGACCAAAGGATATTGAAGCTGGCCGCGTAGTAATCTGCCGTAGAGATACTCGTGAAAAGATTGAAGTTGCCATTGATGAAGTTGCTACAAAACTTCCAGAAATTATGGAAACCATGCAGGCAGAAATGCTGGAAAGAGCTAGAGTTCATAGAGATACTCATACGTTCGAAGCTAAGACTTATGACGAATTCAAGGACATTATCGAAAACAAGCCTGGTTTCGTAAAAGCAATGTGGTGTGGAGAAGAAGCTTGTGAGCTGAAGATTAAAGATGATACCACAGCTACTTCCCGTTGTATGCCATTCCAGCAGGAGAGAATCGCAGAGACCTGTGTATGCTGCGGTAAACCTGCAAAAGCTCTTGTATACTGGGGCAAAGCTTATTAAAAAAGATTAAATAAACGAATATCTGGTATGTATAATCTTGAAAACCTGACAATAAAGGTGCCGGAAGAGGCCGGATGGATTCTTAAGAATTTAAGAGAAGCCGGCTATGAAGGCTATTGCGTAGGCGGATGCGTACGTGATTGCCTTTTAGGAAGGGTACCGGAAGATTGGGACATAACAACATCGGCTCTTCCTTTTGAAGTGAAGAGCCTGTTTTGTAATACTGTAGATACGGGAATCCAGCATGGAACGGTTATGGTAATACGAAATGGAAATGGTTATGAAGTAACGACTTACCGGATTGATGGAGAATATAAAGACGGCAGACATCCGGAAAAAGTCGAGTTTACTCGTTCCCTGGAGGAAGACCTGAAACGTAGGGACTTTACCATTAATGCCTTTGCCTACAACGAAGAGAGCGGCGTTGTAGATATGTTCGGAGGTATTGACGATCTGAATCATTCCCTGATTAAGGCGGTAGGAAATCCAGACGAACGTTTTTCCGAAGATGCTCTCCGTATTATGAGAGCCATTCGTTTTGCAGCTCAGCTTTCTTTTGAAATTGAAGAAAATACCTATCAGGCCATTCAACGGCATGCGGCAAATCTGGCAAATGTAAGTATGGAACGGATCCGTGTGGAGTTTGAAAAAACTTTGCTGAGCAAGAATCCGGATATGGTTCGAAAGTTCTTCGAAATGGGCATGGGAAACTATATTGTTCCAGGTTTTGAAGAGGCCTGCAGAGACTTTGATGAAAAACTCGCTTTTTGCCTGACCGACGAACGGACGGAAGACAAAGAAAGCCGGAAATATCTTTTACTGGCAATCTTCCTTAAGAACCTGTCCTATGAGGAGGCAAGAACGGCGATGCGGTTAATGAAGTATGATAACAAAACCCGAGACTTGGTTTCTGCCATTATCCGTTATAAAGAAGAGCCTTTTATGGAAGACCGTGTTTCGATTAAAAACGCCTTGAATACCATGGGCCTGACAGTATTCCAACTGACTATGGCTTTTAAAGAAGCGGTAGGAAAGCGGGATGAGAATGCGGCAGACCTTCAGCTGATCCAGAAAATAAAAGAACTGGTGCAGGATATTATGAAAAAAGAGGAACCATATTCACTGGCACAGCTGGCGGTAAATGGCAGAGACTTAATGGACGCAGGAGTTTCCCAGGGAATGGAAGTGGGAAAGACCCTGGAAAAATTATTGGCAGTAGTGATTGAAAATCCTACCGCGAACATAAAAGAAAATCTGTTGAAACTGTTATAGAGACAAGAAAGGAGCAGAGGTATGGAAAAGGCTTATATGGAAAAATACAACCAATGGCTGATGGATCCTTTTATTGACGACGAAACAAAAACAGAATTAAAGAGTATTTCTGGTAATGAAGCAGAAATTGAAGACCGGTTTTATAAAGAACTGGAATTTGGAACTGCTGGCTTACGAGGAATTATGGGTGCGGGAACCAATCGCATGAATAAATATATTGTTGCCAAAGCTACGCAAGGTCTGGCAGATTACATTAATGCGTTCTTCGAAATACTGATGAAACATCGGGAAGAAAAAGAAGAGGAGTTGTGTGAAGCATCTGGTCATGACTGCAGTAAATGCGGAGGATGTTCCGAAGAAATGGTTCCAGGAGTGGCGATTGCTTACGACAGTCGTCATCATTCGGAAGAATTCTCGGAAATTGCAGCGTCCGTATTGAATGCCAATGGTATCCGGACCTATGTTTTTGAAAACCTCCGACCTACACCAGAATTATCCTTTACCATCCGTCATTTAGGTTGTGTGGCAGGTATTAATATTACTTCCAGCCACAATCCTGCCGAGTACAACGGATATAAAGTATATTGGGCAGATGGTGCACAAATTACAGCGCCTCATGATGAGAACATCACTGCCTGCATTCGTAATGTCCAGAATTTTTCGAATCCAAAACGGATGGAGAAAAAAGAGGCAATCTCCAAAGAATTGTATGTATCCATTGGACGCATCACGGATGAAGCCTATATGAATAAAGTTTCCGAACAGGTCAAAGAGCCTTCTTTAATGAAACAGATGGCCAGAGACATTACGGTAGCCTACACGCCTCTCCATGGAGCTGGAATCACAATTATTCCGGAACTCCTTCACCGGTTCGGAATTGACAACTTATATATTGTAAAAGAGCAGGAAAAACCGGATGGTGATTTTCCTACGGTGGAGTTTCCAAATCCGGAAATGCCGACGGCGTTCCAGCTGGTAGATGAACTAGGTCAGAAAGTAAAAGCTGACCTTATGATTGCCACTGATCCGGATTCGGATCGAATTGGCGTTCATGTACGGGACGAAGAAGGAAAGTATCATGAGCTGAGCGGTAATGTTTTAGGCTGCTTGGTTTGTGAATACGAATTAGAACGGCTGAAAGCTCAAGGGAAAATTCCTGCCGATGGATATGTCATTCGTTCCATTGTTTCCAGTCGATTATTTGACCGGATTGCGAAAGCACATGGAGTAGAAGTCCGGGAGGTGCTGACGGGATTTAAGAATATCGGCGCCGAAATGTTCAAGAGCGAAGTAACAAAAGACGGAACCTGTATTTTGGCTTATGAAGAAAGTTATGGCTACCTGGTAGGCGATTATGCTAGAGATAAAGATGCTTGTGTTACCGCTCTGATTCTTTGCGAAATGTGTGCATACTATAAATACGAAGACATGACCTTGTGGGATGCAGTCTGCGAGATGTATGAAAAGTATGGATACGAAGAAGAAAAGACTGTATCCATTACAAGAAAAGGGATTAATGGCCTAGAGGAAATTTCCAATATCATGACGGAAATGAGAAAGAACCCTCCGGCAGTCATTGGCGGATATGAAGTCAAGCGGATGGTTGATTATGAACAGTCGGAACTTACGGGCCTGCCAAAATCCAATGTGCTGTTTTTCCAGCTGGAAGGTGGCTGGGTATGTGTTCGTCCATCTGGAACAGAGCCGAAAATTAAATACTATTTTGGCGTGACAGAAGAACTGTCAAAGGCTACAGATAAAATCCAGTTATTAGAGGAAGATTTTGTAAAATAAATAAGAGAACAGTTCGGAACAAATTGTTCTGAAACGCCATAGAGAAAAAATGGCTTGCGTATAATCCTAAGAAAATGAGATTGAAAGTAGAGCTATGCAAGCCAGAGATAATATCAAAGTTGTAAAAACCTATTATGAGCGGCTAAAAGATCTGAGGGAGTCTAAAAATCTCACTCAGAAGGAGGTTGCCCAGGATATGGGAATCAGCGAGCGGTGTTATTCTTATTATGAGCAAGGAAAGCGGGCTATTACCGTTGAAATGCTGGTAGCTTTTGCGAAATATTATGGCATTTCTCTATACTATCTTACCGGTCAGATCAACGAAAAACTTCCGTTTTTAAAATGATATTTTTGTGAATGATGATGATAGCCCCTTTTCACGGGGGCTATCTTTTGTTACAATATTTTATGATTTTTTGTTATTAGGAGAGAACATTATGGCTTATAAAATTTTTACCCTCAGCCCAGGCTCTACTTCCACAAAATTAGCTGTTTTTGAAGGCGAAAACAGGCTTTTTAAGGCGAATGTACAGCATGACCTGGAGAAACTTAAAACCTTTCACCGAGTATCTGAACAGCTCCCTTATAGGGTGGAAACCATCTTAGAGGAACTGAAAGCAAATAATGTTGAAATAAAAGATATGGATGCTTTTGCGGCGTATTCCGGAGGCCTGGAAAGCACCACCACCGGCGTGTTCCCGGTGAACGATAAAATTCTGGAAGATTGTTCTTCTGGCAGATTAATGGAGCATCCAGCGATTTTAGGCGCACAGATTATTGATGCCTTTGCAAAACAGACTGGGAAACCGGCGTTTCTGGTAAATCCTCCAGATGCCGACGAGTTTGAAGATATTTCTCGTATTTCCGGAATTAAAGGCATTCATCGTGAGTCTCATATTCATGTGCTGAATCAGAAAGAAGTTGCGATTCGAGCTGCCCAGCAGTTGGGAAAGAAATATGAAGAATGCAATTTTATCGTATGCCATGTTGGCGGAGGACTGAGTATTGCTGCTCATAAACAGGGGAAAATTGTGGATGGTAATGACGTGCTGAATGGTGATGGCCCAATGGCTCCAAACCGCTCTGGTTATGTTCCTCTGCTTCCAGTAATTAAGATGTGTTATTCCGGTAAATATACTCAGGCAGAAATGATGGCCAAGGTATCTAAGACCGGCGGACTTTTAGGACTTTTAGGAACCGATTCTGTTCGTACCATTAAAGAACGAATTGAAAATGGAGAACAGTGGGCAGATCTTGTTTACCGTGCATTTGCTTATAATCTGGCGAAATACATTGGATCCTACTCCTGCGTTTTAGAAGGAAAAGTGGATGCTATCGTTATGACTGGCGGCGTTTCCAACGATGAAACCTTTATCGAAAACGTTAAAAAATACGCAGGATGGATCGGACCATATATTATTCTGGCAGGAGATTTTGAAATGGAAGCTCTGGCAAATGGCACCATTCGTGCCTTGAATGGAGAAGAAGAACTGTTAGAATATACCGGAAAGCCAATCTGGGATGGATTTGACTTTGAACCGGAAGAGGAAACGAAATAATAAAAGGAGATAAATCGTGAGCTTTTTATTGGCAGCAGAAACCATAGGAGATATTTTTAATCGGGTCTTTAGTGGCTTTGACTGGACCATTCTGGCTTTTCTGGGCAGTATTCAGAATGATTTCTTTACGTTACTTGCGAAAACCTTTACTGCTTTGGGATCCACCACTTACGGCGTCCTGTTTGGCTTATTAGGTGTTGTTTTATGTTGCTTCCGTAGAACCAGAAGAACAGGACTTACGATTTGTTTTTCTGTTGCTATAGGAACGATTTTGACGAATTTCCTTATTAAACCGCTGTTCTTGAGAGTAAGACCGTATAATCTGCTTCAGGCAAAACCTGGACTTTTGGGATGGTACTTTGGAGCAGGCGGTATCTGTGAGGCTGATTATTGCTTCCCTTCTGGACATACTACAGGTGCGACGGAGCTTGCAATCAGTTTAATGCTTTGCCATATTCGTGCAAAAAAAGGAAAAATTGCATGGATTTTCCCTTTAGGCGCATTTCTGACTGGCGTCTCCAGAACGTATCTGATGGTTCACTATCCAACCGATATTATTGGCGGATGGCTGATAGGCTCTATTGCCGCTGTATTAGGATATTTTCTTAGTAATGCTGTATGCAAATTTATTCGAAAGCGAAAACTCGATAAGATTCTTGACTTAAACCGGTATTTGAAGCGAAAAGTCACGCCGAAAAAGGCAGTAATTGGAATTGCCTTAGGATGGCTCTTCTGTTTTGCCGTTTCCGCTACCGACCTGTACCTGGAGTACAAGGATGAAATCCCGCGTTGCGATTATAACGGCGAATACGATTGCCTGAATGCAGCTAAAATAGATAGTAAAAAATATCCGGCCATCGACGGAAAGCATTACTGCAAAATCCATTGGAAAGAATTATCCAAGCAGTTTGAGGAAACGGGAACTCTACCTGACGATAATTCCGAACCAGATACCAGTATTGCAGAAGGTATTCCAATTCCAAATTCTGATTTGTTTACTTTCTTCAATGAACCGGCAATGACAGCGTTAAAAGATAATTTTGGCACCAATATTCCGGTGAAAATGACGGTTTCCAAAGACCAGGAAGGAACGGCGGAAATAACAGACACTGCGGTAATTAAAGAAGTATTTAACGCCTTAAAGGATGTAAAAATAGCCGACGAAGACAATTCCGGAACTACCGTTACAGACAGTGGATTGACCTTTACGTTCTTTATGGCAGATTCCACTCAACTTACGGTTTCTTTTGAATCACCGAGCCAGCTCCTTTACAACGACAAAGTATATTTTGTAATCAATAACAACAATATTTACAATTTGGATGTTATTCCGGAGACAAAACCGGAAACCGAGCCGGAAACCGAAGAAGAGTACGAGGAAGAAGAGTACTGGGAAGAGGAAGAATGGTACGAAGAAGACTGTGAAGAAGGCTAAATATCTTTAGAAGTCTTTGATTATTTGTCAAAAACGAGTTTACGGATAGTCACTTATTTTGTTGACAATACGTGCAATAAATTATAAAATTATTGCACGTATTTTTTCTTCTTTGCCACGTTAACTGGGTAAAGTGGCAAAGTGATTAAGCAAATTTTATTAGGAGGAAGAATCATGAAAAAGTTTAAAGCAATCGGTGTTGCTATTCTTGCAGTTGTAATGGCAGCAGCTCTTTGCGCATGTGGCGGCGGCGGAAACGAGCCTGCTCCTTCAGGATCAGGTGCTGATGCTGGCGAAAAAAGCATGACTTACACACTTATCTATGGTAACAACGAAGGCGACGAAGTTGCATTAGTAGCTCAGTCTCTGAAAGACCAGTGGGAAGAAGCTTTCCCTGGCGTTACTATCAACCTTCAGCCAATGACCAAGGCAGAACGTCTTGACAAGATGCAGAACGATAACTACACAATCGCTCTTACACGTTGGGGCCCTGACTATGCTGACCCTATGACATACCTTGGAATGTGGACAACAGGAACAGCTAACAACTATGGTTTCTGGAGCAATGCAGATTACGATGCATTAATCAAGAGCTGCTCATCAGGAGAACTGGCTGGCGATTATGATGCTCGTTGGGCTGCACTGTACGATGCAGAAAAATTAGTTATGGATGATGCTGTTATCGCTCCTCTTTACACAAAAGCAAATGCTAACCTTATTGCTGATGGTGTAGAAGGCGTTGAATTCCATCCAGTAGCTCTCAACAGAGTTTATAAGAGAGCAACAAGTGCTACTGGCACTCTGAACGTAATGTTCGCAACAAACGTTATGTCTCTTGACACAAACCTTGCAACAGACGGTGACTCTTTCGAAATCATCGCTGACTGCATCGACGGTTTAACACAGATGGACGCTGACGGCGCAGCAGTTCCTGCTATCGCTGAAAGCTGGGATATCTCTGATGACCAGATGACATACACATTCCATCTTCGTAAAGATGCAACATGGAACAATGGTACTCCTGTAACAGCTAACGACTTCGAATTCGCATGGAAATTAGCTATGACAGCAAACGTAGAGTACAACTACATGTTCGATAGCACAGTTGGCTGCGTAAAGAATGCTGATGCAATTCTTTATGACGGCGGCGATGTTGACACATTAGGTGTTAAAGCTCTTGATGATTACACATTAGAAGTACAGCTGGAAGCTCCTGTATCATTCTTCCCATCATTAATGTACTTCCCAACATTCTATCCAATCAACCAGGCTTTCTATGAGAGCGTTGGTGCTGACAACTATGGAACAAGCCCAGAAACATTCCTGTCAAACGGTGCATTCGTTCTTTCCGAGTACACACCAGGAACAGCTTCTCCAAAGGTTGCTAAGAACCCAGCTTACTATGATGCTGCATCCGTACAGCTTCAGGGAATTAACTACCAGGTAGTTGATGGTTCTGATAATGCTCTTACAGCATTCAAGAACGCTACACTTGATATCGCAGTTGTATCTGGCGATCAGGTTAAAGCAGTTAATGATGACGCTACACTGTCCAAGAACCTTAAAGTTACTGGTGCTGGTTACATGTGGTATGTAACATTCAGCCAGACAGTAAATGCTGATTCTAACGGCGACTTCGCTAACAAGAACTTAAGACTTGCATTCACAAATGCAATCGACAGAGAATTCGTAGTTGACAACTATGTAATGGATGGCTCTCTTGCTACATTTACATGTGTTCCTCCACAGTTCGCAGCTTCTGCTACAACTGGTGAAGACTTCTCAGCAGATCAGTCTAAGTTCGCTGATGTTTGCTCATATAACTTAGAAGCAGCTCAGGGCTTCTTTGAGACAGCAGCAAGTGAATTAGGATACTAAAATTTAGAAGTAAAAACTAATATAGTTTTTTCGGGACGATCAGAGTGGCCCAAAAAGCCACTCTGATATCGTTATATAATCAGAGGAAAAAATACGAAGACATTTTTTATTTGGGAAAACAAAAGTTTTTTAGGTAACAACAATGACAAAATATATTATTAAACGAGTGATAATGGCGCTGATTACGTTATTGATTATAACGTTCGTTCTGTTCCTGCTTGTTCGTATTATGCCGGGAAATCCATTCCCGTCCGAGCGTATGAGCGCAGCAGCCATTGCCAAGAAACGTGCCGAAATGGGCTTGGATAACCCGATGATGGTACAGTTCTGGAATTATATAAAGACTCTTATTACCACAGGCAGCTTTGGTAACGGTTCTGCTCTTTATAACGGAGCTCCGATTTCTTCTGTATTGCCAGTTGCTATGTCCAACTCTTTCCGTATTGGTGGCATTGCAATCCTTTTTGGCGTATTTGTCGGACTTATTCTGGGAATCGCAGCTGCTCTTAACAGAGGACATTTCTGGGATGTATTCTGCACAGTATTATCAATCATAGGCGTATGCGTACCGTCCTATGTATTTATGATATTCCTGCAATACTTCTTTGCATATAAGGTGACCATCTTTCCATTTTATTTTGACAGCGCCCGGTTCCTGCATTCAGCCATTATGCCGGCCTTGTCGCTGTCGCTGTTCTCTATGAGTACAGTCGCCCGGTTTACGCGAAATGAGATGGTAGAAGTAATGGATAGTGATTATGTCTTGCTTGCGTCGGCCAAGGGTATGTATGGTACGAAGCTTGTTACAAAGCATATCCTGCGTAATGCATTAATCCCTATCGTTACGGTTATTGCACCGTTAATCGTTGATCTTTTAACTGGTGCGTTAGTAGTTGAAAAAATTTACGGTATTAACGGTATCGGTAAATTAATGGTTGATTCCATTACAGGTGAAGGCGTTGACTACAACTATGTACTGGCCTTAGGTATTTTGTACTCGGCTTTGTATATTGTTATCATGCTGATTCTGGATATCGCCTATGGTTTGCTGGATCCGCGAATCCGTGTATCTAGTAGTAAGGAGGGATGAGCAAGATGAAGAAAAAGAATTTGAAAGCATCCCTTAATGCAGCTGCAGTTGAGGCTTATATTCCAAAAGATGAAGATTTCGTTCTTGAGATGGATCAGGACATTACTACAGACAGAAACTATGCTTCTCAAGGTTTCTGGAAGGGCGTATTCACCAGATTCTTCAAGAATGTAAGAGCGGTAATCGGTATTGTTATTATCGTTCTCATTATTATCCTTGCAGTAATCGGACCGAACATTTCCGGTCATGGATATGCAGAGGTTATTAAGATTACGAACGATTCCGGAAAGAAAGTTCTGGCAAAGAGCCTTCCGCCTAGAATACCGGGCCTTCATAAGCTCTTTACCGGGGAAGACTATGACGATGATTTTGGCGACAGCACTTTCCTGTTTGGTACAGATACTATGGGACGTGACCTGTGGACTCGTGTATGGTACGGAGCTCGTGTTTCCCTGCTGATTGCCTTTGTAACCATTATCATCGACATGATCATTGGTATGAGTTACGGATTGATATCCGGTTTCTTTGGAGGGGTCGCGGACGTTATCATGCAACGATTCGTCGAAGTCGCCAACAGTGTACCACGACTGGTTATTGTCGGCGTTTTGGCTACGTTCATGACGAAAGGTATCTGGTTGGTTATTGTTGCCTTGCTCTTAACGGAGTGGATCGGCATGAGTAAAATTGCACGTGCAGAAATGCTGAAGATTAAAGAGCAGGAGTACATCATGGCCAGCAAGACCTTAGGCGCAAATAATTTCACGATTATTTTCAAGGACGTACTTCCAAATACAATTGGACCGATCATTACACAGATCATGTTCTCAATTCCTACTGCGATCTTTACTGAGGCTTTCTTAAGCTTCGTAGGTGTAGGTATTGTACTTCCACAGTGTTCCATCGGTTCCCTGATTTCTGATGGTTTTACAAACATTACAACACTGCCATATCAGATTTTACCACCAATCATCGTTCTGGCTCTGTTAATGCTTGCATTCAACTTCGTAGGTGATGGTGTTCGTGAAGCACTGGCTCCTAGAATTGAAGATATGTAAAGGAGGGGGTTAAGTGGCAGATAAGATTCTTAACATTAAAAACTTAGACCTTACCTTTAAAACAAATGCAGGTATGGTTCACGCGATTCGTGGTGTAAACATCGACTTAGAGCGTGGTGAAACAGTAGCAGTTGTAGGTGAATCCGGTTCCGGTAAATCCGTTGTAATGAAGACCGTTATGGGTATTCTTGCAGGAAATGCAATTATTAATTCCGGCGAAATCGAGTACACATACTACAACGAGTTTAATGAACTCGCTACCGTTGATATATTAAAGAAAGACACAAAATGGATCCGTAAAAATATTAATGGTAAACATATTGCCATGGTTTTCCAGGATCCTATGACAAGTCTTGACCCAACAATGACCATCGGCAAGCAGCTTATGGAAGGCATGAAGATGCACATGAACATGAGTGATGCAGATGCAAACAAACGTGCCATCGAGCTTCTTACCGAAGTAGGTATCACCAATCCGGAAAAGAGAATGAAACAGTATCCTCACCAGCTTTCCGGTGGTATGAGACAAAGGGTTGTTATTGCCATTGCAATTTCCTGTAACCCAGAACTCTTAATCTGTGATGAACCTACAACCGCTCTGGATGTTACGATTCAGGCGAAAATCTTGGAACTGATTAAGAAACTTCAGAAAGAGCGTGGCATTTCTGTTATATATATTACTCATGACTTAGGCGTTGTTGCAAAAGTTGCGGACTATGTAAACGTAATGTATGCAGGAAAGATTGTTGAAGTTGGAAACATCGAAGAAATCTTCTATGATCCAAAGCATCCATACACCTGGGGCCTTCTTTCTGCTATGCCTGACCTGGATACAGATGATGCAAGACTTTATACCATTCCTGGTTCTCCTCCAAACCTTCTCCATGAAGTAAAAGGAGATGCCTTTGCACCTCGTAACCAGTATGCTCTGAAGATTGATAAATTGGCAGAACCGCCAATGTTCAAAGTATCGGAAACCCATTATGCAGCTACATGGCTGTTAGATCCTAGAGCTCCGAAGGTTGAAATGCCGGAAGAGTTAAGGAAGAGAATTGACCGTATGTTAAAGGAGGCGAATGCAGATGGCAGCGAATTATGATGCAGAGCCGATTTTAAAAGTTGAACATATGAAGCAGTATTTCAAAATGAGTTCAAAGTTTACTGTTAAGGCAGTTGACGATGTAAGTTTTGAAATTTACCCAGGAGAAACCTACGGACTGGTTGGAGAATCCGGATCTGGTAAAACAACCATCGGTCGTGGAATTATCCGTTTATATGATCCTACAGACGGCAAAATTACTTTCAACGGAATTGATATTTCCGGAAAGTTAACGAAAGAAGCTAGAACAGAATTACGTACGAAAATGCAGATGATTTTCCAGGACCCAATGGCTTCCTTGAATCCTAGAAAGAAAATCGGTGACATCATCGGTGAAGGTCTGGATATTCATCACAACTATGCTTCGAAAGAAGAAAGAAAACAGCATATCGATAATATTTTAGCGAAGGTTGGTCTGGCAAAAGAGCATTATGACAGATATCCATATCAGTTCTCTGGTGGACAGAGACAGAGAGTAGGTATCGCAAGAGCTTTGATCATGAATCCGGATCTTATTATCGCAGACGAATGTATATCTGAGCTGGACGTTTCTATTCAGGCACAGGAAGTTAACCTGATGAAGGATATTCAGGCAGAAACTGGTTCCGCATATTTATTTATTGCCCATGATCTTTCTATGGTTAAATATATTTCGGACCGTATCGGTGTTCTTCATTTAGGCCGTATGCTTGAAACGGGAACCACGGATGAGATTTTCACAAATCCAATCCATCCGTACACAAGAAGTTTACTTTCTGCAATTCCTAGCCCGAACCCGAGAACCGAGAAGTCAAGAACTGCAGTAGCTTATGATTATGCTACCAGCGGAATCGACTATGATAAGGGAACCTTAACCCATATCAGCGGAACTCATTACGTTCATGGAACCGAAGAGGAAATTGCAAAGTGGCAGGCAGAAAATAACTAAGAAAAAGAGTTATAAAGCGAAGGGAATCTGAAAAAATCAGATTCCCTTTTTTGTATTAGTGACGAGAAAAGTGCATTGTGCTTGCACGAATGCACTTGACGACCGCAAGACAATCCCGAAGGGATGTTTGTCAAGTCTATAAAGTCCTAGAAAAATTCCCTCTTTTTTGTGGATTTTGTTCAAGATTACACGAAAAGGAAAAAACAAGTTGCACAAAAACTACAAAGCCGTTAAAATATGCTATGTATGTAGATGAATCTATGCTGGAAAAGTGGGCATAGGTTTGTCTGTTTACGCACTATATTAAGGAGCAGAAAAATGGTTAAATATTTGGTAAAGAGGATTGTTCTCGCAATCGTTACCATTTGGGCAGTAGCAACCCTGACATTTTTCCTGATGAATGCAGTACCTGGAGGTCCTTTCCTTTCAGAAAAGGCAATCAGCCCTCAGGCAACCGCAGCATTAGAGGCAAAATATGGCTTGGATAAACCTTTAATCCAGCAGTATTTTACTTACATTGGGGATGCCCTTCATGGCGATTTTGGAGACAGCCTTAAACAAAGAGGTAGAACTGTAGCTGATATTATTGGAATGAAATTTCCAGTATCTGCAAAAGTCGGAGGTATATCCGTTCTAGTTGCATTAATTATCGGCTCATTGCTAGGTTGTATAGCCGCGATAAATCGAGGGAAGGTCATGGACAGCATAGTCAGCGTTGTATCCACGTTGGGTATTGCCGTCCCGAGTTTCGTATTGTGTACGTTCCTTTTGTTTATTTTCGGCGTTAAATTAAAATGGCTTCCAACTATGGGACTTTCCACTCCGGCACATTATATTATGCCGGTAATTGCGTTGGCATTTTATCCAACTGCATACATTATGAGATTAATGAGATCTTCTATGCTGGACGTTTTAGGACAGGACTATATGCGTACCGCAAAAGCGAAAGGTCTTTCTGGAAAGGCTCAGCTGTTTAAGCATGCATTGAGAAATGCTATTCTGCCAGTAGTAACTTACGTAGGACCTATGCTTGCGTATACTATTACAGGTAGTTTTGTTGTAGAGAAAATTTTCGTTATTCCTGGATTGGGCGGCGAATTCATCGGTGCTATTCAGGGACGTGATTATACGCTGATTATGGGAACAACTATTTTCCTTGCAGTTTTAATTATCGTAATGAATGTTATTGTCGATATCGTTTATAAGATTATCGACCCAAGAATTAATCTTAAGTAGGGAGGAGGAGAGAAATGACTAAGAACCCATTAAGTGCTCATATTCGACTTAATCCAGAAGATTTCGCTCCTGCTTCTGATGCGCAGAAAGCCAGCCAGGTTGTTATGCGTGAAAGCGTAAGCTTCTGGAAAGACGGTTTCCGCCGTCTGATGAGAAATAAAGTAGCAGTTGTTAGTGCGATTGTTATTATTCTTATCATGATTTTTGCATTTATTGTTCCACTGTTTTATCCATATAAATATGAAGTACAGTACAAAAATGCAAACAACTTAAAACCTTTTACCTATTCAGCAGAAGAACAGGCACGAATTGATGCGGGAGAAAAGGTATTCCCACATGTTTTCGGTACCGACAAAATGGGCCGTGACTATGCAATCCGTGTTATGGTCGGAACAAGAATTTCCCTGTTAGTAGGTATTGTTGCAACAGCAATCATTCTGGTTATTGGTTCCCTTTATGGATCCATCGCAGCCTTCTTCGGAGGGTGGGTGGACATCATAATGATGAGAATTGTCGATATCATATATACGATACCGGATATACTTCTTATCGTATTGCTGTCCTTTGCCTTGAAGGCTCCGTTAAATAATCTGGCAGCTACGCCGGGATTTACCTGGATTAATAAAGTAGGACCAAACCTTATCAGTATTTTCATCGTTTTCGCTTTATTGTATTGGGTTGGTATGGCTCGTATGGTAAGAAGCCAGATTCTTACATTAAAGGAAAGCGAATATGTAACAGCAGCTAGAGCATTAGGCGTAGGCAGAGGAAAAATTATTAAAAAGCATCTGCTTACCAACTGTATCGGTACATTGATTGTTACTACGACCCTGCAGATTCCTTCCTCTATCTTTACTGAGAGCTTCTTAAGTTTCTTAGGTATGGGTGTTGCAGTTCCTCTTCCTTCTTTAGGAAGCTTAGCTAGTGATGCAATCAATGGTATCGGAACAAATCCACATTTGCTCTTCATCCCTGCAATTGTTATTTGTTTAGTAATTTTAAGTTTTAACCTTTTAGGCGATGGTCTTCGTGACGCATTCGATCCTAAACTGAAAGATTGAGAAAGGTGAAAAAATGGACGAGAAATATTTAGTCGATATTCAGCATGAACGCCTTTCCTTCTTTACTCCTGCAGGAGAAGTTAAGGCTTTAAGCGATGTATCTATTCATTTAAAAGAAGGCGAAGTTTTAGGTATTGTAGGTGAGTCCGGATCCGGTAAGTCTGTAACAGCTTACTCCCTTATGGGACTGACCGCCTATCCTGGAAGAATCATTGGCGGAACTCTTCAGTTCAATGATCACCAGGTGGAAACCATGACGGAAAAGGAAATGAGAAAAATCCGTGGTAATGAAGTTTCCATTATTTTCCAGGATCCTATGACCAGCTTAAACCCTGTATATACGGTAGGTAATCAGATTGTAGAAGTTATCCGTCTTCATACCGGCAAGACCAAAGCAGAAGCGAAAGCTCGTGCAAAAGAACTGTTGGAACTGGTTGGTATCAATGAGCCGGAAAAACGTCTGAAACAGTATCCACATGAGCTGTCTGGTGGTATGAGACAGAGAGTTATGATTGCTATTGCTCTTGCATGCGAGCCAAAGCTCTTAATTGCGGATGAACCTACAACCGCTCTGGACGTTACCATTCAGGCTCAGATCTTAGAGCTGATGATGGAACTGAAAGAAAAACTGGGTATGGCGATTATTATGATTACCCATGACTTGGGTGTAGTAGCTAGTATTTGCGATAATATTGCTGTTATGTATGCCGGCAAGATTGTTGAGTACGGAACTACAGACCAGATTTTCTATGAACCAAAGCATATGTACACAAAAGGCCTGATTCGTTCTATTCCACATATTGATGCGAAAGAACATGAACGACTGATTCCAATCGAAGGATCTCCAGTTGACCTTTTGAATCCTCCTCCAGGATGCCCGTTCGCTCCTAGATGCGAGGCATGTATGCAGATTTGCTTAAGAGAAATGCCACCTGTAACTCAGTTTGAAGGAAACCATATTACACAGTGCTGGCTGAACCAAAAAGAAGAGTTTGAGAAAGGAGAGTATAATGAGTGACGATTTTATCAAGGTAGAACACTTGAAACAGTACTTTCCTGCAGGCGGCTTTGGAAAAAATAAAAAGTTCGTACAGGCTGTAGATGATGTTTCATTTACAATCCAAAAAGGTGAGACCTTAGGTTTAGTAGGTGAGTCTGGTTGTGGAAAGACTACCACAGGACGTGCCCTCTTAAGACTTTATGAGCCTACCGGCGGACGCTTTGAATATGACGGCGAAGTAATCTTTGATGTAGAGAAAAAACAATTTGCAAATATGCTTCCTTACCGTAAGAAGATGCAGATTGTATTCCAGGATCCTTATGCCAGCCTTGACCCACGTATGACCGTTGGTGATATTGTTGGCGAAGCAATCGATACCCATCATCTGGCAGCCAATAAAAAAGAACGTTATGATATGGTTATTGAAATGCTGGAAAGAGTAGGACTGAACTCTGAACATGCAAACCGTTATCCACACGAATTCTCTGGTGGACAGAGACAGCGTGTTGGTATTGCGAGAGCTCTAGCTGTAAAACCGGAATTCATCGTTTGTGATGAGCCTATTTCTGCGTTGGACGTTTCTATTCAGGCGCAGGTTCTGAATATGTTTGAAGACCTTCAGAAAGATTTAGGATTAACTTACTTGTTTATTGCCCATGACCTTTCTGCAGTAAAACATATTTCCAACCGTATCGGTGTTATGTATCTGGGAACTATGGTTGAGCTTGCTGATAGCTATGAAATCACACAGCATCCAATCCATCCATATACACAGAGCTTAATTTCTGCAATTCCTATTGCAGACCCTAAATTAGCAAGAGCTAGTAAGAGAATTATTCTGGAAGGTGATGTACCTAGCCCGGTTAACCCTCCTTCAGGATGTAGATTCCGTACTAGATGTAAATATGCTACAGAACAGTGTGCTTTGGAAAAACCTGAGTTCAAGGAAGTTGAACCTGGACATTTTGCAGCTTGCCATAATCTGGACAAGTGCAACTAAAGGATTACAACCTTTTCGAAGGTTATAATAAAAAGTTTTTATAAAAATTTTTTTAACAAAACTAGGAGGAAACAAAAATGACAAAGAAAGTGCTTGCGATCGTACTCGCAGCGGCTGTTGTTTTCGGTCTCGTAGCTTGTGGTAGTGGTGAAAAACAGCCTACAGGCAGCGGAAATGAGCAGCCAGCAGGTGAAAAGATTCTTTCTGTTCAGATCGGACCAGATCCAGAAACTATCGACCCTGCTCTTAACAGCGCAGTTGATGGCGGTAATATGATTCTTCATCTTTTCGAAGGTCTTCTTATCGTTGATCAGGACGCTAAATTACAGCCAGGACAGGCTGAATCATGGGAGACCTCAGAAGATGGTCTTACATGGACTTTCCATTTAAGAGATGGTCTTAAATGGTCAGACGGAAGCGATCTTACAGCTGAAGATTTCGTTTACAGCTGGAAGAGAGTTTGCGATCCTATGACAGCAGCTCCTTATGCAGAGACTGTTTTAGGAATGGTTGAAGGATTTGACAAGGCAATCGAAGGCGACCTTGATGCTCTTAATGTAAAAGCAGTTGATGCTAAGACATTAGTAGTACAGCTTGCTACTCCATGCCCATTCTTCGGATCATTAGCAGCATTTGCTACATTAAGCCCAGTTCAGAAAGCTACTATCGATGCTAACGGTGATGCTTGGGCAGTTTCAGCAGACACATTCATCTCTAACGGACCTTTCTACATTGCAGAGTGGGTACCAGGTTCTCATATCTTAGCTAAGAAGAACCCTAACTACAGAGATGCTGACGCTATCAAACTTGATGGCATCAAATTCTGCCTCATTGAAGATGCTAACGCTTCTTACAGTGCATACCAGAGCGGCGAAGTTCTCATGATCAAGGACGTTCCTACAGAAGAAATTCCTTCATTAAGAGATTCTGACGAGTTCTATATCGATCCAATGATCGGTACATACTACATTTCTTTAAACGATGCTAAGGCTCCTTTCGACAATGCTAAATTCCGTAAAGCATTAAGCCTTGCAATCGACAGAGAGTATGTTGCTAACACATTAATGCAGGGCACATACCTTCCAGCTTACAACTTCATGGGACCTGGCTGGGTTATCGATGGTGTTGAATTCTATGAGAAACCATACATCAGTGATGATTATGAAGCTAACTTAGAAGAAGCTAAGAAACTTATGGAAGAAGCTGGATACCCAGGTGGCGCAGGCCTTCCACAGATTACATACTCAACAAACGATGCTGGATACCACAAAGTTGTTGCTGAATACTTACAGCAGGCTTGGGCAGAGTTAGGTGTTGACCTTAAGGTTGACGTTGTTGAATGGGGTTCCTTCACACCAATGAGACGTAACGGCGATTATGAAATCTCTCGTAACGGCTGGGTTGGCGATTATGATGATCCTTCCAACATGTTAGACTTACTCTATAGCACAAACGGAAACAACGATGGTAAATTCAACAACGCTGCATACGATGAGCAGATGAATATCTCCAGATCTACAGTTGATCCTGAAGTTCGTAGACCAGCTCTTCATGCTGCAGAAGACATCCTTATGGAAGAAGCTGCTTGCATCCCAGTTGCATACTACGCTGACTTCTATCTGATGAGCAACAAGATCACTGGCGCATGGCATTCACCATACGGCTACTGGTTCTTCATGTATGCTGACATTCAGTAATCTGAATTTTACTATTATCTAGAGTAAATGAATTAAAAGCTGCTCTGCATTTGCAGGGCAGCTTTTTTTTATGCGTTTCTGCTAGGGGAATACGTCCTTGTTAAGAAACAATAAGCCACATTGTTTTCATGCACGGTATTTGATATACTTATTTCAATAAAAATAATCAGGAGGCATATTATGGCTGCAAAGAAAGAAGATTTAAAAGAAAAGTTATTTTATAAACCAGGCAATGGTTATGATTCTTTAACCGCTGCAGAAGAAAAGAAGATGGAAGCTTATTGTGAAGCCTATAAAGATTTCCTGGATCATGGAAAGACCGAAAGACTTTGCGTAGACTATTGTATCGAGCTTGCGGAAAAAGAAGGATTTAAAGAATATAAAGCCGGAATGAAAATTAAGGCTGGCGATAAAGTGTACTTCAATAACAGAGGCAAAGCTATCATGCTGGCAGTTATTGGAAAAGAAAAACTGGATAAGGGAATCAACCTTACAGCAGCTCATACCGACGCTCCTCGTCTGGACCTGAAACCAAGCCCACTTTTCGAAGAGGGTGAAATGGCATATCTGAGAACTCATCATTATGGTGGAATCCGTAAATACCAGTGGTTGGCTCGTCCATTAGAACTTCACGGAGTAGTTGTACTGAAAAATGGAGAAACTGTAAAAGTTAATGTTGGCGCTGATGAGGGAGACCCGCAGTTTATTATCGAAGATCTGCTCCCACATCTTTCCAAACCATCCGACAATGAACCGCTGAATAAGGCCGTTTCTTCTGAAATCTTAAGAGTTCTCGTTGGCTCTCGTCCAATCGGCGAAAAAGACGATTCTGAGCGCGTAAAGATGGGAATTATGAAGCTGCTCAACGAAAAATATGGAATGGTAGAAGAAGATTTCATTTCTGCAGAACTGGAAGTTGTTCCAGCAGGAAAAGCTACCGACATTGGTTTTGATCGAAGCCTTATTGCTGCATACGGACATGATGACCGTGTTTGTGCTTATGCAGAAATGGCAGGACTGTTCGATGCAAAGAATCTAAAGAAGACTGGCGTATGCATTTTCGCAGATAAAGAAGAAATCGGTTCTGTAGGCGTTACCGGTATGATCAGTGAAGCTTTTGAATGGTTTATGGGAGATATGTGCAAGACCCAGAAAGTTGATATCCGTGACTGCTTCGCAAATTCCTTCTGTGTAAGTGCTGACGTTACCGCAGCATATGATCCAAACTATGCAGAAGTTTTTGAAGTTCAGAACGATTCCAAGATTAACCATGGTGTTGCATTCTGCAAATATACCGGACATGGAGGCAAGGGTGGTGCTTCCGATGCATCCGCAGAGGTTGTTGGAAAACTGCGTAAGCTGATGAATGATAATGGCGTTGTATGGCAGATGACCCAGATGGGTAAAAACGAGCAGGGCGGTGGCGGAACCGTTGCTTTAGACTTAGCAAACCGTAACATTGATACCATCGATGCCGGCGTTCCAGTTCTTGCAATGCATGCACCAATCGAGACCGTTGCGAAATTCGACTGCTACATGACTTATAAATGCATGAAGACTGTTTTTGAAAAAGCATAATTCCAAATAAAGAACATAAAAAAAGCTTCTCAATAATGAGAAGCTTTTTTTGAGTTTAATAATTAATATCAATTATTTGAGTGTAAGACTCTCCATGATTGTCTTAACGCCAGCATCTTCTAAGTTCAGTTCTTCACCGCTGAAATTAGCTGAGAAAAGTCCGCCTTCGGAAAGAGGCATGTAGATATAGTAAGCTGTATCAAAGGTGCCTTCCTCTAAGAAGCTTTCTGTCTTTGTTTCAATAGCTGTGCATTCGATTCCCTGAGCTGAGAATTCCTTTTCAGTCATTTCATCTACAAACCATGATAAGCCAGTGGTCTGAGACTCTACCGTTTCATTGGCGTAATATGTTACAGTAACGCAAGGTTTTGAGAAAACATCAAATTCAGATTTGCCACCTTTAACAAGGTAAATCTGATCTGTTTTTACAGGATAATTTCCTTCTGCATCCTGCTCACCGAACATATCGGTTGATTCAAAAGATTTCCATCCGCTTGGTACTTCAACTGTGAAATCGCCAACGTCTAAAGTTGTTCCTTTAGAACCGCCGCCATTGGAACCGCCACCATTACTACCACCACCGCATGCGGTCATAGCAAAAGCCATAACGCAAACGAGAATTGCTGCCAAAATAAGGGTTATTCTTTTTTTCATTTTGCTTTCCTTTCTTAAAAAATTGATTACGTTACACAAATATTTTAAATCCAAAAAAATTTTTTTTCAATAAAAAAAGAACCGCTGTGGTAGCGGCTCTTTTTTGTTGGTTTATGATGTTAATCTTATGCGAGATTTTCCGATGCATGTTTCAAGAATGCTAAATATTTAACATAAGCAATAATAGAAACGATTGCATAAAGAATCAAGAAAATAATATCTCCTACGAGGGAAAGAATAAAAAGAGGAATGATACGGAATAAGATGGAAATGCCGAACAGCACCAAAATCATATTCAGCGTATTCTTTCCGCTGGCTGCTAACTGAGTTTCGCCTCTTTGCTGCAGAAGGGTGGAACATCCATTTAAGATAAAATAGGTAGCTCCTAAATCTGCGATTCTGGAAATAATGGAAGCAATGTCATTGCCAACGGTACTTTTTACAAAACTGGAAAGGATTGCAGCAATGATTTCGACACCGAGACTAACAATAACGCAAATCAAAGCTTTTCGAAAAGTATCGTCGTCAATACTAGCAGCTTTTAATCCGGTAAGCATCTTTACAAAAGCAATGATGGATAATACCAGACTGCCCAGCGTAATGAGAATTCCAAAAAGAGAAAGGATGACAATTCCTCCAACGCTTCCAGTAGCGATAGAACATACAACAAAAATTGTTCCAAGGACAACAGCGAGGATAGAATATAAATCTAATATTTCAGCTTTATAGACATTTTTAATGCCTTTGGCTGCATTGGGAAATGTTTTCATAATAGGGGTCCTCCTTAAATTATTTGTAAAATTATTATACCATTAATAAAAATGTTGTTGCAAACTGCTTTTTTAGGGTAAAATAGAAACAACTTATTTTGATGAGAAAAGGATGAAATGCAATGAGCAAAAATCTTTTGGAAGAATATAGAAAAGAAATCAGTGAAATCGATAAAGAGATTATAGCCCTCTTGGACGAGAGATTTGATCTTTGTTGGGAAGTCGGTGGCTATAAGAAGGAAAATGGAATGGCAATACTGGATGAGAAAGTAGAAGAGAAGAAACTCGCCTCCATTGATTTTCTCGCCAGTGAAGACAATGCAGAATTTATTAAAGAAACTTTTAAGACCATCATGAGCCAGTCCAGAAAATTACAGGAGGAAATGTAAGAATGGCAAGAAAAACCGAGGAAGAAAAAGCTCGTGAACGTTTAATCGAAGAAGCAAGACAGCAAATCCGGGAAGAACTGGAAGGAAAGACGTCCGGAAAAAGTGGTAGAACTGGGAAAAAGCCAAAATCAAGAAGAAGTCTGAAATTGGATAAAAGAGTTATTTTCGGCTCTATGCTTTTGGGCTTTATTATAGGCATTGCTTTTATTATTCTGATTGGCAATATCAGTGCCAATGGTTTATTTGGAAAGAAAGAAATCAACATTACGACGCCAGACTCTGTTCTGGATACGGGTATTGTAAATAACTATACCGCAGCAGATTTTGAAAATGCGATTTTAGGGGAAGCCATGCAGAAGCAGGAACTGATTGTTATGGAACAGTACTTAAAGATTCCTACAACCTTATCGAAAGCAGGCCTGTTTAATTTCCCAATTTTCTCCCAGATGAAGAATGTTGTTTATTACGGAACTGGTGTCTATACGATTGACCTTTCCAAACTGGATACCGATAGTATCGATGTGGATATGGAGAATTATATTGTATCTATTTCCATTCCACATTCTTGTCTGCAGTATATTAATCCAGACATTAATAAAACAGAATTCGAAGATACGGAAAAAGGCTTTCTTTCCTTTGGCGATATTAAGTTAACGACAGAAGAGCAGAATCAGGTAGAGCAGGCAGCGATGAATATGATGCGGGACCGCCTGATTCAGAATGAACTGTTTACGAAAGCCGACAATTTTGCAAGCAATAATGTTTGGCAGCTGTTCCAGCCAATCATTAATACGGTTTCACCGGATTTCTCCGTGGTTGTAATGTTTGATGAAACTACCAACCATGAAGTAACTGCAAAATAAAGATTATAGAAGATATAAAGAAGGCAAAGAATGCGCATTTTAATTGCAGAACGAACCATAGATCACGTACAGAATTATGCCAATGCTCTGAACCGCATTGGCATGAATTTTGATATTTCTTTAAAGGCAGAAGACTTGTCTACTTATGATGCTCTTCTTCTCCCAGGTGGCGCAGATATTTATCCATCCCGTTATAACGAAGAAATTGATGGCAGCGTAGGAATTGATGAAGAACTGGATGAAGGCCAGTTTCAGTTAATGGATTTATTCGTAAAGGCAAAAAAGCCGGTTTTTGGAATCTGCCGTGGTTGCCAATTAATTAACGTATATTTTGGTGGCTCTATGATTCAGCACATACCAGTGGCGGACGAGCATAAAGCTATTGCGAAAGGCGTGGATAATCAACATTTTGTTAAGTCTGTGGCAGGCTCAGAAATTGAAGCCCTTTATGGAACCTTTTTTAAGGTGAACAGCAGTCATCATCAGGGCTGCAAGGAAATCGGAAAAGGCCTGAAAGTAACTTTATGGTCGGAAGACGGAATTGTTGAGGCATTAGAGCATGAAAGCCTTCCGGTAGCTGGCGTTCAATGGCATCCAGAGAGAACCTGTCTTTTCGCAGAAGAAGATGGAATCGTAGATGGCGAATTAGTAATCCGTCATTTTTTACAGAAATAAAATGGAAAAGAAACGTATTCATATTGAAGCCATAAGAATATTTGCATGTTTCTTCGTCATTTTTAACCATACTGGGTTAGATGGCTTCTTTTTGTTCAGCAATTATCCTGCTGCTTCTTTCCAGTATTGGTTTTATTTGATTTTATCTATCTGCTGCCGGGTTTCCGTTCCGCTGTTTTTCGCGGTATCCGGCGCATTATTGATTCCAAAGGAAGAACGGACAAAAGATCTGTATCTGCATCGGGTATTACGAATGGTCATCATTCTTATCGTTATTTCTGCCATTTACTATGTATGGAACTACCGGTATCAGTTATCCAATCTTTCCATCGGCTTTTTCTTTAAAGTATTACTGGCAAGCAACCATGCGGACCACCTATGGTATTTCTATTCCTTTATTCCGTTCCTGATGGCCCTTCCATTAATCCGGGTGCTGGCAAAGAATATGACCAATCGTCATTTCCTTTATATGGCAATTTTGGCCATTGCTTCTTATGCAGTCCGCCCGATTTTAGAGTATTTGATTTGGCAGGGCGCTACGACCTTTAATGGATTCCTGAAATTCAGTTGGATAACGGCCAATGCCATTATTTATCCATGCATCGGTTACTATATGGAAAACCGAATGGATATTAAGAAAGTAACGGGAAAGAAGCTGGCCATATTATGGGCCGTAAACGTTGGCTGTCTCCTGATTGCTTCCGCTTTGACGCTTTACAAATCAAAAGTAACGGGCGTTTGCTCCATGACCGATTCCCAGACTTTTCATAATGTTTTCGTTCTGGTGAATGTGATTGCCTTATATGTTACGGCACGATTTGTTTTCGATAGAGTAAAGACCAAACCAGGTCTTCAAAAGGCGTTAGTTTCGGTTGGAAGCACCACTTTTGGCATTTTCCTGTTGCATTTGCTTCTGATGGAAGCTTTTAAAGAGTGGGGCGTTTTGACCTTCTTTACTCAGACTCTCCACTTTAACGATATGGTTTCTGCGATGCTGTTCTGCTTGACGGTAATGGCAGCTGGTTTTGTGATCTTTTTCCTTTTGAAGAAAATTCCGTTTTTCAAGAAATATTTATAAGAGATTTCTAAGAGTTAGAACTATGGGAGAAGGACGTTGGCCGTCCTTTTCTTTTTTTTGAGTCTATGATATAATTCCCATATGAAAAATCTGGTTATTTTAGCCGGAGGCAAAAGTACTCGGATGGGGAAGGATAAGGTCTTTCTCCATATTAGTGATGAAACCTTTATTGAAAGGCTTGTTCGGTGCGGGAAAAAATACTTTGACCGGATACTCATCTCTACGGATACCGAGGAACATGCTACGGAAATCAAACAAATATTGTCGAAAAATGGCGGCGAAGAGCCTGAAACCATCACGGATCTTTATCCGGAGCAAGGCCCTTTAGGTGCTATGGTTTCTGTTTTTGAGCAGACCAATGTAGAGGAGTTCGCAATTATACCGGTTGACGTGCCAAATGCAGACCTGGAGCTTCTGTCTAGATTATATGACGGAGACTATGAAGGTCTGACGGGAAAACCAGTACGGTTTTTCTGTGAACGTAACGGAAAACTAGATCCTTTGGTTGGCATTTATTCCCGGGAAGTTGCGGGAAGGATGAAAGAAAGCCTGGTTCAAGGAAAGAACAAGATTATCCTTGCCATTGAAGGACAATATGAGACCGTTGTTATTGAAGAAGGATTCTTTCATAACATTAATACTCAGGAAGAATATAAAAGATTATTGGAAAAATAGAGAAGGAATTTGACGTGAAAAAATTAATTTTAACTTTAGCAGCATCTGTATTATGTTTGGGCCTGTTTTTTACCGTAAAGACTCAGGCAGCGTGGTTAGACATCGAATTTGACAGCTCCGATGGCAGCGCTTGTGAAAACTTGTACGATGACGATATCCGTTCCAAAGAACATTTTGAAGGAGGAACCACCATTACCGTAACCAGTGAAGAGAACATTGATTCTCTCTACATTGAGTGGGACGAAGAGCCTTCCAAATGGACCTTAACTTCTGGTGGCCAGAGTTTCGAATGTGGAACCAACGGATTCTTGCATGAATATGTAAAAACTGGTGGTACGTCAAATTCTGCAACCATTACGATTCCAGATGGCGGAGCTACCTTAGTAGATATTTATGCCTTTTCTGCAGGGGAACTTCCGGACTGGGTACAGGTTTGGCAGCCTCCTTACGATCGGGCAGACATTCTTTATTTTTCCACCCATTCCGATGATGATGTTTTATTCTTCGGTGGATTAATTCCGACCTATGCAGATTCTGGAAAATACCGGATTCAGGCCGCTTATATCGTAGATCATGCTCGCCCAAGTGATCCGTTTGGAAATGAGCCTTACCGTGTTCATGAATTATTGAACTGTATCTGGACCATGGGTCTGGACCATTATCCACAGATGGGTATTTTCGGCGATTGGTATTCTGAGTCCTTGGAAGAGGCAGAAGAGTATCAAAGTCTGGATGAAGTAACAGATTTTGTTACGGAAGTCATCCGTAAATTTAAGCCACAGGTTGTCATCAGTCAGGATTTTGAAGGTGAATATGGACATGGCCAACACCGTCTGGCAGCAGCAGCTATTGCAGAAGCGGTAGAGAAAACCGGTGATTCCAGTCAGTATCCGGATAGTGCATCGAAATATGGTACCTGGGATGTTCCAAAGACCTATTACCATCTGTATGAAGAGAACGAAATCGTTATTGATGCCCGAGTTCCTTTAAGTGGTTTCGGCGGAAAGACCGCTTTGGAAGTAGCGAAAGAAGGCTATCTGCGTCATGAATCCCAGCAGTGGATGGATTACTATGTAAGTGATGGAATTGATGATGATGGTTATATGGCTCCTTATCCATGCACCCATTTTGGACTTTACCGTACGACCGTTGGGTTAGATACCGGCAACGATATTATGGAAAACTTGGTAGCTTATGATGTGCAGGATGAACAGGCTCGTCAGGAGACTTCTGTAGAAGAAACCGGCGAACAGGAAACTACGAAGGCGGAAAAAGAGAAAAAGAAAGCCAGTCCGGTTTTGATCATTATCATTATCGTGATTGTTATCATTATTGTCGTTTTACTGATTCTGGTAATCCGAGTAAAAAAGGCTCAGGCGAGAAAAAAAGCCTTAGCTGCAAAGAGAGCAAGACAACGGAGAGCGGAACAGTACCGAAGAGAAAATCCACAGAACCGTACGACGAGAAATAATAGAAAATAAGGACCCCGTAATAATGAAAACAGCAGTAATTCTTCCGGTATTGAATCCGGATGAGAAATTCACAAATTTCGTAAATAAATTAATTGAGTCAGGCTTTGAAGACATTGTAGTAGTCAATGATGGCAGTAGTGCAGACTATGACCATTTTTATGACGAGGCAGCAACTAATGAGCAGGTTGTTGTTTTAAAGCATGAAGTCAATAAAGGAAAGGGTGCAGCCTTAAAGACTGCCTTCTCCTATTTGGCAGACAACCGTCTGGATATTGATGTTGCCGTTACCTGCGATGGTGATGGACAGCATTCCGTAGAATCTATGAAAGATTGTCTGAAGGCCTTTGAAGAGCATCCGGATTCGGTTATCATTGGTGGCCGTGATTTTGATTCGGAAAATATTCCAAAGCGTAGCCGTTGGGGCAATAAGATTTCCAGCTTTGTTTATCGTTTTTCTTGTGGAATCAAATTAAAAGATACCCAGACAGGTCTTCGTGTGATTCCTGCCTCTTGCTTCGAAAGTTTTTCAAAACTGGCCGGAGACCGCTACGAATATGAAACAAATATGCTGATTGAAATCGTAAACCGGAACATTCCTTATTACGAGGTACCAATTGAAACAATATATATTGACGACAACGCATCTTCCCATTTCAACCCGATAAAGGATTCCATGAAGATTTACAGCGTTGTTCTGAGATACTTCTTCAAATTTGTCATTAGCTCCATTACTTCCTGGGTTGTGGATATTGGAGTCTATGCTATTTTAGAGTTTGCCCTTGCAAACGCTGTTACCGCAGGTACCCGGGTATTGATCTGTACCATAGCGTCCAGAGTTATTTCCTCAATCTGCAACTATTTGCTGAACCGTAACGGGGTCTTTAAATCCGCAGATAATGTTAAGAGCACCGTTGTGAAATATTATATTCTGGCCATTTGCCAGATGTTTGCTTCCTACGCTTTAGTATTTTTCTTCACGAGAATTTTACATGTAGGTGGCGTTTTGGAACTGATTGTAAAATGTGTAGTTGACCTTCTCTTATTTATCTTCAGCTATAACATTCAGAGAAAATGGGTATTCGTTAACAAGAAATAATGAAAATTGTAGGAAGAATATTAGCTATCATAGGAGCTTTTTTGGGAGCATTTATTGTAGCCCTTGTTCTTGCTGTCCTGATTGTTATGAAGGGACCGTCTAGAAATGCGGCAGAATTGTTCACCATGTCCCTACGAGAAACCAGCGCTTTATATTGGATTCCGAATATTTTCTTTTCGGAGGAAGAACTACAGAAAATTGTAGACAACAATACAGTAAAGGCCAGTGACGAAGAAACCGATACAGAAATGATCGACACCACAGATACGACGAACCAGGAAATTGAAATTTTTGAAATTTCCGGACCCACCTATATTGGCGATGTTATGTTGATTCACGATCCTTCCAGAGTTTTTGTTGGTAATAAAGGCGAATATGACGGAAGTGGTGGAACGACCGTAGATGTAATTGCAGAACGATATGGAGCCATCGGCGGAATTAATGGCGGAGGTTTCTATGACTTGAACGGTCAGGGAAATGGTGGTCTTCCAGATGGCTTCGTTATTTCGGAAGGGGGGCTTTGCTATCAGGATGATGGAACTCCTCATGCAGCCATTGGCTTTACGGAAGATAATAAGATGATTATTGGATTTTATTCTTATTACGACGCTCAGGAAATGGGCTTAAGAGATTGCGTCTGCGTTCAGACGGTTTATGCGCCGATTCTTATTGTCAATGGAGAAGAACAGGAAGTTTCTGGTGCAGGCGGAGGATTAAATCCGAGAACTGCCATTGGTCAGGCAGCCGATGGAACCATAATATTTGTAACAACTGACGGAAGACAGGCGAACTCCGTAGGAGCTACCTTCTCCGATATGATAAAAATAATGAGCGATTACGGTGCTGTGAACGCAGCATCTTTGGATGGCGGCTCTTCTACCCAGATGGTTTATTATGGAGAATTTTTGAATACTCCATATGCTCTTTCTGGTGCAAGAGAAGTACCAAACGCTTTTTTAGTAAGAGAGTAACGGACGAAGCTTATGGAAAGAGAAGATATTAGACTAGAAGAACAACTGAATACTCGTCCGCAAATGAAACGGAAACCGCAGGAGGCTGTTCATAAACGGCCTTTGGATTCGGAGTTGGAAGAATTGCGCCCAGTAAAGAAAGCGCGTCCAGTAGGCGAATCTGCGCAGGCGACCGTAAGGAAAGTACGACCAGAGGGTGAATCTTCTTCTGCGCCCGTAAAAAAGGTTCGTCCAAGAGTTGCAGAAGATGGAACGCCTCTGCCACCAAAGAAAAAGAGACCAAGACCGGAAGGCACGACTGCTGGCACAGTTGCAGAACGTCCAGTGAAAAAGGTGCGCTCAGAGGGAGACGCCGTACAAATTCCGGTAAAGAAAGTACGCCCAGAGGGAGAAATTGCTTCGACGGCGGTAAAGAAAGTGCGTCCAAGAGTTGCAGAGGATGGAACGCCTTTGCCACCAAAGAAAAAGAGACCGAGACCGGAAGGAACAACTGCTGGCACTGTTGCGGAACGTCCGGTTAAAAAAGTACGCCCAGAGGGAGAAAATGCTCCGACGGCGGTAAAGAAAGTACGCCCAGAGGGAGAAAACGTACAGCCACCTGTAAAAAAGGTGCGTCCGAGAGTGGCAGAAGATGGAACGCCTTTGCCACCAAAGAAAAAAAGACCGAGACCACAGAAAAATCTGGAAGAATTTCCGGTAAGAAAGACGCAACCGACTCCAACACCGACAAAACAAAAACAGCCGGAAAAGAGAGTAATACCAAAAGAGACGGAACCGAAACGTACTTCTGTCCAAAGAAAAAAAGTACGGGAGAAAAAGACCTTTAAGAAAGCCTTCCTTACGACCTTTATTATTTTCTCCGCGATTCTGGTTGCTGCTTTGATTTGCTTATGGATTTTCCTTTCTTCTTTCGAAAAGAGCAGACCGGAGCATTATGCTCAGACCATCATAGAGAACATTGAAAATGGAAAATATGAGGACCTGCATCTGGTAACGGCAGATGGACTGCCGATGGATGACGAAAGCATTATGGCAGATCGGACTGCCATTGGCGATATTATTGAAACGAAAGTGAATTCTTCTGAAACTACTTATCGACGGTTAAGTGCGGAAAGTGATGGAGAAAAGAACGTATATCTGGTTAAAACCGGAGACGAGAAATTGCTGAAAGTGGAAATGGTAAAGGCCGGGAAAAAGTTTAATTTTGGCTTTTCCGGATGGGAAGAAAGCAAAACTGTTCTGCTTTCCAATGACCTTCAGCCTAAGACCATCAAAGCTCAGATTCCTGCAACGGCGAAATTGTATATCAACGGAACAGAAATTTCCGAGACCTATATTACAGATGGGTCTAGTGAAATCGAACTGCTGAATAATTTACGATACTGGGAAATTATTGGGGAACAGCCAAAGGTTGCGACTTACAGTGTTTCCGGCATTTGGATGAATCCGGAAATTACTTACACAGCGGACGGCAGCGAGCCCGTAATCTGCGTATTACAGAATGATCTGTACACTGCTGGATTTGAGGCAGATTCAGATTTTGTAGACGAAGTATATGATCGGGTTATCGATTGCATGGAACCGTATGCATATTATTTCTCCGGAGATGCTGGAAGAGATGCCATTGCTAACATTATGCTGGACGATTCTCCGGCTTATGATAACGCAACCAGCGCAGATGTTTCCTGGATGCAGGAGCATAGCGATGTACAGCTCACCGAAAAGACCGCGGAGAATTTCCGATACTATTCGGATGGCGTATTCTCCTGTGATATCCGGTTCCTGGAGACTATCTATCAGGATGAGGAAGCTGTTAAGACTTGGGATACGAACATGACATGGATTTTTGTTCAGGATGGAGAAGAGTACTACTTGGCAGACTTTATTACCAATGTAGGAGATTGATTTTACTTGAAATAGGTGACTTATGAGTAAAGAGAATTCAAACAATAGAAAGAAAAAAAGCGGTTTTAAGCCGGGAGTTCTGCTGATCATTGTTGTTGTTTTGTTGGCAGCAGTTATTGCAGGCCTGTTCTTTACCAGAAAAGAAGAAGAGGAAGAAGACCTGCGTGCCGTTTTAGCAGAACCGCAGATTGAAGAGTCCATTACCGTAGGCGCTACCGGAGACATGTTAATTCATACTCCGATTATTACCGCTGTAGATACGGGCTATGGTTATGATTTTAGCGGCTGTTTTGATCTAGTTGCTCCGTACTATCAGGAGCCAGATTTAATGATTGCGAATCTGGAAGTTACCTGTGGCGGAGAAGAAGCTGGTTCCTACCGGGGCTATCCAACCTTTAATTGTCCGGACAGTTTGATTCCTACGTTAAAAGAGGCTGGTGTTGACATCTGTCTGACTGCAAATAACCACTCTTATGATACTGGCTTTGACGGAATGTTAAGGACTTTGGAACTTCTGGATGAGAACGGTATTGAGCATTTAGGCACCAGATCTGATGAAGACGAGCATTTCATTATGGTCAAAAAGGTTGGTGACATTAAGCTAGGTATGGTTTGCTTCACTTATGACACTAGGGATTCAACCAGTTGGGACAAATCCTTAAACGGCATCGTTATGGATGAAGGCGCAGTCAATCTGGTCAACAGCTTCTGCTATCCGGAGCTGGACGAGCTTTATGATAATGTGGAAAAAGCCATGGATGAGATGAATATGTTGGGAGTTGACAGCAAAATCGTTTTCAGCCATTGGGGAAATGAATATACCGATGAGCCAAATGATTATGAGTATGAAATCGCCCAGGAAATCTGTGAACTGGGAGCAGATGTTATTATCGGCGGACATCCACATGTTATCCAGAAATATGATACCTTAACGAGCAGTAATGGCCATCAGACCTTATGCCTGTACTCTATGGGAAATGAGCTTTCCAACCAGAGGGCAGAACTGATGGATGAAGACGGAAACCGTGGATATACGGAAGACGGCCTGATTTTTGAAGTGACTTATTCAAAATTCAATAACGGAAACGTAAAAATCACAGGCTTGGAAATTCTTCCAACATGGGTAGAAAAGTATGATGGCGCTTATACCATCGTTCCTTGCGACGCAGAAAAGGATCCATCTTCCTGGGGAGCAGCTTATACCGAAGCGGCCATGAATTCCTATGAAAGAACCCAGGGAAGAGTCAGTGAGGCTTACAATGAGTTCCGAAAGAGCAAAAAGCAGGATCCAGTGCCAGAAAGCTTGTATTAATATGGATTTTCCATTGAAAAAGAATCAAGAATTTTGTATCATTAATTAATTATATTGTCGACAAGATAATATACGGAAATTTGAGATAAATTTCTCTTAACATAGTAAAAAACATTATTAAAGTGTAAGGAAGGATAAAGCAATGAGCAAGATGATTATGAGCGGCAACGAAGCTGTCGCACGTGGTGCTTATGAAGGCGGTGTTCACTTTGCAGCAGCATACCCGGGCACTCCAAGTACCGAAATCTTAGAGAACATTGGCGGTCTTTACAAAGACGATATCTATTGCGAATGGGCGCCAAACGAGAAAGTAGCAGCAGAAGCAGCATATGGTGCTGCTATTGGTGGAATGAGATCTATGGTTACCTTCAAACATGTTGGTATGAACGTAGCTGCAGACCCTATTTTTACTGCTGGTTATGCAGGAGCAAACGGTGGTTTCGTTCTGGTTAGTGCAGATGACCCTGCATGCCATAGCTCCCAGAATGAGCAGGACAACAGACTGTATGCACAGCATGCAAAACTGTTAATGTTAGAAGCCTCCGATTCTCAGGAATGTAAAGACTTCTTTAGAGATGCTTTTGAACTTTCCGAAAAATTCGATATGGCTGTTCTGTTCCGTATGACAACTCGTGTTTGCCATTCCAAGAGTGTTGTTGAATTAGGCGAAAGAGTAGACTCTCCTGTAAAGAAATATGAAAGAAGAGCAGACAAATTTGCAATGCTTCCAGCAACCGCAAAGAAACGTCATATTATCGTTGAAGATAATATTATTAAAGCTAGAGAATTCTCTAACAACTGCAAATATAACAGATTAGAAGAAGTAGAAGGCGCTGAAATTGGTATCATTACTTCTGGTATTTCTTACCAGTATGTAAAAGAAGTATTCGGCAATACCGCTTCTGTTTTGAAATTAGGCCTGACATTCCCACTGCCAGATAAGATGCTGGCTGAGTTCGCTGCAAAATATAAAACTCTTTATGTAGTAGAAGAAGGCGAACCTTACATTGAGAACGCTGTTAAGGCTTTAGGCTTTGGTCATATCATCGGAAAAGAAAAACTGACCATCCAGGGCGAATTTAATACAAAGGTTGTAAGCGATGCTTTAACCGATGCAGCAGAAAAATTCACTTACAAAGTAGAAAATGCAAATATTCCTGCTCGTCCTCCAGTACTTTGTGCTGGATGCCCACACAGAGGATTCTATTTTGCATTAGGAAAACATAGTGACAAGTTTGTATCCATGGGCGATATCGGATGCTATGCATTAGCAGTTAACCCTCCACTGAACGGATTTGATTGCTCCATCTGCATGGGCGGTGGTTTCTCAACCTTAGTAGGTATTTCCAGAGCTCTGAAGGCTCAGGGAGACACCAGAAAAGCAATCGGTGAATTAGGCGATTCCACCTTCTTCCATTCCGGACTGACTTCTCTGATTGATATCGTAGCTTCTGAATCTAATGTAGTAGCAGTTATTTTGGACAACTCCATTACTGCAATGACTGGCCATCAGCAGAATCCTGGAACAACCAAGAACCTGATGGGTTACGATACTCCAGCTATTGATATTGAAGGCTTAGTAAGAGCTTGCGGTATTGATGATGCTCACTTAAGAGTATTTGATCCAATGGATCAGGCTGCAGCAGACGAAGCTCTGACCGCTGCTTATGAAGCAGAAGGACCTTTCGTAATCATCACAAAGAGACCTTGCGCTCTTCTGAAAGAAGTTATCAAGGCAAATGCAGGCAAACATGTAAAAGTTAATCCAGACAAGTGCGTTGGATGTAAGCTTTGCCTGAAGATCGGATGCCCAAGTATGGCTTATGATGCAGTAAATAAGAAAGCTGTTATCGCGGATGTTGATAACTGCAACCAGTGTACACTCTGCATGCAGCAGTGCAAACTTGGCGCAATTGAGAAAGTAGGTGAATAATATGAACAAAAGTATCATTTTAGTAGGCGTTGGCGGACAGGGAACCATCACTACATCATCTATCCTTTCCAAAGGATTAATCGAAAATGGATTTGACGTAAAGATGAGCGAAATCCACGGTATGAGCCAGCGTGGCGGTACGGTAGTAACTCAGATTAAATATGGCGAGAAAGTTTATTCTCCAATCATCGGCGACGGTGAAGCAGATGTTATCGTTTCTTTCGAAAAACTGGAAGCTTTAAGAGCTCTTCCATATCTGAAAGAAGGCGGCGTTATCGTAACCGATACTCGTGAGATTTATCCGATGCCAGTACTGACCGGCGAAACCGATTATCCGGGAGATGCCATTGAACAGTTAAAGGCAGTAGTTCCAAAGGTTATCGTAGTAGAAGCTGCAAAAGTTGCAGAAGAACTGGGAAATGTAAAAGCACAGAATATCGTTCTTTTAGGCGCTTTAGTAAAACAGCTGGGAATCGACGGAATTGACTGGAAAGCAATCGTAGCGAAAAGCGTTCCGGCAAAAACCGTTGACCTCAACCTGGCGGCTTTTGATAAAGGCTACAACATGTAATAAAAAACTAACAGGCAGGATGAACATCCTGCCTGCTTAATGTTAGCTATAGGAGCACAAAATGAAATATAGAAATTTTGATGAAATTATCAAGCAACTGGAAGGCAAAGACGTTTTAAGTAGAGTCGTAGTCGCTGCTGCAAATGATGACCATACCTTAGGTGCTGTTAAAATGGCAGTAGATAAAGGCCTGATTAAACCGGTTCTGGTTGGCCATAAAGAGGAAATCTTAAAGGTCTGCAAAGAAGTAGGTCTGGAAGTTCCGGACGAAGACATTTATGACGAGCCGGATGATGCTGCTGCAGCTTGGAAAGCGGTAGACCTGATTCATGAAGGCAAGGCAGAAGTCTTAATGAAAGGAAAACTGGACAGCAACGTATATCTGAAAGCTGTTATTAATAAAGAGCATGGTTTAAGAAAAGAAGATGCTGGAACCATCAGTGTATTTACCGCTCATGAAGTTCCAACTACTGGAAGAATTTATGTGCCAGTAGAAGGCGGTATGATTCCTTATCCAACCTTAGAGCAGAAAAGAGATATTATTCAGAACACCGTTAACGCTATGATTTCTTTAGGCTGGACGGACATTAAAGTTGGCGTTCTTGCCTGCAAAGAAAAAATGGATCCCAAAATGCCGGAGACCGTGGATGCAGACGAATTAAAGAAAATGAATGAGCGTGGCGAAATTACGGGATGTATCGTAGACGGACCAGTATCCTTTGACTGTGCTTGCAGCAAAGAAATCGCTGAATTTAAGGGATACGATTCTCCAATCGCCGGAGAATGTGATGTTCTGTTAGCTCCAAATATCCATGCAGGAAATATTATGGGCAAAATGATGTCCGTATTATGTGGCAGCCGTTTTGGCAGCTTCCTGGTAGGAACCACTTATCCGGTAGTTTTCTCCAGCAGAGGATCTACCTCCGATGAAAAATTTGTTTCCATCTGTCTGGCAGCAATTTCTGCCATGAATTCAAAAGGGGAGTAAAACAATGGAAAAATTATTGGTAATGAACCCTGGCTCAACATCCACAAAAATCGCTGTTTATGAAGATGAAAAGCCGTTATTTACAGAAAGCATTTCCCATTCTGCAGAAGAATTGGCTCAGTTTGATGAAATTACGGATCAGTTTGAATTCCGGAAAGATACCATCATTAAATCCATGGAGGAGCATGGCATTGCTCTGGAAGATTTAACTGCTATCGTAAGCAGATGTGGCCTTCTTCCACCGATTGAAGCAGGTGCTTATAAAGTAAACGAAGACATGGTTTGGCAGATGAAATACAATCCACAGAACAACCATGCTTCCAACGTAGGAGCTCCGATTGCATGGGCCTTAAGCCAGCAGCTGAATATCCCAGCTTTTGTATATGATGGAATTACTGTAGATGAAATGATTCCACTTACGAAAATTACGGGATTTAAAGGCATGCGCAGAAAAGCTTTAGGCCACAACCTGAACATGAGAGCTGCTGCAAAACGTTGGGAAAAAGAGACAGGAAAACCTTATGACCAGTCCAATCTGGTTATTGCCCATTTAGGTGGCGGTATTACGGAATCCTTACATTCTATGGGAAGAATCATTGACTTCGTTAGCGACGAAGAAGGTCCGTTCTCTCCAGAACGTACCGGCGGTCTGCCTTTATTCCAGGTAGTAGATATGGCATTCTCCGGAGAATATGACCAGAAATCCATGATGAAGGAAATCAAAGGAAAAGGTGGTCTCCTTTCTCATTTAGGCACTACGTCCTCACCGGAAATTGAAAAAAGAATTGAAGAAGGCGATGAGTATGCAAAACTTGTATATGAAGCTATGACCTTATCGGTAGCAAAGCATATCGCAGCTCTTTCTACAACCGTTAACGGAAAAGTTGACGCGATTATTCTTACTGGTGGACTTGCAAAATCTGACATGATTCCAAAAATGATTGCAGACAGAGTAGAGTTTATCGCTCCGGTTGTTGTATATCCGGGTGAAAATGAAATGGATTCTCTCGCTTTCGGTGCATTAAGAGTATTACGTGGCGAAGAAGAAGCAAAAACCTTTGTAAAAGTTGAAGGAAAAATCTGATGACTGGAAAACCAGAAGAAGCGGAAAATAAAAGTAAGCAAATATATAAAGATGTTTTGTGGAAAATCATCCGTCTGGAATATATGCCTGGAGATAAGATCAGCGAAAATGAACTTTGTTCGATTTATGGAACGACCAGACATAATGTTCGGGGTGCTTTATCGGTGCTGAAAGAAAAAGGCTTCGTGGAAATATATCCACAGAGAGGAACCTTTGTTAGTCTGTTAAAGATTGATCATCTGCATCAGGTACTGTTTATCCGGGAAGCCATTGAACAGGAAGCTTTTTACGAGCTTATTACGGGAGGAATTGATCCGAAGTATCTGAAAACTTTGAAAAAGCTTGTTTCGGAGCAGGAAAAAACCGGCGGAATTATCAAAAATCCAGAGGAGTTTTTCAATTTGGACGATGAATTCCATGCGACGTTGGTAAAGGCTATCGGAAAAGAAGCCTCTCTTTCGATGCTGAAGGATGCTCATATGCATACTCGTAGATGGAGAAATATAGGACTAGATACCTTAGAGCCGGTAGATAATCTGACTGCGGAGCATGAAAAACTTATTGAAGCCATTGAAACTGGAAATTGGAGAGCGGGAAGAGACGTGATCCATAACCATATCAATGCAGTAATAAGCTATAGTGAAAAGGCTATGGCGAAACATCCAAAATATTTTGCATAAATTTTAAACAGTTTCTTTGGTGAAAATTGATAAAAAGTCAAAGAGGAATTGTTGCAAATTAGAAGTTGATTTGATAGAATACGATTTTAATAAGGCAGAGCGTTAAAGTAAGAAAATGGTTAAAGAAATAGGATTTGACAACGAAGAATATTTAAGAATGCAGTCAGAACGGATTCGCGAAAGAATCAACCGTTTTGATAATAAGCTGTACCTGGAATTCGGTGGGAAGTTATTTGATGATTTTCATGCAGCAAGAGTCCTTCCGGGTTTTAAAGCGGACAGCAAGCTTCAGATGCTTCTGACCATGGCGGATCAGGCGGAAATTGTTATGGTAGTCAGCGCAGAAGATATTGAGCATAGTAAAGAGCGTGAAGATTTAGGCATTACTTACGGAAGCGATGTTTTAAGATTAATTGATGTTTACAGAAATAAAGGTCTGTTTGTAGGAAGCGTAGTTATTACGAAGTATATTAATACTCATTCCGTACAACGGTTGGAGGATAAGTTAGTTACCAGTGGATTAAGGGTATATCATCATTACCTGATTCCGGGCTATCCGACCAATGTCCCGTTTGTTATCAGCGACGAGGGTTACGGGAAAAACGATTACATTGAAACTACCAGACCTTTAATTATTGTTACGGCCCCTGGCCCCGGCTCGGGAAAGATGAGTACTTGCCTTTCCCAGTTATATCACGAACACAAGCGTGGTATTAACGCCGGATATGCAAAGTTCGAAACTTTCCCGATTTGGAACCTGCCTCTGGATCATCCAGTAAACCTGGCCTATGAAGCAGCAACAGCGGATTTAAACGATATTAATATGATCGACCCATACCATCTGAAAGCTTATGGTGAAACTACTGTAAACTACAACAGAGACGTGGAAATCTACCCTGTTCTGAACGCCATGTTTGAGGAAATCTATGGCAAAAGCCCATATGCGTCACCAACTGATATGGGAGTTAATATGGCTGGTTATTGCATTACCGATGACGATGTATGCAGAGAAGCCTCACGACAGGAAATCATTCGCAGATACTACAAAGCTTTGGCTGGAGTAGCGGATGGTAAAAAAGAATTAGAAGAAGTTAATAAGATTAAGGTTTTAATGAGTCAGGAGAATATCTCTATTGAAGACCGTAAGGTTGTGAAAGCGGCTCAGGAGCGAGCAAAGGAAACCGGCGATGTAGCCACAGCAATCGAGCTGAAAGATGGCACCATCATTACCGGAAAGACCGGAGCTCTTTTAGGACCTTCTGCAGCTTGCCTGATTAAGGCGATTAAGTATCTGGCTGGTATTCCGGAAGAAATTGATATTCTTTCTCCAGAGAGTATAGCACCAATCCAGAAACTGAAGACCCAGTATCTTGGCAGCAGGAATCCGAGACTTCATCCGGATGAGGTATTAGTTGCTCTTTCCAGTAATGCAGCGAAAGATTCCAGCGCGGCTCTTGCACTGGACCAGCTTCCAAAACTGAAAGATTGTGAAATCCATACCACAGCAAAACTTTCTGCCATAGACAGAAGAACCTTTAAGAGGCTGGGATGTGATTTAACTTATGAACCGAAAGATTTATAAGTAAAAAAATAAAAAGACTTGTTGGCGGGCCAGGGGATTTCCCCAGCCCGCTTAAATTTTATAATAATTACAGGTGAGAATTATGAATAATGTTTTTTGGATTATATTAGCTTTTGTTATTTACATTGTATTTATGATACTGATTGGAGCTTTCTATTCTAGAAAGACCCAGAATGCGGAAGACTATTTCCTCGGTGGAAGAGGACTTGGTGGTTGGGTTGCTGCCATGAGTGCCCAGGCGTCGGATATGAGCGGCTGGCTGTTAATGGGTCTTCCGGGATCTATCTACATGTTAGGAACCGGTGAACTTTGGGTTTCTATCGGATTATTTTTAGGAACCTTATTGAACTGGATTATTGTTGCCGGAAGATTGAGAAGATATACCATTCGTGCCAACAATTCGGTTACCTTACCAGAATATTTTGAAAATCGTTTCCACGACATGACAAAATCTCTGATTCTGGTATCTGCTATTGTATTTGTTATTTTCTTCCTGGTTTATACTGCTTCTGCTTTAAGCTCTGGTGCCAAGCTGTTTAACATCGTATTTGGTCTGGACTATAAAGTAGCTCTTTTAATTGGTACTCTGGTTATTTTAGTTTATACCTATCTGGGTGGTTTCATGGCAGTTTGCGTAACCGACTTTATTCAGGGCCTTCTGATGCTGGCCATGATTCTGGCAGTTCCAATCATTCTTTTATTTGTTATTGACCCATCTTCTATTTCTGCAACCTTAGACGCTTCCGGAGTTGCAGGTGGAGCAGCTTCCTATTTGAATCTGTTTAAGTCCGGAGAAAGTGCAATTAGTTGGACAACCATTGTTTCCGGATTAGCATGGGGCCTTGGATATTGTGGTATGCCTCATATCTTAGTAAGATTCATGGCAATCAAGTCCGAAAAAGAATTAAAGAAATCAAGAGTTATTGCAAACGTATGGAACTTCCTGGCTTTAGGAATCGTATCCGTTTTAGCAATTCTCGCAAGAGTATATCTGTTCCCAAGAGTTGGTGTGTTAGCAGATAGTGAAAACGTAGTCGTTATGACCGTAAAAGAATTGTTTACCAACCAGTATACGCTTCCATTCCTGGCAGGTATTCTCCTTTGTGCGATTCTTGCGGCAATTATGAGTACGGCAGATTCCCAGTTGTTAGTTACAGCCTCTGCCGTATCCAAAGATATCTATGCGGATGTTATTAAAAAAGGAAAGAACGTTGATGAGAAGAAAATCTTATGGCTTAGCCGTATCGTTGTTGTAGCCGTAGCTGTGATTGCTTTCTTCATTGCATGGAATCCAAACAGCTCCATTATGGGGCTGGTAAGTGATGCCTGGGCTGGTTTAGGCGCAGCTTTTGGTCCAGTTGTAGTTCTTTCTCTCTATTGGAAGAAGACCACAAAGACTGGTGCATTAAGCGGAATTATCGCAGGTGCCTTAACCGTTATTATTTGGGATTACATTCCATTCATTGGTGGACAGACCATTGGAACCGTTACAGGCTTGTATTCCTTAATCGTTGGATTTATAATTGGTCTTGCTGCAGTAATTATTGGTAGCTTGGTAGGAAAACCTGCTACAGAAGAGATGCTGCAAGAATTTGATGATGTAAAATTTAAAAGAGTAAATGGTTAATAAAAAACAAAAACGGGTGCCTGGCACCCGTTTTTGAAGGAATATTTTTGGAGGATACTATGGAAGATAATTTTGCAAAAGAGTACAGCGACTACGACAAAAGTTTTTATGATGCAGAAAGCAATTCAATTCAGTGGATTGATCTGGAAACCTGGGAAAGAAAAAGATTATTTTATAACTACCTGGGAACGGATCTGCCATATATTATTTTGACCGCAAATGTAGATGTAACCCCAATCCGGGCTTTTGCAAAGAGACATCACGTTTCCTTTAACAATTGCATGGTTTATATGTGCATGAAAGTTATTGATTCCATAGAGAACTATCGCTATCGTTTTATTGATGGAAAGCCGTTTATCATCGATCATACCAGACCGATTGTGAACCATATCAAACAGGGCGAAGAATTGTTTGTTATGGGTGAAGGTCCATGGCCATGTGACGATATTCTGGAGTTCTGCAGAATCTGCCACGAAAACCAGGAAGCAGCAGAGCCAGACGATATGCAAGGAAGAGTTCGCCATAAATTAGATATTATCAACTTTACCAGTATTTACTGGGTTCAGTACACTGGCTTCATCCGTACCATTATTGAGGACGGTGTAGATAATGCTCCAAAATTCAGTTTTGGTAAATTCTTTAAGGGACCATTGTGGGCAGGAGATGCCGGAAATGGAGCTGCTTGTGAAGAACTGGGAATCGGAGCGGACGAACGAATCTGGATGCCAATTTCCAACCAGACTCACCATGGTTTAATGGACGGAAGACATGTAGGCCTGTTCTATAACCGCCTGAAAGAAGAAATTGACAAGTTTGATTTTACCAAATAAGCAGAGAAACACATAAAATTCATATAAAAAATGAAAAAAGCATTAGCACTCTTCGACGAAGAGTGCTAAAATATTGTCAAAGACAATGAATGATATGACTAAAAGGAGTGATTGACATGAGTAAGGAAAAAGGAAGTTTATCCATTAATAGTGAGAATATATTTCCTATCATCAAAAAGTGGCTGTATTCCGACCATGATATTTTTATTCGTGAATTAGTTTCAAACGGTTGTGATGCTATTACGAAACTGCGCAAATTAGAAGTTATGGGTGAGTATCAGTTCCCAGAAGGAAATCATTTTGAAATTCAGGTGATTGCGAACCCTACGAAAAAGACCTTGAAGTTTATTGATAACGGAATTGGTATGACCGCAGATGAAGTAAACGAATACATTAACCAGATTGCGTTCAGTGGAGCTACCGATTTTCTGGAGAAGTATAAAGACAAAGCCAACGAAGACCAGATTATTGGCCATTTCGGCTTAGGCTTTTATTCTGCTTTCATGGTAGCAGATAAGGTAACCATCGAGACTCTTTCTTATAAAGAAGGTGCTAAAGCTGTTTATTGGGAATGCGACGGTGGAACGGAATATGAAATGTCAGATTCCGATAAAGAAAATGTCGGAACAGAAATTACGTTGTATCTGAACAGCGATTGTTACGAATTCAGTAATGAGTATCGGGTAAAAGAAGTCTTGCACAAATACTGCAGCTTCATGCCGGAAGAAATCTATTTCGTAAATACAGAAACTATCGGTAAGAAAAAGTCGGAAGAAACTCAGGAAGTTCTGGATGAAAATGGAAATCCGGTAGAAGCAGAAGAACCAAAGCCGATCAATGAAACCCATCCGTTATGGACCAAACATCCGAATAGTTGTACGAAAGAAGAGTATATTAATTTCTACCGTACCGTATTTAATGATTATAAAGAGCCGTTATTCTGGATTCATCTGAACATGGATTATCCGTTTAATTTAAAGGGAATCTTATTCTTTCCACAGATCAACAACCAGTATGACAGCATGGAAGGAACTATTAAGTTATATAACAATCAGGTATTTATTGCCGATAACATTAAAGAGGTTATTCCGGAATTCTTAATGCTGTTGAAAGGCGTTATTGATTGTCCGGACCTGCCGTTAAACGTATCCAGAAGTGCGTTGCAGAATGATGGCTTTGTAACGAAAATTTCCGATTACATCACAAAGAAGGTAGCCGATAAGCTTTCCGGTATGTATAAGACGGAAAAAGAAGAGTATGAAAAATACTGGGACGACATTAGTCCATTTATTAAATATGGCTGCTTAAGAGATGAAAAGTTCTCCGAGAAGATGAAAGATTATGTATTGTTCAAGAACCTGAACGATAAGTATCTGACCTTTAAAGAAGCTTTGGAAGAGAACAAAGAAAAACATGAAAATACGATTTTCTACGTTTCCGACCGTCGCCAGCAGGGCCAGTACATTAATATGTTCAAGAGCGCAAAATTAGATGCCGTTTATTTAGAGCATATTATTGATTCCAGCTTTATTACTCAGCTGGAGGCAAAAAATGAAGATGTTCATTTCTTGAGAATTGATACCGATTTGGATAAGGTATTCCAGAAGAGAACTTCCAAGAAGGATCAGGAAGTGTTGGACGCAAAGGCCGAAAAGATCCAGGAACGTTTAAGAACCCTTACAGAAAATGAAAAATTAGAAGTAAGACTTCAGAATCTGAAAAATGCGGAAACCTCTTCTATGCTGACCGTTTCAGAAGAAAGCAAACGTATGGAAGACCTGATGATGCAGATGGGCATGATGGGTATGGATAACTCTTATTTAGAGGACCTGAAACAGCCTGGAACCCTGGTTTTAAACAATAATAACGAACTGGTGCAGTATGTGCTGACTGCCATGGAAGAAGAGCCGGAAAAGGGCAATGCGGACATGGTTTTAGAACAGCTGTATGACCTGGCAAAACTGGGAAATGAACCACTGACACCGGAAGAAATGACAAAATTCATTGCACGCAGCAACCAGATAATGTTATTATTAACCAAGTAAGAAAGCACTGAATGGGAGCCGGAAGACGCCGGCAATCTTCAGTCAAAATATATTAAAAGGAGTTTTATTATGGCAGACGAGAAAGATATGTGTGAACAGGAAGGCTGTTCCGAAGAAAGTTGCGCTAGCTGTGCTCATGCAGACACATGCCCAAGCCACAATGGTCCGGAAAGTTTCCTTGAAGAACAGAATAAATACAGTAACATTAAAAATGTTATTGGTGTTGTTAGCGGAAAAGGCGGCGTAGGTAAATCCTTCGTAACAGGAAGCCTGGCTGTGGAATTATCAAAAAAAGGATACAAAGTAGGTATTCTGGATGCGGATATTACGGGACCTTCTATTCAGAAGATGTTTGGTATTAAGGAACCTGCAAAGGGAAGCGAAGAGGGAATCTTCCCAGCAGAAACTCCAAGCGGAATCCGTGTAATCAGCGTTAACATGTTATTAGATAGCGAAGAGACTCCAGTTATCTGGAGAGGCCCTGTTATTGCAGGTGTTGTAAAACAGTTCTGGACCGACGTTATCTGGGGCGAGTTAGATTACTTATTAGTAGACCTTCCTCCAGGAACTGGTGATGTTCCTCTGACCGTATTCCAGTCTCTTCCTCTTAGCGGTGTTGTAATCGTAACCAGCCCTCAGAGCCTGGTAACAATGATCGTTAAGAAAGCTTACAATATGGCAAATACAATGAACGTTCCTGTACTGGGAATTATTGAGAACTATAGTTATCTGGAATGCCCAGACTGTGGCAAGAAGATCAACGTTTTCGGCGAAAGCAATATTGATGAAGTTGCAGCTTCCATTAATTTGCCAGTATTAGGAAAGATGCCAATCCAGCCAGAACTGGCAGCTCTTTCTGACGCAGGACGTTTTGAAGAAGTAAACAACGACAAGATTCAGGAAGCAATTCGTGTCATTTCTGAATTATAGGAAAACATTGAAGAATAAAAATTACCGTAAAATTATAGCCCTGGCTTTTATTGCAGTGTTCTGTATGTGCTCCTTATGCGCATGTTCTTTTGGCGGTGGGAAAACTTCGAAAAAGAACTATATTACCATCGGCAGAATTTGTCCGTTGTCCGGAGAATATTCGGAATATGCGGAAGGTACTCTGGAGACAGAAATGGCTGCAGTAGAGGAGTTAAATGAGTCTGGCGGAATTTATGTAGATGCTTTGGATAAAAAGCTGATGGTCCGCTATTTGCTGGAGGACTCTGGTTCCACGAAAATGGGAGCGGAAGCGGCAGCAGACAAACTCATTAACGAGGAAAATGTAGATGTTATTATCGTATCGGATACGAATACGACCGTAAATGCCGTTTCTGGCGTTTGTGAGAAAGCGAAAGTTCCTTGTTTCTGTGTGAATGCAGAAATGGATTCCTGGCTGGCTCAGGGCTCTTATAAGTACTGTTTTAACATCTCCTATGATACAGAAGGACGGCTGCAGGCTTTAGGCGAAGTAATTAAGGAAAAAGGCGTAAGCAACTTAGGCCTGATTACAGATACTTCCGTAGAAGGAATCGCTTTTGCGGAAAAAGCTCAGCAGTTTTGCACGGATGGAAAAATCAAAGTAACGGCGTTTACTTACGGAGCGGAAATTGTTAAACAGTTAAAGTCCGGAAAAATCGATGGCATTTTATGCTGCTTAGGAACCGATGATTATATTTCCTTAAAGGCAGATATCAACCGTGCAGAGCTTGGCTTGAAGGCTTCCCTTCTGGTGAACGAGCATTGGCCTTATAGTGAATTAAGCGCGAATAGTCAGTCTGCATCCTTTGATGAGACGTATATTCCCGTTTGCTGGGCGCCTGCTTTTAAGTATAAATCTTCTCTGACAAAGCAGAATGGTGCGGATCTGGAAGACTGGTGGAAAAAGGAATACGTTAGTCTTTGTCCGGAAACCGTAGGATATCGTCATGGAATTATTGAAGTTGTGGTAGATATTCTGCGTCGTGCAATGGCGGTAGATTCAGAATCTATTGTAGATGCGGCCCATGACATTTCTTTGGATACGGTTCTGGGACCGATTGCTTTTAACCAAAATAACAGCGTGGTTCTTCCTTGCGTAGCTGCTCAGTGGCATTATGAAGGAAGCAGTGCTTTAGGAGAAAGCAAATGGGTAGAAACCGTAACTGTGGATACGGAAACGAAAAAAATAGAGGAATCGGAAACGGAAGAAGAAACTACGGTGGAAGAAAAAACGGACTCCGATTCAAAAGATAAATAATTAAGTTTGGAAAGAAGGAATTAAGATGAAAAGTACTTATCCTATGACAATCGCCGGCTGTAAAAGAGATCTTCCTCTTTGCAAGGCTTCTGATACGCTGACCATTGGCGCATTCGTTATTTTTGGTGATGTAGAACTTACGGTTGCCAGCGCAGCAGCTTTATTGGAAAAAGCTCCGGAATTTGATTACATGATTGCACCGGAAGCAAAGGCAATTCCATTGATTCACGAAATGGCAAGACAGAGCGGACGGAATGATTACTTCCTGGTTCGTAAGGCTCCAAAGCTTTATATGAACGGAGTATTCTCTACAGAAGTTAAATCCATTACCACAGAAGCTACCCAGAAACTGTACATGGATGGCGCGGATGCAGCAAAGATGAAAGGAAAGAGAATCCTTCTTCTGGACGATGTAATTTCTACGGGTGAGTCCATTGCACAGCTGGAGACTTTAGTAAATCAGGCTGGCGGCATCGTTGTTGGCCGTATGGCAATTCTGGCAGAAGGCGATGCAGCGAAGAGAGACGATATTATTTTCTTGGAGAAGCTGCCGTTATTCGACCCAGAAGGAAATCCATTAGAAGATTAATTAATCTTATAGAATCTGAAAGCACGAGGGAATCCCTCGTGCTTTTTTGCATTTGCGACGAGGAAAGTGAATCGAGCTTGTATAAATGCACTTGACGGCCGCAAATCTCCCCACCAAATTAAGTTTTATGGTGGTAATTCTTATCTCTGAGAAACAAAAAATGTTTATTTGAAGTTTAGGGTATATGTAAAAAATCAGATATTGATAAAATTATGGAAACTTTAGATATGCACGCTTTAACGTCTCAGTCTTATGGCGAAAAAGTTGAGATATGTACAGGTAATCAGACCCTGTTTAAGAATTTTGGACTGTTTACCCATACATATCTCAACTATTTGTGCAAAAGTCGAAAATCTACTCGTACATATCTCAACTATTTATGCAACAACTAACATTTTTCTCGCAGTTATCTGTTTTTCTATAGGTTATTGTTTTCTTTATGAGACGAAGGTAACGGAAATGCAACAAAAAAGGCATGGAAAAAATCCATGCCTTAAGTTCAATATGATAAAAGCTTAATTAATCTTCATAATATTCTTCGTCTTCGTAGTATTCCTCTTCCTCATAGTACTCATCTTCGGCCGCATCGTCTGTGACATCGTCAGAAGCAACGGCTTCAGCAGAGTAGGTATGGGAGAATGCGGAACCTACGTTGTAGTAAATATCCAGGTTGGAAGCAGCGTTCCAGGTAATGAATCCGCCAGAGCCTACGCCGGCATCCCAAAGGGCCTGAGCCTGATTCTGAAGGAATGGTCCGGTTACAGGAATTTCTGGATCCCAATATGGAACGGCATAGCAGGTGAGCCATGTTCTTGGAGCAGCAGGTGTTGGAGTAATCGCCTGAGCAGCAGCAGCTTTTGCTGCCCAATTGTAAACCGTTGCATATCCGTCCACCCAAGTATAAACATCACGTCCAAAATGATCGATATAAGGCATGGAGCTGATGGCATCTACAATGTTGGAAATTGCTGGCCAATACTGACCATAAGCTGTTACATAGCCATCGGAGCATTCGCCGAAAACATCAACGGAGAAATATGCGCCGGCTTTATGTAACTGGTCGGTAGCGTAGAAGCAGAAGTTCTGGATAGCTTCAGATTTCTCTTCATCATAGGTGTTTTTGAAATCTGCTGTTCCATCGCTGGAAAGAGAGTAAGCATTTTCCGGAAATCTTACATAGTCAAATTCGATTTCGTCAAAGCCCATTTCCTCAACTGCAGAAAGCGCAAGTTTTACATTATATTCCCATGCACGGCGGGAATAAGCGGAAGGCCATTCCTGATTGATTCCATTATTGAAAATACATTCTTCCGGATTGTCCTGGGCAAACTGGGAATCATTGAAAACAACAATTCGTCCGATGGTCCAGATGCCAGCAGCATTAGCTTTATCAATGGCAGCTTTGTACTGGTCGTTGTCATGGAAAGCATCTTCATAAGAGGTTGGAGAATATTCTTTGGCAATCTCTGCATGATATGCCAGGTTTCCATCTTTAATATCAATAACAAAAGCGTTGCAGCCGATTTCTTTCGCGCAGTCGATATAAGAGTCAATATAATCGATGCAGCCTGCGTTCAGATATAAGGTCTTACATTCTTCCGGCATTACGTTATCTGTATCAAAAGATTTATCGTATGGATAGTAGTCTAATTTGGTTGGAGAACCACCATATAAATCAAATTCCGGATCATAAATTTTATCTTTATTCAGTTCATAATACTCCGAATTAACGGCGTCAGCGCCTTCCTGAGAATCTGCCAGATATTTGCTAAATACCCAGCCAGAGTTTCCAGCGTCATCTGTTACCTGATACATGGAGATGTCACCGTTTTCGTCGATTTCGTCATAACCCGTGATAGACAGGTGAGAGCCTTTCTTTACAAAGCCTGCAATGTCCGGAGCATCTTTCTCCACATAAGTGGTAGCAGGGGTTCGTACGAATTTCTCCGTTTCTTTTACGCAGGCTTCTTTGGAATCTACCAGGTCTGCATCGTTGAAGTAATAGGTAGTTTCTTCATCTACGACATATGCATAGTAAGTAACTTCCTCTTCTTCTAAAACGATAGGTTCTGCCTTTACGGAAACTGCTGTTCCTCTAGCCATTACTCCAGAAGCTTCAAAGGCGCCCTCTTCTGTTTTTGTATAGTAAACAACAGTAGAGCAGTCGGAAGCCAGATACTTATCAATTGGTGGTTCTTCCGGCTTTGCACCACAGCCCGTAAGGGCCGTTGCCATTAAGGAAATACTCAATAAAATAGTGATAAATCCGATTTTTTTCATGATTTTGTCCTCGGTTATTTTTTATGGGTTTATTTAATCACAAATGGCTAAAAAGCGTCAATATTGTTTTGTGAAAACTAATAATATCTGTCAAGTAAAAATACTTGACAGACAAGAACCTAGATAGTATTATAGGCAAGTGCGAAAAGAGGCGTATTGTATTTATCATGGAAGAATTTGTAAAACAGTCTTGGCTATATGATTTTTATGGAGATCTTCTGACGGACCATCAGAAGGAAATCTACGAAGCCTATGTAATGGAAAATCTTTCCCTTGCCGAAATCGCCCAAGAATATGATATCAGCCGCCAGAGCGTGTTTGATTTGATAAAAAGAGTAGATAATACGTTAAATGAATACGAAGAAAAGCTTCATCTGGTGGAACGCTTTATTGAAATAAAAGAAAAAGTAAAAGAAATCGAAAACTGCAAAAACCTGGAAGAAGCCAGGAAAATGGCAGAAAACATTATCGAATTATTATAAAAGATGGCATTTGAAAATTTATCCGAAAAACTTCAGAACGTATTTAAAACTCTGCGTGGAAAAGGACGCTTAACGGAAGCTGATGTAGACTCCGCAATGAAAGAAGTTAAAATGGCTCTTTTGGAAGCCGATGTTAACTTTAAAGTTGTGAAACAGTTTACCAATTCGGTTAAGGAACGTGCAGTTGGCGAAGATGTTATGAAGAGCCTGACTCCGGGCCAGATGGTTATTAAGATCGTTAACGAAGAACTTACGAACCTGATGGGCGGAGAACCAGTAGAATTAGAACTTCTTCCGGGAATGGCGAAAACCATTATCATGATGGTAGGTCTTCAGGGTTCTGGTAAAACCACCACAGCTGCGAAATTGGCTGGAAAGTTGAAAGAACAGGGAAAACGCCCTCTGCTGGTTGCCTGCGATATTTACCGTCCTGCAGCGGTAGAACAGTTGAAAATCAACGGTGAAAAGGTTGGCGTTCCTGTATTTGAAATGGGAACGGATAAAAAAGCCGTAGACATTGCAAAAGCCGGACTTAAGTTTGCAGAAGAAAATAATAAAAACATTATTATCATAGATACTGCTGGACGTCTTCAGATTGATGAGGACATGATGGCAGAGCTGGAAGAAATCAAAGCGAAGATTAACGTTACAAGAACTCTTCTTGTAGTAGACTCCATGACTGGACAGGATGCTGTTAATATTGCAAAAGGTTTCAGCGAGAGAATCGGAATCGACGGAGTCGTTCTTACCAAGTTAGATGGTGACTCCAGAGGTGGTGCAGCCCTTTCTGTAAAAGCGGTAACCGGTGTTCCGATTGTTTACGCCGGCATGGGCGAAAAGTTAAGCGACTTAGAGCAGTTCTATCCGGACCGTATGGCAAGCAGAATCCTGGGCATGGGCGATGTTCTTTCTCTGATTGAGAAGGCGGAAGCTTCCTTCGATGAAGAAGAAGCCAAGGAAATGGCCAACCGTCTGAAAAAGAATGACATGAACTTTGATGACTACCTTATGTCCATGAAGCAGATTCGTCAGATGGGTGGTCTTGCAGAGGTCCTGAAAATGATGCCGGGCATGGGAGGAGATTCCCTGGTAGTGGATGAAAGCAAGCTGGTAAAAATTGAAGCAATTATTTCATCTATGACCGCCAAGGAAAGAAAGAATCCGAAGCTTTTAAATCCTTCCAGAAAGAACCGTATTGCCAGAGGCGCTGGCGTTGATATTGCGGATGTAAATCGTCTGGTAAAACAGTTTGAAAACGCAAAGAAAGCTATGAAACAGATGGGCGGAATCAACGGCCTGATGGGTGGTAAACGTGGCAAGGGCATGTTTGGAAAAGGCATGTTCGGCGGAAAGAAAGGATTTTTCTAAAACAGGTACTAAAAGGTTTAAAAAACTTTTTATATAAACATTAAAACAATAGCGGTAAACCGCAGAAAGAGGAAAAAAATGGCAGTTAAAATCAGATTAAGAAGAATGGGCAAAAAGAAAGCACCTTTTTACAGAATCATTGTTGCAGATGCAAGATCTCCTCGTGATGGAAGATTCATCGAAGAAATCGGAACATATGATCCAAATCTTGAGCCAAGCGCAGTTTCTTTCGACAAAGAATTAACAGAAAAATGGCTTCAGAACGGTGCACAGCCTACAGAAGTAGTTGCCAAATTACTCAAAGGAGAAGGTTTCATCAAATAAGTAAGAGAGGTGACTAGATGAAAGAGTTAGTAGAAGTTATTGCTAAGGCTCTTGTTGATTCACCTGATGAAGTTTTCGTTGCCCAAAGAGATGAAGAAGATGGAACAATCGTTCTGGAATTACATGTCGCTAAAGAGGATATGGGCAAAGTAATCGGCAAGAAGGGCCGTATAGCAAAATCCATCAGAACTGTTGTTAAGACTGCAGCTACAAAGAAAGATCTGAAAGTTGTAGTTGATATTGTAGAGTAGGTTTTATGGAACAATTTTTGCGAATCGGTGTAATTGCATCAACTCATGGAATAAAGGGCGAGGTCAAAGTCTATCCGACCACGGACTCGCCCCAAAGATTCTGTGAAGTGAAAGATGTAATTTTGAAAACGAAAAAAGGCGATATCGAAACAGAAATCAAAGGGGTCAGGTTTTTCAAAAATCTGGCCATTGTTCAATTTGCGTGTTTCACCAATCCTGAAGACGCAAAGAAGTACATTGGTACCGATATTATGATTCACCGCAAGGATGCCCAGCCTTTAGAAGAAGGCGAGTATTATATTGCGGACTTAATAGGCTGTACAGTAATCGATGATCAGGGAAATAATATCGGAACCGTAAAAGACGTCCTTCAGACCGGAGCCAACGATGTTTATGTTGTAGGCTGCGGATACCCGGATGAAAAGGGCCTGAAGGAAAAAGAAATTCTTCTTCCGGTAATTAAAGATTGTATTAAAAATGTGGATATTGAACAGAGTGTGATAACGGTTCATATCCTTCCTGGATTATTAGATTAATGAATTTTCACATCCTTACACTGTTTCCGGAAATGATTGAGTCCGGAATGAATACCAGTATTATTGGCAGGGCTGTAAAAGCCGGCCTAATCGGTGTGAATACAATCAATATCCGGGACTTTACAAAAGAAAAACATGGACATGTAGATGACGCACCATACGGCGGCGGCGCAGGAATGATTATGCAGTGCCAGCCAATCTATGATGCGTTTTTGTTTACGTTAGAAAAAATCCGGACTCGGGTTTCTGCCGAAATTTTATCAGGACAGAAACCGGAAGACATGACCCTGGATATGGTAAAACCGAAAGTAATCTATACGTCTCCGGCAGGAAAAGTTTTTAACCAGGACATGGCGAAGGAACTGGCTTTGAACGAAGACCTGATTATTTTATGTGGCCATTATGAAGGAGTGGATGAGCGAGTATTAGAGCTGATTGATGCTGAGCCAGTGTCTATTGGCGATTATGTTCTCACAGGCGGAGAACTGGCAGCCATGGTTATGACCGATGCAGTCAGCCGTATGGTACCAGGAGTTCTGACCAACGAAGAGTCCGGAGAAGACGAAAGCTTCTCGAAAGTAAGACCGAAGGAAGAATTTACCAAAAGAGCGAGAAAAGAAGTTTATGGAGAACTGGCAGCAAAAAATGCGAAAGATGAATTGAAGTTGCTGGAGTATCCACAATACACGAGACCAGAAGAATTTATGGGTCTGAAAGTACCGGAAGTTCTGCTTTCCGGAGACCATGGGAAAATTGACCAATGGCGAAGAAGCCAGTCTCTGGAACGGACCAGAAAAATCCGGCCAGACTTATTACAATAAAACGTGGAGGATAGTTATGAACGTTACAGAAAGATTTTTAAAGTACATTAGTTACGACACACAGTCAGACGAAAGCAGTAGCACGATTCCGTCCACAGCAAAGCAGAAGGTATTAGGACAGGTTCTAGCAGATGAATTAGCGGAAATGGGCCTTCAGGATGCTAGAATGGATGAATATGGATATGTTTACGCTTACCTTCCGGGAAACTGTGAAGGCGTTGCTCCAATGGGCCTGATTGCTCATATGGATACCGCTCCAGCAGAGAGCGGAACCGACATTAAACCGAGAATTATTCATTACGAAGGAGGAGACATTCAATTAAACGAAAAGGTTACAACTACCGTAGAGCAGTTCCCAGCATTAAAGAAATATATTGGGGATGATTTGATCGTTACCGATGGAACCACTCTTCTTGGTGGAGATGATAAAGCAGGCGTAGCTGAGATTATGTGTGCGGTAGAATATTTCCTTCAGCATCCGGAAGTAAAACATGGAAAAATCTGTGTTGGATTTACTCCAGATGAAGAAATCGGCCGTGGCCCGGACAAATTTGATGTTGCCGGATTTGGCGCAGACTATGGTTACACCGTAGATGGTGGAGAAGTTGGCGGCATTGATTATGAAAACTTTAATGCAGCTTCTGCAAAAGTATCTTTCTATGGCTTAAGCGCTCATACCGGAGATGCTAAGGGCAAAATGATTAACGCTGGCAGAATCGCTTGTGAATTTGTTTCTATGCTTCCGGAAAATGAAATTCCAGAACGTACTTCTGGAAGAGAAGGCTTTATCCATCTGGATGCCATTAAAGGCTCTGTAACAGAAGCTTTCGTAGGAATGATCATCCGTGACCATGACTGGGATAAATTTGTAGAGAAAAAAGAATTGGTTCAGAAAATCGCAGACCAGTTATGTGAAAAATATGGAGAAGGAACCGTAGTGGCAGAAGTAAAAGATACTTACTTCAACATGAAAGAAAAAATCCTTCCAAATATGTTCATCGTAGACAAGGCCATGGAAGCTTACCGCAAGAATGGCGTAGAACCTAAGAGCATGGCTATCCGTGGTGGTACCGATGGTGCAACTCTTTCCTTTACGGGACTTCCTTGCCCGAACATTTCTACCGGTGGTATGAACTGCCATGGAATCCACGAAATGGTTTCTATTCAGGCAATGGAAAAAATGATTGATATTATTATCGACATTTGCAAGGCAGAATAAGGGTCGAGAGGTTACAGACTACTTTGAAAAATAGTGATTTATTGATAAATTCAACTCTTTGTTATCTGGAAAAAGACGGAAAATACCTGATGTTGTTCCGGAATAAAAAAGAGAACGATCCCTGTGAAGGAAAATGGGTCGGCATTGGCGGAAAATTTGAAGCTGGAGAAGACGCGGATGCATGCGTAAAACGTGAGGTATGGGAAGAAACCGGCCTTGTACTTACGGATTACCATTTCCATGGCGTAGTTCACTTCTTATCCGATGAACTTCCAAACGAGGACATGTATCTTTATACTGCCTCTGGATGGGAAGGAAAGGACGAGTTAAAAGCAGAGGAATTTGACTGCAATGAAGGTACTTTGCAGTGGATTGAAAAAGAAAAAGTTTTGGATCTGAATTTATGGGAGGGAGATAAATATTTCCTGAAACCGTTAATTGAGGGAGCAGACAAAATTGAACTTACCTGTCAATACGAAGGCGATAAATTAGTAAAATATGAATAGATGATTCGTCATTTTAAGGAGAAAAAATGCTTAGTTTTATTAATGATTATTGCGAAGGCGCAACACCGGAAATTTTAAAAAGATTAGAAGAAACCAACCTGATTAAGACCGTTGGTTATGGAGACGACGAGTATTGTGCCAGTGCTGCAGAGAAAATTAAAAAGGCTTGTGAATGTCCAGAGGCAGAGGTTTACTTTTTAACCGGTGGAACTCAGACCAACATGCTGACCATCGACTGTATGACCCGTCCTTATGAAGGAGTTGTGGCAACCGTAGAAGGTCATGTAAATACGCATGAAGCCGGCGCTATTGAATATTCCGGCCATAAGGTACTGACCGTTCCTTCCCATGATGGAAAAATGTGGGCAGAAGACCTGAAACAGTATATCGTAAATTATTTCGCAGACTCCAGTGCAGAGCATATTGTAGAACCAGGCATCGTTTATATTTCTCATCCAACAGAATTGGGAACTCTTTATACCAAGGCAGAACTTCAGGCTCTTCGTGGGGTATGTACCGAATATAACATTCCACTGTATCTGGATGGCGCTCGTTTAGGCTACGGCCTTATGGCAGAAGGTACCGATGTTACCTTAAAAGATATTGCGGAATTAACCGATGTATTCTATATCGGTGGAACGAAAGTCGGCGCTCTGTTCGGAGAAGCTTTGGTATTTACAAAGAAGAATATGCCTCATCGATTTAACACGAGAGTAAAACAGCATGGTGCAATGGTTGCCAAAGGAAGATTATTAGGTCTTCAGTTTGATACCTTATTTACCGATGATCTGTATCTTAAGATTGGCAAACATGCTATTGATGCTGCTGCTAGATTAAAAGAAGGCTTTAAAGAAAAAGGTTATGAATTTTTCATTGACTCTCCAACTAACCAGATTTTCGTTATCTTAAGTAACGAAAAGAAAAAAGAACTGGAAGAAAAAGTTGTTTTCGGTTCCTGGGCAAACTTAGACGGCGACCGTACCGCAGTACGGTTCTGTACCAGCTGGGGAACGTCAATGGAAGATGTTGAAAAACTGATTGAGATTTTATAACAGGAGACAGATATGGACTGTGCAACAAAAGAATATTTAGTTGAAGGTGTAACCCTTCCGGAAGCGTACCATAACGCATTGAAGGCGCTGGAATCAAATAAGAATATTTATCCATGCGATGACTGGAACACGACCCAGAAAGAAATTTCTCTTACTCTTTACGTAGAAGAGCCATTAAAGGAGCCTATGATCAGTAAGCTTTTTATTGGCGGTCCTACAGAGTTGGAGCAATACCGCCAAGAAATGTTGGACGGCATTCTGGATTTTGAAGTCGAGCGTGGAAATTGGGCTTATACCTATCATCAGAGAATGGAAAAACAGTTTCCGTTTATCGTAAACGAACTGAAGAGAAATCCTTCCAGCCGGAGAGCAGTTATTTTAGTCCGGGATTGGGAGAAGGATGCTCCATCCGATGATCCGGCCTGCTTACAGCACATCCAGTATTTCATCCGTGACGGAAAGCTGCACTGCAAGGTTCTGTTCCGGTCCAATGATGCTTGTAAAGCTACCTACATGAACGCATTTGCTCTGATTATGCTTCAGAAACGTTTTGCCGATGAGTTAGGCGTTGAAATGGGAACTTACAGCCATCGTTCCAACAGCTTCCATTGCTACGAAAAGGACTTCGATATGCTGACCGGCTATGTGAAGAGAATCGAAGAAGCTACCGATGATTACGATATCTGCTTTGATTATGAAGACGGCTGGAAAGAAGATATGGAAGCAGCCAAAGCAGAAATTGCACAAAAAGTTGAAGAATTGAAGAATAGATAGTATAATCTATCAGCAAGAGCACCCGGTCTTTTGCACCGGGTGTTTTGTTATGTAAAAAGATTTTTTGGAGAAGTATTATGAAAAAATATGATGTTGTAATTATCGGAGCAGGACCTGGTGGTATTTTTTCAGCCTATGAATTGGCAAAAAAATCAAAATTAAAAATAGCCGTTTTGGAAGAAGGAATGACTTTGGAAAAACGTCATTGTCCTATCGATGGCAAAAAGATTAAGTCCTGCATTAACTGCAAAACTTGCTCGATTATGAATGGCTTTGGAGGAGCAGGAGCGTTCTCCGATGGAAAATATAATATTACCAATGATTTTGGTGGAACCCTTCATGAGTACATTGGCAGGGAAAAAGCCCTAGAGCTTATGTACTACGTGGATGATATTAATGTATCTCATGGTGGCCAGGGAACGACCATGTATTCCACTGCAGGAACGGAACTGAAGAAAATCTGCATGCAGAATAAGCTGACCCTTCTGGATGCGTCTGTTCGTCATCTGGGAACGGATATTAACTATATCGTTCTGGAAAACATTTATAACGAGCTGAAAGAGAAAGTAGACTTTTATTTCAATACTCCAGTAAGGAAGCTGAGAAAGACGAAAGCCGGCTTTGTTGCAGTTACCGATGAAGAAGAATATTCTTGCAAGAAATGTATTGTTTCCGTAGGAAGAAGCGGAAGCTCCTGGTTAGAAGAAGTATGTAATGATTTAGATATCAACACTTGCTCCAACCGAGTAGATATTGGTGTCCGTGTGGAATTGCCGGCGCCGATTTTCTCCCATATCACTGACGAACTTTATGAAAGTAAAATTGTTTACCGTACGGAAAAATATGAAGACAATGTCAGAACCTTCTGTATGAACCCAAGGGGAATCGTTGTAAACGAAAATACCAACGGCATTATTACGGTAAATGGTCACAGCTTCGAAGACGAATCGAAAAAGACGGAGAATACCAACTTCGCACTTTTGGTTTCCAAACATTTTTCGGAGCCTTTTAAAGACAGTATTCTTTATGCGGAAGGCATTGCGAAGCTTAGCAATATGTTAGGCGGCGGTGTTATTATCCAGCGATTTGGAGATCTGGAACGTGGAAGAAGAAGTACGGAAAAGAGAATTATGGAAGGAACGGTTCGTCCGACCCTTTCCGCAACTCCTGGTGATTTAAGTTTGGTTCTTCCAAAGCGTATTTTAGATGGAATTATTGAAATGATGTACGCTCTGGATAAAATTGCACCAGGTACAGCCAATGATGATACCTTACTTTATGGTGTAGAAGTAAAATTCTATAACATGGGCGTAGAAGTAGATAACAACCTTGAAACGAAATACCCAGGCCTTTATGTTATCGGCGATGGAAGCGGCGTAACTCACTCCCTTTCCCATGCATCCGCCAGCGGTGTATTTGTAGCAGATAAAATTATCGGAGAATAATATGAATATTTATATTTTAGACCGAAATACATTAACCATTGGAGATCTGGATTTTTCTCCCATTGAAAAACTGGGAAAAGTTACCTGTCTGGATTCTATGACGGCAGAGGAAGTGGTTCTTGCATGCAAAGACGCAGACGTTCTGCTGATTAATAAACAAGACATTTCCAGAGAAATGATGGAGCAACTTCCAAACCTGAAATATATCGGAGTATTTGCAACCGGCTTTAATAATGTGGACATTAAGGCAGCCAGAGAGTTGGGCATTGATGTTGTAAATGTTCCAGGCTACAGCACAGATGCAGTTGCACAGTTAGCGTTTTCCTTTATTTTTGCTTATACCACCTCGTTGCAAGCCTATAACCAAGCCGTTCACGAAGGAAAATGGGTATATTCTCCGACCTTTGCCTTTTTCCCGTATCATCTTTCCGAACTTACGGGAAAAGTTTTAGGCATTGTAGGATTTGGAAATATTGCAAAGAAGGTGGCAAAAATCGGCGACGCCATTGGAATGCAAATAAAAATATATTCCAGAAGAAAATATGACGATTGCCCGTATGAGCAGGTGGAGAAAGAAGAATTATTTAAAACTTCTGATTTCTTGACTTTGCATTGTCCATTAAATGAAGGAACTGCCAATCTGGTAAACGAAGAGACCTTAAAGCTGATGAAGAAAACAGCGTTTCTGGTAAACACCTCCCGTGGTGGCGTTGTAGACTCAAAAGCTTTGGCAGCAGCTTTGAATGAAGAGAGAATTGCTGGCGCAGGAATTGATGTTCTGGTGAATGAACCTATGGATAAGGACGAACCTTTATATAAGGCGAAGAATTGTATGATTACGCCACATATCGGTTGGGCTTGCAGTGAAACCAGAGCCCGTTTGGTGCTTTTGGTAGCGGATAATCTTTCTTCATGGATGAACGGAACTCCAAAGAATGTTGTAAATTGACGGGAAAAAACATGAAAAAACGTATTCAAAAAATAATCGGCCTTTTCTTAATTCTTTTGCTTATAATGCCTTTTGCTTTGGCAGCAGGAGCAAAGAATGCAAAGGCAGAAGAAATCATAGAAATCCATACCTATGAAGAACTGCTGCAGATGGCAGAACATCCGGAAGGCAGTTATGTTCTTGCGCAGGATATTGCTTGCGGAGAAAAAGAATGGATCCCAATTGACTTTTCCGGAACCTTTGATGGAAATGGACATGCGATTCTAAACTTAAGAACTACCTTGTGCGGAAAAACTACGAGAACGACTTACGATGGGAACATGAAGGAATATGATACCTCCTTCGCAGGCCTGTTTAGCTGTCTGGAAAACGCAGAAGTATCCAACCTGAAATTGCTGGGTGTGAATATTGATATTATTACCGAAAATCCATGCTTTGCCGGAGCGATTGCGGGCTACATGGACAGCAGCACAATTTCGAATTGCGAAGTAGAGGGACGGGTTACCATTACCACTACAGGAAAAAGCTTTGGCACCGGTGGTATCGTTGGTTTTGGAAGTGGACGAATCGAATCATCCAAAGCAGATGTGACCTTAATCTGCGTGGATAAAGACGTGGAAGATAAAGACGAACAGTTTATGGGCGGAGCATATTCCAATGGTTATATTGACTTAACGGACAATGAAATCATTATCAAAGGCTACGATTCCGACCATGGTTACGTTCATGATGGCGGCTTGGTAGGAATGTATATCCAGTACCAAGAGGAAGAGCATTACGGAGAAATTTCCGGAAATACGGTAGAAGGATTTATTACCTTCTATGAGGACAATGAAGACCGGAGAGCTTATTGCGAGGCTTATATTGGAGAAATTTTAGGTTGGGGCTTTGAATATGATGATGCCTTTGATTCCGAATATTTCAACAGAGATGAAATCTGGTTTGAAGACCTTTTAAGCGAATCTGGATATTATGAAGAGGATACCGACATTGATCCAGCAGATTTAATATTATTGCCTCATACTTGCGAAAATGCGCAGTATGATACAACGGTTGTAGAAAGTACGGAAACCACCAACGGATATACCTTATACACTTGCAAAACCTGTGATTATTCCTATAAGGCAGACTATACCGTTTTAAAAGGAACTCCGACGCCGGAAATTCCAACAGAAGAATCCATACCAGAGCCAGAACCGGTACAGCCGGAACAGAGTGGCTCTCTAGTGAAACTAATTGTGATTATTGCAGCAATAGTAGTTATAATACTTATAATAATTATCGTTAGTATTGTTATAAAAAGAATAAAAAAATTGCATTGATATTTATACAACAATATGATATTTTATGTTGAGTATTAAATACAGAGTAGGTTATTGAGCGTCAAGTGCCGACCGGAACGGGGAGATGTCCGGTGGACGAAGAATATGAGGATCACCAAAACGTATCATCATTTGCGGCTCATTAATCGCATCCCGCTGTCCGTAGATTGGACTTAACTCCTTTTTATTGCCGGCGGGCAAAGAAAGGAGTTTTTTTATGAAAAAAATGACAGTCCTTAGTCTTTGCCTTTGTGCTGCGTGCATTGCACTTCATATTATTCTGGAAGTATTTTGCGCAATTCGTATTGGCAACGACCTGAAAATTTCATTTGCAACTTTACCATTTGTTGTAGTTGCTCTTCTGTGTGGCCCGGTAGAAGGTCTTGTAACTGGACTGCTTGGCACCTTCTTAAGCCAGTTAATTACTTATGGCATCACCATCACCACACCATTCTGGATTATTCCAGGCGCTCTTCAGGGCTTAACCGCTGGATTAATTTTCTTGGCATTCAAGAGAAGAACAAAATTGGTTCCGATTGGCGTTACTTGCTTCGCATCCGGTTTAGTACTGGTTATCTTTAACTGGATTGCAAGCTATTTCGATGGAGTTGTATTCTTCAAGTACTGGACCATGGAAGTTTTAATTGGATTAATTCCGGTTCGTTTACTTGTTTGGCTTGGCCTTGCAGTTGTTTATACCATCGTATGTGTTCCAATCACAAAGGCTCTTTTGAAATCTTGCCCAGGCGGATTCCGTCAGAGAAAGAAAGCACAGGCTTAATTTATAGTAAAATCGAATCTTTTTGAAAAAATAAAAAATGAATATAAAAAAGCAGCTGTCTTCCCACAGCTGCTTTTCTTTTTATATTCTGTGTATTTATGCTAAGAATTTATGTTCGGATGTAAACTGGATAAATCTTTTTGCTGCAGGAGAAGCATTTCCTTCGGACTGCATTGCGATACCAATATTGATCATCTGAGGCTGGTTCAATGGAAGCATTACTACGTTGTCACCAACGGACTGAGACCAGATTTTATTCATTAAGGTTACACCTAAGCCAGCTTCTACCATAGCGTACGCTGAATACGGATCATGAGTTCTGTATTTTACATTTGGTTTGATTTTCTTCTCTTCAAAGAAGAGAGAGTTATCGGTTTCCTGACCGGTATATACATCGATGAAAGGTTCTTTTTCAAAGTCCTTGATATTGAAATAATCTTTCTGTGCATAAGGAGAATTTTTGGAAACCCAAGCAACCAGTTCATCCTCTAAAATATGAACCCAATGATACTGACCTTTTCTCTTGCTGACTACGCAGAAATCTGCTGCGTTGTTTTCAACCATTTTTACCAACTGACTGGAAGTACCTTCCACGATACTTACGTTGATATCCGGATATTTTCTAGTGAAGTCATAAATAAGTTTTGACAGCTGTGGGTAGAAGTTGTTGTAGGCAGTACCTATAACGATTTCACCTTTCTCCAAACCTTTCAGTTGGGAAGCCATCTGGTTGAATTCTTCTTCCTGACGAACGATTTTAATAATAGCAGGAAGGAGCTCTTCACATTCTTTTGTAGGGGTTACACCGGAATGAGTACGGTTTAACAGAATAATGTCGGATTCTTCTTCCAAAGAAGAAATGGCACGGCTAACACCAGATGGAGTATATCCAAGAGCGTCTGCTGCGTCGCTTAAACTTCCGGTTTCAATAGTTTTCAGCAAAATCTTATATTTCTCAGTATCCATTTTTTCTCCTTTCGGGCATGAGGTGTCTGCAAAGCGGACGGAGTCCTGATGCCTGTTCCGCAAAGCGGAACGATACTTCTTTCAAACTCTTAGAAGGTTTGACTGATTTGCAAAATGCAAAGAACAATGTTTCAATAAAATCAAACTAGCACCGTTTTGACTATTTGTCAACACCCTATAGAAAACATATGGAAAATATAGGGCAAATGGGTGTATACTTGCTTTACTATATTAGTTCAATAAAGCCTAGAAATAGAGAGGGAATAAAATGAGTAAAAGTATTGAAACAACCTGTGTACAGTCTGGCTACTTTGCAAAAAATGGGGAGCCTAGACAGATGCCAATCGTCCAGAGTACGACTTTCAAATATGACAACAGCGACTATATGGGAAAACTTTTTGACTTGGAGGCAGATGGATATTTTTATTCCAGACTTTCCAATCCTACCTGCGATAATGTAGCTAAGAAAATCTGTGATCTGGAAGGTGGCGTAGGAGCTATTCTGACTGCCAGTGGACAGGCTGCAAACTTCTTTGCAGTATTTAATATCTGTGAGGCAGGAGATCATTTTATTGCCAGCAGCAGTATTTACGGAGGAACCTTCAACCTGTTTGGAACAACTATGAAGAAAATGGGTATTGAGTGTACTTTCGTTGACCAGACCCTTCCATATGAAGAACTGGCAAAATATTTTAAGCCGAATACAAAATGCCTGTTTGGTGAGACGCTGACAAATCCAACTGTAAATGTTTTGGATTTCGAAAAGTTTGCAAAATTAGCTCATGATCATGGAGTACCTTTCATTGTTGATAATACCTTTGCTACTCCAATAAACTGCAGACCGTTTGAATATGGTGCAGATATTGTTGTTCATTCCACAACAAAATACATGGATGGACATGCAGGAACCATCGGTGGCGTTGTTGTGGATAGCGGAAACTTTGACTGGCTGGCTCATGCAGAAAAATTCCCAGGCTTAACCACTCCGGATGAGTCTTATCACGGAATCGTTTATGCGGAGAAGTTTGGCAAAGATGCATATATCCAGAAGGCTGTTTCCCAGCTTATGAGAGATTTAGGACCAGTGCAGTCTCCACAGAATGCGTTCTATCTGAACTTAGGTCTGGAGTCCTTATATGTAAGAATGAAACAGCATTGCGGAAATGCTTATAAAGTTGCAAAATATTTAAAGAATCATGAAAAAGTTGCATGGGTAAAATATCCAGGTTTGGAAGATGATGACGAGTATGCAATGGCTCAGAAATATATGCCAAATGGAACTTGTGGAGTTCTTTGCTTTGGCGTAAAGGGAAGCAGAGCAGATGCAGAGAAATTTATGGATGCTTTGAAATTAGCAACCATTGAGACTCATGTTGCAGATTCTCACACCTGTCTGTTACATCCAGCAAGCCATACCCATAGACAGATGACAGAAGAACAGCTGAAAGAAGCTGGCGTAGCTCCAGACTTGATCCGGTTCTCCGTAGGACTGGAAAACGCAGACGACATTATAGAAGACTTAAGTCAAGCTTTAGATATTATTTAATTGATTTTTTGAAAAGAGGCAGAAAATGGACGCTACAGAAAAAATGCAGAAAAAAGCTGCAAAGGGTGATTTAACCCAGGGAAGCGTAGGTAAAAAACTGGTTTTATTCGCAGTTCCGTTAGCCATTGCCAGTTTGGTACAGGCTTTGTACAACTTAGCAGACATGGCTATCGTAGGTCATTTCGTAGGTTCTGCTGGTATGTCGGCAGTTACTATGGGAGGCCTGATTATTAACGTAGTTCTAGCCATTGCCAATGGTTTGTCTAATGGCGGTTCCGTATTTATGGGACAGCTTTTTGGTGCGAAGAAAGCTGATAAAATTAAAGAGGTAGCAGGAACGATGCTGACCGGTTTTGCCGCATTAGCTGTTATTGTTACCATTATCATTCTTTGCTTAGGAAGAACGATTCTGATTGCTATGAAAGCTCCGGCAGAATCCTTTGAGGATGCCGTTACTTATTTGCTGATTTATGTAGCCGGAACGATTTTCGTCTATATGTATAACGTTTTGGCAGGTGTATTACGATCTGTCGGAAAGACAACTCCAAGTATGATTGCAGTTTTGGTTACGGCAATCTTAAATGTAATTTTGGACTTCTTATTCGTAGGACCTTTCAAAATGGGTGTTGCCGGCGCAGCTCTTGCAACCATTATTTCCCAGTGCGGAAGTATGCTGATTATGGTTTACTATGTTAAAAAGGAAGGCTTGTTTGATTTCAAATGGAAATCCTTTGGCATTGACTGGAGCTTAATGAAGGTCGTATTGAAAATCGGTTTCCCTCAGGCTCTTCAGTTTGGACTTACGGTTGTTTCCTATGTATTCATCAGCGGATTCGTAAACCAGTATGGTGTATTTGCTAGTGCAGCTTCCGGCGCTACTTCTAAAATCTGGAGTTTTGAGGTTCTGCCAGCACAGGCAATCCAGATGGCTACGATGACCTTAACCGCTCAGAATCTTCCTCGTGGAAACATCGACAGAATCAAAAAGGGCCTGATCATTGGTATGATTATCGCGTTCTGTATGTCTGGTATTTTCTGGGCAGCAGCTCAGTTATTCCCAGAGGCTATGCTTTCTGTATTTACCAGCGATGCAAACGTTATTGCAGTCGGCACTAGATATTTCCAGATTCTGCTGACCAGTGGTATCTTTGAAAGTCTGATGTTCTGTATGTTTGGTGTTATTCAGGGATCTGGACATACGGTATATACGTTCTTCTGTGCGATTCTTTCCGCTATAGTTGTACGTATTTCTCTGGTAGCCATCTTTGACGCTTTCACAACTTTAGGCTTCAACGGAATCGCCATTGCGTATGTTTGCGCACCGGCAGCCAGCGGATTAGCAGCTTTGATTTTCATCCTTACCGGAAAGTGGAAAAAGAGCAGAGTTCGTGTATAAGTGATTGGATTTTAAGAAGTTATGAGAGGGGACTGGACTTCCAGTCCCTTATTATTTAGAATGAGAAAAAGCAAAAAACACAGATTTTACATAAAATCATTGTAACTTTGGTCTGTAAACAAGAATATTAGTAAGATACCGCGGAGGTTAAAATGAAAAAATTAGCAGTATTATTAGCAGCAGCGTTATTGGTTGTTGGATGTCTTACCGCATGTGGCGGAACTCAGCCAGAACAGCCAGAGCAAGGAGGCTCATCTGTAGTGGAACCGATTCGTAGTGGAGTAGTAGAGCCAGGCATGGTTGCCGGTGGATGGACTGTTAACAGTGATGAAACAAAAGCATTCTTACCAGAAGGCTTTGAAGAAGTATTTAATAAAGCATTAGAAGGTTATGCCGGAATGGGCTTAGAACCAGTTGCTTATTTAGGAAGTCAGGTTGTAGCAGGAAGAAACCATATGGTTTTATGTAAAGGAACGACCGTAGCTGCAGAACCTATCACAGAATTAAAAGTTGCTGTAATCTACCAGGATCTGGAAGACAATGCAGAAATCACAAAAGTAACAGATTTTAATTTAGGCGCAATTGCAGAGATGGATTCCAGCAAAACAGAAGCTGGTTTAGCGGGCGGATGGAATGTAACCGATACCTTTGGTGCTCCAAATATGCCAGTGGAAGTACAGGAACCTTTTGATAAAGCAATGGAAGGTTTAACTGGCGTAAATTATCAGCCAATGGCATTCTTAGGAAGCCAGGTTGTAGCTGGTGCAAACTATGCAGTTCTTTGCCATGGAACTACCGTAACCGCGGAACCTACAAACAATATTTATGTAGTATACGTTTACGCAGGTCTTGACGGAACCGCTTCTGTAAATAACATTGTTTGTCTGAACTTAACGGATTTTTCATGAGCTACAAAGTATTAACAGAATAGAGAAAATAAAAGGAACCCTTTGGGGTTCCTTTTTTGACCGTTTCAAATATTAAATTTTCGTCCGTATCGGAGCGTGGAGGATCATCTCGTCTTCTGTTACCAAACAGTCGTAGGCAAGGACTTTTACGCCAGATTTTTTCGCATCGCTTAAAGTTTCTGCAAATATCGGGTCCTGAACCGTTGCCGGAGTAAAATACCGGATTTTGCTCATCTGAATCACAAATAGAACGGCTGTCTGATATCCATCTTGTAAAGCTTTCGAAAGCTCTTGTAAATGTTTCGTGCCTCGTTCCGTAGGAGCATCCGGAAAACTGACGATTCCATCCTGTTCTAAGGTCACACCTTTTACTTCCAGAAAAATCTTTTTTCGGGAAGTTTCCAGATAAAAGTCAAAACGGGAAGAACCATAGGTGGTTTCTGGCCGAATGGTTTTTATTTTGCCAAAAACATTGTCCGCTCCTTTTTGTAGCCATTCATAAACGGCTTTATTGGGAGCCTGGGAGTCCATGTTAATGAGTCGAATCTGGGAATCGGAACATTCTTTATAAACCGAAATCAGATCATAGGCCATTTTTCGCGTATTGGACTTGGCTTCGGCAGAATCTATCTTTTGGGCCTCTAAAGAAGCTGGGAAAAACTGCAGAATTACCGGAGCGCCGGGAACCAATAGTTCTTTACAACGGCCAGTATTTTTGACATGAACCGAAATAACTCCGCAAGGAACGGAGCAGAGAATGCCAGATGCCTTCAGCTGATTTTCTAAAGCCAGAGCATCCGCTGGTTCAATTTTTACATGGGCAATAAAACGGTTTGGCCGATCAAGAAAAACGCCCTTAAGAATATTGTTATATTTCATTGGTTACAAATTTAAGAATTCTATAGACAGAAAACTAAAACTGGGCTGCGGCAACATCCCAAGCGGTGATAATGCCTAGAAGTTTTTCTTCGGATTTTCCATGTTCCGTTACGAAAACCATGCCGACTCTGTCTGATTGTTTTAATGCTTCGTCAAAAATATCGCTGATATTGGATAGAGTTTCATTTCTTGCCACAAACCGGTAAGTTTCTGCAGGATGAGCTCCTAAAGGAAGATATTCCTCAATATCGCTGAATCTGGTTTCATTGGTAATGATGAGATTACCGTATAAAATATAGTTCATCAAAGTATTGTCACTGAACACACCGACTACTTTGGAATTATCTAAAATCGGAACGTGGGTATAAGCCTTTTTAAACATGGAAGTCATTACGGAAAAAACTTTCGTTTCCATTCCGGCATATAAAACTTCTCCCATCGGAACATAAATGTCACTGGCAGTCAGGGGCTTTTGAATTCGCTGAATCGTTTCTTTCAGGAGGTCAATCATAGCATCCGTAGGCTCTACCGCATAATCGTCATCGATGCGAGGGCGATGGGTTAATAAATTCCGCACATCTCGGATGTAATCCAATTCGGAACGGATGTTTTTAAATTCCGGCATACGTTGTAACTGGCTTACGGCAGTTCCGTCGCCTTTGACGGCAAATTCATTGACTGCTAATTCTTCCAGTTGCTTATATAAATCCAGAAATTCTTCACATTTATCCATAATTCAACCTCCAATTTTGGTTATTATAACATAAGTATAGAATAAAAAACTATATGACAAGAGAATAGTACCTGTTGTATAATACAAAGGATTATTAATAAGATGGAGTAAGACTAATCTTTTGACATCGGAAGACTCTATATTATTTTGGGAGGTTTATGGAATGAAATTTAATTCAAAAAAATTTAAAATGGCGGTTGCGACTGCGCTTGCATTTGTTACGATTTTATGTACCACGATTTTGTCTTTCGCAGCAGAAAGGGAGTCACATCCTTATGAGCCATATTCCGATAGAACAATTTTTATCGCCTGCGGTATTTTTGCAGTTGTAATTATTGTTGGTACTTGCACCTTTGGAATTATTCTTCGTCGGGCCCAGAACCGTGCTCACAAAGAATGGCTGGATGCCAATAATTTGACAGAAGAAGAAGCACAGCAACAGGCAAAAGAATATAAGGAAGCGGAGAAAAAACGTAAACAAGCAATGCGAGCTAAAAAGAAAGCTAGAAGAAAAGCTATGCGTCAGATGAAAAAAATCAACAAATAGAATAGAAGGATTTCATAAAGGGGGAAAAGAAAAATGTTAACAGTAAAAGAAAATGTTAGAGAAACATTAAAAAAAGACGGACATCCGGATCGTTTTGTTAACCAGTTTGAATATTTGGGAATGACTTTTAGCCCTCAGGGTGGTGCAGGCGCTAGACCTGTTTATGGTGGACCAGCAGTTCAGAACGCATGGGGCGTTTATACACAGTGGCCAGAAGGCACACCAGGCCCATTCCCTGTACATACTCCAGACAAAATCGTTATTAAAGATATTGAGCATTGGCAGGATTACGTAAAAGTTCCTAAGGCTTCTGGTTTTTCAGATGCAGAATGGGAATTCCCATTAAAGATTGCAGAAAACATTGATAAAGAAAATCAGTTCTTATGCTCTATGGTAGCTCCTGGTTTATTTGAGCAGTGCCATCACTTAATGGAAATCCAGAGATTCCTTATGGCTTTCTATGAGAATCCAGACGAACTTCATGAAATCATCAATGTTCTGAAAGATTATGAACTGGAAATGGCAGAAGAAACTTGTTCTCACCTTCATCCAGAAGCAGTTTTCCATCATGATGACTGGGGCAGCCAGCTGTCCACCTTCATCTCTCCGGCTATGTTCGAAGACTTCTTCGTAGAGCCTTATAAAGAGATTTACGGATACTATCATGACCATGGTGTAGAACTGATTGTTCACCACGCTGACTCTTATTGTGCAACCTTAGTTCCAGATATGATTGAAATTGGAATCGATATCTGGCAGGGCGCTATGAGCACCAACAACATTCCTGCTCTGGTAGAGGAATACAAGGGACAGATTGCTATTATGTCCGGTATTGACTCTGCATGGGTTGATAATCCAGAAAACTCTCGTGAGAATACAAAAGCATGGGTTAAGAAGGTTCTTGACGAATATGAAACTCCAAACGGATTTATTCCTTGCATCACACAGGGAGGTCCTATGAGTACATTCAAGGGCGTTTATACGGATGCTTGTGAAGAGATTGCAGCTTACAATCAGGAAAGATTTGGCGTAAGCTCCAATGTTGGCTCAGGATTTGGTCGTTAAGAATTAACTTTGATTTTGTTTTAGGACGTGGGATAAAACCTACGTCCTATTTTTATGCATAAATAATTAGGTAAACCACAATAAATAGAGATTTTTTGCTGTAAACCTCACAATATGTGGTGTGTTTACGTTGATTTTAAGAGCGTCATTTGGTATCATTAATTATCTATGGGCATAGACTTATTTTTGATGAAAGAGGACCGTATATGATTCAAGCAATAGTTGCAGTAGACAAAAATTGGGCCATAGGAAAAGATGGCAAATTGCTGACCCAAATTCCGGACGATCAAAGATTTTTCCGGCAGACGACGACAAACCAGGTAGTTATTATGGGTAGGAAAACCTTGGAAAGCCTGCCTCAGGGCAAGCCCCTTCCAAATCGGGTAAATATTATTCTGACCAGAAATCCGTCCTATAAAAACAAAGACGTAACCGTGGTACATTCTGTTGAGGAAGCTTTGGCGGAAGCTAGTCAGTATAATGCAGATGTTTATATTGCCGGCGGTGCAGAAATCTACAACCAGATGCTGGATTATTGTGATGAGGCGTTGGTAACCTATATTGATTATTCTTACCAGGCTACGGAGCATTTCCCAAATCTGGATAAGAAGGCAGAATGGGTACTGGCGGCAGAATCGGAGGAGCAGACTCATTTCGATATTGTTTATTACTTCCGGAAATACGTAAAAAGAAAAGATTTTAGAGAATAATTAATCAATTAACATAGAGAATAACGAATCATAGAAAAGGAGAAATGAAATGATAAACGATAAAAAAGTTCTTTACAGTGCAATGCAGGCTACCGGTGTTTTACATATCGGCAATTACTTTGGAGCATTAAAAAACTGGGTAAATTTAAGTGATGAATTTGAGTGCTTTTATGCAGTAGCAGATCTTCATGCGTTAACCATCCGTAGAGATCCTGCAGAATTAAGAAGAAGCGCTAGAAACGTACTTATGATGTATATTGCTGCAGGCTTAGACCCGGAAAAGAACTGTATCTATTATCAGTCCAGCGTTCCTGCTCATGCAGAATTAGCTTGGATCATGAATTGCTTCACCTACATTGGCGAGCTGAACCGTATGACTCAGTTTAAAGATAAAAGTGCAAAACATGCAGATAACATTAACGCTGGCCTGTTAACTTATCCGGTACTGATGGCTTGTGACATTCTTCTGTATCAGGCAGACGTTGTTCCAGTAGGTATTGACCAGAAACAGCATCTGGAACTGACCAGAGATATTGCAGAACGGTTTAATGGAATTTATGGCGATGTATTTACGATTCCGGAAGCTTACATCGGAAAAGCAGGAGCTAGAATTATGAGCTTGGCAGACCCTACAAAGAAGATGAGCAAATCCGATGAAAACCAGAACAGCGTTGTTTACGTACTGGATGATAAAGACACAGTTATCCGCAAATTCAAGAGAGCTATTACAGATTCGGATTCTCAGATTATTTATTCCGAAGACAAGCCTGGAATTATGAACCTGATCGATATTTACTGCGCAGCTACCGGTAAAGCTCCAGCAGACGTTGAAAAAGAATTCGATGGAAAAGGTTATGGCGAATTTAAATTAGCAGTTGGTGAAACTGTTGCAGATGCTTTAGTACCTGTAAGAGAGCGTTATGCCCAGTTAGAAAAAGATAAAGCATATGTTGATGGAATCATCAAAGAAAATACAGAAAAGGCTAGCTATTTTGCAAACAAGACCTTAAGAAAGGTTCAGAAGAAAGTCGGACTTCCTGAGAGAATCAAATAAGAGGATATTTCATGGCAAACAAAACAAGTACAAATTCATATAATGCGGACTCGATTACGATACTTGAAGGCCTGGAAGCCGTAAGACGCAGACCGGGAATGTACATCGGCAGCGTCTCTACCAAAGGTTTAAACCACCTGGTTTACGAAATCGTGGACAACTCGGTAGATGAGCACTTGGCTGGATACTGTAGTGAAATTACGGTTACCTTAAATGGAGACGGTTCGGTTACAGTTACCGATAACGGCCGAGGCATTCCTGTAGGAATTAACCAGAAAACCGGTCTTCCGGCAGCAGAAGTTGTATTCACCATGCTTCATGCTGGTGGTAAGTTTGGCGACGGAAACTATAAGATTTCTGGTGGTTTGCATGGTGTTGGTGCTTCCGTAGTAAACGCTTTAAGTACCTGGCTGGAGGTTTCCATCAAGAAAGAAGGAAAGGTTTATTTCCAACGCTTTGAAAGAGGTAAAAAGACCTGTGAATTAACCGAAAAAGGAACTTGCAGAAAAAGCGATTCCGGAACGACGGTTACGTTCCTTCCGGATCCGGAAATCTTTGAAAAGACTTACTTCAAAGCGGATGCTATTAAGTCCAGACTTCATGAAACGGCTTATCTGAATCCGGAACTGTCTATTATTTTCAAAAATGATCGATTCAATGAAGCTGAGGAAATCATCTTCTCTGAGCCAAAAGGTATTGTGGCTTATGTAGAAGAATTAAATACCGGAAAAGAAGCGGTAACTCCTGTTGTTTACTTTAAGGGAAAAGAAGAAGGCATCGAAGTAGAAGCAGCTCTTCAGTTTACCAATGACTTCCAGGAGAATATTTTAGGCTTCTGTAACAATATTTATACCCAAGAAGGTGGAACTCATATTACTGGTTTCAAGGCCCGTTTTACCACCTTGATTAATAATTATGCCCGGGAACTGGGAATCCTGAAGGAAAAGGATGAAAACTTCACTGGCGCCGATGCCCGAAACGGAATGACCGCTATTGTAGCGGTGAAACATCCAGACCCTAGATTTGAAGGACAGACCAAGACGAAATTAGATAATCCAGATGCCCAGAAGGTTACCAGTGATGTAACGGGAACGGAACTGGAACGGTATTACGATAAGAATCTGGAAAATCTGAAAGCTACCATTGCCTGTGCGGAAAAGAGTGCAAAAATCCGTAAGGCAGAAGAAAAGACCAAGACCAACATGCTTTCCAAATCGAAATTTGTTATGGAAGGCAATGGAAAATTGGCTAACTGTGAAAGCCGAAATCCAGAAGAATGCGAAGTCTTCATCGTCGAAGGTGATTCTGCTGGTGGTAGTGCGAAAACCGCCCGAAACCGTAAGACTCAGGCGATCCTTCCTATCCGTGGAAAGATTTTGAATGTAGAAAAAGCCTCTATCGACAAAGTACTGGCCAATGCGGAAATCAAGACTATGATTCAGGCCTTTGGCTGTGGCTTCTCTGAGGGCTATGGAAACGATTTTGATATTAGTAAATTAAGATATAACAAGATTATCATTATGACCGATGCGGACGTAGATGGAGCACATATTGCGACCTTGCTGTTAACCTTCTTCTACCGTTTTATGCCGGAATTAATTCAGGCTGGTCATGTGTATCTTGCAACGCCTCCTCTGTATAAGGCGATTCCGAAGAGAGGCGAAGAAGAGTACCTTTACGATGATCTGGCTCTGGAGAAATACCGGGCGAAACATAAAGGAGACTTTGTTCTTCAAAGATATAAAGGTCTGGGTGAAATGGACGCAGACCAGTTATGGGAAACTACATTAGATCCGGAAAACCGTGTGCTGAAAAAAGTCGAAATCGATGATGCCAGACTGGCTTCGGAAGTTACGGAAATGCTCATGGGAAGCGATGTAGGCCCTAGAAAACAGTTCATCCATGATAATGCAAATCTGGCAGAACTGGATGTTTAAAAGACGGAAAGTTTGACACAGGAGATATAAAATGCCCGAAAAAATACTTAATAGCGAATATTCTGACGTAATGCAGAAGTCCTATATCGATTATGCCATGAGCGTTATCTGTGCCCGTGCCGTTCCGGATGTAAGGGATGGTTTAAAACCGGTACAGAGAAGAGTTCTTTACGCCATGTCTCAGTTAGGACTGAAAGCTGATAAGCCTCATAGAAAATCTGCCCGTATTGTTGGTGATGCCATGGGTAAATATCATCCACACGGCGATTCTTCTATTTATGAGACCTTAGTTGTAATGGAGCAGGACTTTAAGAAAGGCATGCCTTTAGTTGATGGCCATGGAAACTTTGGCTCTATTGAAGGCGACGGCGCCGCTGCTATGCGTTATACCGAGGCTCGACTTCAAAAGTTTACGCAGGATGTTTATCTGGCAGACTTAGATAAAGATGTTGTAGATTTTGTACCGAACTTTGATGAAACGGAGAAAGAACCGGCGGTTCTTCCGGTCCGCGTACCAAACATTCTGATCAACGGCTCAGAAGGTATTGCTGTTGGTATGACTACCAGCATCCCTACCCACAACCTGAATGAAGTTATAGACGCCATGATCGCTTATATGAAAAAGAATTCCATTACGACAGAAGAACTGATGGAATATATGCCTGGCCCGGATTTCCCTACGGGAGGCCTGGTAATTAACAAATCCGAATTAAAGAATATCTATGAGACCGGTGTAGGCAAGATTAAGCTTCGTGGCAAAGTCGTATTAGAGCCTGCAAAGAGAAAAGCAGATAAAGACAAATTAGTTATTACAGAAATTCCTTACACCATGATTGGTGCTAATATCGGCAAGTTTATTTTAGATGTCTGCGATTTAGTAGAATCGAAGAAGACCACCGATATTGTAGATGTGTCCAACGAGTCTTCCAAAGAAGGAACCCGTATCGTTCTGGAACTGAAAAAAGGAGCAGATCCGGTAAAAATCGAGAACATGCTCTACAAAAAGACGAAACTGGAAGATACCTTTGGTGTAAACATGCTGGCTATCGTAGATGGGAAACCGGAAGTTTTAGGCTTAAAAGATATTATCCGTCATTGCGTAGATTTCCAGTACGAAATCAACACCAGAAAATTCAACACCCTTCTTGCAAAAGATAAAGAGCAGAAGGAAATCAAGGAAGGCCTGATTAAAGCCTGCGATATTATCGACCTGATTATTGAAATCATCCGTGGCTCCGAGAATGTTTCTCAGGCGAAAAATTGCCTGATTCATGGTGATGTGAAGAACGTTAAATTTAAGTCCGAAGCTTCCAAGAAAGAAGCTTCCAAGCTTGCGTTCACGGAAAAACAGGCTCAGGCGATTTTAGATTTAAGATTATCCAAATTAATCGGCCTGGAAATTCTTCAGTTAAAAGACGAGTATGAAAAACTGTTAAAGGAAATTGAAGAATACGAAAAGATTTTAGATGACAAGAGCGCCATGCGCAAAGTTATCATTAAAGACTTAGAGAAAATCAAAAAAGAATACGGCTATGACCGCAAGACAGAAATCCTTGACGGGGAAGCTGCCGTATTTGAAGAAGAAAAAATCAAAGAGCAGGAAGTGGTATTCCTTATGGACCGCTTTGGTTATTCGAAGATTATCGATGTGGCAGCTTACGAGAGAAACGTAGAAACCATTGATGCCGATAACAAATATGTGCTTCGTTGTATGAATACGGACCGAATCTGTATTTTTACAAATCAGGGCATGGTACATCAGGTGAAGGTTGCCAAGGTTCCGTTAAAGAAACCAAAGGATAAAGGTCTGCCAATTGATAATATTAGTAATTATTCCAGCTCGAAAGAAGACATTATCCAGATTTGTCCTCTGGCAGAACTGAAAATGAATATGATGCTGTTCACTACAAAGAAGGGCATGATGAAATTCGTAGATGCGGCCGAATTCGAAATGAGCAGAATGTCCGCAGCGGCTACGAAGCTGGCGGATGGTGATGAAGTCGTTAGTATCGATCTTTTTGATGCTTCGGATAAGAAAGTATACGATACCGGAGAGGCAGATCTTGACGAAGAACCAAACTTCTTCATTTCCGGTGGTTCCGACGATGGAATCAGTCAATACATCGATCCAGATGGGGACCAGTTAACCTTCCAATTCATCGATTATGACGATGGAAGCATATCAGAAGAATACCTTTTCGAAGAAGAGGAAAAGAAAGAAGAAAAATCAAAAGAACCGACATTCTCTACAAACAAGATGGTAGTACTTCAGACCAAGGACGGCGTTTTCTTACGGTTTAAACTGAATGAAGTACCGGAAAAACATAAAGGCGCAGTTGGCGTAAGAGCAATCAAATTGAATGCAGATGATGAAATCGATAAAGTATATATTGTAGGCTTTGGGGACAAGGCGACCATTGAGTATCACAACAAGCAAGTAGAACTGATGAAAATCAAATTATCCAAACGTGATACCAAGGGAACCAAAATCCGTACCTGATGGTAGGTAGGTTAGGGAATTTGCTGAAAAAAAGTGGAAAAATCCTTGTATTTACGGGAAAATACCAATTGAAATAGCATGTCCATGAGTCTATGATGTTACTTAAAAATATTGGCGAAAGCCGGAAAGAAGGAAACGATATGGATAAGAAGTTACGAGTTGGCGTTTTAGGTGCAACAGGAATGGTTGGCCAGAGATTTGTCACTCTTCTTGAGAACCATCCATGGTTCGAAGTAGTGTTACTGGCAGCAAGTGAGAGAAGCGCTGGGAAAACGTACGAAGAAGCTGTTGGCGCAAAATGGAAATTAGACACACCAATGCCGGAACGTCTTAAAACCATGATCGTTAAAAACTTAAACGACGTTGAAGAAAATGCAAAAGAAGTAGACTTCTGCTTCAGTGCTGTAGATATGGACAAAGAAGCTATCCGTGCTTTTGAGGATGCTTATGCAAAGACCGAAACTCCTGTAGTTTCTAATAACTCTGCCCACAGATGGACTCCGGACGTTCCTATGGTTATTCCGGAAATTAACCCAGAACACATCGAAGTCATTGAATTCCAGAGAAAACGTTTGGGAACAAAGAAAGGCTTCGTAGCTGTAAAACCGAACTGTTCCATCCAGAGCTATACTCCTGCATTAAACGCTCTGAAAGATTTCGGACCAAAGGAAGTTGCTGTATGTACTTACCAGGCTATTTCTGGTGCTGGAAAGACTTTCAAGGATTGGCCGGAAATGATTGAAAACGTTATTCCATATATCGGCGGCGAAGAAGAGAAGAGTGAAAAAGAACCTCTCCGTGTATGGGGCAAGGTTGATAGAGAAAAAGGTGAAATCGTTCCTGCAGAAGGCCCGGTTATCACAGCTCAGTGCATCCGTGTTCCTGTATTAAATGGACATACGGCAGCAGTATTTGTAAAATTTGACAAGAAACCTTCTAAGGAAGAAATGATTGAAAGATGGAGAGCTTACAAGGGCGTTCCTCAGGAATTAGAACTTCCAAGTGCTCCAAAGAATTTCATTCAGTACTTTGAAGAAGAAAATCGTCCACAGCCGAAGCTGGACGTAGATTATGAAAATGGTATGGGCGTTTCCTTAAGCAGACTTCGTGACGATACGTTATTCGATTACAAGTTTGTAGGACTTTCCCATAATACTGTTCGTGGCGCAGCAGGCGGAGCAATCCTCTTAGCAGAGCTTCTGACAGCAAAAGAATATATTACAGCAAAATAATTTAACGAGGTGACAACGATGAAAATCCGAACAAGATATGCTCCAAGCCCAACCGGCAGAATGCATGTAGGTAATTTAAGAACAGCCCTTTATGAGTACCTGATCGCACGCCATGAAGATGGTGAATTTATCTTAAGAATTGAAGATACCGACCAGGAACGTTTCTTTGAAGGCGCTCTGGAAATTATTTACCGTACCATGGAAGAAACCGGACTGGATTACGACGAAGGACCGGACAAACCGGGCGATTGTGGACCGTATGTTCAGTCTGAGCGTGTAGAAGCCGGCATCTATATGGAATATGCAAAACAGCTGGTAGAAAAAGGCGAAGCATATTATTGTTTCTGTACAAAAGAACGTCTGGAATCTTTAAAACAGGAAGTAGCCGGAAAAGAAATCGTTGTTTACGATAAACATTGTCTCTATCTTTCCAAGGAAGAGGTAGAAGCAAATCTGGCTTCCGGAATGCCTTATGTAATCCGCCAGAATATCCCAAACGAAGGAACTACGACTTTTGTTGACGATATTTACGGAGCAATTACCGTAGAAAATTCCGAACTGGATGATATGATTTTGATTAAATCCGACGGATACCCTACCTACAACTTTGCAAACGTAGTAGATGATCATCTGATGGGAATTACTCATGTTGTAAGAGGTAATGAGTACCTTTCTTCTACACCGAAATATATCCGCCTGTATGATGCGTTTGGCTGGGAACCTCCAGTATTTGTTCATCTGCCATTAATTACCGATGAAGAGCATCATAAACTTTCTAAGAGAAGCGGTCACTCTTCTTTTGAAGATCTGGTAGAGCAGGGCTTCTTACCAGAAGCGATTGTTAACTTTATCGCTCTTTTAGGCTGGAGCCCAGAAGGCAACGAAGAATTATTCAATCTGCAGCAGTTAATCGAAGCTTTTGATTATAAGAGAGTTAATAAGAGCCCAGCTGTTTTCGATATGGTTAAACTTCGTTGGATGAACGGCGAATACATTAAGAATTTAGCCTTTGATGAATATAAGAAATATGCTGCTTCTTATGTAAAACAGATTTTTGCAAAAGAGGAAGATGGTCTTTGCATTAATGCAGATGGCGTAAAATTCTCTGAGGCTGCTTTAGATAAGATTATGGATCTGGTAAAAACCAGAATCGAAATCTTCCCGGATATTCCAGAAAAGATTGATTTCTTAAATCAGCTTCCGGAATATGATGTAGCAATGTACACCCATAAAAAGATGAAAACGAATTCTGAGAACTCCTTAGAAGTACTGAAGGAAACCTTACCTCTTCTGGAAGCTCAGGAAGATTATTCTGTAGACGCTTTGCATGATTTGATTTCCGATTATATTGCAAAGAAGGAAGTAAAGAATGGTCTTGTATTATGGCCATTAAGAACTGCAGTTTCCGGAAAACAGAGTACTCCGGGCGGAGCTTTCGAGATTATGGAAATTCTTGGAAAAGAAGAATCTCTCCGCAGAATCAAAGTGGGAATCGAAATGCTGGAAGCAGCAAATGCATAATTCAATAAAATAATTAGTGGAAAAAGCAGTCCAGGAATTCTGACGGGGCTGCTTTTTTGTTACGGATAATTTCGGTATAACCCATACGTAAAGACTTCCGGGCCCGGGTCATAGCGACATATAAAATCCGCCGTTCTTCCTCGATAGCCTCTTTGGTATCCGCCTTTTTGCCGGGAATAACGTCTTGATTTAAATCTGGCAGATAGACGATGTTAAACTCTAGCCCTTTGGATGCGTGCATGGTCATAATTTGAACGGCATCGACATATGGGGGCGTTGTGAGATTGCTTTCGCCGGACTCAGTGTTTGAATTGGAAGCTTCGTTATTAAATTCTTCCATCCTTTCCATCCATTCTGATAGAGAAGAACAGCCTTTACAGCTTTCCATCAGGTCTTCCAACTCTTCCTCTAGCTCCTCCAAGGGAATCTGATGAACTTTGGCATATTCTTTCAGATAATGGTCATAACCGACTGCTTGCATAATATAAATGATGGCAGCAAAAGGACTACATTGAGAAAGAAAAAGAAGGTCCTTTTTTAGTTTTTGAATTTGAAATAAGAGGTCAGAGTTTCCTTCGTAGTAACGACTTAATTTCGAAAAAAGGGTTGGGAGAGAATCGTCGGTAGAAGAGTCTAACAAGGCTGTTCTGGAAATGAAACGGGCTGGTTTATTTAAAATTCGAAGAAGATTGGCTCGAGCTTGCAAATTGCTATCTTTTTGCAGGTTATTTCCGCTAGAGGAGATAGCTCTTGCACATTGCATATAAGCAATCAGGTCTTGAGCGAGAAAACCGGAGAAAATATTATCTGTTTCTCCTTGGAAACGTACTGGTATTTTTTCTTTTTTCAGTTGTCTGGTCAGCCGTCGTCCATCCGAGCGGTTCCGGAATAAAATTGCGATTTCGGAAAGCTTGCCACCTTTTCTTCGATAGGCCTTTATTTCATCGATAATGGTTGCATATTCTTCTTTCCAATTTCTGAATTTCTTTAAAACAAAAGAAGAACCAGAATAAACCGTGTTATTGCAGACAATCTGCTTTTCAAACCGGTCTTTATTTCCTTGGATAACGGCGGTTGCAGCATGAACAATGGGGAGAGAAGAACGGTAATTGATGTTTAATACATGAATCTTAGATTCGGGATAGTCTTTTAAAAAACGTTTCATAACTCCGGGAGAAGCGCCCCGGAAACCGTAAATGCTTTGGTCATCGTCTCCTACCGCGAAAATATTATGTTTAGGCTCAGCAATGAGTTTTATGATTTCATATTGCACCGGATTTATGTCCTGAAATTCGTCAATCAAAATAAACGGATAACGGTTTCGGTAAAATTCTAAAAGGTCCGGCCGTTCCTTTAAAAGGGCGCAGCATTTCAATAGAATATCATCGTAATCCATGCCCCCCATCTCCTTTGTGGTTTGTAGGTACGCCTTGCATAGAGGATAAAAGGACGGGGCGGGAAGAGAAAGAGGAAGAAAGGAGACCTTCTGATTCTGCCCGGATTTAATTCTGCTGATATCGTTTAAGATGCTTCGGTAAAGGTCTGGGCCAGATTCAAATTCAATATGCAGACGAATCATTTCTGAGCGGAGGATTTCTGCTTTTTGCTGTTCGGTCAGGATTTTATTGTTTTGATAGCCAGATCCTTTTTTCAGTATGGAGAAGAAGATACTGTGAAAGGTGCCAAAAAAAGGCCCCTGGCCGGAAAACGACGCGATTTTGTGAAACCGTTCTTCCATTTCCTTGGCAGCAGCACGCGAAAAAGAAGCTACCAGAATTTTGTTGGGAGCAACATGATACTTTTCGATTAAGTTTTTGATGCGGTAAGTAATGACTGCGGTTTTTCCGCTTCCGGGACCGGCCAAAACCAGAGCAGGACCGGTGAAATGGTCTGCAGAACGCAGCTGAGATTCATTTAATTTCATAAGCAAAATTATTGTATCCCGTTTACATTTTTTAGGCAATGTATACTTTATGGATGAGGACTTTTGTGGTATATTAACATAGGCTTAAAGTGGCGTATTGTATAAAAATGAAAGCGCCAGAAGATATACGAAAGAAGGAAAGAACATGATATTAGATTTTGAAGGAAAAACTCCGGATATTTCAAAGGCTCTTTTCGTAGCAGACAATGCGACGATTATCGGTGACGTTACCTTAGAAGAAGGCGTCAGTGTATGGTTTGGAGCAGTTTTAAGAGGAGATAGCGGTCCTATCAAAGTTGGTAAAAATACAAATATTCAGGATAATAGCGTAGTTCACGTGGATCCAGGTGGTCACGTGGACATCGGTGAAAATGTAACCATTGGACATAACTGTATTATTCACGGTTGTACCGTAAAAGATGGTGCACTCATTGGTATGGGCGCTATCGTAATGAATCATTCCGTTATCGGTGAGAATTGTACTGTAGGTGCAGGGGCTCTGGTAACCGAAGGAAAAGAATTCCCAGATAATACAGTAATCGTTGGATCTCCGGCATCTGTGAAGAAAGAAATGAGCGAAGAACAGGCGAAGAAGAATGCACAAAATGCAATCACTTACTTAAAGGAAGCAGCAGCTTATGCTGGAAAATAAGCGTAATCGAAGGTGTATTTATGGATTATAGCAGAATTAAAGAAAAACTTGAAAAATACGACCAGCTTCAGCTTTTAAGATTCTATGAGGAATTGTCTGAGGAAGAAAAAGAGATTCTTCTGACCGAAATCGATAATATTGATTTTGACCTGATTAATGGGGAAGAATTTATTGCAACCGATGGAGATATTACTCCGATTGAGGTTATGACCTTAAATGAGATTGCGAAATCCGAAGAGGAATTCCGTTCTTATGGAATTGAAGCTATTCAAAATCATAAAGTGGCAGCAGTTCTTTTGGCTGGAGGCCAGGGAACTCGTCTGGGTATTGATGGACCGAAGGGGGCGTTAAATGTAGGACTTACAAAGGAACTTTATATCTTCCAATGTCTTGTCCAGAATTTGATGAAAGTAAAAGAAGAAGCTGGAACTTGGCTGCCCCTTCTGATTATGACCAGCGATAAAAACGATAAGGAAACCAGAGACTTTTTCGAAGCTCATGATTATTTCGGATATAACAGGGAATATGTAAATTTCTTTGTACAGGAAATGGCTCCGGCTACGGATCGGAATGGAAAAGTATATCTGGAAGAAAAGGGTCATATTTCCCTTTCTCCAAATGGAAACGGCGGATGGTTCGTCTCCATGCAGAAGGCAGGACTGTTGGAGAAAGTAAAAGCCATGGGCGTAGAGTGGATTAATATTTTTGCAGTTGATAATGTCCTTCAGCAGATTGCGGATCCGGTTTTCGTAGGTGCAACGTTGAAATCCGGCCAGCCGATTGGTGCGAAGGTTATCCGCAAAGCCGCTCCGGAAGAAAAGGTTGGGGTCCTTTGCTTGAAGAATGGTCATCCATCTATCGTAGAATATTATGACCTGACCGAAGATATGATGGTGGAAAAGGCAGACAATGGAGAATTAGCATACAACTTCGGCGTTATTTTAAATTACCTGTTTAAAGTAAAAGACCTGGAGACAATCGCGAACCAGCAGTTACCTCTCCATATCGTAAATAAAAAAGTTCCGTATATTGATGATGACGGAAATTATGTAAAACCGGAAGAACCGAACGGCCATAAGTACGAAAATCTGGTACTGGATATGATTGAAATGATGTCTGGCTGTTTAGGTTATGAGGTCGTAAGAGAAAAAGAATTTGCACCGATAAAAAATATGCATGGTGTTGACTCTCTGGATTCAGCACGGGAAATGCTTTCAAATAATGGAGTAGAGTTATGAAAAAATTTCTTGAATTAATTACAGACGAATTAAAAAAAGCTTTTGATGAAGCAGGCTTTCCATCGGAAAAAGTTGTAGCTTCTGTTTCCAACCGCCCAGACCTGTGTGAATATCAGTGCAACGGCGCTATGGCTTTAGCGAAAGAAGCTCATAAGGCTCCTTTGGATATTGCCCAGGCAGTGGTAGAAGTTCTGAAAAAGAACCCGGTATTTGAGGAAGCAGACGCTGTAAAACCTGGATTTATCAACTTGAAAGTAAAAGGTGATTTTCTTACGGACTACGTTAACGGAATGGCAGAAAACGAGAAATTCGGCTTAGAACCAGCAGAAAATCCAATGATGGTTATGGTAGATTACGGCGGAGCAAATGTTGCAAAGCCTTTACATATCGGACATTTAAGAGCTGCCATTATCGGTGAAAGCATTAAGAGAATCTGCAAATATGTAGGTCATGATACCTTAGGCGATGTTCATTTAGGAGACTGGGGTCTTCAGATGGGCCAGGTAATTGCGGAACTGAAATTACGTGGAATGACAGATTTTACCGTATCCGATTTGGAAGAAATCTATCCGACCGCCAGCAAGAAATGCAAAACCGAGAGCGAAACCTATGACCCTGCTTTTGCAGAAGAAGCTCATAGAATTACCAACGAACTGCAGTATGGTAACGAAGAATATCGGAAAATCTGGGAGAAGATCTTAGAAGTTTCCAAAGCCGACCTGAAGAAAAATTATGATAATCTGGAAGTTTTCTTTGAACTGTGGAAAGGTGAAAGCGATGTTCAGCCGTATATTCCGGATATGATTCAGAAACTGAAAGATGACGGTCTGGCAAGAGAAAGCCAGGGCGCGTGGGTTATTGATGTAACGGAAGATTCCGACAAGAAAGAACTTCCTCCTTGCATTGTTGTAAAATCCGATGGTTCCAGTCTGTATGCAACCACGGACCTGGCAACTTTAGTAGAAAGAGAAAAACTGTATCAACCAGATTATATTATTTACGTTGTTGATAAGAGACAGTCTCTCCATCTGGAGCAGGTATTCCGTGTTTCGAAAAAAGCCGGCATCGTTCATGAAGGTGAAAAATTATTCCATTTAGGATTTGGAACTATGAACGGAAAAGATGGACAGCCTTATAAAACCCGTTCTGGTGGCGTTATGAGACTGGAATCTCTGATTAATGAAGTAAATGAAGCGGTTCTGGAAAAGATGAAAGACAATCCGGATATCGACCGGGAAGAAGCAGAGAAGACCTCGAAGATCATCGCTTTAGCAGCCCTGAAATATGGCGACCTGTCCAACCAGGCTACCAAGGACTATATCTTCGATATTAGCCGGTTTATTGAATTTGAAGGCAATACCGGCCCATATATCCTTTACACCATCGTAAGAATCAAATCCATCCTGAATAAGGCAGGAGTTGCTCCATCCGGAAAAGTATTCTTTACGGGAACCAAGAGCGAGAAAGACCTGATGATGGAACTTTCTAGATTCAACGATGTAATAGAAACCGTTTATAACGAGCTGGCTCCACATAAATTATGCGCGTATATTTATGACCTGGCGAATGCTTTCAACGGATTCTATCATGAAGTAAAAATCTTATCCGAAGAAGATGCAACAAAGAAAGACAGCTATTTAGGCCTGTTAAAACTTACAAAAGAAGTATTAGAACAGTGCATCGACCTGTTAGGCTTTGCTGCTCCGGAAAGAATGTAATAAAAATCGCAACAGAAATTGGGTAACAATGGATCAGAAACATATTAGAAATTTTTGTATTATCGCTCATATTGATCATGGAAAAAGTACGCTGGCAGACCGTATTATCGAGAAAACCGGTACGCTGACTTCCCGTGAAATGCAGGCTCAAGTTTTGGACAACATGGACCTGGAACGAGAGCGTGGAATTACGATTAAGGCCCAGACCGTACGAGCTATTTATAAGGCGCAGAATGGGGAAGAGTATACCTTTAACTTAATTGATACGCCGGGCCATGTAGACTTTAACTATGAAGTATCCAGATCTTTGGCTGCTTGTGACGGTGCAGTTCTGGTAGTCGATGCGGCTCAAGGAATTGAGGCCCAGACTTTGGCCAATGTTTATATGGCCATCGACCATGATTTGGAAGTTATTCCGGTCATCAACAAAATCGACCTGCCAAGTGCGGAACCACAAAGAGTTATCGATGAGATTGAAGACGTTATTGGTCTGGAAGCTCAGGATGCTCCTTTAATTTCTGCAAAAAATGACATTAACATCGATCAGGTATTAGAGGCGATTGTGGAACGGATTCCAGCTCCGGAAGGCGATGAAAACGCTCCGTTACGGGCGCTGATTTTCGACTCCATTTATGATTCTTATAAAGGTGTTATTGTATTCTGCAGAATTAAAGAAGGCAGAATTAAAGTGGGAACTCAGGCGAAAATGATGGCCACAGGAGCGACCGTAAACGTAGTCGAGGTTGGTTATTTTGGCGCTGGAAAATTTATTCCTTGCGACGAATTAAGCGCTGGTATGGTAGGTTATTTTACTGCCTCCATCAAGAACGTTCGGGATACTATGGTAGGTGATACGGTAACCGATTTAAACAATCCTTGTACGGAACCGTTGCCGGGATATAAAAAAGTAAATTCCATGGTATTCTGCGGAATGTATCCGGCAGATGGCGCTCATTACGAAGACTTACGAGATGCTCTGGAAAAACTTCAGTTAAACGATGCCTCCTTAAATTACGAACCGGAAACTTCCATTGCTTTAGGTTTTGGTTTCCGTTGCGGTTTCTTAGGACTGTTGCATCTGGAAATTATCGAAGAACGTCTGGAAAGAGAATATAATCTGGATCTGGTAACCACGGCTCCTTCGGTTATTTATAAAGTTCATAAAACCGATGGAACAGTTATGGATTTAACGAATCCAACCAACCTTCCAGACCCTTCAGAAATTGAATATATGGAAGAGCCGATGGTGGCAGCGGAAATCATGGTTACTTCCGAATTTATTGGTCCGATTATGGAACTTTGTCAGGAGCGAAGAGGCGTATATAAAGAAATCGAATATATCGAGGCAACTAGAGCTATCTTACGTTACGACCTTCCTCTGAATGAGATTATTTATGACTTTTTTGACGCTCTGAAATCCCGTTCCAAAGGCTATGCTTCTCTGGATTATGAATTGAAGGGCTATGAGCAGTCGAAGCTGGTAAAACTGGATATTCTGATTAATCGAGAAGAAGTAGATGCCCTTTCCTTTATTGTACATGAGGGAACTGCTTATGAACGCGGACGGAAGATGTGTGAAAAACTGAAAGAGGAAATCCCTCGTCATCTGTTTGAAATTCCAATTCAGGCAGCAATCGGAAGTAAGGTAATTGCCCGTGAAACCGTAAAAGCCCTTCGCAAAGACGTACTGGCAAAATGCTACGGTGGTGACATTACCCGTAAGAGAAAACTTCTGGAAAAACAGAAGGAAGGAAAGAAGCGAATGCGCCAGATTGGTAATGTGGAAATTCCGCAAAAAGCCTTCATGTCGGTACTGAAATTGGACGATAAATAGGAAAAAGTTTATTTTTATAAAAATATTTCAAAAAAAAGCAGCCTTTTCGGGCTGTTTTTTTCGCGTATTTTTATAAATACACAGTATTTTTGCGTCTTATGGTAATTTGTACTTAAAAAAGTACATTTTCGATTGAAAAATTTTACCAAAATTAGTTTTATGGGACAATACAATTTTTATAAAAAATGATAAAGTCAACTTAAATTGGAACAATTATATGATTTTTTAGCGCAACAAACTTTCAGGAGGTAACGTAATTTGAGTTGGGAACTTTTAATCTCACCAGAAGAAGTTGATAAAGCAAATCAGGAACTTCTTCAGACAGCAGAAAAAGTTGGCGCTGATACTTGGCAACAAAGAGTTGCTAATCAGACTCCACATTGCGGCTTCGGTGAATCCGGAACTTGCTGCCGTATTTGCTCTATGGGTCCTTGTAGAATTTCAAAGAAGGCTCCGAGAGGAATCTGCGGTTGTGATATTCATGGCATCGTTGCTAGAAACTATTTAAGATTCACAGCAGGCGGCTCCGCTACTCATTCCGATCACGGACGCAGCATTGCTCATACCCTTTACAATGCTTCTCCAGATGGCAACTATAAAGTAACCGATTCTGAGAAACTGTTACGTATTGCCAAAGAATGGGGAATCGAAACAGAAAACAAAGACATTTATGATGTTGCCCATGAGGTAGCTCTTGTCGGATTAAATGAGTACGGCAAACCTTTTGGCAACTTATTATTTACACAGCGTGCTCCAAAGGCTCGTCAGGCTATTTGGGAGAGCCAGGATATTCTTCCTAGAGCTATTGACCGTGAGGTTTCTCAGGCCATGCATATGACTCATATGGGATGTTCTTCTGATCCGGAAGCTCTCGTTCGTCAGTCCTTACGTGCAGGCCTTTCCGATGGATGGGGCGGCTCTATGATGGGAACAGAGTTCTCTGATATTTTATTCGGAACTCCAAGACCTATCGATACCGAAGCAAATATCGGCGTTCTGGAAGAAGACATGGTTAACATTATTGTTCATGGCCATGATCCATCTCTTTCTGAAATGATCGTATTCTATGCAAATGACCCAGAAATGATCGCTTATGCTAAAGAGCAGGGCGCAAAGGGTATTAATATTGCCGGCGTTTGCTGTACTTCCAACGAAGTAGCAATGCGTCATGGTATCCCAATGGCAGGTAACTTCCTGGCGCAGGAAAATGTTGTATTAACCGGTGCATGTGAAGCTATCGTAGTAGATGTTCAGTGTATTTTCCCTGCATTAGGACCTCTGTCCAAATGCTTCCACACGAAGTTCATCACTACTTCTCCAATTGCAAGAATTCCAGATTCCGACTTCATCGAATTCAAGGAAGATACTGCAGCAGAGAATGCAAAAGCTATCGTTAAGATGGCAATTGAAAACTTCAAGAACAGAAAACCGGAATTGGTTCATATTCCAAAGCAGAAATCCAAAGCAACCGTTGGCTATTCGGTAGAAGCTATTAAGAAATGCTTAGATGGTGTTACCAATTCTCATGTTGACGAATTAGGCACAATGAAGCCTTTAGTAGACGCTGTAAAATCCGGCGTTATCCGTGGCGCAGTAGCTATGGTAGGCTGCAACAACCCTAAGGTTCGTCAGGACGTTTACCATATTGAGTTAATGAAGAAGCTGTTAGAAAACGACATTCTGGTTGTTGTAACCGGATGTAGTGCTCAGGCAGCAGCAAAAGTAGGACTTATGGATAAAGAAGCTGCAAAATATTGCGGTGAAGGATTAAAGAGAGTTTGCCGTCTGGTAGGCATTCCTCCAGTTCTCCATATGGGATCCTGCGTAGATATTTCCCGTATGATGGTTTTAGCTTCCGATATTGCAAAAGACTGGGGTATCGAAATTTCTGAGATTCCACTGGTTGGATGTGCTCCGGAATGGATGAGTGAGAAAGCTGTTTCCATCGGTAACTACGTTGTAGCAACAGGTATTGATACTTTCTTAGGCGTTGACCCTTATACCAAGGGATCTGAGCAGGTTAAAGGTTTCTTACAGAGCGGTCTGAAACGTTGGGTAGGAGCAAACTTTATCGTTAATCAGGACCTGGATATGCTGTCAACAATGATGATTGAACACATCGAAGAAAAACGTGAAGCATTAGGAATTTAAGTATGAAAGTTGCGATTACAGGAAAAGGCGGCGTTGGAAAAACGACCTTAGCCAGCACCTTAGCCAGACTGTATGCTGCAGAAGGAAGAACCGTTCTGGCAGCAGATGTGGACCCGGATGCGAATTTGGGACTGGCTTTAGGATTTACGGAGGAAGAAGTAAATTCTATTACTCCGATATCTAAAATGAGAAAGCTGGTAGAGGAAAGAACCGGCGCCAGTGCAGACAATAAATTTTATAAGTTGAACCCACAGGTTTCCGATATTCCGGATACTTACGCGAAGGAAATCAACGGCGTAAAACTTTTGGTTATGGGAACCGTAGAAACGGGAGGAAGCGGCTGCGTTTGTCCGGAACATGTAATGCTGAAAGCGATTCTTTCCAGTCTGGTATTGAGAAAAGATGATGTAGTCATCATGGATATGGAAGCTGGATTAGAGCATTTAGGCAGAGGAACGGCCAGCATCATGGACCAGTTTATCGTAGTAGTAGAGCCGGGAGCCAGAAGCATCCAAACCTACGAACATGTAAAGAAACTGGCAGCGGATATCGGTATTACGAAAGTTAACGTAGTAGCCAATAAAGTTCGTAGCGAAGACGACAAAGCCTTTATTGAAAGCAAAATTCCGAAAGAAGCGATTTTGGGATATATATCTTACAATTCTGAAGTAATTGATGCGGATAGAAGTGGACTTTCACCATTTGACGTAAGTGAAAGAGCAGTTGAAGAGATAAGACAGATAAAGTCAAACATGGAGAAATAAAATGAAAAGATTATTTGACAGAGTATTAGACGGATCATCCGAAATGATGGTCAGAGCCGAAAGAAGTATCGACGAAGTTGAAGCGAAATACGGCTTAGACGCCCCTGTTTTACTGCCGGAAACAGCCTATAACTGTGCAGTCAATCTGGCATATAAAGGAACAAAAATTTCTACTGTTGCAGATCTGCGGAATGCCCTTGATGTTATTGAAGGCATGATTAAAAAGAGACAGAACACAACAGCAATTTTCAATGCAGGTATTGCAACTGCCATGTCTGCAGAGATTATTGAGGCCTGCAAATATGTAGGTACTGCAACTCCATATGAAGGCACTCCTTACCACGGACATTTCAGCGATGCAGAAGTTCGTGAATTAGGTGTTCCTCTGGTAACCGGAGACATTCCTGGTTTCGTTGTAATTATTGACGAAGCTCCATCCGATGAAGAAGCTGCAGAATTAATTAAAGGTTACCAGTCCAGAGGAATCTTCGTATTCCTGATTGGTAAGATTATTGACCAGGCTTTGAGAATGGGCGTAAACATGGGATTCCCAGTACGTGTCGTAGCCGTAGGTCAGGACATTTGGTCTGTAGCCCATATCATTTCTTTCTGCGATAGAGCAGCTATGATTTTCGGCGCAATCGAGCCAGGTGACTGGGACGGATTCCAGGAGTACACCTTTGTAAGATTACGTGCTTTTGTTAACGCTTTTAAACCGGTAAGAGATATGACCGTTGCCTGTGGTGGCGGCGCAATCGCTTTAGGCTTCCCGGTTATTACCAATGATACCAATGACATGTGGCGCGTTCCGAAGTCTCTGATTATTCAGGAGAATACAAAAGATTTTATTGAGACTTCCTTAGAAGCTCGTGACATTAAGATTAAAATTACCAATATTGATATTCCAACCGCTTATTCTTCTGCTTTTGAAGGAGAAATCGTTCGTAAGAAAGATATGCAGGTTGACTTTGATACTTCCAGAGTGGATGGTTTCGAATTAGTAAGAAGCTGTGCAATCAACGAAGTAGAGGATCATAAGATTACTGTTGTTGGTCCGGATATTGACGAAGTAGAACCAGGCAGCGTTATGAACTTAGGTGTTCTGGTAGAAGTTTACGGAAAATCTTTCCAGCCAGATTTCGAGCCGGTTATTGAGCGTAAATTCCACGAATTCATTAACAAGGCAGAAGGTATTATGCATACCGGCCAGAGAGATATTATCCGTGTACGTGTTAACAAATCTGCTTTTGAGGCAGGCTTCCGTATGAAACATTACGGCGAAATCCTTTACGCAAAAGTTAAGAGCGAATACGAAAAAGTTGTTGATAAATGTCAGGTTACAATTTTCACAGACCCTGCTCAGTGTAAAGAATTAAGAGCTGCAGCGAATGTAAAATATGATGAGCGTGACGCACGTCTTGCAAACCTTACGGATGAGAGCGTTGATCAGTTCTATACCTGTATTTTATGTCAGGCCTTCTCACCATCTCATGTATGTATCGTAACTCCAGAACGTTTAGGACTTTGCGGTGCAGTTTCATGGCTGGATGCGAAAGCAACCAACGAATTAGACCCAACGGGACCTTGCCAGATTGTTACAAAAGAAAGAGTGATTGACGAAAGAGTTGGCGCTTACGAAGACGTTAACGAGGCAGTAAGAGAGTACTCTCACGGCGCTTTAGAGCAGGTAACTTTATATTCTATCTTAGAAGATCCTATGACAAGCTGCGGTTGCTTCGAATGTATCTGCGGTATTGAACCGATGACCAGTGGCTTTGCCATTGTAAATCGTGAACATACTGGCATGACTCCTTTAGGAATGACCTTCTCCGAGATGGCTTCCATGACTGGTGGCGGTATCCAGACTCCTGGATATATGGGACACGGCAAGCATTTCATCGCTTCTAAGAAGTTCCTGAAAGCCGAAGGCGGCGTAGCAAGAATCGTATGGATGCCAAAGGCTCTGAAGGATGTTGTAAGAAATAAACTGGATAAGACCGCGATGGATCTTTACGGAATTGAAAACTTCACCGATATGATCGCTGATGAAACCGTAATGAACGATCCTGGTGATCCAGGCGAACTGATGGAATACCTTGCAAGCGTAGGCCATCCAGTATTAGAACTGGAGCCATTGCTGTAAGTTGAAGAATACATCGTTATACGGTGTAAACAAATGATTCCTGGGCTGCTGCAATTTATTTTGCAGCAGCCTTTTTACGTGAAATCTGTTTTGTACCACCGAAATTAGAAAATATCAATATTGGTGGTACATTTTTTTATCTAAAATCTGTTTTGTACCACCAAAAACAAAAATCTTAAATTTCGGTGGCAAGAGTAGGGGAATGGCGTACCACCAAAAACAAAAAAATGGAAAACAGGTGGTAAAATGACCTGGTGAATAAAAAATCTGTACCACCGAAATCGAGGAAAATAGATTTGGGTGGTAATAAATAAAAAAGATAATAAAAACTGTACCACCGATTAAAGAAAAAGAAGATTTGGGTGGTATTTTTTATTTGGTGGACAATTGTGCTATAAGGTAAACGTAATTGCGAGGCATAAAATTAGTCTGTTGGGGAAAACCTAATGCATAAAAAACTACTAAGGGGTGGAAATCACAAATAACTGGCGTGATGGATGAGATTAGGTTAAAATAAACACTATGGAAAGAGAACTTGAATTATATATCCACATACCGTTTTGCGTACGCAAATGCAACTATTGCGACTTCGTATCCTTTGCAGGAAAAGAAGACGCTTATGAAAGTTATGTACAGGCTCTTTGTAACGAAATCGCTATGTACAAATCCGTTTATAAAGATTGTAAAATTCGTTCCATCTATATTGGCGGAGGAACTCCGACGGTTCTGTCCGAGGAACAGATGGAGCGGATTGTAAAAAGCCTGGAAGACAGTTTTACGATTACAGGAACGAAACATAAAAGAAAAAATGTTTTCTCCAAAAAAATATTGCGACCGACCACAGAATTTTCCATGGAGTGTAATCCGGGAGCCGTAACGAAAGAAAAATTAAAGGCCTTTAAAGACTTGGGAATTAACCGGATGAGCTTCGGCCTTCAGTCCATTAATGCAAATGAACTGAAAATGCTGGGAAGAATCCATACTTACGAGGACTTCGTAAAAAGCTTTGAAGATGCCAGAGAAGCCGGCTTTGACAACATTAACGTAGATTTAATGCAGGCCCTTCCGGGACAGACCTTAGCTAGCTGGGAATTGACTTTAAGCCAGGTTGCTATGTGGCATCCGGAACATATCAGCGCCTATTCTTTGATTATTGAAGAGGGCACCAACTTTAGTAAATGGCTGAAAAAAGGAAAGACTTTGGCGGGCGAAGAACAATCGGGAATCAAAATGCCGGATGGACAATTAGGTCTTCTTCCTACAGAGGGCGAGGAGCGGGAAATCTATTATTTCACAAAAGATTTCCTGGAAAAATCGAAATATAAACGATATGAAATTTCCAACTATGCGATTGAAGGCTTTGACTGCGTTCATAATTTAGGCTATTGGCAGAGAAAGAATTATCTGGGTTTAGGCCTGAATGCTTCTAGCATGGTGGATAATACTCGTTGGAAAAACACGGCAGATTTGAATAAATACATGGATACTTTCTTGCATTTAGATGAGCTTCAGCAAACCGAAGGCGGAGAAACCCTTGGAAATCTGCTGATTACAAAGGGAATTCTGGAAGACTACCACAAGCTTTCCCGAAAAGAGCAGATGGAAGAGCATATGTTCTTAGGCTTACGACAAACCGAAGGAATCAGTATGACGGAATTTATTGATATTTTCCATCAGGATATGATTACGGTTTATGGAGAGGCTCTGGACAAGCTGTATGCGGAAGGTCTTGTGGAATTAGCAGAGGACAACATCCGCTTGACGGATAAGGGCGTAGATGTAAGTAACGTGGTGCTGTCGGAATTTCTGCTAGATTAAGGAAAAAACCGTTAAAAAAGGCCGAAAAATAAAGAAAAAGTCCTTGCAAAGGGCTAATTGCTATGATAAACTAATCGGGCTGTGAAACAGATGGTCCGCTTTTACCAGGTGCTCATGTGGGTGCCGAAGACGTATTAAGAACATCGAATTTTGAATTAGGAGGTCACACACATGAACGAAATCATTAAGAAGATCGAGGCAGGTCAGCTGAAAGAGAAAGTTGACGACTTCAGAGTAGGTGATACAGTTAGAGTATCAGCCAAGATCAAAGAAGGCAACAGAGAAAGAATCCAGATTTTTGAGGGAGTAGTTCTCAAGAGACAGAATGGCGGAGCTAGAGAAACATTCACAGTTAGAAAAACTTCTAACGGTATCGGTGTTGAAAAGACATGGCCATTACATTCACCAACAATCGAAAAAATCGAAGTAGTAAGAAGGGGTAAGATTCGTCGTGCAAAACTGAACTACTTAAGAGACCGTGTTGGTAAAGCTGCTAAGGTTAAAGAAGTTTTAAGATAATTTAACCAAGAGAATGATTTAAAAATTTGCGTTATGTATGATTTCGTACATAACGCATTTTTTTAGTTTACCGTTCCCCTTCGTTGAAATAAACCAATTATTTTGGTACAATAAACCATTATGAATTTTCAATGGTATCCTGGTCATATGACCAAAGCAAAAAGACAGATGATGGAGGATATAAAGCTGATTGACCTGGTCATTGAGCTTTTAGACGCGAGGGTTCCTTTAAGCTCGCGTAATCCAGATATTGACGAGATTGCAGGAAGCAAGGCTCGTCTGATTTTATTGAATAAAACCGATTTGGCAGATAAAAAGGAAACGGAACAATGGTTCCGTTATTTCGAGGACAAAGGCCTGAATGTCTGCATGATTAATTCCAAGAATTTTGGTGACATGAAGCAGATTAATGCCATTGTCCAGAAAGCCTGCGCGGCAAAAATTGAACGAGACCGGAAAAGAGGAATTAAAAACCGTCCGGTTCGTGCCATGGTAGTAGGGATTCCAAATGTAGGCAAGTCTACGTTTATTAATACCTATGCGAAAAAGGCAGTGGCAAAGACCGGAAATAAGCCGGGCGTTACGACAGGAAAACAATGGATTCGTTTAAGTTCTACCTTGGAACTTTTAGATACGCCGGGTATTTTATGGCCGAAATTTGAAGACCAAAGCGTAGGTCTGAAGCTGGCTCTGATTGGCTCTATTAAGGACGAAATTATGAATATAGAAGAACTCGCCATGGAACTGATAAAAGTCCTTGAAAAGCGCTATCCGGGCCTGATTTCCAGCTTCTACGGTCTGGAAAACATCGATTATGATAAATACCCAGTGAAACCGGAAGCTGCAGTACTAGAAGCCATCGGAACGGTCCGTGGTTGCGTTGCCAAGGGCGGCGAAATCGACTTCTTAAAGGCGGCAAATCTTCTGTTGGAGAACTTCCGAAACGGAAAACTGGGACAGCTTTCCTTAGAAAGCCCTGAAGAATACGAATAAACAATACCGGAGGAATATATGGGATTTTTTTCAAGATTGTTTAACAGCGGTGCAAAAATAGATGATGATTATTATGAAGAGGTGGAAGAAACCTTATTCATGGGAGACATGGGCGTAAAGGCAACGGAAGAACTGGTGGAAAGCCTGAAACTAAACGTTCTTTACCGGGAAGTAAAAAACCAGGACGATGCCAAAGCTTTTATGATTTCAAAGATTGCGGAAATCATGACCCAGCCAGAAGACCTGTATGATTTTGAAAATCAAAAGAGTGCTGTTCTTGTTATTGGTGTAAATGGCGTTGGAAAAACCACCAGCATTGGAAAACTGGCGAAGAGATATTCTGGAGAAGGAAAGAAGGTTATTTTAGCTGGTGCAGATACGTTCCGTGCAGCAGCTGCCGATCAGCTGAAAATCTGGTCTGAAAGAACCGGCTGCTTTATGGTTACTGGGAACGAAGGTTCAGACCCTGGTTCCGTTGTATTTGATGCTGCCCGTGCGGCAAAAGCCAGAGGCGCAGACTTAATGCTCTGTGATACGGCTGGCCGTCTCCATAATAAGAAAAATCTGATGAATGAGCTGGCAAAAATCGATAAGATTCTGGCAGCAGAATTTGGCGAAGCAGGACGGACCAACATTATCGTTCTGGATGCGACTACCGGCCAGAACGCTCTACAGCAGGCAAAAGAATTTAAAGAAATCATGAAAGTAGACGGAGTAATTCTTACGAAAATGGATGGTACTGCCAAGGGTGGTATCGCTGTTGCCATTACGAAAGAATTGGGAATTCCGGTTATGTATATAGGCGTAGGAGAAGGGGCAGCGGATTTAGTACGCTTTAACCCTCAAGAATACGCGGAGGGATTATTTAATGAATAATAAGTATGAAGTTGTATTTGAGAAGGAAGTAAAAGACCTGAACAGTCAGGCGTTTTTGCTGAAGCATAAAAAGACTGGTGCCAGAGTTTTTATTCTTTCCAACGACGATGACAATAAGGTGTTTTATATTGGATTCCGTACGCCACCGGCAGACGATACAGGTGTGGCTCATATTATGGAGCATTCCGTTCTCTGTGGCAGTGAAAAGTATCCGTTAAAAGACCCTTTCGTAGAACTGGTAAAAGGATCGTTAAATACTTTTTTAAACGCTATGACCTATCCGGACAAGACCGTTTATCCAGTAGCCAGCAGAAACGATAAAGACTTCCAGAATCTGATGGATGTTTATTTGGATGCAGTATTCCATCCGAACATTTACCGTCACCCAGAAATCTTAAAGCAGGAAGGCTGGAGTTATAAGATTGAAAATCCGGAAGATCCGGTTATTTATAACGGCGTTGTTTATAACGAAATGAAGGGTGCTTTTTCTTCTCCAGAGGGAGTTCTGGAGCGGGAGATTATGCATTCCCTTTATCCGGACACCACCTACGGAGTAGAATCCGGCGGTGATCCAGAGTGTATTCCGAACCTGACCTACGATGCTTTTATCGATTTCCATAAAAAATATTATCATCCATCCAATAGTTTTATTTATCTGTATGGAGATATGGATATTGAAGAACGTCTGGAATATCTGGATGCAAATTATTTAGGCAAGAGTGAAGCTCTTACTGTTGATTCGGAAGTAAAAATGCAACCTGCGTTTAAAGAAATGCAGATACTGAAGAAATTCTATCCAATCGCGGAAGATGAAGAAGAGGAAGACAATACCTATCTTTCCTACGGTGTCGTATGCGGCGATAATCTGGACCCAGCGGTTTATTACGCTATGCAGATGATTCTTTACGCTTTGGTAGATACTCAGGGGGCTCCGATTCGTGACCGTCTTCTGAAAGAAGGCATCGGAAAAGATATTCTTCCGTCTTATGAAAATGGAATTTTGCAGCCTTATTTTAATATTGTTGCAAAGAATGCCAACGAGAATCAGATGGACCGTTTCCTGGAAATTATCAACGAAGAATTTGAAAAAGCAATCAAGGAAGGCATTAATAAAAGCTCTCTGATTGCCAGCCTGAATTCTTTGGAATTCAAGTATAAAGAAGCGGATTTTGGCGGTTATCCAAAAGGCCTGATTTATGGCCTGAACTGTTTGGACAGCTGGCTCTATGAAGGCACTCCATTAATGCATATTGAATGCAGTGAGACCTTTAAGTTTTTACGAGAGAATATTGAGACCGGATATTTTGAAGGCCTGATTAAAAAATATTTGATCAACAATCCACATTCTTCCCTGTTAGCCTTAGTTCCAAAGAAAGGCCTGACGGCAGAAAATGAAGAGAAACTAGCGAAGAAATTAGAAGAATTTAAAAACGGTTTATCTGCAGAAGAACTGCAAAAACTCATTGATGATACGAAGGCTTTGGCGGACTATCAGGAAGCGGAAGAAGATCCGGAAAATTTAAAGTGTATCCCTCTTTTATCCAGAGATGATATTAAACGAGAGACGGATCATTTCCTGAATGAAGAACTGGAAGTAAAAGGGGTTCCGGTTATTTTCCATGACTATTTTACTAACGGAATCGGTTATGCCAGCATCATTTTAGACGCCAATCAGATTCCTTTGGCCCAGCTTCCGTACCTGAGCCTGCTGAAATCCATTTTCAGTTTTGTGGATACGGACCAGCATACCTATGCAGAATTAAATAATGATATTAACAGCTTTACCGGAGGTCTTTCTCTGGAGGCTGGTGTTTATACGGATAAGACGGACCCGGAGCATTTCTCCGTACTGGCAGATATTTCTACCAGGGCTTTATACGGAAACATGGAGAAAGCTTTTGACCTGATTGAAGAAGTAATTTTCGGTAGTTCTTATGAAGATGAGACCCGATTGTACGAAATTATTGCAGAATTAAAGAGCAAGCTGCAGATGTCCCTGAATCAAAGCGGACATATTGGCGCTGTTGTAAGAGCCTTGTCTTATATCTCCAAACCGGATTTTGTAAAGGAGCTGATGAACGGGATCGAGTTCTATAAGTTCGTCGAAAATCTGGAAAAGAATTTTGAAAGTGAAAAAGCGAAACTGATTGAAAACATTAAAGATGTGATGAATCAGTTGATGAAGGGACGTTGCATCATCAGTTTTACTGGCGATAAAGAAGGTCTGGAACTGTTCTTGAACCGTCTGGAAAAAATGGCGGATAAACTTCCGGGCGCAATGCCGAAATTAAGACAGAACGGATATGCTTATGCAGACGAAATCTTGCTGGAAAAGAAAAATGAAGGATTTAAGACCTCTGCAGGAATTCAGTATGTGGCTAGAGCAGGCCGTTATTCCGATGGCGGTTTTGAGCATACTGGCGCGTTACGAGTATTAAAGACCATCATGAGTTACGAGTATCTGTGGTTTAATATCCGTGTTCAAGGCGGAGCCTATGGATGCATGTGTTCCTTTACTAGCTTGGGCACCTGTGTTTTCGTAACATATCGTGATCCAAATCTTTCCAGATCCAACGAAGTCTTCGAAGGCGTTCCGGAATATATTGAGAATTTCAGTGTAGATGAAAGAGAAATGACGAAGTATGTGATCGGTACAATGAGCGGAGTAGATACTCCGATGACTCCTTCTGGAAAAGGATCCAGAGACATGCTGTCTTATCTGATGGATTTGACCGAAGAGGAAGCCTTAAAGAACCGGTTAGCAACCATTGGCTGTACTCAGGAAGACATTCGGGCGCTGGCTCCTTTAATGAAGCGGGCATTCAGCGACGGATGTATCTGTGTTGTAGGCAATGAAAAGAAAATAGAAGAAGATAAAGAATTATTTGTCACCACAAAGAATTTATTTGAGTAAAGTAAGCGAAATATGGAAAATTTTCAGACAAAATCAGGCTATGTAGCAATTATCGGAAGACCAAATGTAGGCAAATCAACCTTAATGAACCGTCTCATTGGCCAGAAAATTGCCATTACTTCCAATAAGCCACAGACTACCAGAAATCGTATCCAGACGGTTTATACCGATGACCGGGGACAAATCGTTTTCTTGGATACGCCAGGTATTAATAAGGCAAAAAACAAATTAGGAGAATATATGTTGGATGCTGCCCTAAGCACCTTTGCCGATGCGGATGTCATCATGATGTTGGTAGAACCTTCTAACTTTATTGGAAAGGGCGAGCAATATATTCTGGAAGAATTAAAAAAGGTGAACCTTCCGGTTCTTCTGGTTATGAATAAAATCGACAGCGTAGATAAGGACGACGTGTTCGAGTTTATTGATACCTACCGGAAAGCCTTTGATTTTGCAGAAATTATTCCGATTTCCGCAAGAGAAAATAAGAACGTAGATACTCTTTTAGAGCAGATTTATAAATACCTGCCGTATGGACCGTACTTCTATGATGAAGACACATTAACGGATCAGCCGATGAAGCAGATTGTGGCAGAAACTATCCGGGAAAAGGCCTTATATTGCTTAAGTGATGAGGTGCCACATGGTATTGCGGTAGTGATTGATAAATATCATGAAAGAGTAAAAACCATAAAGAATGGTGCAGGCTCCGTATATAAAGAGCCAATTGTTGATATTGAAGCAACCATTATCTGTGAAAAAGATTCCCATAAAGGAATCGTTATCGGAAAAGGTGGCGAAATGCTGAAGAAAATCGGCACCATCGCCCGCAGAGATATTGAAAATCTGACGGAAACGAAAGTTAATTTAAAACTTTGGGTCAAAGTAAGAAAAGAATGGCGTGACAGCGATGCCATGCTGAAGAATTTCGGATACGAAGCGAAGAAATAGTACGGGAGAAACGTTGAACACGATCAAAGTCAGAGGCATGGTAATATCAGTCATGCCCATGGGAGAATATGACAGACGGATAGAGATTCTTACCGATTCCTTAGGTAAGATTTCAGCCTTTGCCCATGGGGCGAGAAAACCGTCCTCGCCTTTAGTGGCGCCTACCAGAATCTTTGCTTTTGGAGAATTTGAACTGTATGAAGGAAGAAATTCTTATAGCCTGAATTCTGCGAAAATTTCCAACTACTTTGAGCAACTGACGACGGATGTGGAGCATACCTATTATGGCTTCTATTTCCTGGAATTGGCGTCTTATTTTACCAGAGAAGGATTAGATGCCACTCAGACCTTAAAGCTGGTATATCAGTCTTTAAGGGCCCTGAGTCTGGAAACTTTGGATAATCGATTGGTACGGGGCATCTATGAATTAAAACTTCTGGAAATCAACGGCATTTGTCCGGATATTGAGAATATAAAAAGTCGGTTTGAATTGGACCAATCCACGGCTTATGCTATCAGCTTTGTGAAAACCATGCCGATAGAAAAATTATTTACGTTTCGTCTGACGGAACAAGTTCTGGCAGAATTTACCGATATCGTAAAGACCCTATTAAACCGGTATGTAGATAAAACTTTTAAATCTTTGATTATGCTGGAAGAATTGCCTTGAAACCCTAAAGGTTTCAGTGTACTATGTGAGTTAAAATTCGCCGCAAACCCATGGCAAATAGTTGCCATAAACCAACGACGAAAATATAAAACAGGAGAGAAAAACTATGGAAAAGACAATGGACAAAATCGTAGCACTTTGTAAAGCAAGAGGATTCGTTTATCCAGGTTCTGAAATCTACGGTGGTTTAGCCAACACTTGGGATTATGGTAACCTTGGAGTAGAACTGAAAAACAACGTAAAAAGAGCATGGTGGCAGAAATTTATTCAGGAAAGCCCATACAACGTTGGTTTGGATTGTGCAATCTTAATGAATCCAAAAACATGGGAAGCTTCTGGACATATCGGCGGTTTTACAGATCCTTTAATGGACTGCAGAGAATGCCATGAAAGATTCCGTGCAGACAAATTAATTGAAGACTTCGCACAGGAAAACGGAATTACATTAGAATCTTCCGTTGATGGCTGGAGCGATGAAGAGATGGAAGCATTTATTAAAGAACATCAGGTTCCATGTCCATCTTGCGGAAAGAGCGATTTTACTCCAATCCGTCATTTCAACTTAATGTTTAAAACCTTCCAGGGCGTTACCGAAGATGCAAAAGACGTTGTATATCTTCGTCCGGAAACCGCTCAGGGTATTTTTGTAAACTTCAAAAACGTACAGAGAACTTCCAGAAAGAAAATCCCATTCGGCATTGGCCAGATTGGTAAATCTTTCCGTAATGAAATTACTCCTGGTAACTTTACTTTCCGTACCAGAGAGTTTGAACAGATGGAACTGGAATTCTTCTGCGAGCCAGATACCGACCTTGAATGGTTCGATTATTGGAGAAGCTTCTGCGTGAACTGGCTGAAGAGCTTAGGACTGAAAGACGAAGAATTAAGACTTCGTGACCATGATCCGGAAGAACTTTCCTTCTACTCAAAAGCTACTACCGATATCGAATTCACCTTCCCGTTCGGTTGGGGTGAACTTTGGGGAATCGCTGACAGAACCAATTACGACTTAAGCCAGCATCAGGAATTCTCAGGCGAGCCTATGGATTACTTTGATGATGAAAAGAACATCAAGTACATTCCATACGTAGTTGAACCTTCTCTGGGCGCTGACCGTGTTGTTCTTGCATTCCTTTGCAATGCTTATGATGAAGAAGAATTAGAGGGCGGAGATGTTCGTACGGTTATGCGTTTCCATCCAGCATTAGCACCAGTTAAGATTGCAGTTCTTCCTCTTTCTAAGAAACTGAATGAGCCTGCAGAAAAGGTATATGCACAGTTATCCAAATACTATAACTGTGATTATGATGATAGAGGAACGATTGGTAAGAGATACAGAAGAGAAGACGAAATCGGAACTCCTTTCTGCATTACTTACGACTTTGATTCAGAAGAAGATGGTTGCGTAACCGTTCGTGACCGTGACACCATGCAGCAGGAGCGTATTGCTATCGCTGATCTGGAAGAATACTTCCGTCATAAATTTGAATTCTAATTTTTAGAGAAACATATTTGACTTAAATGACGCACGAGACAGCTTTTTACGCTGTCTCGTGCTATAGTACAGAAAAATGACCGATATCGAGGATTGGGAATGAAATTTGTTATTCAGAGAGTAAAAGAAGCTTCTGTCACAATCAATGGAGAAGTCGTAGGCGAAATCGGAACCGGGTTTATGGTTTTGATTGGTGCCTGCAGTACCGACACAAAAGAAATCGCTGACAAGCTGGTAAAGAAAATGTTGGGCTTACGGATTTTCCAGGATGAGGAGGGGAAGACCAACCTTTCGCTGGACAGTGTAAAAGGAGATGTTCTTTTGGTATCCCAGTTTACCCTTTATGCGGACTGCAAAAAAGGAAACCGACCGAGCTTTATTGATGCCGGAGATCCAGCTCAAGCAGAAGCTTTGTACGATTATATTGTTGCTTCTGTTAAGGCACAAAAGCCGGATATGAAGGTGGCAACGGGACAGTTTGGAGCGGATATGCTGGTACATATCGAGAATGACGGTCCGTTTACGATTATCTTAGACTCCAGGGATTTATAAAAAGTGGATAATTCTGCAAAACAGAAAACAAGAAATAACCGGAAAAACATAATCCTTGCGGCCATTTTGTTGGCAGCAGCTGTCATTCTGCTTTTGATTATTTTGGGAGCTACAAGAAAGCCGGATTCCAATAAAGAAGCTATTACAGAATTATTTGCAGAGAAGGAAGAAATCGTAATAGACTGCCTGGGAGATTCCATTACGTTCGGCCTGTATAGAGACGTTGCTTCACCAGATTTTCAAAGCCAGACGACCTATCCGGAGAGCTTGGAAGAAGGTCTGAACCAAAAATTAAAAGAGGCTAGCTATTCATCTTCTGTAATTGCAGTCAATGATGGAATCAGCGGAGACGTGATTACGAAAGACACCTACCAGAGAGTCACTTGTAGCCCGGACATCGTGGTCCTTTTGTATTCTGGTAATAATTTCCACTTTAACATTCCTTATAAGGGAGCCTTGGAAGCAAATATAAAAGAATTTAAAGAGAGGGGAACCGTTGTTTATCTGGCAAACTATCCTCTCTATCCAGATAGCAGGTTTTATAAAGATTTTTCTGGCGCAAATAACTACATCAAGAAGTCTGCGCAAAAAACTTCCGTTCCATTGATTGATATTGATGAGTATTTTTCTGAACTGGTAAACAGTGGAACCTATGAAAGAGAGGAACTTTTTAGCAAGGACCTTGTTCATCTTACCCCTTTGGGCTACCAGCTTTTAGGAGAAAAAGTATCCGATATTATTTTTAACGATATCGAGAAATAAATGTAAGAGGTATTTCTATGCCAGGTTTAGGAACCATAATTAATACAGCAGCGATTATTGTAGGCGGAATCATCGGCTTGTTTTTTGGCAAACTGATTCCGGAACGGATGCAGAACGCCCTTATGATGGGAAATGGCATCTGCGTTATTTTTGTTGGCGCTGCTGGCGCGATTTCTAAAATGCTGGTTTTAAATGAAGGCGGCTTTGATACCCAGAAATCCCTTCTTTTGATTTTGGCCATTATTTGCGGCATTGTAGTGGGAGAATTACTGAATCTGGAAAAGCAAATTGAACGGTTTGGCGAATGGCTGAAGAAAAAGACCAAAAGTACGAAAGATAACGGTTTTACAGATGCGTTCCTTACGGCTTCCTGTACCGTATGCATTGGTGCTATGGCCATTATTGGTTCCATAAATGACGCGATTTTCCATGATTATTCCGTTTTGATCATGAAAGCCATTTTGGACTTCTTTATTATCTGCGTGATGACTTGCACCTTAGGAAAAGGTGCGATTTTCGCTGCAATTCCAGTGGCGATTTGGCAAGGCTTCGTTACGTTGATTGCCCATCTGATTCAACCCGTATTAACAGATTTGGCTCTTACAGATCTGTCTTTGGTTGGAAATGTTCTTATTTTCTGTGTTGGATTAAATCTGATTCGGGATAAGAAAATTTCGGTGGCCAACATGCTTCCGGCCATTCTTTTTGCCATTGGTTTTTCGCTTATCCCCGGTTTGAATTGATATACGTATTTTCTATAAGTAAATTAGAAAAAATGAGGGTAAAGCCCTTACATTTTCTAGAAGAAAGTGATACAATACCTCTTGGGTAAAGGCATTTTAGGAGAAAGAGAGGATATTGTGTTTCAAGTTGGTCAATTAATAGTGTACGGCAACACCGGTGTATGCAGGGTGGAGAAAATAGGTCCTCCTGATTTAGTTGGTGCGGCGGAAGGCGTTGATTATTACACATTATCTCCGTATTATTCTCAAAATAGTCGAATTTTTACTCCTTGTGATAACGACAAGGTTGTTATGCGTCCTGTTATTTCTAAACGAGAAGCCAGAAAACTGGTAGACGACATCCCTTATATTGAACTTCTTAGCATCGTCGATGAGAAATCCCGTGAAGAACGTTATAAAGAAACTATGAGAAGCTGCGATTGCAGAGAATTCATCAGTATCATTAAAACAATCCATGAAAGAAAACTGAAACGCTTAGCAGAAGGTAAAAAAGTTACGGCTAGTGATGAAAAATATTTCAGCATGGCAGAAGACAAACTTTATGGCGAATTAGCCATTGCTCTTGAGATGGATAAGCTTAAGGTAAAAGCTTATATCAAAGAAAAAGTGGAAGGTTAGTTTTTGGCATCCATATTTGTCTTGACATGTACTGTTGCGAGTGATAAACTTCGTGAAAATTAAATAAGAAAAACCTATGAAGTGGAAGAAAAACCAATAGCGCACCTATAGAGAGCAGAGGACGGTGGAAGCTTTGCGGAAAGCGGGTCGGACATATGGGCCACTGAGGGCGAGGGGAAAAAACTTTTTGTTTTAGTATCTGAGACGTATGGCGGCGTTAACGCCAGAGAATGTGTTGGCATTTTCGATTTGAGTGGGTCTTTAAGGCCAATTAAGGTGGTACCGCAGATTATGTCTGTCCTTATGTTTATAGGGGCAGACTTTTATTTTTGCAAAATGAGCCCAGCGGCCACGGATAGCTGCATGGTTGCAGCGACCGTTACGGATAGACGCTGTCTGTAGCGACCAGTAGTTGGACTTAAAAATAAATTATCCTAAGGGAGGAAAAGAATATGATAAACGACGGAAGTAAACAAAGAGAAATCGATAAAAGGACGATTCCTTATAAGCTGATTCTTGAAGAAAGAGAACTCCCTAAGTACTGGTACAATGTCCGGGCGGACATGACAAAGAAACCGGCTCCATTGCTGGATCCGGAAACTATGAAACCGATTACCGAAGAAGCTTTGAGAAAAGTATTCTGTGACGAGCTGGTAAAACAGGAATTGGATGACACCACAAGATTAATCCCAATTCCTAGAGAAATTTTGGATTTCTATAAAATGTATCGTCCAGCTCCATTGATTCGTGCTTACTGTCTGGAAGAAAAATTAGGTACTCCAGCTAAGATTTATTATAAGTTTGAAGGAAATAATACTAGTGGCAGCCATAAATTAAATTCTGCTATTGCCCAGGCTTATTATGCTAAGAATCAAGGTCTGAAAGGTGTTACCACAGAGACTGGTGCGGGACAGTGGGGAACAGCCCTTGCTATGGCTTGTTCTTATCTGGACCTAGAGTGTCAGGTATATATGGTTAAATGTTCTTATGAGCAGAAACCATTCCGTCGTGAAGTTATGAGAACTTTCGGCGCTTCTGTTACACCATCCCCATCCATGACCACGGAGATTGGACAGAAGATTTTAGCAGCTCATCCAGACACTAGCGGAAGCTTAGGCTGCGCGATTTCGGAGGCAGTAGAAGTTGCAACAAAGACCGAAGGCTATCGATATGTTTTAGGAAGCGTTTTATCTCAGGTACTGCTTCACCAGACGATTGTAGGTTTGGAATGCCAGGCTGCTTTTGAAAAATACGGCGTAGAACCTGACGTAATTATTGGCTGTGCTGGCGGCGGTTCCAACGTCGGCGGATTGATTTCTCCGTTTATGGGCGAGAAATTAAGAGGAGAAAAGGACTATCAGTTTATCGCAGTTGAGCCAAAGAGCTGTCCTTCTCTTACTAGAGGAACTTATGCTTACGACTATTGTGATACTGGTAATATCTGCCCACTGCAGAAAATGTATACCTTAGGCAGCAACTTTATTCCATCTCCAAGCCACTCTGGTGGTTTAAGATATCATGGAATGAGCTCTATCATTTCAGAATTATACGACCAGAAACTGATTGATGCAGTTAGTGTAGAGCAGACCGAAGTATTTGCAGCAGCAGAAGAATTTGCAAGAGTAGAAGGTATCCTTCCTGCACCGGAAAGCAGCCATGCAATCAAAGTTGCTATGGATATTGCAAAAGAGTGCAAAGAAACCGGCGAAGAAAAGACCATCCTGTTCTGTCTTACCGGTACTGGATATTTCGATATGTATGCATATGAAAAATTCAACAACAAACAGATGGAAGATTATATTCCGACTGACGAAGAACTGCAGGCAAGTTTTGCAACATTACCAGAGATTAAATAAGTAATTAAAAACAACAAAATGTAAAAAAGTGTCCGTTGTATAAGACGGGCACTTTTTTTATAATTAATGAGTATTATTATGTTAACAAAAGAAGATTCTATAGATATGGAGGAAACAACATGGCAGATCATGCACCAGAATACTTTACAGTGAAAGAGGTATTCAAAGGGGAAGAAATCGAAGCAATCTACAGAGTGGCTAGAAAACCAGTAGCGAATCAGGAAGACATTGACTTAGCGCAGTCTGCAGATCCGATGGCTAGAATGGGACAGGGCTTCTGTCCGGCATTTAACCAGAGAACCTACGAGGCAGCACCTGGTATTATTTGTCATCAGGATGTGGAAGTAGTTATGAGAGATGGATGCAAAATCTATACAGACATCTTTCTTCCAAAGAACTTAAAAGAAAAAATTCCAGTAATCGTTTCCTGGAGCTGGTTTGGAAAGAGACCTGGGGATGGAATGAGCGAATGGCAGATTATGGGTGTTCCTCCTCACACCGTATCCCGACTGGCAAAATTTGAGTCCGCGGACCCTGCTTATTGGGTATATCAGGGCTATGCAGTAGCGAATGTAGACGTTCGTGGTGCAGGACATTCTGAGGGCAACGTTCACATGTTTACCTATCAGGACCGTTTAGATGGTTATGATTTTGTAGAATGGATTGCTCAGCAGGATTGGTGTAACGGTAAAGTTGGTATGACCGGTAACTCCGGTGTTGCAATGCATCAGTGGGGAATCGCTGCAGAGTGTCCTCCACACTTAGCATGTATTGCTCCTTGGGAAAGCACTACAGACCTTTATGGAGACTCTCTCTTTGAAGGCGGTATTCCGGCTCTTTCCTTTAATGAATTTATTGCAGCTCAGGTTACAGGACCAGGTGGTGTAGATGACCAGGTTGCTATGGCTCGTAAATATCCATTCCGTAACGGATATTGGAATGATAAAGTAGCAGAATTTGAAAAAGTAAGAATTCCTGTTTACCAGACAGCTGGATGGTCTCATTTCCATCTTCCTGGATCTTCCAGAGCTTATATTCGTTGCAAATCCAGACTGAAATGGTTCCGTGCTCACAGAGATTTCGAGTGGCCGGATACTTATTCTCCAGAAAATCTGGAAGACCTGAAGAAGTTCTATGACCGTTATCTGAAAGATATCCATAATGGTTGGGAAATGACTCCAAAGGTACGTATCGACGTTATGGATGTTATGGATCATGACTTCCAAGGCAGAAGAGCAGAAAACGAATGGCCTCTGAAGAGAACCGAATATAGAAAATATTACCTGGATGCAGCAAATCTGACCATGCAGGAAGAACCAGTAGCAGTAGAATCCAGCGTATCTTATGTTGGTGAAACCGCTGCCGACGGAACCATCGACCGTGTAGAATTCGATATGGAATTCAAAGAGGATACAGAACTGACCGGTTACATGTGGCTTCGTCTTTGGGTAGAAGCAGACGGACATGATGACATGGATATGTTCGTTAATATCCAGAAAGCAGATAGCCAGGGTAACTGGTTACCATGGACGACATTAAATGAGCCTCATCCAGGAGCTTGGGGCAAGATGCGTGTAAGCCGTAGAGAACTTTGGCCAGAAGAAATGGCGAAATATAAACAAAAAGGTAAACCTTATTGGCCAGTACAGGCTCAGCTGAAGGAAGAAAAATTAAAACCAGGCGAGATTGTTCCTGTTGATATCGCAATCGTTCCTTCCAGCCGGTTCTGGTACAAAGGACAGAAACTGAGAATCCAGATTGCCGGAAACTATATCCGCGAAGGATGGTTTGAGCCATTAAGTTGGGATACGGATAACCATGGAAGACATATTATCCATACTGGCGGACAGTATGATTCATGGCTTCAGGTTCCTTACATTCCACCAAAATTTGAAACCGACGGACACGTTTATAGATAGTAATTTATCAGGTCGCAGGAAGGACCTAAGGAGGAAAAAATGAAAAATTTACAGGCTGATGTTGTAATTATCGGTACAGGCCCTGCTGGCTTGGCTGCAGCGGTAGAAGCTTCTGAAGCTGGTTTAAAAGTAATCGCTTTTGAAAAAATGAATATTTCTGGTGGTGCTGCAAACATGGGTATGGGACCTTTAGGAATTGGAACCAGACAGCAGCAGGATCAGATGGTTGATATTGATGTTGAAAAAGCATTCAAGATGTTTATGGAATATACCCATTGGAGAGTTGATGCCAAAATGGTTAAGAAGTATTTTGAAGCTTCTGCAGGAACCATTGAATGGCTGGAAGATATGGGTGTTGAATTCGCAGGCGCTTACAAGTATTTCCCAAAGAGCGAAGCTACATGGCACATTGTAGCTGTTAACGGCGGTATCGGACGTAATGGCGGCGCCATCATGAACAAAGCAATGTTAGATAAAGCTCAGGAAAACGGAACCGAAGTATTCTATGAGACTCCTGCAAAAGAAATCTTAAGAGATGAATCCGGAAAAATCTGTGGCGTTAACGCTCAGGACAAGAACGGGGAAGATATTCACGTAGATTGCAAGGCGGTTATCGTAGCTACCGGTGGTGCTGGAGATTCACCAGAATACATGAAAGAAAGAATGGGCGTTACCTACGGAAAAGACCTGTTCAATATCGTAGTTCCTGGCCTGAAAGGCGAAGGAATCAAGATGGCGATGGCAGCAGGTGCTGCAACAACCGAAATGTCCGTAGAAAAGATTTACATTCTTCCATTCTCTGACATGGGTGTACAGAGCGTTCCTGTTGTATTTATGCAGCCGAACCTGATGGTAAATATTGATGGAAAACGTTTCATTAACGAAGAGCAGATGCAGAATACCACCTTCACAGGAAATGCGATTACGATTCAGAAAGGTGCCATCGGCTTCTCCATCATCGACAGCAGCATCATCAAAACTTACAAGAAGAAAGGTCTGGATGTTGTAAACTTCGTTCATCATGTATCGGACATTGATGACTTCGAGCAGGCTTGCCAGGATATCGTAGATGATCCAAACAACCCAGACGTAGTAATCGCGGATACTTTGGAAGAATTAGCAGAGAAATGCGGTATTAACGTAGAGAACTTCCTTGAGACCGTAGAAGAATACAATGACATGTGCGACAGCGAAGACAAACAGTTCTACAAACCTTCCAAATACATGAAACCGATTAAGAAGGGTCCTTTCTATGCTGGATTATTCCGTCCATCAGGCTATGGTACTTTAGGCGGAATTAAAATTAACGAAAACTGCGAAGTACTGGATGATGATTGGAATGTAATTCCTGGATTCTTTGCAGCTGGAACGGATACTTGTACAATCTATGGCGACAGCTATATGTTCCTGTTACCTGGAAATACCATGGGCTACTGCCTGAACACCGGACGTTTTGCTGGTCAGGGCGCAGCTGATTATTGTGAAGAATAAGAAAAATGGCAAATGTTAATTTAATTATTGATGGCCGGAAGATTTCAGCGGATGAAAACCAGACTGTTTTAGAGGCGGCTCTGAAAAATGGAATCTATATTCCACATCTTTGTTATCATGAAAACCTGAAACCGAACGGCGGATGCCGGCTCTGCGTTGTAAAACAAGAAGGCGTAGATGGCGTCATCACTTCCTGTAGTGTAAAAGTTAAAGAAGGCATGGTCATAAATACCAAGGATGAGCTTGCGGAGAATATCCGCAAGCTTACTTGCGATTTTATGTTTAAAACTCATCCAAGTGAGTGTTCGGGTTGTCCGAAATATGGAAAATGCCAGTTAGCTTCCATCTCCCAGTATGTAGGAGACACGGGCAGAAACTTAAGAGAACTGAAAATTCGTGCCGCTGGAGATGAGACCAATCCTTTAATGCTTCATGAGATGTACCGTTGCATCTTATGCGGAAGATGCGTAAGAGTTTGTAACGAACTCCGAGGCGTAGGCGCCCTGAAGTTTGCGAAAGTTGATGGCCGAATGAGAGTGGTCATTGACGGAAATTCCTTAAAGGAGGCGGACTGCAGATTCTGTGGAGCTTGCGTGGAAGTATGCCCGACAGGTTCCATAAGAGACAAAGTTGGCGTATTCCGGGAAGACCTTCCAAAAGAGGTTGCTCAGATTCCTTGCCAGGCGGAATGTCCTGCCCATATTGATATTCCTGCTTATTTAAGAGCGGTAAAGGAAGGCGATTGCGATAAAGCCATCGCAATTATCCGGGAGAAGGTTCCGTTCCCACATGCGTTAGGTTTGGTATGCAATAACCGATGTGAAGACGGCTGTAAGAGAAAAGGTCTGAACAGCCCAGTTTCCATCCGTAATTTAAAACGCTACGCAGCGGAACATGAAGAAAATAAATTTTGGAAAGAAACGTATATAAAAACAGCAGAAAGAACGGGCAAGAAGGTGGCTGTTATTGGCGCCGGAGCTTGCGGTCTTACTGCGGCTTATTATTTGAATAAAAAAGGTCATGATGTGGTCGTAATGGAATCCAAAAAGATTCCTGGCGGACATATGACCAGTGGAATGCCGGAGTACCGGATTCCAACTCAGGCCGTATTGGATGAAATCAAAGTAATTGAAGAGTCTGGCGTTCGGATTATTTGCAATCATCCAATCAGCAATGCGGCAGAACTGAAGAAAGATTATGATGCCGTACTGGTAGCCATCGGAACCTCGGTTGGAAAGAAACTGGATTATTTACCAGGCAGCAATCTGCCTCAGGTTTACTCTGCGTTAGAGGTTTTACAGGCTCAGCGTCTGGGAATGGATATTGAGCTAGGCGATACAGTAAATATTATTGGTGGCGGAAACGTTGCTTTTGATGTTGCCGGAACAGCTTTAAGAATGGGTAAAAAAGTAAATGTTATCTGCTTGGAAAAAGACGCTTCCCAAGCCTCTGAAGAGGAACGGGATGCGGCCTTAGCAGAAGGCGCTGTATTATATGATTCTCATTCCAACGAAGAAATCGTTGGAGATGGAAATGTTACAGGACTTAAGGTCCATAAAATCACCAATTTCTACTTTGATTCGGAAACAAGAGCTTTAGTAGAAGAAGCAGTACCAGACAGTACCTATGTAATTCTTTGTGACAGTATCGTTTTCGCAGCCGGTCAGGTTACGGGCTTAACCGAAACCTTTGGAATTGAATTAAATAAGTTTGGTTATCCGATCAATCCAGAAACTGGAAAGAGTGGATATAAGACTTCTGTAGAAGGAATATTTAGCGCTGGTGATGTTATCACAGGAACAAAATTCCTGATTGATGCCATTGCAGGTGGTAGAGAAGTGGCGTCTTTGATGGATCAGTATCTGGGAGGAGATGGAGCTATCGAAGAAACTCTGACGGAAAGAGAGGCAGAACCTTATATTGGTAAAGTAGAAGGATTTGCAGATATCGAAAGAAATGAAATGGCACTTCGGGAAGCTGCTACAAGAGTTTGTGACTTTGACTTGATTTCTTCTGGCTTTACTTGTGAACAGGCTCTTTGTGAAAGCGGAAGATGTCTGCAATGCGATTTAAGAAATCAGATTGCACCTCAAAAATTCTGGAATGATTTTGTATCAGAAGGAGGTGAGCAATAATGGAAAAATTAATCGTTTTAAGTGCTGTTTCCGATAACGTTTATTCTCAGAAAGAAAAATATTTATTAGATCATTATTTCGAAGACATAAAAAAAGCTGCAGAAGCTTTTGCTGCAGAGAATGAGGCCGAATTAATTTGGCTGCTGGCAGAAGAATTTAAGACAAGTTCTTTTATCTCTTTATTGGATCTTTCTTGCGTATGTTTTGGAATAGCTACGCCAACAGGCGATAATGGGTATTCCTGCGTTCAGCAACTTATGGGAAATCTTCCTAGACCGATGATTCAGGACGATTTTACGGCAGAATATGAAGGAAAAAAAGTTCTGGTGTTGACGGTGGAAGAGGCTCTAAAGAAGGCGGAAAAAACGTTTATAGCCGTTACGGTAGATGGAGAAGTTAAGGAAGCTTCTCAGGAAACGAAACTTAGCGAGTTGGCGGAGACTTCTGGGACGAAAGCGGTATTGATCGGTGGGTTAAAAGGACATCTTATTCGACCGGAAGAACTATCGGAATATACGGTAGAAGATTATGACAGCATAACCGTTATTCCAAAATCTTCCTGCATCGTAGATTTCATGATTAAGCACATCAACAACGCTTGGAATTCTTCTTGTGGTAAATGCGTTCTGTGCAGAGAAGGAAGTCTGCAGTATAAAACCATTTGCGAAGAAATGGTGGTAGGAAAAGCAAAGCCTGCGGATTTGGAGCTGATAAAGGAAACGGGCGAACTGATTAAGGCAGGCGCTTATTGTCCATATGGACAGCATATGCCACAGCCTTTGATTGACGCGATTTCCTTATTTACAGAGGAGTTCGAGGCCCATATTAAGAAAAAACAATGTCCAGCTGGCGTATGTTACAAAAAGGGCGCAACCTATGTTATCTTGCCGGATAAATGTACAGGCTGTACGGATTGTATGGATGAGTGTGATGAATTAGCCATTGAAGGAAAGAAAGGCTTTATTCACATGATTGATCAGGATATGTGCGAGCATTGTGGTAAGTGCGTGGAAATCTGCGACGAAGAGGCTATTATCCAAGTGGACGGCAAAATGCCGAAGCTTCCGAAGAAGCTGACGCGAGTTGGGAAATTCTGATTTTTCTCATTAAAAGGATCGATAGGAACCGGTTTCTCCGGTTCCTTTTCTTTTGATAAATAGTGCTTGCAACCAGAGGCCAATAGGGCTATTCTATGAGGCGTGGCTTTTTGGTAATAGTAGAACAGTAACGATAGAAAATGACCCCAGGAACAAAAGAAACAACTGAACAGGAATTTAGTAAAGAACATTTTAAGGAAGCAGGTTTAGACTTTCTCCATTTTATTAAAAACCTCGTGCTTGCTTTGGTAATCGGCGCAGGAGTAGGAGCTTATGCCTGCCTTTTTGCGTTACTCATTGATTGGGCTACCGGCTTCCGAAATAGTCATTCCTGGCTGATTTTCCTTTTACCAGTAGGAGGTTTGGCAATCGTTGGCTTTTATCATTTGCTGAAAGTAAATGAGCCGGGAGGAACCAATCGGGTATTAAAATCCATTTCTTCCAATGAGGAACTGCCATTAAAAATGACACCTTTGATTACCGTAAGTACCGCCATTACCCATCTTTTAGGTGGTAGTGCAGGTAGGGAAGGAGCCGCTCTCCAAATTGGTGGAAGCTTAGGATCTTCTCTGGCAAAGGTTATCAAGGCAGATAAGAAAGAAGTGATCATTCTGACCATGTGCGGTATGAGTGCTGCGTTCTCTGCCATGTTTGGAACTCCTCTTACAGCTACCATTTTTGCCATGGAAGTAGTAAGTATCGGAATCCTTCATTATTCTGCTATTGTGCCATGTGCTGTAGCGTCATTGACTGCTGGCTTTATGGCGAAACTGATTGGATATGTGCCGGAAAGCTATCCGCTGGTTGAATTCCCGAACTTCACCTGGTTGTATGGAATCAAAGCTGTTGGCTTGGGATTGGCCTGTGCAGTCATTAGTGTAGTGTTCATTTTCATTCTGCATAAGAGTGAGCATTATTATAAAAAGTTTTTCAAAAATCCATATCTCCGAACCGTTGTAGGCGGCCTCTTGATTATGGGGATTACACTTTTAATCGGAACCAGAAACTTTAACGGAGCAGGCGTTCCTGTAATTTTTGAAGCTATTCGTGGAAATGCAGAATGGTATACCTTCCTGCTGAAAATGATTATGACCGCTCTGACTTTAGGAGCATGTTATAAAGGTGGAGAAATTATTCCTACGATTTTCGTAGGAGCGGCTTTTGGATGTGTGTTTGGTCCGTTAATTGGTATTCCGGCAGCTGTGGGAGCAGCCATGGGTGTATGTGGAGTATTCTGCGGCGTAACAAACTGTCCGTTAGCAAGTATCGCCTTAAGCTTTGAACTGTTTGGCATTGGAGGCCTTCCATTTATGCTGATTGTGGCGGCCGTAAGCTATCGCTTATCTGGATATTATGGAATTTATACGGGCCAGAAAATCATGTATTCCAAAGACTTACCAGAATATATCAATATCACCACAAAAGAGTGAAAAACCTTGAAAAATAAAGGAAAAGTCATTGACAACAATAGGTTTTGTTGTTAATATACACAAGTTGTTAGCCTTTTCTTAGAAGAAGGAAACTCCAACCTCTTCTCAGAAAACGGCAGTTAAAGAAAATTTAGGAGGAAAATTATTATGATTACACCGGAAATCAAAGCTCAGATTATCAAAGAGTATGGCAAAACACCTACAGACACAGGTTCTACAGAAGTACAGGTAGCTATCCTTTCTTACAGAATCAAAGATCTTACTGAGCACTTAAAAACACACAAAAAAGACCACCACTCAAGAAGAGGACTTCTTAAGATGGTTGGTAAGAGAAGAGGACTTCTTGACTACCTGATGAAGAAAGACATTGAAGCTTATCGTCAGTTAATCGAAAAACTCGGAATCAGAAAATAATCAGAATGTTCCAATAGACTTTAGGGTACGCCTTAAAGTCTATTGTTATATTATCAGCTACCTTTTTTACCGTGGATTTTTTGGAAAAGAGGTGCAAAATCAGGGCATTCCGCCCAGAAGTAGACGTGGAATAATTTGAAACGGGCATTCCGCCCAGAAGTAGAAGGAGAAAAAATGAGTAAAGAATTCAAATCATTCGAAATGGAACTTGCAGGAAGAACCTTAAGAGCAGATATCGGCCGTGTAGCAGCTCAGGCAAACGGTGCCGTATTACTGCATTATGGTGACACAGTTGTACTTTCAACAGCTACAGCTTCTGAGAAACCTCGTGATGGAATCGATTTCTTCCCACTGAGTGTAGACTTTGAAGAAAAAATGTATTCTGTTGGAAAAATCCCAGGAGGATTTACCAGAAGAGAAGGACGTCCTTCCGATAATGCTATTTTAACAAGCCGTGTTATCGACCGTCCAATGCGTCCTTTATTCCCAAAGGACTACAGAAACGATGTAGTATTAAATAACTTAGTAATGAGTGTAGACCCTGACTGCTCACCAGAACTTACCGCTATGTTAGGCAGCGCTCTTGCAACATGCATTTCTGACATTCCATTTGACGGACCTGTAGCTATGACTCAGGTTGGCTTAGTAAATGGCGAATTAGTATTTAACCCAAATGAAGAACAGAAACTGGCAACAGATCTTTCTTTAACCGTAGCTTCCACACCAGAAAAAGTTATTATGATTGAAGCTGGTGCCAAAGAAGTTCCGGAAGATAAAATGATTGAAGCCATCTTCGCAGCACATGAACTGAACAAGAAAGTTAACGAGTTCTTCGCACAGATCATTGCAGAAGTTGGTAAAGAAAAACATGATTATGAACAGCACATTATCCCAGAAGAAGTAACTAACGCTATCGTAGAGTTAGTTCCTGCTGAGGAAATGGAAAAAGCTGTATTTGCAGATGAGAAACAGACTCGTGATGCCAATATCGCAGCTATTACAGCTATGGTAGAAGAAAAATTCGCAGTTGATCATGAAGACTGGCTGCCAATGGTTGGCGAAGCAATTTATGCTTACCAGAAGAAGACCGTTCGTAAGATGATCTTAAAAGACCACAAACGTCCAGATGGCCGTGCTATCGACCAGATTCGTCCTCTGGCTGCAGAAATCGACATTCTTCCAAGAACTCATGGTTCAGGTATGTTCACCCGTGGACAGACACAGATTATGACAGCAACCACATTAGGACCTTTAAGCGACGCTCAGAAACTGGATGGTCTGGATCTCCATACAACATCTAAGAGATATATGCACCAGTACAACTTCCCTGGATATTCTGTAGGCGAAGCAAAACCTAGCAGAAGCCCAGGACGTCGTGAAATCGGTCATGGCGCATTAGCAGAGAGAGCTTTACTTCCTGTAATCCCTAGCGAGCAGGAATTCCCATACGCTCTTCGTCTGGTATCCGAAACGTTCGAATCCAACGGTTCTACCAGCCAGGCATCAGTATGTGCTTCTACCTTAAGCCTTATGGCAGCAGGCGTTCCAATTAAACGTCCAGTAGCTGGTATCTCCTGCGGTCTGGTAACTGGCGAAACCGATGATGATTACTTAGTACTTACCGATATCCAGGGTCTGGAAGACTTCTTTGGCGACATGGACTTTAAGGTTGCCGGAACTGATGTAGGTATTACCGCTATTCAGATGGATATTAAGATTCATGGTCTTACAAGAGCTATCGTAGAAGAAGCTATTGCTAGAGCAAAACAGGCTAGAACTTACATTCTTCATGAGGTAATGCTTCCAGTTATTGCAGAGCCTAGAAAAGAAGTTGGTAAATATGCTCCTAAGATCATCAGCATGCAGATTGACCCTGACAAGATTGGCGAAGTTGTCGGTAAACAGGGCAAAGTTATTAACGAAATTATCGCAAGAACTGGCGTTAAGATTGACATTAATGACGACGGACTGGTTTCCATCTGCGGCGTAGATAAAGAGAAATTAGAAGAAGCTCGCGAAATGATCGATACCATCGTATCGGACTTTGAAGAAGGAAGAATTTATGAAGGTACCGTAGTTTCCATTAAGGACTTCGGCGCATTCTTAGAGTTCGCTCCTGGCAAAGAGGGAATGGTTCATATTTCCAAGATTGCTCCAGAGAGAATCAATCATGTAGAAGACGTTCTGACCTTAGGCGATGTTGTTAAGGCAAAATGTATGGGCCCTGACAAGATGGGAAGAATTTCCTTCAGTATCAAGGATGCAAAATAATAAAAAATCCGGAATCATACAGATTAAAAAATCCACGCTTCGGCGTGGATTTTTTGCATAAGAAAAAGCCCCTTATTATATTTAAAAGAACAATGGGAAACATTGCTATAAAGCCTTGAAAAGGGTATAATAACTTGTTATCAGGAAAAGTGGGATAATAGATTTTTTAAGAGAAAAATATTATGAGTTTTATCGAAATTAGAAACATTGTAAAAGAATATACCAGCAAAGGCGGATTATCCTTAAAAGCAGTTGACGGAATTTCTTTTAACATCGAAAAAGGGGAGTTCACAGTTATTGTAGGACCTTCTGGAGCAGGTAAGACCACCGTCTTAAATATGCTGGGCGGAATGGATACCATCACCTCCGGAGAGATTCTGGTGGATGGTGTGGATATCGCAAAATATTCCTCTAAACAGCTGACCAAATACCGGCGGTTCGATGTTGGTTTTGTTTTTCAGTTTTACAATTTGGTTCCGAATTTTACTGCCTTGGAAAATGTAGAATTGGCAAACCAGATTGGCCAGAATCCGTTGGATGCGAAACAGATTATGGAAGAGGTAGGATTAACGGATCGAATGAACAACTTCCCAGCTCAGCTTTCTGGTGGCGAACAGCAAAGGGTTTCCATCGCTAGGGCTTTGGCGAAGAATCCGAAGTTGATGCTTTGTGATGAGCCAACGGGTGCGTTGGATTATAAAACCGGTAAAACCATATTAAAACTTCTCCAAGACATGTGTCGGGAGAAAGGTATGACGGTTATTGTCATTACCCATAATCAGGCCATTGCACCGATGGCAGACCGGGTAATTCATATAAAAAATGGAAAGGTAGAATCTATGGAGGAAAATCCAGCACCAGTTTCTATCGAAGAAATCGAGTGGTAAAAGTAAGAAAGGCATTGATTTGAAAATCATCAACAAGGACGTATTTCGAGAAATAAAGAATTCCAAGGGACGTTTTATATCCCTTTTCCTTATTGTTGTCCTTGGAGTTGCTTTTTATACAGGTGTTCGGTCCAGCAATCCGGATATGATTATCTCTGCAGATACGTTCTATGATGCTTCTAAACTGGCGGACGTACGCGTTATGTCCACCTTAGGAATAACCGAGGGAGATATTGAAGCTTTGTCCAAAGTGGACGGAGTGGAAGCGGCCTATGGTACCTATTCTTCTGATTTCCTTTGTCAGGGAGAAGATTCTCAAAATGTTGTAAAGGTTATGGCAGCGACCGAGGGATTTAACGAAGTAACGCTGAAATCCGGAAAGATGCCGGTAAAAGAGAATGAATGTCTGATTGATGATTACAGCATGAGAATGGGCAATTATCATATCGGGGACACCATTGAACTGTTTTCTGGTAATGATACGGCTCTGGAAGATGTTCTTTCTGCCTCGGAATTCACCATTTGTGGAAGCTTCGTTTCTTCGGAATATATTTCCTTGTCTCTTGGCACGTCTACCATTGGTTCTGGTTCCGTGGATGGTTTGATGATTGTGCGTCCGGAAGTATTCCAATTGGATGTATTCACGGAGGCAGATTTACTGGTTCGTGGAGCAGCAGATATGCTGTGCTACTCTGATGAGTATGAAGAACTTATTAAAAGCGTAAAAGATAATATTGATGAAATCGCTGATGAACGGAATGAAATCCGTTACAACGAAGTCATCGAAGATGCCAATCAGCAGCTGGAAGACGCCAGAAAAGAATATAACGATGGTAAGAAAAAGCTGGAGGATGGCAAGAAAGAGTATGAAGACGGCAAGAAGAAATTAGAAGATGCCAAAATCGAATACGAAAATGGCCAGGCAGAATTGGCCCAGAGTCAAATAGAGATTGATAATGGATGGAAAGAACTGGAAGCTCAAAAGTCTGTTTTTGAGGAGAAAAAACAGGAATTTTTGATTCAGAAAGCAGTCGCAGAGTACGATATTAATTCGAAACTTTCGGAATATGAATATGTAAAGAACTTTATTCTTCAGAACATATCGGACGATGACATTGCCAGAATTAAGCAGTTCATCTATAACGCAACCGGCGTTTATGTGGATTTTGAAGAATATGAGGCAATGATTTACCAATATGCGGACGAGGCACAAGCGCAAATTGCGGATGGACAGGCCCAGATTGATTATTATCAGGCGGAGATAGATTCTGCAGAGGCAGAATTAAACTATTATCAGTCTCAGGTTTATGCTGGACAGCAACAGTTGGCCGATGCCGAAGAAGAAATTAAAAAAGGCGAAAAAGAGCTGAAGGATGCGGAGAAAGAAATCGCAGACGGGGAAGCGGAATTAAAGGACGCAGAAGAGCAGCTTGACGACGCAGAAAAAGAAATTGCAAAAATTGAGAAATCCGAATGGTATATCTTAGACCGAAATTATCTGACGGATTATTCCTCTTATTCCTCCGATGCAGAACGAATTGGAAATATTGGAAAAGTTTTCCCAATCATCTTCTTTATCGTTGCTGCTTTGGTATGCTTAACGGCAATGACCCGAATGGTTGATGAAGAACGTACTCAAATTGGTACCTTGAAAGCCTTAGGATATGGAAAAGGTACCATTATGATGAAGTATATTATTTATGCTTTGCTAGCTACCGTGACAGGATCCATTGTAGGAGCTTTGATTGGCGGAAAAATACTTCCATTCATTATCCTGCAAGAATATAAGATTCTGTATCCGAATATTGAAAATCTGATGTTCCCATATAGTCTGGAGCATAGTTTGGTTGCCGGCTTGGCATCTCTGGTATGTATCCTTTCCGCAACTTTAATTGCTTGCACGAAGTCCTTAATGGAAGTTCCAGCAAGCCTGATGCGACCGGTTGCTCCAAAACAGACAAAGGAATTATTGCTAGAGCGCATTCCGGCCCTTTGGAACAAAATACGGTTTAACTGGAAGAATGCTTTAAGAAACTTTATTCGTTATAAAAAACGTCTGGTTATGACCTTGTTTGGAATTTGTGGCTCCACGGCCCTTCTGTTGGTTGGCTTTGGATTAAAAGATTCGGTGGATACCATATTATATGCTCAATACGGAAAAATCTGCCTATATGATGAAGTACTCACCATTGATGCAACTGCTTCCGAAAAGGATAAAGAGGAACTGCAGGATCTTTTGAGTAAGGACAGCCGGTTTCAGAGTTATCTGTATACTTACCAGATGTCCTTAGATGCGGAATCGGATTATTCAAAAGAGATCCTTTCTCCATATATTTTTGTTCCGGAGGATTTGAATTCTTTCGAAGAAAATGTGAGACTTGCCAACCGTGTCACCGGAGAAAAACTGACCTTGAAGGACGGGGAAGTTATTGTTTCTGAAAAGATGGCTTCTGTTTTAGGAGTAAAAGAAGGGGATATTCTTCATATTTCTTCCAATCAGAAGGATAAGAAAGATGTAAAAATTGGCGGAATCGCAGAAAACTATGTATATCATTACGTTTACATGACCCCGGATACCTATGAAAGCTTGTATGACAAAGCACCGGAGTACAATTCCATTACTTTGTTAAATAACGAAGGCGTAACCATTGATTCCGATGAATTTGGAAAGGAATTTTTGCAATATGACGCGGTAGGCGGAGTTCAAAGCATCTCTGTTTTAATTGATAAGTTTTCTGATATATTGGACAGTATGGATATGATTACCTTAGTGCTTATCGTGTGTGCAGGCGCTTTGACCTTTGTTGTTCTCTATAACCTGAATAATATCAATATTAGTGAGAGACGAAGAGAATTGGCCACCTTAAAGGTATTAGGATTTTATGATATTGAGCTGAGCCAGTATATCTACCGTGAAAATATACTGATTACCATTATTGGTGTGGCTTTGGGACTCTTAGGTGGAATATTACTAAATAGTTATGTAATCAATACCGTAGAAGTAGATCTGGTTATGTTTGGCCGGCAAATTTTCTTCCCAAGCTTTATCAAGAGTGTGCTGATTGCTGTTGGATTTACGGCAATAGTTAATGTAATTGTTCACTTTAAACTTAAGAAAATCGACATGGCAACCTCTTTAAAGAGTGTTGAATAGGACTTGTAAAAATAGTAAACTATTATGGTGAAAAAAGTTAAATCAAAACCGAAAAAAGCGAAGACTTCGAAAGCATCAAAAGCATCGAAAACTTCCAAAAAAGAGAATAAAGAGATAAAAATCATTATCATAGCAGCCATTGCCCTGCTGTTAGAACTGTGCGCTTTCGGAATTTTAGGAACCGTTGGTGGTTGGGTGAAATACGCAGAGTTTGGTCTGTTTGGTCTGATGGCCTATGTCTTCCCGATTGCGGCAGCGTTGGCGATTATTTTCATTTATCTGCGGGACGAAAAGAGAACTAGCAAAATTGTTTGCTGTATCGTTTTCTTTCTGTGTCTTTGTGCATTTATCCATTTGCTTACATTTAGAAATTTCGCAGAAGTAACGGTAGATAAGTATTTTACCGATTGCGCCAGCCAGTTTACTGGTGGCGGTATTTTTGGCGGCCTTTTGGCCTTTGGTTTATATAAGGCAGTCAGCAAAGCTGGAACCATCGTTATTCTAATTCTGGCAATGATTATCTGCCTTCTTTTCGTTTTTGAAGTTCCTGTTTTGGAAAGCATAAAAATGTTGTTTACCAGAAGCAAAAAGGAAGAAGAGGAAGATGAAGCTCCAGATAAGATTGTCGTAACCCGCACGAAGGCGAAGAAAGAAGAAACGGTTTTCGAAGCAAAATCTGATGAAGGCGTAACCATTCGTATTGTAAAAGCGCCTTCGAAAAAGCATGTGAAGACTCCGCTTAAGAGAAGCTACAATAAAGCTGCTCCGTTACGAGACGGTTCTACCAGAACTTTACGGTCCAACGCCAAGGCAAAGGGCGTTATTGATCCGGGCCTTACCAATGTTAATGCCAACGGTGATGAAATACATGAAATCACCCATATGAAGCCTTCCCATAAGGAAACTGTTGTAGAAGAGCCGAAGAAGACCATCCAGGTTACGGATATGACAGAACAAGAGGCGGCAGCGAGAGCAAGAGAAATTGCTGCGGCGGAAGAAGCGAAACTGGCAGCAGCGAGAGAACAGGCAGAAAAAGAACGCTTAGAGAAAGCTCGTTTAGAACGGGAACGCCTGGAAAAAGAACGTCAGGAAAAACTGGCAGCTGAAAAGGCAAAAGCTGCTCAGCAGGTGAAAGAAAAAACTCAGAAGAGAACCTCTTCTAAAAATCTTAAAGTGGACGAAGACGGATACGTTTATCCTCCAATCAGCTTATTAACCAAGAGCAAAGGAAAGGCTACTGGTATTTCTAATGCGGACTTAAAGAAAATGGCCACGAAATTGGAGACCATTCTTGGATTATTTGGAGCCAATGCAACGGTTACGGATATGCAGGCGGGTCCTACGGTTACCAGATTTGAGCTTCAGCCGGAAATGGGAATTCGTGTTAATAAATTTACGGCTTTGGCGGATGATCTGAAATTGAATTTGGCGGTTCCGGATATCCGTATTGAAGCACCAATTCCAGGAAGAGCAGCCATTGGTATTGAAATTCCAAATAGCAATTCTCTGACGGTTCTTATGAGAGACCTTTTAGAGGATAAGAATCTGATGGAACATCCGTCAAAAATCGCAGTGGCAGCCGGCGTGGATATTAGTGGAAATGTTGTTGTCAGTGATATTGATGCAATGCCACACCTTTTGGTAGCTGGTACTACCGGTTCTGGTAAATCGGTATTTACTAAGTCCTTGCTGATGACCGTTTTGTTCCGTGCAAAACCTACGGAAGTCGGAATCATTATCATTGACCCGAAACGTGTTGAATTTAATGCTTTTAACGGAATTCCACATATGATGAAAGAGGTTGTAACGGATGCTGGTCAGGCAGTCAGCACCTTACGATGGGCCGTTAATGAAATGACAAACCGTTATACCAGAATGCAGCTTTCCGGTGTTAACGATGTAAAGAGCTATAACGAAAAATTTGAAAAAGGACTGCTGAATCCAGAGGAAGAAAATCCAAAGAAGATGCAGCAAATCATTATTGTTATTGATGAGTTGGCAGACTTAATGATGACGGCAGCGAAAGAAGTTGAAAGCTTGATTGTACGATTAGCTCAGTTAGCCCGTGCAGCAGGAATTCATTTAATCATTGCAACTCAGAGACCTTCTGCCAATGTTGTTACTGGTCTGATAAAGGCAAATGTTCCATCCAAAGCAGCCTTACGAGTTTCTTCTGGTTTGGAATCCAGAATTATTCTGGATATGAAGGGAGCAGAGGAACTGATTGGTCATGGTGATATGCTGTTCCATCCAAACGGTATGGTGAAGCCGATTCGTGCTCAGGGTGCGTTTGTTTCGGAAAAAGAAGTGGATGCCGTTACCACCTTCCTGAAGGAAAACAATTCTACCGATTACTATGCAGTTGAGAATCAGGAAATTCAGAATTATCTGAACAATTCGGATGCTGGTCAGACTTCCATGGCAGGCGCTGCAGAGGAAAGTAGTTCCGACAGTAAGTATGACGATTATCTGTTTGAAGCCGGTGTTCTTTGCATCGAGATGGGAAAAGCTTCCTCTTCCATGCTTCAAAGAAGATTCAGCATTGGATTTAACCGTGCAGCGAGAATTATTGACCAGCTGACGGAAATGGGTGCCATAGGTCCTGCAAATGGAGCGAAACCGAGAGAAATTCTGGTAGACACCTATACGTTTGAAGAAATGTTCCAGGCAAAGGAAAATACATACGATGAATAATTTAAAAGAACTGTTAAAAGGAATTGATTATAAAGTAATTTCAGGCTGTGAAGATATGGAAATATCGGATCTGGTTATTGACTCCAGAAAAACAAAGGAAGGCTGTGCCTTCTTATGTTTTATTGGTGCAAATTCTGATGGCCATGATTATATTCCGGACGTTGTAGCAAAAGGTGCCGGTGCCATTATTATTCAAAAGGATGTGGAAGTTCCGGAAGGAATTACCGTAATCAAAGTAGAGGACACCAGAAGAACCTTAGCTCTGATGAGTGCGAAATTCTTTGATTATCCGGCCAAAAAGATGACCACCATTGGAATTACGGGAACCAAAGGAAAAACCAGTATTACCAGCTTTGTGCAGACCATTCTGACCAAAGCCGGACATAAGGTAGGAACCATCGGAACCATTGGCGCCGATGTAGGTGGAGAATTTATTAAAACCGATACCACAACTCCGGAATCTTACGATGTCCAGAAAATGTTTACCAAAATGGTAGAACATGGATGCGATATCTGCGTGATGGAAGTATCCAGCCAGGCCTTAAAATTAAGCCGGGTAGCGGGTATTGAATTCGATTATGGTATGTTTACGAATATGAGTCCGGACCATATTGGCGGACCAGAACATAAAGATTTTGCAGAATATGTTTATTGCAAGAGCCTTTTATTCCAACAGTGCAAGAAGGGCTTATTGAATTGTGATGATGAGCAATATCCAGCCATGATTCAGAATGCGACCTGCGAAGTTTCCACCTTCTCCTGCGAATCGGATTCCGATTTAAAGGCAGAAAATATCCGCTATTTACGGGAAGATGGCTTTATCGGAATGTCCTTTGATACCAAAGGCTTGATTAACGATTCCTTTAAGGTAAGTGCGCCTGGCGAATTCTCTGTAAGTAACGCTTTGGCAGCCATTATTGTTTGCCACGCCGTAGGAGTAGATACGGAAATCATGAAAGAGGCATTAATGGATGTTCACGTCAAGGGAAGAATGGAAGCGGTAAAGGTTTCTTCCAAATTCACCGTTTTAATTGATTACGCCCATAACGCTATGGCCATGGAACATATTCTGAAAGCCATGAGAGCATACAATCCAAAACGAATCGTCAGCCTCTTTGGTTGCGGCGGTAACCGTTCCAAATTAAGAAGATTTGAAATGGGTGAGACCAGCGGAACCTATGCAGATTTTTCCATTTTGACAGAAGATAATTCTCGTATGGAAAAGTGCGAAGACATCATTAACGACATTGTTACCGGAATTAGCAAAACCGATGGGGAATACATTATTATTCCAGACCGGAAAGAAGCTATTAAATATAGTATTTTAAATGCCCAGGAAGGGGATATTGTTCTTCTTCTGGGAAAAGGTCATGAAGATTATCAGGACAAAAATGGAAAGAAAACTCCTTTTGATGAACGAGTAATCATCAAGGAAATTCTGGAGGAAACAGGTTTTCAGTATGAGTAAATTTGCTGACGTAATCGTTGACATATCTCATGAAAAAGTTGACCGGCCTTTTGAATACCGGATTCCTGACTGTCTGCTGGATGAAATCTCTGTCGGCAGTCAGGTAAATATTCCTTTTGGAAAAGGCAATAAACTTATTACAGGCTTTGTCCTTGCTATCAAAGACAAAGCTGTTTTTGATGAAAACAAACTGAAAGCCATCGACAGTTTGGTGAAGAATTCCACTTCCGCAGACGGCGAAATGATCAGCCTGGCTTATTTCATTAAGACCAACTATGGTTCTACCATGAATCAGGCCTTAAAGACGGTTCTGCCCGTAAAGAAAAGTGCCAATCCGATACAGGAAAAATTTATTTACTTGAAGGCGGAAGAGACTGTCGTAAAAGAAGCTCTGGAAAAGTACGGAAAAGACAAACGAAGCGTAGCTAAATTAAGGCTGTTGCAAGAAATTGAAAATGAAAAAGTTCTGCCTTACGAAATCGTAAGGGATAAGTTGAATATTTCAGCAGCTACCTTGAATTCCCTGGCAAAAGAAGGGCTGATTCAGGTAGACATAAAAGAAAATTTACGGGATGCCCTGGATATTAAAGAAAAACAGGAATATACCATCCAATTGAACCCGGAGCAGAAAGCAGTTTCGGAAGATATCTGGAGCCGCTATTTAAACGGCGATACCAGGCCGTCCTTGATTCGAGGAATCACGGGCTCTGGAAAAACGGAAGTATACATCGATATTATTGATAAAGTGGTAAAGGAAGGAAAGCAGGCCATTGTCCTGATTCCGGAAATAGCATTAACTTATCAGACCGTTTTGCGTTTTTATAAGAAATTTGGAAATCGAATTTCTGTAATTAATTCCAAATTGACGCCAGCCCAGAAGCATGACCAGTTAGAGAAGGCAAAGCAAGGTCAGGTAGATATTATCATCGGACCTCGTTCCGCGCTTTTTTCACCCTTTGCCCGTTTAGGAGTCATCATTATTGATGAGGAACATGAAGCTACTTACAAGAACGAAAATGTTCCAAGATATATTTCCCGGGAAGTAGCCATAGAAAGAGCCAGAATGTGTGGCGGATTTGTTGTTTTAGGTTCTGCCACCCCTTCTGTAGAAAGTTATTATAAGGCAAAAAAAGGCGAATATGCTCTTTATAACCTAGAACATAGAGCCACAGGAGCGACCCTACCGGAGGTAGAAATCGTTGATTTAAGAGACGAACTGGCAAAAGGAAACCGCTCTATGATCAGCGGAAAACTGGATGAATTAATCCGAGACCGTCTGGCAAAACAAGAACAGATTATTTTATTTATTAACCGTCGGGGATATTCTAGCTTTGTATCCTGCAGAAAATGCGGAGAGGCAATGAAATGTCCACATTGTGATGTTTCGTTGAAATTTCACAGAAATGGCAAATTAATGTGTCATTATTGTGGCTATGAAACGCCGATGGTGAAGGAATGTCCAAACTGTGGATCGAAATATATTGGAACCTTTGGCTCCGGTACTCAGAAAGCAGAAGAAGAGATTAACCGGCTTTATCCGGAGGCAAAAACTCTGCGGATGGATTACGATACGACCCGGGAAAAACAGGGCCATGAAAAGATTCTGTCTGCCTTTGCCAATCATGAAGCGGACATTCTGATTGGAACCCAGATGATTGTTAAGGGCCATGATTTTGCCAACGTTACTTTGGTAGGAATTCTGGCAGCAGACCTTTCCTTGTATTCCGGAGATTATTCTTCTGCGGAACGGACTTTCCAGTTACTGACTCAGGCTGCTGGCCGGGCAGGAAGAGGAAGCAAAAAAGGCGATGTCGTCATCCAGACCTATTCTCCGGACAATTATGCGGTGAAATTAGGCGCAGAACAGGATTATAAAGGTTTTTATGACTATGAGATGTCCTATCGCAGGCTCCTAGGATATCCACCGGCTATGAACCTTTTAGGCATCTTATTTGCCTGTGAAAATGAAAATTATCTGACTCGAAAATGTAATGAAATTAATCAGGTAATTGAGAGACGAATCAAAGAAAAAGAACTGGCGGGCATGAGGCCGATGTCGATTATGAAAATCGGTCCGAGCCAGGCCCCAATTGCGAAAATTAATGATAAATACCGCAAGATGATTTATCTGAAGGCGGCGAAATATAACGATTTAATTGATATTAAAGATATTATTGAACAATACATGGAGGAACATCCAGACAAACAATTAAGTATTATGTTTGACTTTTCCATGATGGGAAGTAAGGAGGATTAAAATGGCAGAAAGAAATTTGAGATACGAAGACGATCCGATCTTAAGAAAAAAATCAAAAGAAGTTAAGGAAATTACTCCAAGAACCGCGGAGCTCATTGATGATTTGATTGAAAACGTTCATGCTTACAACGGCGTTGGACTGGCTGCAATTCAGGTAGGTGTTTTAAAGAGAATCTGTGTTGTAACCGTAGAAGCTCCGGAACCAGACTATGATGAAGAAGGAAATGAACTGGAAATCAATCCATTAATTCATAATAACGGAGAAGATTTGATTATTATTAATCCAACCATTATCCCTCAGGAAGGGGAAACTCAGACGGATAATGAAGGCTGTCTTTCGGTACCAGGAAAATTCGGTATGGTTACCAGACCGAACCACATTACCTTAAAGGCTTTTGACCGCAATTTAGAGCCTTATGAGCTGGAAGCAGAAGGCCTTTTTGCAAGAGCTATCTGTCACGAATGTGACCACATGGAAGGAATTCTCTACATCGATAAAGTAGAGGGAGAATTGATCGACCTTTCTATGATGGAAGAAGACGAAGAAGACGAAGAATTTGAATCAACAGAGGAATAATTGATGAATATTACTTTTATCGGCACATCCGATATTGCAGTTCCATCTTTACAGGCATTAATCGCCTCGGAACATAATGTACTGGCAGTCGTAACTCAGCCGGACAAAGGCAGCGGCCGTGGAAGATCCGTAAAGTTTTCTCCAGTAAAGGAAACGGCAGTGAATGCAGAGATTCCTGTAATGCAGCCAGAAAAGGTAGGGGAAGATTCCGTCCTTGACGAACTGGAACAGTTACAGCCAGACCTTTTTGTGGTAGTTTCTTATGCTCAGAAGTTGCCGAAACGACTGCTGGAAATGGGAAAATATGGCTGTATTAATGTTCATCCATCTCTGTTACCGAAATACCGTGGGGCTGGCCCCTTAATCGGCCCGATTTTGAACGGAGACGAAGTAACTGGCGTTACCATAATGGAAATGGCAGACCGTTTAGACGCCGGAGATATTTTAGCACAGGAAGAGTTTCCGTTAGATCCAAAGGAAACTGTAAGCTCTTTGGAAGAAAAAGCGGCAGCAAAAGGTGCGGAAATGCTCTTAAAAGTAATTGCAGGTCTGGAAGCTGGAACCATTGTTCCTCAGCCGCAGAACGAAGCGGAGCATACCTACATGAAGCAGATTTCCAAAGAAGCTGGACGCATTGATTTTTCTAAGCCAGCGGTAGAAATCGAACGAATGATTCGCGCTTTAAATCCATGGCCTACGGCTTATACCTCTTTGGAAGGAAAGACCTTTAAACTGTGGGATGCAAACGTTATTCCGGATTCTGCAGAACAGGAAAAACCAGGAACCGTTATTGCGACTGGTAAAAACCTTTTAACCGTCAAATGCGGAGATGGATGCCTTCAACTGAAGGAAGTCCAGATGGAAGGAAAAAAACGAATGGCCATTGCGGACTTTTTAAGAGGCAAGAAAATCGAAGTAGGAACTGTTTTTGGAGAGTAAAGAACGTTGGCAAAAGACGCAGAGAAGAACTTAAGGAATATCGTATGTACGATGTTGGTTGAAACCCTGGAAAAAGGGGGATTCAGCCACATTGTGGTTAATGATACTTTTTCTTCCAATGACCTGGATGGCCAGGAACGTGCCTTTGTCACTCGTCTTTTCACCGGCGTTTTAGAACGCCTGATTTTAATTGATTCTATTATCAATGCGTATTCAAAAACCAACACCCAGAAGATGAAGCCGGTCATTAGAAATATATTGCGATTAAGCGTTTACCAGCTGTTTTACATGGATTCTGTACCGGATCATGCAGCAATTAACGAAGCCGTTCTGCTGGCAAAGAAAAAAGGCTTTGGAGGCCTGACTGGTTTTGTTAATGGAGTGTTAAGAAATATCCAAAGAAACGGCATACCGGAAAATCTTCCGGAGAATGTAAGATGCTGTACGCCGAAATGGTTCTACGAAAAAATGGTTCAGCAGGAAGGAAAAGAAGCCGCAGAAGGTTTCTTTTACGCTTGTCTAGAATCAGGGAAGAACGTTTCTGTACGATTGAATCTGAGAAAAGAATCGAAAGAGAACATCGTAAAAAGTCTGATAGCAGACGGTTGTAAGGTGGAAAAAGATCCTGAAATCAAGGAAGCCGTATATATCAGTGGATTTGAAAAACTAACGGAACTGAATGCCTATAAAAACGGCCTTATTTTTATTCAGGACACTAGTTCTATGAATATTGGGGTCGAAGCAGGAAACGCACTTTCCGAGAAAACACCGAAATTAATAATCGATGTTTGTGCAGCACCAGGAGGAAAGAGTACCCATCTTGCGGAAAAATATCCGGAGGCAAGAATCATCTCCAGAGATTTAACTCCAGAGAAAACGAAATTGATTGAAGAAAATAGGACCCGTCTGGGCTTGAGCAATGTGGAATGCCAGGTGTGGGATGCGCTGAGTTTGGACGAGACTTTGGTAGAAAAAGCAGACCTGGTAGTTGCAGACCTTCCGTGTTCCGGACTAGGAGTCATCGGAAATAAGCCGGACATTAAATGGCGGGTAAAAGAAAAAGATTTAAAAGAACTGGAACAGCTTCAGAAGAATATCCTTACCGTAGTTCAAAGTTATGTAAAACCGGATGGAATACTGATTTACAGTACTTGTACCGTGAATCAGGGAGAAAATTCGGACAATGTGCAGTGGTTTACAGAAAATTATCCTTTTGAACTGCAGAAAGAAAAGAAATTCTTACCAGGCAGGGATAACAGCGACGGTTTTTATATAGCGGTATTAAAGAGAAAATAAAATGGAAAACAAAATTGATATTAAATCCTTACAATATGACGAACTGAAAGCGTTTGTGGCAGAGTTAGGTCAGCCAAAATTCCGGGCAGACCAGATCTTTTCCTGGCTTCACGAAAAGTGTGTAAATAGCTTTGAAGAAATGACAAACCTTTCCGGCGCATTAAAAGCAGAACTGAATGAGAAATGCGAAATCCGGAACATTACCAAGAGACAGGTACTGACTTCCGAGATTGATGGAACGAAAAAATATCTGTTTGAACTCTATGACGGCAATTTAATCGAAAGTGTAATGATGCGGTATAAACACGGTAACAGTGTGTGCGTTTCTTCCCAAGTTGGATGTGCTATGGGATGTTCTTTCTGCGCCTCTACCATTGATGGCTGTGTCCGGGACTTGACCGCTTCGGAAATTCTGGATCAGGTCTATGAAATCCAGAAAGATATTGGGGAAAGAGTGTCCAATATTGTCATCATGGGCATGGGAGAACCCCTTGTAAATTATGACAATGTGGTAGGTTTCGTGCGCCTTGTGAGCGATGAAAATGCCTTGCATATAAGTCAGAGAAATATTACAATATCCACATGCGGGATAGTGCCCGCTATAATAAGGTTATGTAAAGAACAGCTAAAGGTGACCTTGGCTCTTTCTCTTCATGCTCCTAATGATGAAATCCGAAAGAGAATTATGCCGATAGCTAAGAAATATTCGATGAAAGAGATTCTGGATGCCTGCGAAATTTATTTTAAAGAAACGGGCAGAAGAGTCACTTTTGAATATTGTTTAATCGATGGAATTAACGATAAACCAGAGCATGCAAAGGAACTGGCAGATCTTCTGAAAGGAAAGGGTGCTCATGTAAACTTAATTCCGGTAAATCCAACGCCAGAGAACAACTACGGAGCAGCGAAAGAAAAGGACATTAAGAAGTTTCAGGAAATATTAGAGAAGGAACATGTAACAGCAACAAGAAGACGCGAAATGGGCCGTGATATCAGCGGTGCTTGCGGACAGCTTGTAAGGAGGAAATCTTGAGGTCTTACGGTAATACAGATATTGGAAAAGCCAGAAAATTCAATCAGGATTATTCTTTGGAATGTGACGAACCTATTGGAAACCTGGATAACTTATATGTTGTATGCGACGGATTAGGTGGCCATAATGCCGGAGAATTCGCCTCAGAGAATACGGCGGAAATATTCTTTGATCTGGTAGAAGAGTCGGATTCCAGAATGCCTCTTTCCATCTATCGGGAGGCTGTCAATAAAGTAAATGAATTAATCTACCGTAAAGGAAAGGAGCCGGAGTATGAGGGCATGGCTACGACGTTAGTAGCTGCTACGGTACGGGATGACACGGCGTATATCCTTAATGTGGGAGATTCCAGAGCGTATATTATTGGCGACGAAATTACCCAGATTACTTGGGACCATTCCTATGTGGGAGAATTAATCCGGGAAGGCAAAATCTCGAAAGATGAAGCCAGATTCCATAAGAAAAATAATGTCATCACTAGAGCGATTGGAGCAGAAGCGACCGTAGAACCAGATTATTTCCAGGTCAAGATGGAATATGGTGAGACCATTTTATTATGTTCCGATGGCCTGTATAACATGGTCAGTGAACATACCATAAAACAAGTTGTGAATTCGAATAACAGCCTTCGGGCAAAAGTAGAGAAGTTAATTCAGCTGGCAAATGATGCTGGCGGTAGAGATAATATTGCAGCAGTTTTGATCACAAGAGAGTAACCTCTTTGAAAGGCGGAAATATATGATACGAGTTGGCTCGTTTATTGAAGATCGGTACGAAATTCTCGAGAAAATCGGCACTGGCGGCATGAGTGAAGTATACAAAGCGAAATGCCACAAGCTGAACCGTTTCGTTGCCATTAAATTCCTAAAACAGGAATATTGTGAAGATAAGACGTTCGTTCAGAAATTCCAGATTGAGGCTCAATCGGCAGCAGCCCTGCTTCATCCAAACGTAGTAAGCGTTTACGATGTTAATGAAGTGGACGGCATTTACTATATTGTTATGGAGTATGTAGATGGCATTACTCTGAAGCAGTATATTGACCGAAATGGAAGACTGCCAATCAAGGAAGCTACCAGTATTGCCATTCAGATTGGACAGGGTATTGAGGCCGCTCATAATGCGAATATTATTCACAGAGATATTAAGCCACAAAACGTCCTGATTTCCCGTGAAGGAAAAATCAAAGTTACAGATTTCGGTATTGCAAGAACTACAACAGCAAATACCATCAGTCATGATATTTTAGGTTCTGTTCATTACATTTCACCAGAACAGGCCCGTGGCAGCCAGGTTGATGTACGCAGTGATATCTATTCCTTTGGTATTGTTTATTATGAAATGGTTACTGGAATGCTGCCTTTTGATGGGGAATCTACGGTATCAATTGCCTTGAAACATATTCAGGAAACCGTTCCGTTAGTAAGTGATATCACCGATAATGTACCGAACAGTGTTGTTCGTATTATTGAAAAATGCACCCAGAAAAAACCAGAAAGAAGATACCAGAAAATGGCGTCTCTCCTTTCAGATCTGAAAACAGCTCTGATTTCTCCAAATGAAGACTTTGTAGTTCTGGAGCCGGAGACCGCAGAATCTGCTACCATTCTGATGACTGGTGCAGCTGCCCAGGTATTGAAAAATGGAAATACTAGACCGTCTGGTACGAGAAGTACCCGTTATAGTCAACCGGTAAAAGAAGCTGGTAATTTGAATCGTTCTTATGAAGACTATGAGGAGTATGACGACTACGACGACGATTATGAAGAGTTCGATGATTACGAGGACGTAGAAGAAGACGATTTCATCGATTATGAAGAATACGATGAAGACGAAAAACCTGTCAGAAGGAAAGATCCGTCCAGAAAGAAGATGGATAAACTTCTTCTGTATTGCGGCATTGCGGCAGCAGTAATCGTTATTATCGTTCTTGCCATTGTTGTAGGCAAAGCAGCAAAAGGTGGCTGTGGAGGCAGTGGCAAGGAAAAAGAAACCGAAAGTATTGTTGCAGAATCTATCGAGATGCCGAATGTAGAAGGTAAGTCCATAGAAGATGCGAAGAAAATATTAGCCGATAAAGGATTTACCAATGTTATTACCGAGTCTGTTGCTAGCAAAGATGTAGAAAAAGGCAAAGTAATCAAACAGTCCGAAAAAGAGGGAAGCATGGTTCTTTCCAACAAAGAAATTAAACTTCAAGTCAGCGCTGGAAAAGAAACGGTAAAACTGGATGACTATAAAGGAAAATCCGATAGTGATGCGAAAGATGCGTTGACCAAGTTAGGCTTAAAGACGAAAATTACTACTCAATATAGTGATGATGTAGAAACCGGTAAGGTCATCGGAACCAATCCTGTAGCAGGAAGCGAAGTTGCAAAAGATACAGTTGTTGAGATTTTCGTAAGCCGTGGAAAAGAAGTAAAGAATGTTATTGTTCCGGATGTTTTAGGATGGGATGGCTCCGAAGCAAAAGCTCATCTGGAAAGCAAAAAATTAGTTGTTAAAATTGTGGAACAGGAAACAGATAACATCAATGATGATGGAAATGTAATTGATCAGAGTATTGCGTCAAACAAAGAAGTTCCAGAAAAGACGACAATCACGATTACGGTAGGAAGGTATGTGGAACCAAAACCGGAACCACCAACAGATCCGGAACAGCCGACAGATCCGGACCCAGAACAGCCGACAGATCCGGACCCAGAACAGCCGACAGATCCGAACCCAGAGCAGCCAACAGATCCTGTGGATGAGGGTTGATCAAAATATCGTATTTCATTTTTATAAAAATTATTTCATATAAAGGGTGGACTTATGAGAGGAAAAATTATCAAAATTTTATCAGGCTTTTATTATGTAAGAACAGACGGAAATGCAGTAGTAGAGTGTACTGCGAAAGGTTCCTTCCGGAATGAAAACATTACTCCGTTAGTTGGCGATGACGTTTTCTTTGATGTTATCGACGGCTATAATCGGACGGGTGTTGTTACGAAAATTCTTGACCGGAAGAATGCTTTGGATCGGCCGGCAGTAGCTAATGTTGACATGGCTATGGTTGTTTTTGCTGTAAAATCCCCAAATCCAAACTTAAGTATTCTTGACCGTTTCTTGGTTCAGATGAGAAGACAGAATATCGAGACGATTATTGTTTTTAATAAAAAGGACCTTGCAAAGGGATATGAAATTAAAGACCTGAAAAAGATTTATAAAGACTCTGGTTGTAAGTTGTACTTTGTTTCTGCAGGATCCAGAAATGCTCCTTCTTACTTCTCCAATCTCTTCTTCTTGAATAAGAAATTGAAGAATAAGATTACCGTAATGGCTGGTCCTTCTGGCGTTGGTAAATCCACTCTGTTGAATGCATTAGCCGGCGGAAATGATGAAATCGCACCAATCGGCGATCTTAGTGCAAAGTTAGGAAGAGGAAAACATACGACCCGTCATAATGAAATTTACTGGGTTCAGAAAAAGACGCAGATTGTTGACACCCCGGGCTTCACTTCTTTACTGGTAAAAGATGATGATTATACAAAAGAAAACCTGCAGGATGCGTTCCCAGAGTTTGCTCCATATAAAGGCCAGTGTAAATATGGCAACTGCAGCCATATTAAAGAAAGAGACTGTGCGATTGAAAAGGCAGTAGCTGAAGGAAAGATTCCACAGTCCAGATACAATAGCTACAAAGCTATTTATGGAGAAATCAAATCACAGAAAAAATATTAAAAATGTTAAACGCGTGCTGAAGGGCATGCGTTTACTTTAGAGTAATGGAGGAAGAAACATGAATATTTTGTCGCCATCAATTTTGGCAGCAGACTTTAAAAAGTTAGGTGCACAGTTAGAAGAAATCGGATCCAATGGAGCAGAATATGTTCATATTGATGTTATGGATGGAAAATTTGTTCCTAGCATCTCTTTCGGAATGCCGGTGATTAAATCGATCCGTTCTGCAACGGAAAAAGTATTTGATGTGCATCTGATGATAGAGGAACCTATCCGTTATATTAACGAGTTTAAAGAGAGCGGAGCAGACATCATTACCATTCATTATGAAGCCTGTGCAGATGTTGCAGCGACCTTAAAAGCTATTAAAGATGCTGGTCTGAAGACCGGTCTTTCTATTAAACCGAAAACGGATACTGCAGTAGTAAAAGAGTTCCTTCCTCTTTGCGATATGATTCTTTTAATGAGCGTAGAGCCTGGCTTCGGTGGACAGAAGTTCATTGAAAATTCTACAGAAAGAGCAAAAGAATTAAAGGCTCTCATTGATGAATCTGGCCTTAACATTGATTTAGAGATTGATGGTGGAATCAATCTGGAAAATGTGACCGTAGTTTTAGATGCTGGCGTAAATGTCATCGTTGCAGGTAGTGCAGTATTTAAGGCACCAGCAGAAAACACAAAGAAATTCATGGAGATTTTGAATGAAAGAAATTAAAAAAATTGCTGTACTGACCAGTGGCGGAGATGCTCCGGGAATGAATGCTGCAATCCGTAGCGTTGTCCGGGCAGGAATCGATGCTGGTTATGAAGTATACGGAATCAACAGAGGCTATCATGGCTTACTGAAAGGCGAAATTAATAAAATGAGCACCAGGGATGTTTCTGAAATTATTCAAAGGGGCGGAACGATGCTTATGACTGCCCGTTCCAGAGAATTTGCAACTCCGGAAGGCGTAGCAAAAGCAAAAGAGATGCTGGATATTTTCGGCATTGATGCTTTGGTTGTTATTGGCGGTGATGGAACCTTCCGAGGAGCGAAAGATCTGGCAGAACAAGGCGTAGCAGTAATCGGAATCCCGGCTACCATTGATAATGATGTAGCGTCTACTGAAGCAACCATTGGCTTTGATACTGCTACCAACACAGCAATCGAGGCCATTGATAAAATTCGTGAAACAGCTTCTTCTCATGAAAGATGTTCTGTCATTGAAGTTATGGGAAGAAATGCCGGATATATTGCCCTTACGGTTGGCATCGGTTGTGGGGCAGAATGTGTTCTGATTCCGGAAGTTCCTTTCGATTTTGAGGAAGATGTTTGCCAGGTGCTTATTAAAGGCCGCAATATCGGTAAACATCATTTCATTGTTGTTTTGGCAGAGGGCGCAGGCAACGCGGTTGAAATGTCTAAAAAGATAGAAGAAAAAACTGGTATCGAAACCAGACCTACGGTTTTAGGCTATCTCCAAAGAGGCGGAGCTCCTACCGCTAATGATAGAAACTTAGCTTCCTTAATGGGAATTAAGGCGGTGGAATGTCTGCAGAACGGAAAAGCCGGACGTCTTATGGTTGTGAAAGATGGAGCCGTAAAAGACATTGAAATTAAAAAAGGTCTTAGTATGACTAAGACCATTTCTCCGGAAATGCTTTCGGAAGTTAAAAAACTGTTTTAAATAATTACTTTTTCAGGAACATGGCATCGCCAAAACTGAAAAATCGATATTTTTCCTGCACTGCGGTTTCATACGCGTGCAGGATTTTTTCTCTGGAAGAGAAGGCGCTGACTAACATTACCAAAGTGGATTCCGGTAAATGGAAGTTGGTAATCAGACAGTCTGTTACTTTAAATTTATAGCCTGGATAAATGAAAATATCCGTCCAGCCGGAAGATGCAGTCATAGTACCGTCTTCTGCGGCAACGGACTCCAGAGTACGGGTAGAAGTAGTGCCTACGCAGACAACCCGGCCTCCGTTAGCTCTGGTTTCATTAATAGCAGCAGCAGCTTCTTCCGTAACGATGTAAAATTCGGAATGCATCTGGTGGTCCAGAATATTTTCTTCTTTTACTGGACGGAAGGTACCTAAACCAACATGCAACGTAACATGGACAATACGGATTCCTTTATCTTCTATTTGCTGCAACAGTTCTTTAGTAAAGTGAAGACCTGCCGTAGGAGCAGCGGCGCTTCCGTCATGTTCTGCATATACGGTCTGATAGCGGTTCTGGTCTTTTAATTGATGAGTGATATAAGGCGGAAGAGGCATGGTGCCCAGTTTGTCTAAAATCTCCTCAAATATTCCATCGTATTCAAAACGAATAATACGGTTTCCATCTTCTAAAACATCAATAATTTCTCCATAAAGAGGAGCATTTTCCCCTTCGCCAGAGTCCTTTGTTAAACCGAAAGCCAGTCGACAACCTTTACGAGCTTTCTTTCCTGGCTTCACCAGACATTCCCAATCCGTATCGGTTTTTCTGGTAAGAAGGAGAATTTCGATGGTCGCTCCCGTATCCACTCTTACTCCATAAAGACGAGCAGGAATAACTTTCGTGTCATTAATAACCAGACAGTCCCCGCTGTTTAAATATCCAACGATATTTTTAAAGGTATCGTGGGTCAGTTCTCCGGTTTCCCGGTCCATAACAAGAAGTCTGGAAGAAGAACGATCTTCCAGCGGATCCTGAGCAATTAATTCTTTTGGTAAATCATAGTAAAAATCATGTAAATTCATAGCCTTGTTATTCTATCACATTTTAAGAAAATGGGTAGCCAAAATATGAAGGGAATTTCATTAAAATTTAATGAAAAAGAAAGGCGGAAGCCTTGCTTTTTTCTTGTTACTATAGGTGTTTCGTGATACAATTAAAAAGCGCGACTAGGCGTTTGTTTTTGTTACAAAAAATTATGATTAAAATATAAAGAAATCGTTTTGTGATCTATTTCTGTATTAGCGAAAAACCGGAGGAAAAATTATGTTTTTTGATGACAAAATCTGGATGGCAAAAAATGAAAATCCTATTTATCTGCTACCGAAAATGGCGAACCGCCATGGTCTGGTAACCGGTGCTACAGGAACCGGTAAAACTATCACCATTAAAGTTATGGCAGAGACTTTTGCGGATGCTGGAGTATCCGTATTCCTGTCGGATATCAAAGGTGACCTGACTGGTATGAGTCAGCCTGGAATTGATTCCGAAGATATGCAGAAACGTATCGCAAAATTCGGTTTGGATGAAGCTGGATTCCAATATAAAGGATATCCAACCACTTATTGGGATGTTTTTGGAAAGAAAGGCGTTCCTGTTAGAACGACGATTTCTGAAATGGGACCAATGCTTCTTTCCCGTTTAATGGGTCTGTCCGATGTTCAGGAAGGCGTTTTAAGTATCATCTTTAAAATCGCAGATGATCAGGGCCTTTTGATTCTGGACCTGAAGGATTTAAGAGCAGTTGTTCAAGCCGTTGGTGATCATGCAAATGATTATAAAACATCTTATGGAAATATTACGACAGCCAGCATTGGAGCTATCCAGAGAGGACTGCTTCAGTTGGAGACTCAGGGCGCGGATAAATTCTTTGGCGAGCCTGGACTGGATATTATGGACTGGATTCGTACGGATGAAAACGGCGTAGGAATGATTAACGTATTAAATTGCGAGCAGTTATTCCAGCAACCAGATCTTTACGCAGCGTTCCTGCTTTGGATGCTTTCTGAGTTATATGAGAGATTACCAGAAGTTGGCGATCCAGATAAGCCGAAGATCGTATTCTTCTTTGATGAGGCTCATTTATTATTTAAGATTGATTCCAAAGAGTTAATGAATAAAGTAGAGCAGGTCGTAAAACTGGTTCGTTCCAAAGGCGTTGGTGTTTACTTTATCAGCCAGAGTCCTACAGATATTCCGGACGTTGTTCTGTCACAGTTGGGAAATAAAATTCAGCATGCTTTACGAGCTTATACTCCAGCAGACCAGAAAGCAGTTCGGGCTGCAGCCATGAGCTTTGTTGTAAATCCGGAATTCAAGACGGAAGAAGTAATTACCCAGTTAGGAACGGGCGAAGCTTTAGTATCCTTCCTGGATGAGAAGGGTGCTCCTAGCATGGTTCAGAATGCGAAGATTCTTCCTCCACAGAGCCAGATGGGAACCATTGAAGATGAATTATTACAGAGTCTGATTGCTTCCAGCGATATGTATGCGAAGTATTATCAGGCCGTAGATAGAGAGTCTGCTTATGAATTATTGACTGGAAAAGTTGCTGGTGCGCCACAGCCGGCAGCAGCTCCACAACCAGCAGTTACTCCACAGCCAGCACCGTTAGAAGGCCCATGGGATTGTGGATGTGGCCAGCTCGGAAATACCGGATTGTTCTGTCAGCATTGCGGAAAACCTAGAAATCAAGGCTATGCTCCTGGAACGGCTCCTATCGCAGCAGCTGCAGTAACTACCGCAACTGTAGCAGAAGGTCCTTCTCTGGTACAAGCCGCTCAGGCAGAGCGTGAAGCAGCCTTAGCAGCTCAGCAGCAGGCAGCAGAACCTTCTCTGGCAGCAGCTGAGGCAGCAGAAAGAGAAGCAGAGGCAGAACCGAAGCTGACAAAAGAGGAACTGGCTCAGATCCGCAAAGAAGAAAGAGAAAAACTGAAAGAAGAAGAGAGAAAGAGAAAAGAAAGAGAAAAAGCTAAGAAAGAAGCAGGGAAAGTTGCTTCCAGTATCTTAACTTCCGCAGGTAAAACTGCTGCAAATAAACTGTTAAGAGGTCTTATCGAAAACTTAGTAACATAATAAAAAAGTGAAGAAGTGAACGCCGGAATCGGCTGTAGCGAAACCACGATGTATAGAAAGGCAACGTAAAATGAAAGCAGTGTATAATCACAAGGAAATTGAAAAGAAATGGCATGACATTTGGGAAGAAAAACCTGTAAATGTTGACGATGGCAAGAAGGATAAATATTACTGCCTGGATATGTTTCCATATCCATCCGGATCCGGACTTCATGTAGGTCATTGGAGAGGATATGTAATCAGTGATGTTTGGAGCCGTTATAAATTAATGCAGGGCTACTACCTGATTCATCCAATGGGATGGGATGCGTTTGGTCTTCCAGCAGAAAACTACGCAATCAAGATGGGAATCCATCCTGCAATTACTACCGCAGACAACATTTCCAACATTAAGAGACAGATGAACCAGATCGCAGCTATTTATGACTGGGACCGTGAAGTAAATACTACAGATCCTGACTTCTATAAATGGACGCAGTGGATTTTCGTTCAGATGTTCAAAAAAGGCCTTGCTTACGAGAAAGAAATGCCAATTAACTGGTGTCCAAGCTGCAAGACTGGTCTTGCAAACGAAGAAGTTGTAGACGGCAAATGCGAGAGATGCGGCGCAGAAGTTACAAAGAAAAATTTAAGACAGTGGATGCTGAAAATTACTGCTTATGCAGATAGACTCCTTGAAGATTTAAAAACACTGGATTGGCCGGAGAAGGTTATTAAGATGCAGACCGAATGGATTGGTAAATCCACCGGTGCTGAAATCGATTTCAAAGTTGACGGAACGGATAAGTCCATCACCGTTTATACCACTCGTCCGGATACCCTTTATGGTGCTACTTTCATGGTTCTTGCTCCAGAATATGCAGGCGCTTCAGAATTAGCAACGGAAGACAGACAGAAGGAAGTTGATGATTACATTTTCAAGACATCCATGAAATCTTCTGTAGATCGTCTTCAGGATAAAGAAAAAACTGGTGTATTCACCGGAAGATATGCAATCAATCCTCTGAATGGTGCGAAAGTTCCTATTTGGTTAGCAGATTATGTACTGGCAGATTACGGAACCGGCGCTATTATGTGCGTTCCTGCTCATGATGACAGAGACTTTGAATTTGCAACAAAATTCAACCTTCCAATTATCCAGGTTATTAGCCCGGATGGAAATGAAATTGAGCCTTTAGAGAAAGCTTATACTCAGTCTGGTATTGTTATCAATTCTGGCGAATGGAACGGAAGAAAATCCGACGAGCTGAAGAAAACTGCTCCAGATGAAATTGAAAGCAAAGGCTTAGGAAAGAAACAGGTAAACTACAAACTTCGTGACTGGGTATTCAGCCGTCAGCGTTACTGGGGTGAACCAATTCCTATTATTCACTGCCCAGACTGCGGATGTGTTCCTGTACCAGAAGATCAGTTACCATTACTTCTTCCAGAAGTTGAAAAATATGAACCTACGGGCACCGGCGAATCTCCACTGGCAGCCATTGATGAATGGGTAAATACCACTTGCCCATGCTGTGGAAAACCTGCAAAGAGAGAAACCAACACCATGCCTCAGTGGGCTGGTTCTTCCTGGTATTTCTTAAGATACGTAGATCCACACAACAAAGAAAAATTAGTAGATCGTGAAAAAGCAGATAAATACCTGCCAGTAGATATGTACATCGGTGGTGTAGAACATGCTGTTCTTCATCTGCTTTACTCCAGATTCTATACAAAATTCTTAAATGATATCGGCGTAGTTGATTTCAATGAGCCATTTAAGAAACTGTTCAACCAGGGCATGATTACTGGTAGAAACGTTAATACTGGTGAAATCGAAAAGATGAGTAAATCCAAAGGAAACGTAGTATCTCCAGATGACATGGTAAATGACTATGGATGTGACTCCTTAAGACTTTACGAATTATTTATCGGACCTCCAGAGCTGGATTCTGTATGGGATGCTAGCGGTATTGACGGTGTATATCGTTTCCTTGGCAGATTTTATAATCTGGCAATGTCCAGTCTGGAAGCTGGCGTAGAAGCTACTCCGGAAATGATTAAACTCCGTAATAAACTGGTTCGCGATATTACCAAGAGATTGGAAGCATTCAGCCTGAATACCGTTATCAGCGGTTTCATGGAATATAACAACAAATTCGCAGACCTGGTTAAGAAGACCGGCGGAATCGATAAAGAAACTATTGAATGCTATATCCGCTTATTGGCCCCATTTGCTCCTCATGTTGCAGAAGAAATGTGGCAGGCATATGGACACGAAGAGAGCGTATTCGATGCGAAATATGGTTGGCCAACCTATGACGAAGAACTTTGCAAGGACGACGAAATTGAAATTGGCGTTCAGGTAAATGGTAAAGTAAAAGTAACCATTACCATTCCAGCTGGTTGCAGCAAAGAAGACGCTATTGCAAAAGCGAAGGAGGCTTTAGGAGACAAGCTGACAGGAAATATCGTAAAAGAAATCTATGTTCCTGGAAGAATTGTTAATATTGTAGCTAAATGATTACCTTTCAGATAATTATTATTCTTATTCTTTTAGTGCTTTCTGCATTCTTTTCATCTTCAGAAACAGCACTGACAACCATCACTCCTCATCGACTAAAATCTTTAGTCGATGAGGGTGTTAAACACGCGGAGGTTCTGGAAAAAGTCCTGGATAATAAGGACAAGATGCTCAGCGTTATTTTGATTTGCAATAATATTGTAAATCTGACGGCTTCTGCCTTGGCAACCATTGTTGTACAGAAGCTTTTCGGTTCTGCTTTTGTTAGTGTCGGAACCGGTATTTTAACTCTTTTAGTACTGATCTTTGGAGAAATTGCACCGAAGACCATGGCCACCTACCGGGCGGAAAAAATAGGCCTTAGATTTGCTCCAGTGATCAATGTTTTGATGATTGTATTTACTCCGATTGCGGCAGCCATTAATTTCCTGGCAAAGGGCGTTCTCTTCTTGTTTGGAGTAAAGAAAGAAGAGCATACGGAGTCCTACACGGAAAATGAAATCCGTTCCATTGTAGAAGTGAGCCACGAAGAAGGCGTTACCACCAACGAAGAAAAAGACATTATTAACAATGTTTATGATTTTACCGATACTACGGTAAAGGAAGTTATGGTGCCGAAAATCCATGTAGCGTCTATCAATATTGATTCCGATTATGAAGAAATCATCAAAGTTTTTAAGGAAACTCATTTTACGAGACTTCCGGTTTATCACGATGATGGAGAAGAATTCGTAGGTCTGGTGAATGTAAAGGACCTTATTGATATCGATCCGGAAGGATTCCGAGTAAGAAATATTCTTCGTCAGACGGGCTATACCTATGAAGGAAAGCACTTGTCAGAGCTTCTGGTCGAAATGAAAAAGGAAAGAACCGGATTCATGTTTGTTCTGGATGAATACGGTGATACTACAGGTATCATTACCTTAGAAGATCTGTTAGAAGAAATCGTTGGCGACATCAAAGATGAATATGACGACGATGAAGATTTGGAAATTGTAAAAACCGGTGAAAATGTTTACGAAGTTCAGGGACAGTTAAGTCTGGATGATGTAAATGAAGAAATTGGAACGGAATTTGAATCCGAAGACTATGACTCTATCGGAGGTCTTTTGATTGAGCAATTAGAACGTATTCCGGAAGAAGGAGAATGGGCAGAAGTACAAAATTGTATTTTGACGGCAAAAAAAGTCGATAAAACAAAAATCCTTCTCGTAGAAATAAAAATAAACGAAAAGCAGGAATCAATTCCAAATGATTGAAACCCAAAATGAAGAATTAAATATAAAACTGACCCAAGGGTTATCTGCGGAGCAGGTGGAAGAAAAAATCAACCAGGGCCTGGTAAATGGGGACCTGGATGTTAAAACGAAATCTTACAAACAGATTGTAAAAGACAATCTGTTTTCCTTATTTAATCTTGTAAATGCGATTTTAGTAACTTGTATTATCATTGTTGGCTCCTGGAAGAACGCCTTGTTCTTTCTGGTAGTTATCTGGAACTTTGGCTTAAGCTGTTTACAGGAAATTCGTGCGAAGAAAACCATAGAAAAACTTTCTTTGTTATCCGCACCAAAGGCCCATGTGTTACGTAGCGGAGAATTAAAGGAAGTACCGGTAAAAGACATTCTTTTAGGAGACATTATGCAGCTGAAGAATGGCTATCAAATCTGTGCCGATGCTGTAGTTTTAGATGGAGAATGTCAGGTAAATGAAAGCCTGATTACCGGAGAAAGTACTCCAATCTATAAAAAAACGGGGGACCATCTGTTGTCCGGCAGCTTTTTGATTTCCGGAAAAGTTATGGCGGAAGTAGAGCATATCGGAGAAGAAAACTTTGTAAATAAGATTACTCTGGGTGCGAAATATCTGAAAAAATCCAATTCTGTCATTATGAAATCGGTGAAATCCATCGTAAGAGTCCTTGCTATTTTAATTATTCCGTTGGCAGGTCTTTTCGTATGGAACAACTTTTTCCATGTAGAGCAGAGTTTTACCGAGGCTATGGTTCATACCGTTGCCGCCGTTTCGGCTATGGTTCCAGGCGGCCTGGTTCTGATTGTTACCATGGTTCTGGCAGTCAGCGTTGTAAGACTTTCTGTTCATCATACTTTGGTGCAGGATTTATACAGCGTGGAGAATCTGGCCCGAGTTGATGTACTGTGTCTGGATAAAACCGGTACTATTACAGAAGGCAGCATGAAGGTGGAAACTATTCTGGACTTTCATGGAAATGAAGTTAATAAAGAAGATAGCGAAAATAGCGCTATCTATGAGGACATTAAACGGTTCGCATTGTCTATCGATGATGAGAACACAACTTTGGATGCAATTCGAAGTTTCTTTGAAATCGAAAAAGAGCATTTGGAAATTCGAAACGAGAATCTTACGATTCCTTTCTCTTCTGACAAAAAGTGGAGCCTTCTTTCTATTTCTGGCCAGGGTTCTTTGATTTTAGGCGCTTCGGAATTCGTTCTTCCGGAACAAGCAACGGATTTTGAGCCAATTGTGGAGAAATATACCAAAAACGCAAAACGTGTGGTCCTGTTTGCGAAAAGCAAAGGCCTTCCTTTGGATGAAAATGGAGCTGAGTCAGAATCTGGAAAATTCTTGCCAAAGGGTATTGAACCATGTGGATTTATCGTTATCGGCGACAAAGTAAGGGAAGATGCAGCCGATACCTTAAATTATTTCAAGAAACAGGATGTTTTATTGAAAGTTATTTCTGGCGATGATCCGGTAACAGTTTCGAAAGTTGCTGCAGAAGCTGGCTTGGACCATGCGGACCGGTATATCGATGCGACTTGCCTTACTTCTTATGAAGAAATCGAGCAAGCGGTGGATAAATATACGATTTTTGGAAGAGTTACGCCTTATCAAAAACTGGACATTGTAAAAGCCTTAAAGGCTCATGGTCATACTGTTGCCATGACGGGAGATGGTGCCAATGACGTTCTGGCTTTAAAAGAGGCGGACTGCAGTGTTGCTATGCAGAGCGGTTCTGATGCAGCCAGAAATGTAGCCAATATGGTTTTAATGGACTCCAACTTTGCGTCTCTTCCTTTAGTTTTAGGAGAAGGAAGAAAGTCCATTAACAATCTGCAAAGATCGGCAGCACTTTATTTAACGAAAACCACTTATGCAGTAATTCTGGCGATTATATTTGTATTTGTAACCAGTATTGCATATCCATTTGAAAATATACAGGTAACCTTAATTGGTGGCATTACAATCGGTATTCCATCCTTCTGTCTGGCTTTGGAGCCGAACAACAACCGAATTAAAAAACATTTTCTCTGGAACGTGTTTAAGGTGGCCATTCCAACAGGTATTTTTACGTTATTCGCGATTATCGGAGTTGATTTATTTGCAGGAACTTTGTGTGGAGCGGATGCTGCTCAGATCTCTACGATGGCAACCTTTACCGCGCTTATCGTAGGCATTCTTGCAATCTTCGATATTTCCGGAAAGATGAATAAATGGAAATGGGGAATGTTGGTTCTGTTGATTGCTTTGTCAGTGGGAGCTATTTTAGTTGCGCCGGGATTATTCTCACTGGTTCCAATTACCTGGACGATGTGGAGATTCGTATTGCTTATGTCAGCAGCATTCTTCCTGATTCACGGAATAATATTCCGGATTATCGTTCCGAAGGTTGAAGCAAAACGAGAAGCGAAAGAACTGGAAGCAAGATACGGCCAACTGAAGGAATAGCGGAAGCCTTCATTCGCATCGCGTTAATGCGTCAAAGTATTTTTTGTTGTTTTTATAGTATGTAGTGATATACTAAATACATACATTTACAAAATTGATACGATTATCAAATATGATATTGAGTGGAAGGGGGTCATTATGTTACATCCATTTACGAGAAACTATACGGATCATTGCACAGACGCTGGATTTCAGTTTGAGTTTCATTGTGATTGCTGTGGCAATGGATTTAAGTCGTCTTTTATACGTTCAACAACGTATGGAAAGAGAAAAAGTGGTGAAACTTTAAGCCGTGGTTTGGGTTCTATTGGCGGAATGTTTGGTGGAAAACTTTCCGGTATTACCAACACTCTGGAGAACGGAGCAAATCTGTTCCGTGATAAACTAGATACTTACGGACCAGAGTGGAGAGAAGAACAGGAGCGCGCTTTTGACGTTGCTCAGGAAGAAATAAAACCATATTTTACGAAATGTCCTTCCTGCAATAAATGGGTTTGTGCAGATTGTTGGAACGAAGAAGAGGGCTTATGTATTGAGTGCGCACCAAGAGAGGCTTCTTATGTAGCAAAAGCTAGAAATCAGGCAATGCGTAGAAATATTGATGAACTAGCTGAGACAGCAACCGTATGGACAGGAAAACTGGAAACAAGAACTACTCTTTGTCCACATTGCGGTAAACCTTCTGGAAGCGGTAAATTCTGCAATAGCTGTGGAAAGCCTTTAAACCAGAATATCTGCAAAAACTGTGGTGCACCGCTTGCACCAGGACTGAAGTTCTGTGGTGAGTGTGGTGCCAAGGTTGAAACAAACCCTGTATGTCCAAATTGTGGATTTGAAAATGCTCCAGGAACCAAGTTCTGTGGCGAGTGTGGAACAAAATTATAAGAAAAAGCCTTTGAAAGGAGCAACCTATGGATTATCCATGCACGTTTTCTGTTGACCAGATAAGCTTTGAGGGGTCTGCTTCCATAGGGGATGAAAAGCTGCTGCTCAGAGCCAAGGGATATACGAAAGAGATTGATTATGCCTTTATTTATGATATGAGACTGATCAATTATCATATGTTTATTGTAGTGGATCCGGTTGTAGCAAATTCAGATTTGGAAATTTCAAAACTGGGAAGAAATACAGAAGATTTCTTTGAAAATTTGTGGTCCGCTTATGATGAACGAAGCAGACAGTCTCTGTTTGTACCCGCAAAGGCGGAGTACGAAGCGGAAGGTGACTATGAATATATAGAGCCGGAACTTTCCAAAAAAAGTAAAGCTCATATAGGCCTTTATAAGGACTGTATTTGTATTGTTCCGCATGATAAGAATGCAAGAAGAGTTCCTTTATGTTTCGCCCAAAAACCTATGGTAGATGGTTATCAGTTACATCTGAAACTGGATACGGGTGAGTACTACTCCATTGGCAGGATGGGAAGAGATTCTCTGGTATATTTTGAACGACTGGGAAAATATCATGCGGATGCCTGTGCAAAATGGAAACAATCCCATGAAGAGTTAGAACGTAATCTTGAAACCAGATTAGGCGACCGGAAGGCGCAGTATGAAATCATCCGAGAAGTTTCCGATTTGATAATTACCGGGTTATTTTCACCAGAGGATGATGCTTTCTGGTTTGCAGGAATAAAAGCAGGAAAAGCGGTAGTGGAACTGGTAATTCCGGAAAATGCAGCCACTTATTTGTATGAATTTACTTCTTCGATGGATGTGGATGACTTTATTTCTTGTATCCGTCATGCGATGGAAGCTGTGGGGACGAACCGGGAAGTAATATTTGGAGACTTGGAAGGAAAAACTTTGTACAAAATGTCTGTGGATCGGAGCGTTTATGTAAGAATCTTGCGAAAACTGAATGTGGGAAGAATCATTCACAACCAGGCTTGGGAGAAAAACATACGAAACATTATATAAAATGAATGCCGGCGGATCATTTAGGTCCGCCGGTTTATATTTCATTGAATATTCCCCTACGGAATGGTAAAATAATATATTATTTTTGGATATAAATTGATATAGATAGGAGATTAAAATAGATATGAAATTAGGTATCGTTGGCCTTCCAAATGTTGGAAAAAGTACTTTATTTAACGCTTTGACAAAGGCTGGAGCAGAAAGTGCAAACTATCCGTTCTGTACCATTGATTCCAATATTGGAATTGCTTTTGTACCGGATAAAAGACTTCAAGTATTAGGAGATTTTTATAATTCCCAGAAAATCACGCCTGCAACGGTAGAATTTGTAGATATTGCAGGCTTAGTTAAAGGAGCATCCAAAGGAGAAGGCTTAGGAAACCAGTTCCTGGCAAACATTCGTGAAGTGGATGCTATTGTTCATGTAGTTCGTTGTTTTGAAGATGGGAATGTAGTTCATGTAGATGGAAGTGTTGACCCTCTTCGTGATATCGAAACGATTAATCTTGAACTGATTTTCTCGGATATCGAGATTCTGGAAAGAAGAATTGCAAAAGCTTCCAGAGGCGCTAGAAACGATAAGGCGCTTGCCGCAGAAGTTGCTCTTTGTGAAAAAATAAAAGCTCATTTAGAGCAGGGACAATTAGCAAAATCTTTAGAATTAAGTGATGACGAAAAAGAAATGATGGCTACCTTCAATCTTCTGACCGATAAACCGGTAATTTATGCTGCCAACGTTTCCGAAGATGATTTAGCAGACGACGGAGCATCCAATGAGCATGTTGGAAAAGTTCGGGAATATGCGACAGGAGAAAATTCCGAAGTATTCGTGGTATCCGCAAAGATGGAAGCAGAATTATCCGAGCTGGATGATGAAGAAAAACAGTTATTCTTAGAAGATATGGGCCTTTCTGAGTCTTGTCTGGATAAATTAGTAAAGGCAAGTTATTCTATTTTAGGTCTGACCAGTTTCTTGACAGCTGGTGAGAAAGAAGTTCGTGCATGGACCATTACGAAGGGCATGAAGGCGCCTCAGGCTGCAGGTAAAATACATACGGACTTTGAAAGAGGATTCATCAAAGCAGAGGTTGTTAACTATAACGATTTGATCAGACTGGGTTCTTATAATGCAGCCCGTGAAAAAGGCCTGATTCGTATGGAAGGCAAAGAATATGTTGTTCAGGACGATGACATTATTGTTTTCCGTTTCAATGTATAAAACCGTCAGAGAGGATCTCTAAATGTTATTAGATGGTGCAAAAGGTGTAGCCAGCATTATATTTCCGCACCTGGGAATTAAGCTTGGCTATTTTCCTTCTCAAATTAAAATAGGCAATTTCAGTATTGCGTTTTATGGACTGATAATTGCTATCGGAATGATTTTAGGCATTCTGATATGTACTTCTTATGCAAAAAAGACCAATCAATGTTCCGATGATTATATTGATATCGCAATTGCAGCGATTATTTTCGGTATTATTGGCGCCAGACTTTATTATGTTCTGTTCAGTTTGGATTATTATATTGCCAATCCAGATCAAATTTTGAACTTAAGAGGCGGCGGTTTAGCTATTTACGGCGGTATTATCGGCGGCTTTCTTGCAGCTTTCGTTGTTGCAAAAGTTAAGAAAATCAGTATTTTAAGAGTTCTGGATACGGCGGCTCCGGGAATCGTTTTAGCACAGGCTCTTGGCCGTTGGGGCAATTTCTTTAACCGGGAAGCTTATGGTGAATTTACGGATTCTTTATTTGCTATGCAGATTAAATATGACGAGGCTAGTGGCGTAGTTACGGATCTGATGAAGCAGAATATAAAGACCGTTGACGGAACCCAGTATATTCAGGTTACCCCGACCTTCTTATATGAATCTCTGTGGTGTATTAGTGTATTCATTCTGATTCTGATTTTCCGGAAATACCAGAAATATAACGGAGAAGTTTTACTATGGTATTTAGGTGGATATGCTTTAGGAAGAGCCTGGATTGAGGGTTTACGAACCGATTCTCTGTATATTGGGCATACGAATCTGGCAGTATCCCAGCTTCTCTCCATTGCAGTGGTGGCGGGAACTCTAGCGATACTGATTATCAATCGAATACGTCTTTCTCAAAAAACCTGGACCCCGAATTTTGAGCTAGTTCTAACGGAAGGTAATGCGGGAACATTAACGTTTTCTAAGAACAGGATTGCTGCCCGTAAGGCAAAGAAAAATGAAAAATATGAGGAAACTCACGGAGAAGAGAAAAAGAACGCTTCCAAGTGGGAAACCTATACCGTAGAAAAAACAGAAGAATCTGCAGCAACGGTGGAAACTGCAACAGAAAAAGTTGAAGAACGTAAGGAGGAAGAGTAATGGCTCTTGAAACTGCAAAAAGATATCTGGAAGATTTAGGCTATGGCGACCGTATTATGATTTTTGAAGTTTCCAGTGCGACCGTAGAATTAGCGGCAAAGGCTGTTGGTACTGAGCCAGAAAAGATTGCCAAATCCCTTACTTTTAAAGTAAATGATAAACCTGTAATGATTCTTTGCGCCGGCGACGCAAAAGTAAGTAATCCAAAATACAAAGCATTCTTCCAGACCAAAGCAAAAATGCTGACTTTTGATGAAGTTCATGAGCTCATTGGCCATGATGTTGGTGGCGTTTGTCCCTTTGGAATTAAGGATGGTGTAGAAGTTTACTTAGACGAGTCTTTAAAGCGTTTTGAATTCGTTTATCCGGCTTGTGGCAGTGCAAACAGCGCGGTAAAGTTGACCATCGAAGATCTGGAAAAAGTTTCCGGTTACATTCAATGGGTAGATATCTGTAATATCCCGGAGGCATAAGGGGTCTCAGTATGAAAATATTAGTAATGTCGGATACTCATGGAAAAAGAACTAGAGTATTTAATATCATAAAAGAGCATATAGATGCTGATGCGCTTTTCTATCTTGGAGATGGCGAAGCGGATTTGGAATTAGGCTTGGTAGAGAATGGCATTGATATAAATGCAGAAGGCTCTATGAGAGTTTTTCAGGTTTGTGGAAACTGCGACCGGGACAGCAAGGAAGAAGTAACCATAAAAACGACACAGGGAGGAGTCCCTTTCCTACTTACTCATGGATTTGACCAACGCGTAGAGTATGGCACCAAACGATTAGTGGAACAGGCGAAAGAAAAGGGCTGTCAGGCCGCTTTATATGGACATATCCATAAACAATGTCTGGAAGAGGAAGATGGGGTAATTACCTATAATCCGGGCGCTGTATTGAATGGCGAATACGGACTGATCTATATTGAAAATGGTCAGTTGCGATTTGAACATAAAAAAATAGAAGGATAAAGAAGGAGAAGACTGATGGAATTTTTAGAGCTTGCAGAGAAAAGATATTCTGTTCGTAGTTTCTCCGGACAGAAGGTAGAAAAAGAAAAATTAGATAAGATTTTAAGAGCGGCACAGATTGCTCCTACGGCATGTAACTATCAGCCACAGAAGGTGTTAGTTCTTCAAAGCGAAGAAGCTTTGGAAAAATGGAGTAAATGTTCTCCATGCTCTTACGGCGCAACGTTGGTTATTCTTGTTTGTGCGGACAAGAATTTAACCTGGAAACGGCCGTTTGATGGAAAAGACAGCGCAGATGTTGACGGCTCTATCGTTCTCACTCATATCATGATGGAAGCAGCAGAGTTAGGAATCGGTTCTACTTGGATTATGTTCTTTGATCCAGCGAAAGCGAAAGAAGAATTTAATCTTCCAGAGAACTATGAGGCAGTAGGTGCTTTAGTTATGGGATATCCAGCAGAGGATGCAACCCCGGCAGACAAGCATTCCGACAAGAAACCGTTGGAAGAAACAACTTTTTTTGAAACACTGTAAATAATAGTAAAGTCAATCAACTTTAAAAGAGTAGACATATCCCTATGTCTACTCTTTTATATGAAAAAATTGAAAGTGGTGGTCAAAATCCGTCCTTTTATTCTACGAGAACATCCTTTAATGACGCATAATTGCGAAAAAGTTGAGATATGTACAGGTGCGAAAAAGAGAAATGTTGAAAAAGTTGAGATATGTACAGGTACTGAAATGAAAACTGTGGAAAAAGTTGAGATATGTACAAGCGCTGAAAAGAATAATGACATAAAAATTGAGATATGTACGCTTTTCAAAGTACATATCTCAACTATTTTGTCGTAAAGTGAAAACTAACTGTACATATCTCGCTAATTTCGCCGAAAAGCGAAAAACTAGTTGTACACATCTCGCTAATTTCGCCGAAAAGCGAAAAACTAATTGTACACATCTCGCAAATTTCGCTGAAAAGTCAAAAATAACAGGTAGATGACAATGAATTAATTGAAATGTTACAGACCCAATTGGAATACTTCGTTTGCATTCTTCCAATTGATCTTTTCTAGCTCTTCTTCCGTATATTCCAAAGTCCCCTGAAGCTCCGTAACACGCTTCTGGTCTGCAAATGGATAATCGGTAGCGTACATTGCATGGTCCAATCCTAAATATCCCTTGAAATAATTCATAATGAACGGAGAGTGGTTTGCTAAATCAAACCAAGCCTGGTCGCTGTGCATGATCTCGTAAACCGTACGAGGTCTCGGCTTTCCGTCTGGGCCCACCGGTGGAAGGTCATGAGGCATACGTCCGTCCAGATAAGGAAGAACGCCGCCGGCATGAGGCATAATCACTTTTAGATTTGGATGCTTGTCCATAATGCCACTATTACACAGACGAATAAAAGCAAAAGCAGTATCGATAATGAAGGAGAAGGAAGCAACCATTGCATAATCGCCGATGGCATCGCCCCACATCGGAACTGTTGGATGGATGCTGATTGGAAGGCCTGCAGCTTCAATTTTATCGTAAACCGGAATTAAGGAAGGGTCGTCTACTTGTAAGTCACCGTTCCTAGAGAACAGCATGACGCCTTTCATTCCTAAATCTAAAACATGGTCTACTTCTTTTACGGCGTCATCCGGAGAAGTCCAAGGAAGAAGGCCGATTCCATAAAATCTGCCGTCGCTGTTGTCCACAATAGTTTTCACTTCTTCATTTATTTCTTTACAGAAATCAACACCCTTTTCCTTTTTCAGGAAGCCCGGGTCAGGAATATTTGGGCTGATTACAGAAATATCAACTTGCCCCTGATCCATTGATTTAAGTATATTTTCTGGTAAGTATTGAGAATCAGGAAGTAATAATTTTTGGCAGCCAAAGTCGCAGAAAAAGCCTTCGCCCATTCTTGCACATTTTGGATAATCATTTTCAAAGAAATATTTTTCAATCTTTCTAGGAAAAACATGACATTGAACATCGATTCGCATATTACACCTCCATTTTTTTGCATTATATCATATTGGAAAAAACGGGAGAAGTTTCTAAAATGATGAAAAAGAAGGGGGAATATTGTATAATTGCCATAAATACAAAGGATATGGAGAACTTCGAATGGAATTACAAAAAGGAAGACCGGAAACCAACGAGGGCAGATTAGAAAAAGAAATCCGAACCTACGATTTTTTAGACCAGCTGGGAATTGAATACGAAAGAGTAGATCATGAACCGGCTTTTACCATTGAAGCTTGTGAAGAAATCGATAAAGCTTTGGCGCCAACTTCCATTTGTAAAAACCTGTTTCTTTGTAACAGCCAGAAGACAAAGTTTTATATGCTTTTGCTTCCGGGGGATAAAAAATTTAAAACAAAAGAATTATCTCATCAGATTAACAGCGCCCGGCTTTCTTTCGGACCGGGAGAGTACATGGAAGAGTATTTGGACATTACACCTGGCTCTTTAAGTATTCTTGGATTGATGAATGATAAAGAAAATAACGTTCAGCTTTTGATTGATGAAGACGTACTGAAAAATGATTATATTGGCTGTCATCCATGCATTAATACTTCCAGTCTGAAAATCAAAACAGAAGATATTCTGAACAAATTCCTGCCAGAAGTTCATCACGAGTATATAACCGTGGTTTTGGGAAAAGAAGAATAGAAAGAATTGGAACAATTATCCGATAAGGGTTAGAAAAATACTGGTTATTTTTACAGATAAATTACAGATAAGAGGAGACCAAAAATGAAAAAAATCGAAACAGCAAAAGCACCTGCAGCAATTGGACCATACTCACAGGCTTATGAGGCAAATGGATTCGTATTCACATCTGGACAGATTCCAATTGATCCAGCAACAGGAAATATTGTAGAGGGAGCCATTGCAGAGCAGGCAGAGCAGTCTTGTAAAAATGTTGGCGCTATTTTAGAGGCAGCAGGACTGGGCTTTGAAAATGTAATCAAGACAACTTGTTTTCTTGCAGATATGGGTGATTTTGCAGCATTTAATGAAGTATACGCAAAATATTTCGTAAGTGCTCCAGGAAGAAGCTGCGTAGCAGTAAAAGACCTTCCAAAGGGAGCTCTTTGCGAGATTGAAGCAATTGCAGCGAGGTAAGAAATGGATTTTACAACAGTAAAAGGAAATCTGGAAAAGAATGGCTTCCAAGTATCCGTATTTGAAACGGCAAAAGAAGCAGCAGACTATCTGGATAAAGAAATTGATGGTGCAACTATTGGCATTGGCGGTTCTGTAACCATTCAGGACATGGGACTTTACGACCTACTTTCCAAACACAATGATATTTACTGGCATTGGAATAATATTCCAGGTTTGGATAAACAAGAGACTTATAAACGGGCCCAGGTAGCAGATATCTATTTTTCCTCTGTAAATGGACTGGCAGAAACTGGAGAAATTATTAATATTGACGGAACCTGCAACCGGGTATCTGCCATTATGTACGGACATAAAAAAGTTTATCTGATTGTTGGTGCAAATAAGCTGGCGCCAGATTATGATAGCGCTCTTTATCGTGCAAGAAATATCGCTGCACCGTTAAATGCACAGCGATTAAATCGAAAGACTCCTTGTGCAGAAAAGGCAGACAAATGTTACAACTGCACTAGTCCAGACCGAATCTGCAACGGCCTTTCTGTTTTATGGAAAAAACCAGGTGGAAGTGATTTTGAGGTAGTCCTGATTAACGAAAATTTGGGCTATTGATTACTCATCAAAGTATCCAATATATTCAATGGAAAGAGAACTATCCGGGAACATATACTTGTATAATTCGATAAAGTAGTCATCGGTCATGCTGGCAATATAATCCGTAACGAGTTGATTCGGCTCCGTGGACTCATAAGGGACAGTACGGGTATAGTGGGCCTTATTTACGTAGTCAATATGATGGGTAAATATTGGAGAAATCTTCCGGTCGGCTTTTAGATCATCCAAAAGAGATTCGTATATTTCTTTCATCATCCTTTCTACGGTTTTATACTGCGGAGTTTGAGCGGTACTACCGAAATAAATAAGATCATAGTTATCAGCTTTGGCTTTCTTTAATGCATTAAAATGGATATCGTCCATCTTGATGTAAGGTTTGCCAAAGCTGTTTTCTACGATATTCACAACTAAGTTGTTGATGATTTCTGCATTGTTGGTGCCAATAGCATCGTCTTCAAAGACATTTTCAATATCCACATTGGCTCGTTCTGCATCCTGACGGTCTTTTCCTAGATAGGCGATAATATCGGAGACACGGACCACACAGGCTTCTAGCGTGGAAGGCACCAGCTTCTTAATATAGTCGGAATCAATAAAACATTGTTCGATTTCCTGATCAAATTCTTCAAAGGTTTTTCCAACATAAGGGCGGTATTCGGATAATTCCAACTCACCGTTATGACAAGCGATTCCATCCAGAGTCTGTAGCGTAATGTTATACGGAAAGATCTTGTCTAAGACCCGGACCGATTGGATATTGTGATTAAAGCGGCGACCCGTATGGGATTTTAATAAGTCGTCTAAAAAACGTTCTCCCGTGTGGCCGAATGGAGTATGTCCCATATCATGACCTAAAGCGATGGCTTCAATCAAATCCAGATTCAGGCAGAGAGCTCTGCCGATGGTACGGGCGATTCGGGAAACTAACTGAACATGAAGAGAACGACGGGAAATATCGTCGTTTTTGTAGAAAGAAAATACCTGGGTTTTGTCTGCGTAACGTCCAAAATATGGACAATGAACGATTTTATCGGCATCACGGACAAATGCCGGACGAATAAAAGTCGGACGGTCATGGCCGGAATTTCTACGGATTGCGGCTTCGCTAGAGAAGGCATATTCCGAAAGATTTTCCGTGAAGTTTTTTCTAATGATGTTTTCCATTTCTGGAGATAAGCTTTCGTATTTCAGCATTTTCTTCCTCACATTCGGGTTCATTTTCATGAATTTATTGTATCATATTCTTTGTTAAAAAATTATTAATTCAGATTGTATATATGAAAAATCGATTTATAATATTTTACATCAAAAGGATTTCTCAGCCGGTTCTGGGGAGGAGTATGCCTTCGGGTGTATCATCGGTGTCCAGAGCACATATTTGATTTTTCCTGGGAGCACACGATGGCCGGCGTGAAATATAAAACAAAAGGGACGGAGGAACCGTCCCTTTCATAGTTTTTTTGAATTTTTTTAAAATTAGTTTACGCCATAAAGACGGATGCCGATTCTCTTATGTTCACTGCGTGCATGCATCCGTTCAATCTTTTCCTGAGCTTCCGGATTAGTTTTTCCGGTCAGCAAGAATTCATCTAAGTCTGCATATTTAATACCCATTTCCGCCTCATCGGTCTGGCCTTCAAATAAACCAGCAGAAGGAGCTTTGGTACGGATATTGATTGGAGCATCCAGATACTCTAAGAATTCATAGACTTCCCCAACGGTCAGGTCTGCGATTGGATTGAAGTCTGTTCCGCCATCACCATATTTCGTGTAATAACCAACATAAAGTTCATCACGGTTTCCAGTTCCGGCAACCAGACGGCCTTCGCTCTGACCGATGGTATATAATGTGGTCATACGAAGACGAGGAGCCATATTGGAAATGGCAGCATCGGTCATTTCGTTTGGATTGCATTTCTTAATCTGGTCAATTAAGGTCTGACGGGTTTCTGTTAAATCAATGGTACGGGTTTCAATACCAAACTGTTCTGCAACTTCCAGACCATCCTTCATATCTTCGCCAAAGTTTCTTTTAGAAGCGCATGGAAGAATAATGCCAACCGTATTGTCGCAAGCTTTTTTACATAAGATACCAACCAGAGCAGAGTCTTTTCCACCAGAGTTTCCATAAACGATACCGCTGCAATGGGCATCCTCTAAACGCTCCTGAATCCATTTTACTCTTGCTTCCAGTTCTAATTTATAATCACGCATAGCTTTTTCTCCTTTAATTTACTGAGGCTATCATAATGAATTCCATCAGGGAATGCAATAAAAAAGAGAAGACCGGAAGTCTTCTCTTAAAGTAGCGGGAGACGGATTTGAACCGCCGACACTTCGGGTATGAACCGAATGCTCTAGCCAGCTGAGCTATCCCGCCATAACAGACTCTTGTTTGAATTAAGTGGGGCCTACAGGGCTCGAACCTGTGACCCCCTGCTTGTAAGGCAGGTGCTCTCCCAGCTGAGCTAAGACCCCTTACTTCAAGCAATTTGTCGTGCTTGAGTATTGTATTAAATTTACCCTTACATGTCAACTTCTTTTTGTAAAAAAGCAAAAAAGTTTCTTTTTGGGAAAAATCAGGTATAATCATTAATAATTAAGAAAAGTCGGATAAAGGTGGACGAAATTATGATGAGAGTAGGACAGGGATATGATGTCCATAAATTAACAGAGGGAAGATCTTTGATTATCGGTGGAGTAAAAATCGATTATGAAAAAGGTTTGGAAGGCCATTCGGACGCTGATGTACTGGTGCATGCCATTATGGATGCGTTATTGGGGGCAGCAGCTTTGGGAGACATTGGAAAGCTGTTTCCGGATAATGATGATCAGTATTTAGGCGCCGATAGTATTCAACTTTTACAAGAAGTAGGAAACGTGTTAAAAGAGGCTGGCTATACTGTTGGAAATATTGACTCTACCATTATTGCCCAAGCTCCGAAAATGCGGCCCTATATTGATCAGATGAGAGAGCGAATTGCGAAGGCTCTGGAAATCGACAGCTCTATGGTAAGCGTTAAGGCAACCACAGAGGAAGGCATGGGATTTACCGGACGGAAAGAGGGCATCGCAGCTAGTGCCATCTGTCTGATTGAGACGCTCTAAATCATAAAAATAGTGTTGATTTTCTTGAGGAAATGAAAGAATTTTGATACACTTTATAGAATACGTAAAATACATGAAAAGAGGAACAGTCATGAGAATATACAACACCTTAAATGCTAGAAAAGAAGAGTTAGTACCGATTGAAGACGGCAAAATCAAAATGTATGTCTGCGGACCTACCGTTTACAATCTGATTCATATCGGAAATGCCCGTCCAATGATCGTTTTTGATACCTTCCGCCGTTATTTGGAATATAAAGGCTATGAAGTAACCTATGTTTCAAACTTTACAGACGTAGACGATAAAATTATTAAGAAAGCAAACGAAGAAGGCGTTGATTCTGCGATTATTTCCGAACGCTATATTGAAGAATGCAAAAAAGATATGGCAGGTATGAATATTAAGCCAGCAACCGTTCATCCAAAGGCAACGGAAGAAATCGGCGAAATGCAGGCTTTGATTCAGACCTTAATTGATAAAGGCTATGCTTATGAGTCCAACGGAACCGTTTATTACCGTACCAGAAAGTTCAAAGGCTATGGAAAACTGTCCAAAAAGAATCTGGACGACATGCAGTCCGGCCACAGAGAGATTAAAGTAACTGGCGAAGAAGACAAAGAAGATCCTTCGGATTTCGTATTATGGAAACCGAAAAAAGAGGGAGAGCCAAGTTGGGAAAGTCCATGGAGCGATGGCAGACCAGGTTGGCATATTGAGTGCAGCGCTATGAGCAAGAAATACTTAGGCGATACCATCGATATTCACGCTGGTGGCGAAGACTTAATCTTCCCTCATCACGAAAATGAAATCGCACAGAGCGAAGCTGCCAACGGATGCATTTTCTCCAATTATTGGATGCATAATGCGTTCCTGAACATTAACGGAAGCAAGATGAGCAAGAGCCTTGGAAACTTCTTTACCGTAAGAGATATTGCGGAGAAATATGATCTTCAGGTTCTTAGGTTCTTCATGCTGAGCGCTCATTACAGAAGCCCATTGAACTTCTCTGATGATCTTATGGAATCTGCAAAGGCTGGTCTGGAGCGTATTCTGAATGCGAAGAAGAAATTAGATTATGCAGAGCAGAATGCAGAAGGAAGATCCTTCATGTTTGAAGAAGGAGAGGATCAGGACTTCGGCGCTGAATATTTAAAGAAATTTGAAGATTCTATGGAAGATGACTGCAACACTGCAGATGCCATTGCAGCTGTTTTCGAATTTGTTCGTGCAATTAACAGTACCATTAATGAAAAATCATCCACAGCCCTGGCAGAGTTGGCAGAAGCTAGACTGGTACAGATGTGCGATATTTTAGGTATCATTTTAGACCAGGAAGAAGAATCTCTTGACGTAGAAATCGAGAATATGATTGCGGAACGTCAGGCCGCAAGAAAGAATAAAGACTTCGCAACTGCAGATAAGATCCGTGACAAGCTGGCTGAAATGGGCATCGTTCTGGAAGATACAAGAGAGGGCGTTAAGTGGCACAGAAAATAAATGAAATTCCGTCTTTGAATCTGGCTTTTTTAGGAGATTCCGTTTATGAACTGTTTTTCCGGGAAAAAGCGGTCCTGGAAAGTGACAGTAATGTAAATTCTCTAAATAAAAAAACAAAAGAGTTTTCCAAAGCTGTTACTCAGGCGAAAATCGCAGACATCCTTACGGGAAAAGACGGGGAAGAAGGATTTTTAACAGAAGAAGAACAGGGCGTATTCCGCAGGGGAAGAAATGCGAAGGGCGTATCCATTCCGGGAAGCTGTACTCCTTCGGAATACCGGAAAGCTACCGGCTTAGAAGCCTTAGTAGGGTATTTGTTCTTAATGGACCGAAAGGAACGGATTGCGGAAATATTGAATTACGGAATCGAACGGTATAACGATGCAAAATAATAAAAAAGAATCTGAAAAACATGAATTAATGGTGGAAGGACGAAATCCGGTTCTGGAAGCTCTGAAAACCAACGATAATATTGACAAACTGTATGTTCAGGAAGGCGTAAAAGACGGTCCTTTGGTAACCATTGTGGCAAAGGCGAAAGAAAAGAACGTTATGGTGATTCCAGTGCCGAAGGAAAAACTGGATGCCATGAGTGATACGGGCCATCACCAGGGCGCGATTTTAAACCTTTCTGCCATTCAATATGCGGAGGTGGAAGATATTCTGGCCCGGGCGGAAGAACGTGGCGAAAAACCGTTTATTTTCGTTTTAGATGGTATTGAGGACCCTCATAATCTGGGAGCGATTATCCGAAGTGCGAATCTGGCAGGCGCCCATGGTGTAATTATTCCAAAGCATCGGGCAGCAACCGTAAATGCAACGGTAGCCAAAGCTAGTGCTGGAGCGGTTTATCATACTTTGGTAGCAAAAGTTACTAACATTGCCCAGACCATTGACCAGTTAAAGGAAAAAGGAATCTGGTTTGCCTGTGCAGATATGGGTGGAGAAGAAATGTACCGGTGCAATATGACCGGAGCTATCGGCTTAGTTATCGGAAATGAAGGCAATGGGGTAAGCCGTTTAGTACGGGAGAAATGCGACTTTGTCGTAAGCATCCCTATGAAGGGGGACATTGATTCCCTGAATGCTTCCGTGGCAGCAGGAATTCTGGCATGGGAGGTTGTACGTCAGAATCGTATGAAGTAAAGGCTTTTTCTACGGATGAAATTAGGGGTAGAAATTACAAAAGAAAAGGTCTACAATAGCAATGAAATATTGTGACCCAGAACGGGTTGCTTAATTGATAATTTTAGGAGGTTTTTTATAATGGCTGGTTACAAAATTACAAAAAAAGATGGTTACTATACTTACACAGCACCTGGACACAATGAGTGCAAATGCACAAGACTTCATGATCCTGCAGACGTTGATGGCGGACAGCTTATCAATGGTTTAACACATTTCCTTCCAGCAGGTGGCGGCACAGAATTCGCAGCTAACCCAGCAGAATCTATTTACTACATTCTTCACGGAACAATGAAGTTCAAAGGCGAAGACGGTATTGAAACTGTTCTTGAAGCAGGCGACAGCGTTCATATCGCAGGTGGTTCACCTAAGTGCGTTACAAACATCGGACCTGACACAGCTCAGATGTTAGTAGTACTTCTTCCTCCAGCACAGAAATAATTTATAGTACGGAAGACTTTAAAAGGCTGTCCTTTGGGACAGCCTTTTTTGTTTTGCTTAAATTGAGGCCAATTCTAGAAATTCCAGCTATATTTATGGAGAACAACTTGCCTTTTTGAGTTTGTTACGATATAGTTAATGTGTATGCTTATATTGTTAACTTGTTGCTTGGAAATGATATATGGGAGGACTCATATATGAAAAAAAGATTTAGAGGAATTTTACTGGCAGTCATGGCGCTTGTATTTGCCTTTACGTTTTTTCCTTTGAAGGCGGCAGCAGAGCCATCGGTGCTCACCTCTGCTTCAGATTGGGCTGCAGGACTCTATCCGTCTGATGCAGGAATTACTTTTGATAACGTAATCGGTGGCGGCTCCATGTATTCTGGTGTTACTTATATGGTAAACGGGAACAGCACGGACGATACGCTGTTGCTGACGACCACATCGGGTCTATCCTCTGGAAATAACATGGCAGGTGCGTCTGTCGGAAATATCCTTTCTGGATTGTCCGGTTATGGTTTCGGTGGACATCTGAGCTATGTGGAGGTTGAGACCACTGTACCGAGCAAGAAGCTGACCTTCAACTATGCATTCTGCTCCAGCGAGTTTGATCAATCGGAAGAGTACAACGACAGTTTCGCACTTCTTTACAGCATTAAGCTGCCAGACTCAGAATCTTGGAGCGAGTACACAAACGTTGCGGTAATTCCGGACGTTGGTGCCGTAAGTATCAAGAATCTGAAATACGCGGAAAAATGGACGAGCAACGGCTCCCTGTCCGGAAGCTCGGCTGACGGAATAAACGACTTTGCTGGCAAAGGCTATACGGAATTCTTTGAGGCAAAAATCGAAGATCTCGTTCCGGGAAGCAAGATTCGTGTTCTGTTCGCAATTTGCGATATCACCGATGAGGAGTATGACAGCGCGGTTGTAATCGAAGCAGGTTCTTTCAAGTTCACCAAGGCACTGGCGGATTACGACAATGAAAAACTCTATAATCTCGATCCGGGAGAAACATATACCATCACCTTTTCGGATAGCTCCACTTTGGATGTGGTTGCTGATGCAAACGGCGTGATTCCGATGGAATTTTCTGTCGCTGGAAAGGACTATTCCCTGTTGGGTGAAACCGTCACAATCGCGGTTGCAGACGATCCTACCGCGATTCCACAGACACTTACCTTGGCAGAACGCCCTGATTCGCCAGAAGCTCCGGATGGCCCAGATGAGGATCCCGCCAGAAAGCCTGATGACATTACTTCGCCAGATGTTGAACCGGATATGACGACTCTGACAGTAATCAATCCTGTGGAAGGACAGGAGTATTCCATTGATAACGGCATGACCTGGATCCGTGACAGTGGCTCTGGAGAGGTTGCTTTTACGGATCTTACGCCGAACACAGAATATGAGATTATTACTCGTATCGCGGCGACGCAGAACGCTCCGGCATCACTTCCTTCTGATCCTGTCAAAGTGAAAACACTGCCACAGCCAGAGACTTATTCTATCTTTACGGCCGATTATAACGCTCCTTATGATGGCGCTGCACACAGTGCTGAGATTACTGTCAGCGACACTGAAAGAGCACAGATCCTCTACAGTACCGCTGCAGACGCAGAGTATACCTCTGAGCTTCCGATGTTCACTGACGTAGGGGAATATACTGTATATTACTCTGCGATACATCCGGATTATTATCCTGCTTATGGTACCGTACAGGTTACCATCACTCCACGTGAAGTAACTGTCAGCGGAATTACTGCCAAGGACCGTGAATTCGAAGCAGATAACAGAAGCGTTGACCTGATTCTCGATAAAGTTGTGTTCGACAATATCGTTTCGGGTGACAAGCTGACGATTGAAGTCACTGGCGAAATGGATGACGACAAAGTAGGTCAGGACAAGAACGTTGCTCTTACCTACGGAGCTCTCGACGGAGCAGCTATGAAAAACTATAAACTTGCGGAACAAGGCAACCAGATGACGACGACCGTCAACATCAGTCTTGTCAACGACAAAGGACCTCAGACTGGCGACAACAGTCATATGTCCCTGTACATCGTACTTGCGATCATTAGCGCTATCGTTCTTATTGGAACAGCTGTGTATAGTAAAAAAAGAAAATCCGTACGATAATAGATAATTAACCGTTAAGGAAGGGCGGCAGCGGGATTCCCGCTGCCGCCCTTTAAGTTTAGGCTTTTTTATTAAAATATATTTTATGATTTAATAAAAGAGAGTCACATAAGGATTTATAAATCCTTATATGAGGTAAAGCATCCATAGGATTCTGCAGATTTAATTGCATCGGTAATGGCGGCCATAGTCGCATGCTCGGCTAAAACACCGATTGCATCGATGGTAGTGTCAACTTTGCCGGACGCCATGACGAATACGGTATCGCCATCAAAAATAGAGTGAGCAGGGCGGATTACTTTTGCGATTCCATCCTGACCTCTGCCGGCAATACGGGTCGCCTGAGCCTTTGATAAGCGACCGTTTGTGAAAATACAGCCGATAACTGTATTCCCTGCAAAAAGGTCATCATTTACCGCATAGGAGCCTAATAACAGAGCTTCGCTGTCTGCAAAAGAAGTATGATCTTCCGTTAAAGCTCCCGCCAGAATCTTTCCATCTTCTGTCACATCACCTGCAGCATTTACGGCAAATACAGCACCAACCATTAATTCGCCCTGCTGAAAGGCTGCTACACCAACGCCTCCTTTCATAGCGTTTTTCAGTCCGTTGGTTTTGCCGATGGTTGCACCGGTTCCAGCTCCAAAGTTTCCGCTTTGAAACGGTTCGCCAGAAAAGGCATTTTCTCCAGAAAGACGCCCCATGGCTTTATCCGGGCGGATCTGATAAGAACCGCAGTGAAGGTCGAATAAAATCGCTTCGCAAACATTCGGAACAACAGTTACGCCAACATTTCGTCCAATCTTTTTCTCTTCTAAGAATTCCATCAAACCGCCTGCAGCATCCAGACCGAAAGAGCTACCACCAGAAAGCATTACCCCATGGACCTCTGTCCGATTGCAGGTAGGGTCTAAGGCAGAAATGTCACGGGTTCCGGGAGAACCGCCACGGACATCCACTCCGCAAACCGCACCTTCCGGAGCAATTACACAGGTACAGCCAGTCATGGCATTAAGATCTTGCGCCTGACCAAGCATAAAGTCGGTTAATTGATTTATCTGAATTTTATCCATAAAATACCGCTTCTTTCATAATGTTTTTTCTTCTGTTAATTTTTTATTATACAAAACATTCGAAAAAATGGCTACTGTACACGTTAAAACGCTGTTAAGAAGGGAAGCAAACCCATTCGGTCTGCGTGCGGAGGATGGGACTTCCACCGGTGACTTCGGCACCTTTCAGGCCGCGTCAGATGCATCGTGCTCACGTACTCGCATCTTCCTTGTTCAAGAGTTATCTTTGAACACAAAAAAATAAAGGAGATTCCACTGGAATCTCCTTTTTTTATGCGGAGAATGGGACTTGAACCCACACGCTGTAGCCAGCACAAGATCCTTAGTCTTGCTCGTCTGCCAGTTCCGACACCTCCGCATGGCGTCAAAAGTCGCGCAAGAAGTATTATAACATAACGCATTCAAATTACAATCTTTTTTTAAAAAATTTTTATTCGCGTTTTTTTCTTCAAATTAACACAGATTATATGTTAAAATAACAAAATCATAGAGGAGGTTCTTGTAATGGAAATTATTAAATCACTAGAGGGAACTGAAGCAACTTTAAAGGTTATCGGAAGACTGGATACGCTTACTTCCGCAGATTTAGAAAAAGCAGTAACGGAAGTCGTACCACAAATAGACAGTTTAATTTTCGATTTTGAAGAATTGGAGTATATTTCTTCTGCTGGATTCCGTGTACTTCTGGCTACCAGAAATAAAAATGAGGAATCTCTTAAGATTAAAATTCTTCATCTTACCGAAGAAGTAGCTGGGCTGTTTGAGGTAACTGGTTTTTGCGATATTTTCACCATTGAATAGAAGGAAACGCATATGCTAGTGAATGCTTGTGCAGAGCTTGGCGATGACAGAATTTGGGTAGAAAAACAGTTTGATGCATTGGTAGATCATCTACCTTTGGTTTCAGCATTCGTGGAAGATGAGCTGGAAAAATTGGCTTGCCCGATGAAAGTTACTCTTAAGTTAGCCATAGCTCTGGAAGAAATATATGTAAATATTGCCCAATATGGGTATGACAATAAAGGTGGCGATTGCTTAGTTGGCGTAGGTTTTAATCCGGAGGATGGAACGGTGGCTGTTAAATTTATTGACAGTGGAATTCCGTTTAATCCGTTGGAAAAAGAAGATCCGGATATTACTTTACCTGCGGAAGAACGAGGCATCGGTGGCCTTGGTATTTTTATGGTCAAACAGATTTCAGATGATGTCTCTTACGAGTACAAAGACGGAGAAAACATATTGACCATGATAAAGAAAATCAGAGACTGAACGCGAGGAAGAACGAATGGATTTTATAATTGATAACGGCATACTTGTCATAAAGGCAATGGAAAGGGTGGATTCTAATAATGCAGCAGCTTTTGAATCCGAACTTACCGATATTCTTGAAAATAATGCACATGACAGTATGATTCTCGATGCAGAGAATTTAAACTACATTTCCAGTGCTGGATTAAGAGTCATTTTACGTCTTCAGAAAAAAGAACCATCCATGCGAATTGTAGATGTTACCGCAGAAGCTTATGACATCTTTGAGATGACTGGATTTACGGAAGTTCTGTCAATTGAAAAAGCTTATCGAAAGATGAGCGTCGATGGTTGTGAAATCATCGGAAAAGGTGCAAAAGGAACCGTTTATCGACTGAACGGAGACACCATCATTAAAGTTTACAATGATCCAGATAGTTTGGCAGATATCCATAAAGAGAGAGAACTGGCAAGAAAGGCTTTCGTCCTCGGAGTTCCTACTGCGATTTCTTACGATGTAGTGAAAGTAGGAGACAGCTACGGTTCGGTATTTGAACTGTTAGATGCAAAATCTTTCTCTCAGTTAATTATTGAAGACGAGGCCGGTTTTGAAAATTATGTAAATGAATATGCAAAACTGCTGAGATTAATTCACAATACCATGGTGAAACCGGAAGATATGCCAGATGCGAAAGCTGTTGTAGGAAAATGGCTGAAGACCGTTTCTGTTTATCTGGATGAAGAGCAGACGACACAGTTGGAAAAACTGATGGCAACCATTCCGGATACGCTGAATATGATTCATGGCGATTATCATACCAATAATTTGATGATGCAGAATGGCGAAACTCTGTTAATTGATATGGATACTTTGGCTCATGGTCATCCGATTTTTGATTTGATTAACGTTTACTTTACTTATGTGGGTCAGGAAGCTGCAGAACCGGAAGGCGTTACCGCCTTTACGGGAATTGCCCCGGATACAGCAAGGAAACTGTGGAATCTTTTTATAAAAGATTATCTGGAAACAGAGGATGAAGAAAAGATTAACAGCGTTACAAATAAAATTAAACTGATGGCTCAGGTCCGTTTCTTAAATCATTACGGAAAGAGAAAGTATTTTGAGGATGAAGACGGACAGAAGATCTTAGAGGCTTGCAAAGGAGAGTTATCCAAACTTCTGATGCAGCTGGATACTTTGGAATTTTAATTGATAAGGGTATGCTTGCATACCCTTTCTGTTTTTTATGGATATTGATAAATTACAACTTTTATTAAAAGATAAATTTTGCGGCGTAATCGAAAATCATGAGAGTGTGGCGTCTACCAACGACCGAGCGAAGGAATATGCCCTTCAGGGAAAAGAATGTCTGATTATGGCAGAACGTCAGACGGCAGGAAAAGGACGATATGACCGGACCTTTGAAAGTGAAACCGGCGGCCTTTATATGAGCCTCTGTTTGAAGGTGAGTCCTGCTACGTTTAACAAAATAACGGAGGAAGCGGATGAAGAGAGTCAAGCGGTTTTCCAATTGGGAGAGCGGCTTTTGCAATATCCGGTTCAGGCAGGAGAAGCAGTTCGAAATGCTCTTGCAAGTCTATATGAAGAACCGTTTCAAATTAAACTACCGAATGACATTTTGCTAAATGGGAAAAAAATCTGTGGAATTCTTATGGAAGCCGTTCCTCACGATGATGATATTTTCCTGATTTTTGGAGTAGGAATTAATTTGGAAAATGAATTATCCGAAGAACTTGTGAATGCCGCCAATCTAAAAGTGCTAACTGGAAAAACCGTAGAAAAAGAACTGCTTTGTGCGGCAATCATACAAGAATTGTATAAAATATTGTGATTTATACTAAAAAATCAGGCGGTATTGTATGAATTTTGTATAAATATTCAAACAATTTTAATAGGAATAAAAATCCGTTCATGATAAAATAGGAAAGACTAGACATGTGAACAACGCTTATCTTGGAGGTCAAAATGGAGACAAAAAAGATTAAAAAAGTACTTGTTGCAAACCGAGGCGAAATTGCTACCCGTGTTATCAGAGCCTGCTATGACTTAGGCCTGAACACCGTTGCAATTTATTCAAAAGAGGATATTTACAGCGAGCACCGTATTAAAGCAGATGAAGCTTATATGATCGGTGAAAGCTTAAGCCCTCTGGGAGCATATCTGGCTATTGATGAAATTGTTGATTTAGCAAAGAGAAAAAATGTTGATGCAATTCATCCTGGCTATGGATTCCTGGCAGAGAATGCAGACTTTGCAAAAGCTTGTGAAGATGCAGGTATTATTTTCATCGGACCGAACTCTACAGTTCTGGGACAGATGGGAGATAAACTTTCTGCAAAGGAAATGGCATTAAAATGTAACGTGCCTACAATTCCGGGAAGCAAAGAGCCGCTGAAAGATGCAGACGAGGCTCTGGCAAAAGCTATTGAATATGGATTCCCGATCATTCTGAAAGCTGCTGCTGGCGGCGGTGGAAGAGGTATGAGAAGCTGCTTCAGTGAAGAAGAAGTAAAACCTGCCTTTGAATTAGTCCAGTCCGAAGCAAGAAAAGCTTTTGGTAATGACAATATTTTTATTGAGAAATTCCTTGTAGAACCGAAACATATTGAGGTTCAGATTTTAGCGGATAAATATGGCAATACGGTTCATTTATTTGAACGTGACTGCTCCTTACAGAGAAGATATCAGAAGGTAGTAGAGTTTACTCCTGCTTGGTCTCTTTCCAAAGAAATTCGTGATTCCATCTGTGCAGATGCAGTAAAAATTGCAAAAGAAGTTAATTATGAAAATGCAGGAACTGTTGAGTTCTTAGTTGACCAGAGTACTGGCAAGCATTATTTCATCGAAATGAATCCACGTATTCAGGTTGAGCATACGGTAACAGAAATGGTTACTGGCATCGACTTAGTTCGTGCGCAGATTCTGGTAGCGGATGGAGCCCCTCTTTCTGACCCTATGATTGGTATTGAGAGTCAGGAAGACGTTACTGCTCGTGGTTATGCGATTCAGTGCCGTATTACAACCGAAGACCCTGCCAACAACTTTGCTCCGGACACAGGAAAGATTACGGCTTACCGTTCTTCCGGTGGTAATGGCGTACGTTTAGATGGTGCGAATACCTATGTTGGTTCTGTTATTACTCCATATTATGACAGCCTTCTTGTAAAAGTTACCTGTTATGATACGACTTTTGAAGGCGCCGTTCGTAAAGCGCTCCGTGCGATTACAGAAGCAACCATTCGTGGTGTTAAAACTAATGTTGGTTTCTTAAGTAATATCCTTACCAATGATGTTTTCCTCAGCGGTAAATGCTATACAAAATTTATTGATGATACTCCGGAATTATTCAACTTACCAGGCAGCAAAGACAGAGCTACCCGTATGTTGAAATATATTGGTAACATCGTAGTGAACGATCCTACTGCTGGCCGCAAGCTTTACGATACTCCTCGTTTTGTACAGACCAGTGGACAGCCGCCGAAAGCTGGATTGAAGCAACTTCTTGACGAAAAAGGTCCGGAAGCAGTTCGGGATTGGGTTCTTGACCAGAAGAAACTTCTTGTTACGGATACTACGATGCGTGATGCTCATCAGAGCTTGTTGGCAACTCGTGTACGTACTAGAGATATGGTTAAGGGTGCGGACGCTATGGCGGAGATTCTTGCAGACGCATTCTCCTTTGAAATGTGGGGCGGCGCTACTTTTGATACCGCTTATCGTTTCCTGTATGAAGATCCATGGGAAAGATTGGATTGGCTCAGAGAGGCGATTCCGAACGTTATGTTCCAGATGCTGCTCCGTGGCTCCAACCTGCTTGGATATTCCAGCTATCCGGATAATCAGGTACGTAAGTTTATCGAAGAGAGTGCAAAGGGCGGAATTGATGTATTCCGTGTATTCGATTCCCTGAACTGGATTCCAAATATGGAAGTAGCTATGGATGAAGTTCTGAAACAGAATAAGCTTCTGGAAGCTACTATGTGTTATACCGGTGATGTATCAGATCCTAGAAAAGACAGATACACTCTGGAATATTACGTAAATATGGCGAAGGAATTAGAGAAGAGAGGTGCTCATACCTTATGTATTAAGGATATGTCTGGTCTGCTGAAACCTTACGCTGCTAAGAAACTGATTAAAGCCCTGAAAGATGAAATAGGAATTCCTATCCATCTGCATACGCATGATACTTCCGGTACTCAGGTTGCTTCCTTACTTATGGCAGCAGAAGCAGGCGTAGATATTGTCGATCTGGCGATTTCTTCTATGTCTGGACTGACAAGTCAGCCATCGATGAACTCCGTTGTTTCAGCACTGAAAGGAACGGAAAGAGATACTGGCCTGAACATTCATCAGTTAGAGCCATTAAGCGAGTATTGGGAAGATATTCGTCTTCGTTACGATTCCTTTGAATCCGAACTGAAGACTCCTTTAACCGACATTTATCGTTATGAAATTCCTGGCGGACAGTATACCAACCTTCGTCCACAGGTACAGAGCTTAGGTTTAGGCCATAGATTCAACGAAGTAAGAGAAATGTTCGTAACCGTTAACCAGATGTTGGGAGATATTGTAAAGGTTACTCCTTCTTCCAAGATGGTTGGTGACTTGGCGATTTTCATGGTTCAAAATGAACTGACTCCGGAAAATATCGTTGAAAGAGGCGCAGGTCTTGCTTTCCCTGACAGTGTTGTAAGTTACTTCAAAGGCATGATGGGTCAGCCAACCTGGGGCTTCCCAGAAGATATCCAGAAGGTAGTTCTGAAAGGTGAAGAACCGATTACCTGCCGTCCTGGAGATCTGTTAGATCCAATTAACTTTGAAGAAGTACATGAACATCTGAAAGATTTCAAGAGCGAAGACCAGATTACAGACCGAGACCTGGTAAGCTGGGTAATGTTCCCGAAGGTTGTAGAAGATTTCTACAAGAAGAGAAAAGAGTACGGCTATATTACCAGATTAGGAAGCCATGTATTCTTCCATGGACTGGCTGTCGGTGAAACCAATAAAGTAAACATTGAAGATGGTAAGACTCTGGTTATTAAATACTTGGGTAAGGGCGATTTAGATGAAGATGGTTATCGTACGGTTCACTTTGAACTGAACGGTTCTCTCCGTGATGTTAAGGTAAAAGATAATACCGCTTCTAAGAATAGCGTAGCTGTTCAGATGGCAGATCCTTCCGATAAGAGTGAAATCGGAGCTTCCATTCCTGGCGCCGTATCTAAGGTAAACGTAAAAGTTGGCGATGTTGTAAAAGAAAACGATATTCTGGCTGTTATTGAGGCGATGAAGATGGAAACTTCTATTACCGCGAGAATGGCTGGTATCATCGAAGAAGTATTGGTAAAACAGAACGATACGGTGAAGGCCGGACAGTTACTGATTAAGATTAAAGCTTGATATTTGCTGAAATAGATATAAAAAACAACATAAATGATTTCAATTAAAAAGAGACAGGTGGGAATTATCCCACCTGTCTTTGCATAAGCGACGAGAAAAGTGCATTATCGCAAGAATGTTGAGATATGTACGGGTTCCTAAACGCTTCTCTGCAAGAATGTTGAGATATGTACAGGTTCAAAAGTAGAATATTGCGAAAAAGCTGAGATATGTACGCATTGTGGCATCATATAGAGTCGAATAATTGAAAAAAGCCGTACATATCTCGATTTTTTCACAGAAAAAGAGAAGCGGAGCCGTACATATCTCAACAATTTTGCAGAGAAAGAGAACAGGGGGTGTACATATCTCAACAATTTTGCTGAAAACAGAAAAAAAGAGTACCTGCGTCCGAAAGTCTCTTTTTGGACTGCGGTTTATGAGGAACTCACCCAAAAGCAGACAAGTAAAAGAGTGATTTTGCATTGACTTTTGAAAAGGAGGTGTGTAAAATCAAAATATAATAATTGAACAAGTATTCAAATGTTCAAAGGAACAAGTGTTCAAATTATTGAAAGGATGAAAGGTGAACTATGGCAGAGCAGTATTCAACCATAGCAGAAGAAATCAAGAACAAACTTCCGGCAGACGAGATTATTTATGATTTAGCAGAAGTTTTTAAGGTTTTTGGTGACTCGACCCGGACGAAAATTTTAAGCTGTCTTACTTTTGGAGAACTGAAAGTAAGCGATATAGCAGAAGCATGTCAGATGAGTGTTTCAGCTGTTTCCCATCAGTTACGGATTTTAAGAAATGCAAAGCTGATCCGTGGAAGAAAAGATGGAAAAGAAGTAATCTACGCTCTGGATGATAAGCATGTAGAGCTGATTATTGAATGCGGCTTATCCCATCTGCGGGAAGAAGACTAATAAAGTGCAATAAAAAGCACGGAATGAGAGAAAAACGAAATTGAATTGCAATAATTGTAATAGTGATAAAAATTGTAGCGGATGCTCTGGATTGGATGCGTTAAAGGCGGCAATTGGTCCAAATAAAAAAGAAGAGCCGTTGCCAAAAGAATCTGTTTTTGTTCAGGAAAAGAGGGAAACAGAAGCAAATTACGGATATAAAAAGACTATCACAGGAAGAACCCTGAAGAATCTGGAAATCGGACAAAGTGCAATTATATCCAACGTTGGTGGAGAAGGTTTCCACCGTCAGCATTTCTTGGACATGGGAGTTATCCCAGAAGCAGAAATCACTTTGGTAAAATATGCGCCTATGGGAGATCCAGCAGAATACCGAATTCATGGTTATGAGCTGACCTTGCGATTAAGCGATGCAGAAAAAATAGAAATCGGAGAGCCTTATTTTTCTGAAGACGAAGAGCATGAAATCCATCATGCCCATACTCATAGAGACGCCTCCAACAGAGAACTTTTCAAAGAGTCCGCCCATCCTGGCTTTGGTGAAGGCGGAAAATATCATACAAAATCCGACGGCGATGAATTGCCAAAAGGTACCTTGCTGACCTTTGCGCTTGCGGGAAACCAGAACTGTGGAAAAACCACTTTGTTTAATCAGCTGACTGGTTCCAATCAGCATGTGGGAAATTTCCCCGGTGTAACCGTTGACCGAAAAGGCGGAGAAATTAAGGAACATCCAGGCACCGAAGTAACGGACCTTCCAGGCATTTATTCCCTTTCTCCGTATAGCGATGAAGAGATTGTTTCTCGTCAGTTTATTCTGGAAGAAAATCCAAAAGGAATCATCAACATTGTTGATGCAACAAATATTGAACGAAATCTGTATTTAACCATGCAGTTAATGGAACTGGAGGTTCCAATCTGCCTTGCGTTAAATATGATGGATGAAGTAAGGGCCAATGGGGGAACCATTGATGTTAACAAAATGGAAGACCTTTTAGGAATTCCTGTGGTGCCGATTTCTGCAGCAAAAGACGAAGGCATCCACGAGCTGGTTCATCATGCCATTCATGTAGCGAAGTATCAGGAAAAACCAGGAAGAACAGACTTCTGTAGTTCTGATAAAAATGGTGGCGCGGTACATCGATGTATTCACGGTATTATGCATCTGATTTGGGATCATGCGGAAGCTGCAGGAATTCCAGTTCGATTTGCAGCCAGCAAATTAATCGAGGGAGATCCTTTAATTGAGGACGCCCTGAATTTGACCCAAAACGAAAAAGAGACCATCGAGCATATTATTGTGCAGATGGAAGAAGAACGAGGTTTGGATCGGGCAGCAGCCATTGCGGATATGAGATTTGCCTTTATTTTCGACCTGTGCCGTCAATGTGTTGTGAAGCCGAAAGAAAGTAAAGAACATAAATTCAGCCAGAAACTGGATAAAGTCCTGACCGGAAAATGGACCTCCATTCCTTTATTCGTAGCGATTATGGCTTTGGTATTCTTCCTGACCTTTAATGTCATCGGAGGAAATCTGCAAAATCTCCTGCAGATGGGAATCGGAGCCCTGACGAATTTAGTGGATCATCTTTTGACGGCAGGCAATGTAAATGCGGTCATTCACTCGTTGCTAATTGATGGCATTTTTAGTGGCGTAGGAACGGTTCTTTCCTTTGTACCAATTATCGTTGTCCTGTTTCTGTTCCTTTCGCTGCTGGAAGATACGGGCTATATGGCCAGAGTTGCCTTTGTTATGGATAAACTCTTAAGAAAAATCGGTCTTTCCGGAAAGAGCGTGGTTCCGATGCTGATTGGATTTGGTTGTACCGTTCCAGGCGTTATGTCTACGAGAACCCTTTCCTCGGAGCGTGACCGTAAAATGACCATTATGCTGACTCCGTTTATGAGTTGCTCGGCAAAACTTCCGGTTTATGCGTTTTTTGCCAAGGCATTTTTCCCAGAATGCGCATGGCTGATTATGGTTGCAATGTATTTCATCGGAATCCTGGTGGGTATTATTGTGGCCTTAGTAGCGAAGAGAACCGGATTTAAGGGCGAAGCAGTTCCTTTCGTTATGGAACTGCCAAATTATCGTTTGCCGGGAGTTAAAAATGTTCTTCATTTAATGTGGGATAAAACCAAAGACTTTTTAAAGAAAGCCTTCACCGTAATTTTAATTGCGACCATTGTCATCTGGTTCCTGCAAACCTTTAATTTCCATCTGACTATGGTAGATGATTCTTCTCAGTCCATGCTGGCGGTAATTGCAGGCCTTATTTCACCAATCTTTAAGCCGTTTGGTTTTGGCGACTGGAGAGTAGTAACGGCTCTGATCAGCGGATTTATGGCGAAAGAAAGCGTAGTATCGACCTTGTCTATTCTGTATGGAGGAATGCAGGGATTGATTCTGTCTATTTCACCAATGTCAGCCTTTGCCTTATTAGTATTCTGCCTTCTTTACACTCCATGTGTGGCAGCCATTGCTTCCATCCGTAGAGAACTGGGCGTAAAATGGAGCTTGGGAATTGTGGTAGGACAATGCATTCTGGCCTATGTCTGCGCAGGGCTGGTTACTTTGATTGGATTGATATTTTAGACAGTTTTGTTATAATTTTTTTCATGGATAAAATAAAAGCCCTCTGGGTAAAGTATAAAGAAATAATTACATACGTGTTTTTTGGCTTTGTAACAACAGTAGTAAATTACGGTGTTTTTGCTTTATGTGGACATGTATTTCACTTTGATGTAGTTATTTCTAATGCCATTGCCTGGATTCTGGCGGTCATCGTAGCTTTTATTACCAATAAACTTTGGGTATTTGAAAGCAAAAAGCGGGATGCGAAAACTCTGGGAAGAGAATTTGTAGAGTTTGTAGTGGGCCGTTTGATCACATTAGCTTTAGAATCGGTCCTGTTATGGATCTTTGTAGACAAATTAGGTGTAAACGACCTGATTATGAAAATCATAACCAGCGTTATCGTTATGGCCGTAAACTATATATTTAGCAAGTTCATTATTTTCAAAAAGAAAAAAGCGGAATGAACATATCATCCCGCTTCCGAGCTACTGGCCAGAATCGAACTGGTGACCTCGTCATTACCAATGACGCGCTCATACCGACTGAGCTACAGTAGCATAGGTTATGCAAAAGCACTTGGAAATAATACAATAAAATTGAAATGATTTCAACACGAAATAATAAAAACTCTATAATATTTTTTTTGCGCAGGGTAGCAATCGTTCTCAGCACGGTTATTTTTGCTGTTTTTTTGCTTACTGGATGCAGCGAAATTAAACTTTCCAGAAAGGATAAAGGCGAATTTCTGGCGGTAGATGATATTACTCTTTCCAAAGAAGAGGCGATATTTGCTTTGTTGGAACAAAAGTACCTCTATGAAGGAAGCTCAAAGGATACTTCCATTTGGTCGAAAAAGACTGGCTCTGGAACCATGGATGAGTATGTAAAGGAAGCGGTACTGGATGAACTGACGAAATGGACGGCTGCCGTAGTTATGGCAGATAAGCTGGGCATTTATATGACCGATGAAGACAAAAACGCGGCCGGAAAAGCGGCAGAGGAATTATACGACCGGATCATATCCGTTTCTCACAGCAGTACTTATACAACCAATCTGGAAGCTGCCAGAGACCTGTATGTCAAAAAAGCTACCTATGATTTGGTTTTTGATAGCGTGACGAAAGGATTGGAAGAAACCATAACAGAGGAATCCACGAAAGTTATTAAAGTAAATTATTGCATGATTCCGGTAAAGGCCGGCTATGACGAAGTGAGGTCTTGTTATGACCAGCTGAAAGCAGGAGCATCTTTTGAAACCGTCTTTACGGAAGCTGGATATGAGCCGGTAATGGGTCAGCAGATGGCTCGCGGAACCATGAATAGTAATTTTGAATCGGTTGCCTTTGCTCTAGTGGACGGAGAACTTAGCGAAATCGTGGAAAGCAAAGACGGTTATTATATTATCCAGTGTGTGGAAGATAAAATGACGGAAGAGTCTGCAGCCAATTATGACGAGACGCTGATGAATGCAAAGAATGAAAAGTTTAATGACTACTATATTAATTTTGCGAAAGAGCATAAATTAAGTTTGGATAAGAGTTACTGGAAAAAGATTAAAATGACAGGACTGTAAAATGAAAAAAACAGATATTATCGTACCGGTTTTCAACGAAGAAGAAGGACTCGTAATGTTTTACGAGGAAACAAAAAAGGCCATCGCTGGCTGCGAAGGCTTTGATTTTCGTTTCATTTTTATCAATGATGGCAGCAGCGATAATACCTTGCAGGTTGTAAAAACTCTGTCAGAAAAAGATCCGAACGTAAAATATGTTTCTTTCTCCAGAAATTTTGGAAAAGAAGCGGCGATTTTCGCTGGACTTCAGGCTTCTGCTGGAGACTATACGATTCTTATGGATTCTGATTTGCAGCATCCACCGGCTTTAATTCCGGAAATGTTAAAAGCAGTGGAGGAAGAAGGCTATGGAGCAGCCGGCGCCAAAAGGAAAACTGGCTTTTTCTCTAGAGCCTTTGTTGGATTAAATAATAAGCTTTCCAACGTAAAGCTTCAGAAAGGCGCTACGGACTATATGTGCATGTCCCGGCCTTTTGTGGATGCCATTCTAAAACTTTGCGAAACCCAGCGGTTTTCCAAAGGCTTGTTTGCTTGGGTTGGATTTAAAGTAAAGTGGTTGGATTATGAGCAACCAGAACGGGCAAAAGGATCCAGCAAATGGAATTTCGGCAAGCTGTTTAAATATGCTACGGACGGAATCACTTCCTTCAGTACGGTGCCATTGACTTTGGTTACCTGCGTTGGTGCCATTGTTTGTTTCCTTGCGTTTATCTATATTTTGATTACGTTGATTCAGACTTGGATCTTTGGTATCGATGTTCCTGGTTATGTTACGACCTTGGTAGTTCTTCTGTTTATGGGTGGAGTAATTATTCTGGCTATCGGAATCTTAGGAGAGTACATCGGCAGAATCTATATGGAGTCGAAAAACAGACCTTTGTATATTACCGAAGAAACCAATATAAAAAACGAAAAAGAAACGAAGAAAGAGAATAACGGAAATCCGGAAGAATAAAACCTGAAAGTATCCTACATGATAAAGACAGAAAAGCAAAAATTCATAAGAAAGAATATCCCAATACTATTGGCGTTTTTAGCGCCAATAGTTATTTTAACTTGTATCTATATCACCAGGGGCATCTTTCCATTCGGTGATGAAATGTATCTGCGGAGCGATATGTATCATCAATACGCTCCATTTATGAAACTGTTCCAGAGTCTGATTAAATCTGGTGGCAGTCTGGAGTACACCTGGAATATCGGCCTTGGTTCCAATTTCATGAGCACCTTTGCCTATTATCTGGCGTCTCCATTGAACTGGATTATTGGTCTCTTCCCATCAACCATTGTTCCGGAAATCATGAACAGCTTTATTATTCTGAAAGCCGGATTGATGTCTGCAACTTTTACATATTATCTGACGAGAAAATTTAAAAAGTGCAATCTTTGTTCTACTTGCTTTGGTATTTTCTATGCGATGTCCGGTTATATGTGTGCTTATAGCTGGAATCTGATGTGGCTGGATTGTCTGGTACTTCTTCCGTTAATGATGCTGGGTCTGGAACGTCTGGTGAAAGAAGGAAAGACGCTGTTATATACGGTTTGCCTGGGCCTTTCTGTGTTATCCAACTATTACATCGCGATTATGATGTGTATATATAGCGTAATCTACTTCCTGTATCTTATGGCAGCAGAAGTGGATTTAGTAGGAACGAAAGCGGTACTGGAGAGAACCAGGAATTTTATCGTGTATTCTATTATTGGTGGATGCATCGGCGCAGTTTGTGCATTGCCGGCGCTTTTAGCTTTGTTCGGAACAGCGTCTGCAAGTTCTGGATGTCCGTCCACCTTTAGTGCTTATTTTAATTTATTGGAACTCTTTGCCCATGGCATGATGAATTCCAAAGTCACTATGATTAGTGAAGGCTATGTGCCGAATATTTTCTGTACGGTATTATGCTTTGCTCTGATTCCATTATTCTGTCTGAATAAAAAAATCAAATTGGGACAACGAATCGGAAAGAGCGTTCTGATTATCTTCCTGTGGGTCAGCTTTTCCTTTAATGTGCTGTCTTATATTTGGCATGGATTCCATTTGCCGAACTCCCTTCCGGCTCGTCAATCCTTTATCTATATTTTCCTGATATTGACTATCTGCTATGAAGTATTCTTAAAAATCCATCAGTATAAATATAAGCAGATTTTGATTTGCTTTGCCGGTGCGATTGGTGCCGTGTTTGCCCTGCAGATGCTCTTCAGTGAAAAATATTCCATCAACAATGCCTTTGTGAATGCAGCCTTCTTGCTGGCATATTTGCTGATTCTTTGCTTGTACAAGCGTGGAAAAGAAAAGGGAAAAGAGAAAGGCAAAGCTTATAAAAAGGCCTTCCGAATATTTGTATTTTTTATTCTCATGGTGGTTTCCATTGCAGAAGTGTCCATTAATGCAGATGAAACTGGTTACAGCACTACCGACCGCCCGTCATATGTGGATGACAATGAAAAAATAACAGCCTTGTTAGACTCTATTCCAGATACCGATTTCTACCGAGTGGAAAAACAGCAGAGAAGAACGAAAAATGACGGTGCGTGGTCCGAGTATCGGTCAGCTTCCATCTTTTCTTCTGTTACCTTAGAAGCTTTATCGGATATGTATGAGAGCTTTGGTATGCAGAACGGAACGAACTCTTTTTCTTATTATGGCAATACGCCATTAACCTCTGCTTTATTAGGCATTCGTTATAAATTATCCGATACGGCCCTTAAAGATTCCTTATACACCTATTTCGGTGGCGATGAAGAGATGTACCTGTATAAATCCAAGTACTCCCTGCCTTTGGGATTTATGGTAAAAGAGACCGTACAGGCAGAGTTTAATCCAAAAGGGGACAATCCGTTTACGGTTCAGAATGATTTTATTGAAGCAGCCAAGAGACTGGATCCTCTTTTTGAAACCGGCAGAAGCCTTTCTGGCAGTAAAATTGAGCTGGAAGTAAAAGAAGATTCCCGCCAGCTGGTTTATGTGAATAAGAAACTGGACAATTTGAAAGTTGACATTTACCGGGAAGGAGAACTGGCAGACAGTAAGAATTTTACCTCTCTGGAATGTAAAATGGTGCTGGATTTAGGCGATTATAAAGCAGGAGACAAGTTGGAAATCTCTAGCCCAGATGAAGATGCCGGCATTCTTACGTTGATTCCTTCTACCATGCATTATGAAACCCTGGATAACACCATGACGGCTCTTGGGGAAAATCCATGGAATATTACAGAATTCTCTGGCGGAAAGGTAACAGGAGAAGTGGAGGTTCCAGCAGAGTATACGATCTTATTCACTACAATCCCTTACGAAAAGGGCTGGACGGTAACCGTAGATGGCCAAAAAACAGAATATAAAGGATTTTACGGAGCTTTTATTACAGTTACGCTTCCAGAAGGCCGTCATATCGTGGAATTCACTTATAAAGCACCGGGCTTAAGAAGCGGATTACTTGTTTCAATTTTGGCAATTATCGCTCTGGTAATCTTGACAATAATTCAAAAGAAGAAAAAGCTGAAAAATAATAAAAAAAGCCTTGAAATAAAGGAATTTTTAGATTAAAATATCAAAGTTGCGTTGAGTAAACACCTCTGCCTATTTTTGAGGTTGTGTCCTGTCAAGTAACTTCAGGATGCCTCTAAAGAGATGAAAGCAGAGGGAAGCAAAAAACAAAAAGGAGGGATATGACATGAGCGTTATATCAATGAAACAGTTACTTGAAGCAGGTGTTCACTTTGGACATCAGACCAGAAGATGGAACCCTAAAATGGCTCCATACATCTACACAGAAAGAAACAGCATCTACATTATCGACCTTCAGAAAACCGTTGGTATGATCGATGACGCATTCGACGCTATTTCTGACATCGCTGCACAGGGCGGCACAATTCTTTTCGTTGGAACAAAGAAACAGGCACAGGAAGCTATCCGTACAGAAGCTGAACGTTGCGGTATGTTCTATGTAAACGAGAGATGGCTTGGCGGTATGCTGACCAACTTCAAAACAATCCAGAGCAGAATTAAAAGATTAAAAGACATCGAAAAGATGGAAGCAGACGGAACTTTTGCAGTTCTTCCTAAGAAAGAAGTTATCGAAATTAAGAAAGAACAGGAAAAACTGGTTAAGAACCTTGGCGGAATCAAAGAAATGAGAAAGATTCCAGATGCTATTTTCGTAGTTGACCCTAAGAAAGAAAAAATCTGTATTCAGGAAGCTCATAAACTTCACATTCCTGTTATCGGTATCTGCGATACAAACTGTGACCCAGATGACCTTGACTATGTAATTCCTGGAAATGATGATGCTATCAGAGCCGTAAAACTTATCGTTGCTAAGATGGCAGATGCTATTATCGAAGCTAATCAGGGCGAAGAATACGAAGTAGCAGAAGCTCCTGTAGAAGAAGTAGCAGAAGCAGTAGAAGAATAATTCAGATAGATTATCTAAGGAGGATATAATCATGGCAGAAGTTACCACAGCTATGGTAAAACAGTTAAGAGATTTAACAGGCGCCGGCATTTTAGCTTGCAAGAATGCATTAGTTGAATGTGATGGTGATATTGATGCAGCAGTAGAGTCCCTGAGAAAATCAGGCGAAGCTAAGGCTATTAAAAAAGCTAGCAGAATCGCAGCGGAAGGTATCGTTAAAGTTTACGTTGAAGGCAACACAGCAGTTATCGTAGAAGTTAACTCTGAGACAGACTTCGTAGCTAAGAACGAAAAATTCCAGAACTATGTAGAAGCAGTTGCGAAACAGATCGCAGCAAGCGATGCTAAAGATGTTGAAGCTCTTCTTACAGAAAAATGGCTTGAGGATTCAGAAAAGACAGTTAATGATGCATTAGTAAATATGATCGCTACTATCGGTGAGAAAATCTCCATCCGTAGATTTGAGAAAATCGTTTCTGACGATGTAGTAGTTCCTTATATCCACGGTGCTGGACGTATTGGCGTTCTCGTTGAAGCAAAAGCAGCTAACGATGATGCAAATAAAGAAGCTCTGAAGAACATCGCTATGCAGGTTGCAGCTATGAACCCAGAGTACATCAGCCGTGCAGATATGTCTGATGAAGCTTTAGCAAAACTGAGAGAAATCACAATTGACAGTGCTCTTAATACACCTGATACTCTTCCAAAACCTATCCTGAATAGATTAATTGCAAGAGCATGTGATGAAAAAGTATGGTCTGATGAAGACATCAAGATCTACGGTGAGCAGAAGAACAACATGAACTATCTGTTCAACTTCCTTTCAGAAGCAGCAAAAGGTCAGTTAGCAGGTCTTGCAAACGAAGAAAAAGAAGCTATCGTTGGCGATAAGATCTTCAACGGCTTAGTAGAAGGACGTTTTGCAAAACAGTTAAAAGACATCTGTCTGTTAGATCAGGTTTACGTTAAAGCAGAAGACGGAAAACAGTCCGTAGCAGCTTACCTGAAAACTGTAAACCCTGAACTGGCTATTAAGAAAGTTGTTCGTTTCGAAACTGGCGAAGGTATCGAAAAGAAACAGGAAAACTTTGCAGAAGAAGTTGCAAAACAGATGCAGTAATTATCAACAAATAATTAAAGTATTTAAGGCTCAGGCTGAATGGCCTGAGCCTGATTTTTAGGACGAAATGGAAAAGACGGCAAAGGTTAAAAATTTCACAGAAGGTCCAATTTTAGGACCACTTTTAAAATTCACTTTACCAGTATTTGGAGCTTTGATCCTCCAGGCTTTATATGGAGCGGTTGATTTACTTATTGTTGGTCAGTTTGCTACAACCGAAAGTGTTTCCGGCGTTGCTATGGGAACGCAGTTAACCCATAGTGTAACCATCGTAACAGGTGGTTTTGCCATGGGAACAACCATCCTTTTAGGTCAGCTGATTGGAAAGAAGAAAACCGAAGAAGCAGGAAAAGTTGTTGGTAGCAGCATTTGGCTGTTTGCAGCAATAGCAGTTATCGTTTCGGCAGTCTTATTTATTCTTGCGGGACCAGTATTAGAACTTCTTCAGCTGCCAGCAGAGGCTATGCCAGAAGGAATCAGCTATACAAAAATCTGTGGTATCGGTTTCATTTTTATTGCAGCCTATAATTTACTGGGCTCCATTTTCCGTGGAATCGGAGATTCTACCACGCCGTTAATCACGGTAGCCATTGCATGCGTTGTTAATATTGCCGGCGATCTGCTTTTAGTTGCAGTATTTGATATGGCTGCTGCAGGAGCTGCCATTGCAACGGTTTTTGCACAAGGTATCAGTGTTATCATCTCGTTATGGTTGATTAAAAAGAAGGGCCTTCCATTCGCCTTTAACAAGGAAAGCCTGAAACTGAAATTTGGGATCATTGGTCAGATCGTAAAATTAGGAATTCCTCTGGCGTTACAGGAAATTGTTGTATCCTCTTCATTTTTAGTAACCAGTGCAGTAACGAATTCCTTGGGACTTATTGCATCGGCAGGAGTAGGCGTATCTTCGAAACTTACCGGATTCATTATGTTGTTCCCAAGCGCTTATATGCAGTCTATGTCTGCTTTTTCTGCACAAAATATCGGAGCAAAGAAAGTGGATCGAGCTACCAAAGCAATGATTCATGGTATCTGGACGTCTTTAGCTTTTGCAACCATTATGGGATATTTTTCAATTCTTCATGGAGAATGGCTGACACAGATTTTCTCTAAAGATCCAGAGGTTATTGTTGCAGCGGCCCAATACCTGAAAGCCTTTGGTATTGATACGTTCCTGACTTCCATCTATTTCTGCTTTATTGGCTTCTTAAATGGCTGTGGAAAGACTACGGTTACCATGATTGAAGGCTTTATCGGAGTTGCTGTCAGAGTGCCAACCTGCTTTTTATTTAAAGCAATCGGAAATGGCTCTCTGTTCCTGATTGGTATGTCGACGCCAACATCAACCTTTGTTCAGAATATTATCGTTATTATTTACTTCATTCTTGTAAAAAAGAAACTGAATGCTTTATATAGTGGGGGATTAGCTCCGGAGGAGTCGGTTCCTCCAGAGAAATTAGCGGAACAAGCATAAGCTTATATGTGACATCTAAGATATATATTGTAGAAATTATACGAAAGTGGTACAATTCTTATGTATGCATATACACTACTATTAATACGTATTTTTAGGAGGACAAAAATGAAAACAGTTAAAAGAGTAGCTGCATTGTTACTTGCTTGTCTGTTTGCTGTAACATTACTCGCAGGCTGCGGTGGTGGAGAAGAAGCTCCAGCAGGCAGTGGTAATGCAGCTCCAGCAGGCGGAACAATCAAGATCGGTTACGTTAACCCTTCAACAGGTGCTTTAGCTGGTAACGGCGAAGGCTGTGACTGGGTTGTAAAACAGATCGAGAACTACGTAAACAATGAACTTGGTGGAATCGACGTTGATGGCGCTAAGAAGAACATCAAAGTTATCGTTTACGACTCAACATCCGATCAGCAGACAGCAGCTGACATGGCTCAGAAGCTCTGCGTTGAAGACGAAGTTGATTTAATCGTTGCTATTCAGACACCTGAAACAGCAATCCCTGTAGAAGCACAGGCAGAAATCAACGAAGTTCCATGTATCGGTATCCAGGCACCTGTAGATCCATGTGCTATGGCTTCTGATACACATGATTGGACAGTACATGCATTCTGGACAATCGACAACATCTACGAAGCACACAAAGCTCTTTGGACAGCAGCAGGATTTGGCCCTGGCTCAGGCGCTAAAATCGGTTTAGCATTCGCTAACGATGCTGATGGTACAGCATGGCATGATACTTTCGTAGTTAAATTAGCAGCTGATGGATATCAGGTAGTTGATCCTGGTCAGTACCCATCCTTAACAGACGACTTCTCAAACGTTGTTAAAGCATTCAAAGACGCTGACATCGATATCTTAGCAGGAACAAACATTCCTCCAGATTTCTCTAACCTGTTCACACAGATGCAGGCAGCTGGCGTTGAAGTTGATGCCATCACAATGGGTAAATGCTGCTTACTTCCTGGCGACGTTGCAGCTTTAGGCGAGAACGTTGAAGGTATCCTTTCTGAAGTTTGGTGGTCACCATTATATCCATACGTTTCTGGTTTAACAGGCATTAACTGCGCAGACCTTGGTGCTGCTTACTTAGCAGACAACGGTGGCGTTATGCCTCAGCCAGCAGGTTATGCATATGCTTCATTAGAGCTTGCAGTTCAGGCATTCCAGAAAGCTGGAACAACTGACAAAGCTAAAGTTATGGAAGCTATCAGAGCTCTTGACGTTGAAACAATCGTTGGACCTATCAAATATGATAAGGAAATGAACGGATTACAGTACTCAGATACAGTAGTAGCTGGTGGACAGTGGCAGAAGAACGAAGCAGGCGAGTGGGAACTCGTTGTTATCGATGCTTCCTTATATCCAGAACTTGCAGGCGCTGTAACAGGCGAATACAAAGCTGGTAATGCTACACAGAAGTAATTCTAATTGTAACAAACGTAATTAAAATAATGTGTAAGTGGAGGGCTTTCTAAGCTCTCCACTTTGCAGATTTAAAAAGCCTCAAAAAGGAGGAAACAATGGGGAATATTTTAACATTTGACCACATCGATGCGGGTTATGGACGTGTCCAGATTCTCCATGATTTATCATTTTCAGTAGAAGAAGGCGAAGTATTTGGTGTTATCGGTCCTAACGGATGCGGCAAAACTACCATGTTTAACGCCTTAATTGGATTGATCGTTCCTAATCATGGAACTATAACCTTTAACGGACATAACATCACAAAGATGAAACCAGATGCCAGATGTCATTTAGGAATTGGCAGAACCTATCAGGTACCTCGTCCGTTTGAAGGAATGAGCGTATATGAAAACGTTCTTGTTGCTGCTGTTCATGGTGCAAATCATAATGAGAAAACCGGACGTCAAGTTGCATTGGACGCATTAAAATTAACTGAGTTATACGATAAAAGAGAAATTCGCGCTGGCGAACTTACACTTTTAGACCGTAAACGTCTGGAAATCGCCAGAGCACTGGGAACAGAGCCAAAGCTTTTACTTCTTGATGAAGTTGCAGCTGGTTTAACAGAGGCCGAAGTTCAGGATGTAATTAAGATGGTTAAAAATCTGAAAGCTGCTGGATATTCTATCATCTGGATTGAGCATGTTATCCAGACTATGGTAGAGGCTACTGACCATCTGATGTGTATGTCCGAAGGACATGAGCTTCTGATTGGTGAACCAAGACCTGTTATGGATTCAAAAGAAGTTGAAGAAGTATATCTTGGTGTAGAAGAGGAGGATGAGGAAGATGAGTGAGCCTATGTTGAAAATCGAAGGCGTTCAGGCGAAATACGGTGACTTCATTGCAGTTGCTGACGCTTCACTTGAAGTTCCGGAAGGAAAAATCGTTTCCCTTATCGGATCCAATGGCGCAGGAAAATCCACTCTAATGAGTACTGTTGCAGGTCTTCATAAACCAAGTGCAGGAAAAATATATTTTAAAGGTGAAGATATCACAGGACTGTCTGCAGATAAGATTGTAACAAGAGGCCTTAGCCTGGTTCTTCAGGGCAGCCATTGCTTTGTTCGAATGACAGTAGAAGACAATCTGATCATGGGATGTTTCCCAAAACATGTCAGAAAGCAAACGAAGGACAGTCTTGAAAGAATATACGATTTGTTCCCGGTTTTGAAAGAAAAAAGAAACGACCTTGCAGGAAGTCTTTCCGGTGGACAGAGACACATGGTTGCTATCGGTAGAGCTTTAATGAGCAATCCGGAGATGGTTCTTTTTGATGAAGTTTCTCTTGGTCTTGCGCCAAATACTATTAAAGGTATTTACTCACGTATCAAAGAAATTCATAAACAAGGAACCACAATCCTGTTAGTTGAGCAGGATACCCATCGTGCAATTAAAACAGCTGAAATCGTTGACGTTATGCTGAAAGGTAAAGTCGTTTTAACAGGTTCTCCAAAGGAACTCTCAGAAGACGAAATCAAGAAAGCATACTTTGGTATTTAAGGAGGGAAAATAAATGCAAGTTATACAGGTTATAATTAACGGTATTCTGCTTGGTGGTATTTATGCTCTCCTGGGCGTAGGTATGACAATGATGTTTGGTATTGTTAAACTTACCAACTTAGCACACGGCGAATTCGTTATCATTGGCGCATACTTGTCAACAATTCTGGCAAGTGCTTTGGGCGTTGACCCAATTCTGACAATTATTGTTACCGTTCCTATTATGTTCTTAGTAGGTATGGGACTTCAGGCTGGATTAATCAACAGAGTTATGAAAATCGGTTCTGAACCGGCTCTTCTGGTTACTTTCGGTCTTTCCATTATTTTGGCAGATGCTATGCTGCTTGTTTTCTCAGCAGATGCACAGAGAGCAAATGTTCCTTACAACACAGCTTCTATCAAGATTGCAAATGGACTGAATATTTCAACTCTCGACCTTATTGTTTTTGGAATCAGTTTGGCAACCATCGTTGTTCTTTCTGTATTCCTTAAGAAAACATTCCTTGGACGTTCCATCCGTGCAACCTCCGATGATTTGGAAGCTGCATCATTAATGGGTGTAAACGTAAACCGTACTTATGCAATCGCTATGGGTATTGCAATGGCAACTGCTGCAATCGCCGGTATGTGCGTAAGTATGAAATGGGTATTCTATCCAAGTAGTGGTGGCAACTATCTGCTTACTGCTTTTGGTGTTGTAGTTATCGGTGGTATGGGATCTATTCCTGGCACAATGATTGCCGGATTGATCTTAGGTCTGGCACAGGTTATTGGTGGTGCAAACTACGGTCAGTTGATTGCTTATGTTCTGATGGTATTATTCCTTGCAGTACGTCCACAAGGCCTGTTCAGCAAATAGAAGGGAGGAGAGAATTATGGAAAATAACGGAATCGCCCTTCGTAAACCTGTAAAGATTCTTGACGGAATCCCGATGCTTATTATCTGCATCGTTATCTGCATCGCATTATACATTTTAGGAATCACAAAGACTTTCTCTAACAATACAATGCGTTATCTGCTCAAGATCTTCTTGTATATCACCATGGGTGAAATGTGGAACTTAATGAGTGGTTTCACCGGCATGACAAGCTTAGGACAGCAGGTATTCGTAGGTATCGCTGGTTACTCCGTAGCTGTATTTACAAGTACCTTTAAGATGTCCATGTGGCTGGGCCTTTTAGTAGGCGCTGTTATCGGTGTAGTATTCGCATTATTGCTTTCGTTAATATTATTCCGAATGCGAGGCATGTACTTCGCGGTAGCTACCTGGCTGATTGCAGAGGCTGTAAGACTTTGGTTTAACAGCTGGAGATTTGTAAAACAGGGCGCTGGTATGACCATTGCTACAAGCCAGATTCCTAAGGTTCGTGAATTATATATCTATGCACTGACTCTTTGCATCATTGCATTAGTAGTAGTTTACATTCTGCTTAGAACTAAGACAGGTCTTGGCTTAACCGCAATGAGAGATGATGCAGATGCATCCAGCTCTGTTGGTGTTAATATTTTCAAGTCAAAATTACTTTGCTACCTGATTTGCTCCTTATTCATCGCTTTAGCCGGTGGTATGTTTGCACTTCAGAAAGGCTCTGTTCTTCCATCATCTTCCTTCAGCATTGACTGGACCGTAGCGATGGTATTCATCGTTATTATTGGTGGTGTAGGAACTATGGCTGGTCCAATCTTAGGTGGTATTGTTTACGTTATTCTTTCTGAGTTCCTGGCTCACTTCCCAGGTTGGTCAAATATTATTTTAGGTGCAATTGCAATCTTAGTAATTATTTTCCTTCCAGACGGAATCATCGGAACTCTGCAGAAGAAACTGAACTTCGAAATCTTCTCACAGAAGAGATTATCCGAACCTAAGAAAGTAAAAGGATTAAAAGAAAAAGCAAATATGGCTTAATATTATCAAACTAGGTTAGTTGATTCAGATTAGGGGAACCGTTAATCGGTTCCCCTAATTTATTATATTTTGTTCATAGAAAAATCACAAACAAATTAGCACTCTCGACTTGACAGTGCTAATTTTAGTGTTATAATGCAGATATAACAGATATAAAAAATATATCAAATAAAACAAGAGGCACAAGTGCCGGTGAGTAAAAAAGATAACTTAGGAGGTAATAGATATGTATTTAGCAAGAAGAGATAATTTTTGGGATGACTTTTTTAGAAATCCTTTTGCAGGAGCTGTTGATCAGGTAAATAGCTCTAGATTAATGAAAACAGACGTAAAAGAAAACGAAAACGATTTTGAGGTTTTAATGGATCTTCCTGGTGTACCTAAGGAAAATATCCAGATTGAGTTAAAAGACGGTTATTTGACCGTTTCCGCTAAGAAATCCAGCGTAACCGAAGAACAGAGTAGTGATGGAAAATTCATCCGGAAAGAGCGCTTTGAGGGCTCTGCAAAGAGAAGCTTTTATGTAGGCGAATATGCGAATGAGCAGAACATCTCTGCAGCGTATAAGGACGGAGTATTAACCATTAATATTCCAAAAGAACCGGAAATTATTCCGGAACAACCGAAGTATATCAGTATTGATTAATTCCGCTACTGATTTGTCAGTGTGACTGACAAAATTCATAGTTTATTCTTTCTTCCTTTCTGAAAGGCCATGCAGAAATGCATGGCCTTGTTTTATGGATGATATTCTTTTTTCTGCTTGATTATTAAGTCATTAGTTAGTAAAATAACTCTCGTGCTTGAAGCACAACGGGGTGTGGCTCAGCTTGGTAGAGCGCTTGCTTCGGGAGCAAGAGGTCGCGCGTTCAAATCGCGTCACCCCGATTTTTTTATGCCTTTTTATCGGGTGAGTTTCTTCATCCATTTATATTTTCTAAAGTGAATGAAGGTCGGCAGACATTTGAAAATCTGATCGGACTGAACTACAACAACTACCCATTCTACTGGCCATTTCCACCAGAAAGCAGCCATAAAACTTAATGGCATAACAATCAGCCATGTGGAAATCAAATTCATGGCCATAGTGAATTTTGTATCGCCGCCACCTTGGATAATACCAAAGCTTACTGGCATCTGATAACTCATTCCCACCATAATTACGGCCATAATCAGAATCAATCTTCCTGCTAAATCCATGGCAGTGTCATTCAGATTATACAGTGTCAGCAGAGGGTTCTTTAAAACAACCAGAGCGATTCCAAGTACCAGACCGATGCCCACATCGATGACGGAAAGGGTACGACCATCGCTTTTAATCTGGCCCATTTCTCCGCGGCCAATGGATTGTCCGATCATAACTGCACTGGTAGAACTCATTGCTACAACGATAACCTTCAGATACTGGTAGAAGGTAGTCGCAACAGAGTTTGCAGCAATGGCGTCTGGACTCATATGACCTAAAATGGCAGTCTGCATTGGAACGGAAACGCCCCAAAGAACCGATGCGCACATAATCGGAATATATACTTTAATATAGTCTTTCCACAGTAACTTATCATTTCCAAAAAGCCATGCAAAAGAAAGCTTCGCTTTTGCATTACCAGTAGCTTCCAGTTCTTCCTGGGACTGCTTGAACAGGCATAATTTCTTGTCTTTGAAAATAAGATAAAAGATAACAATTAACAGTTCTAAGATACGGGCAACTAAGGTACCGATAGCAGCACCAACGATACCCATTTCTGGGAAACCAAATTTACCAAAAATTAAAACATAGTTGATTCCAACGTTCACAATTAAAGAAACGATGGAAATATAGAAAGAAATGTTAACGGTACCGACGGCTCGTAAAGCTGCCATTAAAATATTCGTAATGATGTAAAGCAGGAAGGTCCACATGATCAGCAACAGGTATTTGGTTCCCTCAGAAATAATATCTGCTTCATCGGTGAAAATACGAACTAATCCGGAAGGAATGCATGCGGAAATGACTACCAGAACGATACCTACTGCAACACCGATTTTTAAAGTGATTCCCGTCAGTTTTTTAATCGGTTCAACTTTTTTAGCTCCCCAATATTGTGCGGCCAAAGCTACCAGGGCATTACCAAAAGAAAGAGCAAACTGCTGGACAATAAAAAAGACCTGGTTAACCGTAGCAGCACCACTTAAGGATGCCTGAGAATAGCTTCCTAACATAATGTTATCAGCCATGTTTACAGAATAAGCAATGATGTTCTGCAGTGCCACAAAAGCAAGCATGCTGAATAGCGTTTTATAGAAAGTTTTATCCTTTGTAAAAAAAGAAGATTTTTCCATAATCTGCCTCCAAAGACCTAGATGTGTTCTATTAAATATACATCATTTTAATAGAAAAATGTCGCCATTAATACTATCATATTTCACAAAATAATGATATTATAACATCGAGTTTTTATGTGGTTTATGCAACATGAAGTTGAATAAAGCGGAAGGAGAAATGCTTTCATGGGAAAAGAAGATCTGCGTGTGATTAAAACTCTGGACAGTATTGACAAGTCTCTTTTAGAGAACCTGAAAAAGATGCCATTTAATAAGATTACAGTAGAAGCTTTATGTAGTAAGGCTCGTATTAACAGAACCACATTTTACAAACATTACAGTGATAAATATGAGCTCCTGGATAATTACCTCTCCAGGGTTTTAGAAGAGTTTCGATCTGTCAATAATGTTATTTTTGTTGATGCAGAACCGGAAACCATAAACGAAGACTTATATAAGATGCCGTTTCGTGAAACGGTAGATTTCATCATTTCGAAAAAAGACATATACGAGATTCTCTGGACGGCCCAGATTGACCGAAATATTTTTGATGAAATGATTGAAGTAATTGCGGAAAATATCCTTAAAAGAAAAATAGAGCAGCATCCGGAAATAAAAACGGATAGCGAGAAGTTTTTCAAGGCCTCTCTTTTTGCAAATTTGTTTGCTTACAACAATCTGGTTTCGGTACGCTGGTGGCTGGCAAACGATTATGTCATTAGCAAGAATGATTTTTACCAGCTGTTTGATGACATGATGAGAGAAGGAATGTTTAAGGTATTTAAAGAGCAATTATAAGAATAGGTTTGTTCAAAAACGGATTGCGAAATAGACATAGATGAATCGAGGAAACCGAAGAAAAACAACATATAACAGCCGTTATGCCAAACGACGGAAAAAACTTTTACGAAAGAAACTGATAGCGGTAGGAGCGTGTCTGGTAGTTGTTGCGGCAATCGTCTTTGTGCTGGTGACGTTAGCAAATAAACCGTCAGATAATAAAAAAACAGTAAGCGAAGAGCCTAAGTCGACAGAACTTTCAACAGAGGCTGCTACGGAGAAAATAACCGAAAAGGAAACAGAAACAGAACAAAAAACAGAGACAAAGGATGGAATCATCGAGAGTAAAAACGGCAAGACTTTGTATCTGACCTTTGATGATGGCCCAAGTGAAAACACCGATGAAATCCTGGAGATTCTGGACCAATATGGTGTGAAAGCAACCTTCTTTGTTTTAGCTATAGAGGGAGAAGAAGACCATTATAAAGAAATCATAGAGCGAGGACATGAAATCGGAGTTCACTCCACCAGCCATGATTATGATACGGTCTATGCGAATCTGGATTCTTTCAAAGAAGATGTAAGTTACTGCAGAAATTTGGTAGAAGAGGCGACAGGACATAAATTATTCCTTTACCGATTCCCGGGAGGAACCAACAACGAAGTCCATAATGTTTCCATCAGCAGCTGTATTGAATATTTGGATAGCGTAGAATTAAAGCATTTTGATTGGAACGTTTCTTCGGGAGACGCCGCAGGTGTAACGGTGGATAAGGAAGAAATTAAGAATAATATATTTGAACAGGTTCGTGGAAACAATGATGAGGTAATAGTTGTGCTGATGCATGATTCCTCTGCAAAAACCACAACTGTAGAGGCGCTTAGGGAATATCTTCCCATTTTGATTGAGGAAGGCTTTGGCTTTTCAAAAATCACACCAGATACTCCGGAAATAACGTTTAGCGCCTATGACTAGGAAAGAACCGAAGGTTCGGTAAGAAATAGAACAATAAACAAACATAAGAGGTTAATGCTATGAAAAAGTATAACAGAATCATGCTTAAATTAAGCGGAGAAGCTTTAGCAGCAGAAGAAGGCGGCTACAACGAAGCGGAAATCGCCCGCATTGCTGCACAGGTAAAGGAAATCATTGATGGTGGTTGTAACGTAGGTATCGTTATCGGTGGTGGAAACATTTGGAGAGGAAAGAGCAATCTTCAGATTGACCGTCCAAAGTCAGATTCCATCGGCATGCTGGCTACCGTAATGAACTGTATTTATGTTTCAGAGCATTTCCGTGCTGCAGGAATAAAAACTGCGATTTTTACTCCATGGCTTTGCTCAACCTTTACAGAACTGTTCAGCAAGGACAAAGCAAATGAATATTTTGCAGAAGGAAGAGTATGTTTCTTTGCTGGAGGAACCGGACACCCATATTTCTCTACAGACACAGGCGTTGTTTTAAGAGCTATGGAAATGGATGCGGAAGTTATTCTGGCAGCGAAAAATATTGATGGAGTTTATGACAGTGATCCTGCAAAGAATCCAAATGCAAAGAAATTTGATAAGATTTCTATTCATGAAGTTGTAGAACGCAAATTAGGTGTTATTGATTTGACAGCTTCTGCACTTTTGGATGAGCATCAGATTCCAATGAGAATCTTTGCCCTTCAGGAAGAAAATTCTATCGTAAATGCTTTGACCGATGATAAGTTCAACGGTACCGATGTAACTATAAATGAGTAAGAAACCGGTTTCCCGGAGCAATAGAACAATTAGTGAATTTAATGAATATAAGGAGAAGTAAAAATGAACGAAAGACTGGAAAAATATGAAGAGAAAATGTTAAAAACCCTTGATAATCTGGAAGAAGAATATCAGGGAATCCGTGCAGGAAGAGCCAATCCTCACATTTTAGACAGAATTACAGTAGATTACTACGGAACTCCAACTCCTCTGCAGCAGGTAGGTAATATTTCTGTACCAGACCCGAAGTGCATCGTTATTTCACCATGGGAAGCAAAAATGGTAAAAGAAATTGAGAGAGCAATTAATGCATCTGATATCGGAATTAACCCAACCAACGATGGAAAGAGCATTCGTCTCGTATTCCCAGACCTTACAGAGGAACGTCGTAAAGATTTAGTAAAAGACGTTAAGAAAAAAGGTGAAGAATCTAAGGTAGCTATCCGTAACATCCGTCGTGATGGTATTGACCAGTTCAAGAAGATTGCAAAAGCTGGTGAAGTATCCGAGGACGAAGGCAAAGACCTGGAAGATGAGATGCAGAAACTTACCGATAAGTACATTGCAGAAATCGAGAAAAAGGTTGAAGCAAAATCAAAGGAATTAATGACTGTTTAATATTACGGTGGATTTTAAAGAAGGCAGCGTAAGTTAGCAGAAATTTCAGGATAGTGTTTCATGAATGTGGAAGATTTAAAAATACCGGAACATGTAGCGATTATTATGGACGGTAATGGCAGATGGGCGAAGAAACGCCATATGCCAAGAACCTATGGCCATGCCCAGGGAGCAAAAGTACTCGAGCAGACCTTGGAAGATGCAGACAGTCTGGGAATAAAATACCTTACTGTTTATGCTTTTTCTACGGAAAACTGGGCAAGACCGTTGGAGGAAGTTCAGGTAATCATGAATTTGTTCCGAGATTATCTTATTAGTGCGGTGGAGAAATGTAACCGCAACAACGTAAGGTGTCGCGTGATTGGTGAACGAAGTAAGCTGGACCCAGATATTATTGATGCAATAAACAATCTGGAAGAAAAAACAAAAAATAACACCGGAATTACGTTTATTGTCGCCATTAATTATGGATCCAGAGACGAAATCACCAGAGGCGTAAAAAAATTAGCGGAAAAAGTAAAAGAAGGAAGTCTTTCTCCAGAAGAAATCGATGGAGAACTGATTTCCGGAAGTTTAGATACCGCAGATTTCCCAGATCCGGACCTTTTGATTCGGACCAGTGGTGAAGAACGTCTTTCCAACTTCCTTATGTGGCAGTTGGCATATACAGAATTTTATTTTACCGAAGTGCCATGGCCGGATTTTAATAAAAATGAGCTGTTAAAAGCTATTGAAAAATATTCCGGACGAGACCGCAGATACGGCAATGTAAAATAATTCAGGTAGGTTTGAAAAATGACGGATGATCATAATAACAAAAAATTAATAACCAATAAGTCTTTTTGGGTAAGAGTTGCCAGTGCAGTAGTAGGAGCAGCGATTTTCCTTTCCTGTCTCATTTTAGGCGGCTATTTTTTATGGGGCTTTTTGCTTGCGATTTCTCTGATCGGTTTGTTTGAATTAAACCGGGCGTTGGAACTCCATTGGGGAGTTTTTGCCTGGGCCGGATATATTGTAACCATACTGTATTACGTTTTATTGATTACGATTAAAAATACAAATTTCGCTTTGATTCTGTTTGGAATCTTACTGGTAGTGGATTTGGCGGTCTTTGTATTTACTTATCCAAGATACCGGTTGGATCAGGTATTTGCAGGCTTCTTTGAAGTAGCTTACGTAGGAATTGCCTTGTCCTTTATTTATCTTTTAAGAATCTATCCGCCGTCCGGAGCTTATTTGGTATGGCTGATTTTGATTTCTGCTTGGGGCAGTGATATTTTTGCCTACCTGATTGGCATGAAATTTGGAAAGACTCCTTTGGTTCCAAATTTAAGCCCGAAGAAATCCGTGGAAGGAGCGATTGCAGGTGTGGTAGGAGCGGCTTTAATGGCTTTGGTTTATGCCTTTATTGTCCTTCCGTATATTCCGGATGTACATCATTCCGTATTTATTTTCCCGATTATTTCTCTGTTCGGCGCCGCAGCTGGCCAGATTGGCGACCTTGCAGCTTCTGCTATTAAGAGAAAGGTTGGCATAAAGGATTATGGAAAATTAATTCCGGGCCATGGTGGAGTTTTAGACCGTTTTGACAGTGTCATTATGGTAGCTCCAATCATATATTTAGTAACGATTTATCTTTACATAATAGGTTAACAGATGAAAACAATATCAATTTTAGGTTCTACCGGTTCCATTGGAACCCAGACCCTGGAAGTTGTCCGTCAGCACAGCGACTTAAAGGTCGCTGCCATCAGCGGAAACAATAATATAAAACTTCTTGCACAACAAATTTTGGAGTTTGCTCCAAAACTTGTTTGCGTTTATGACGAAAAAAATGTAGAAGGCCTTTTCCAGGAATTAAAGGACATCGCGCCTAGGGGTTTCGATTGCAACAGCGTAAAAGTTGTTAGTGGCATGGAAGGCCTGATTGATGTTGCGGTTTATGAAGAGAGCAATATCGTAGTAACTGCCATTGTAGGTATGGTGGGCATTCGTCCGACCATGGCTGCCATTCAGGCAGGAAAAGACATCGCTTTAGCCAATAAAGAAACTCTGGTTTGTGCCGGAAGTATGATTATGGCGGAAGCTAGAAAACAGAATATTAACATTTATCCGGTAGACTCGGAACATAGTGCAATATTCCAGAGCCTTCAGGGAGAACCGGAAAAATCCATTGATAAAATTATTTTGACGGCATCCGGTGGACCGTTCCGTGGATATACCAAAGAGCAACTGAAGGGAATCCGTTTGGAAGATGCCCTGAAGCATCCAAACTGGTCCATGGGAATGAAAGTAACCATTGATTCTTCCACTTTAGCCAATAAAGGACTGGAAGTGATGGAAGCAAAATGGCTGTTTGATGTAACCCCGGAGCAGATTCAGGTAGTGATTCAGCCTCAAAGTATCGTTCATTCTGCAGTTCAGTATAATGACGGAGCTATTATTGCCCAACTGGGAACTCCGGATATGAAAATACCGATTCAGTATGCGCTTCTGTATCCGGAACGAAGATTCCTTCCGGGAAAGAGAGTAGACTTCTTTGAATTAGGCCAAATCACCTTTGAAAAGCCAGACACCGATACTTTTAAAGCGTTGAAGCTGGCTTATGAGGCTATTACCATTGGCGGCTCTATGCCTACCGTATTTAACGCAGCTAATGAGCGGGCAGTGAAAAAGTTTATTGCCGGAGAAATCTCTTATCTGGATATTTCAGATATGATTGAAAAAGAAATGAAGGAGCATCAACTGATTGCAAATCCAACCCTGGATGAAATTATCAGTTTAGGTGAATCCATAATGAACAAATAAAGGATAGAAATGAGTTTTATCAGCATTATTTTATCTATCTTAATATTAGGAATTCTCGTTCTTGTCCATGAATTCGGACATTTTATTTTGGCGAAGAAAAATGGAGTCTTTGTTAAAGAATTCTCCATTGGTTTCGGTCCAAGAATTGTTAGTCATGTAGCGAAAAGCGGCACCCGTTTTTCCTGGAAAGCCATTCCTTTTGGCGGTTCTTGCCAGATGCTGGGTGCTTTAGAAGATGAGGATGATGATACCGATGATGAACGGTCCTTTGATAAAAAATCTGTTTGGGCCAGAATGAGCATCATCTTAGCGGGACCGGTGTTTAATTTCTTTCTCGCTTTTGTTCTCGCAGTTATCGTGATTGGAACCAGTGGTTATGACCCAGCGACTGTAACTTATGTTGCAGAAGGCTCTCCTGTTTATGAGGCTGGTTTAAGAGAAGGCGATATCATCACGAATTATAATGGAGCAGCGATTAATTTCGGTCGGGAAGTATATCTGGAAGAGTATCTTCATCCGTTAGAATCCGATAGTAAAGCGGTTACCATCACTTATCTTCGGGATGGAAAAAAACAGAAAATCAGTGCTGTTCCGCAAAAAAGAGATTATTACATTTTAGGTTTGTCCTATTATGCTAACGAAAATGAGGCGGCCATTGCAGAAATAACGGCAGGAGGTCCTTTTGAACAATGCGGTCTGGATCAAGGGGATGTTATCCTTCAAATCGGAGGCACGGATATTAAAACAGGACAGGATTTAGGAAACTATTTTAATGAGCATCCGATTACGGAAGAGCCGATTCATATTAAATACCTCCATCGAGGTGTTGTAAAAGAAACAGATGTTACCCCACAGAAAGCATCTGCTTACACGTTGGGATTTGATTACAACATTGTAAATCAGAAAACCAACGTAGGGGGTGTATTAAAATATTCCTTCGCCGAAATGCGTTACCAGATTTTATCGGTATTTAAAGGAATAGGCTTCTTGTTTTCTGGTAGAGGATCTTTGGATATGCTTTCTGGACCGGTAGGAATTGTGGAAGTAATTGGAACCACCTATGATGCTTCTGCACCGTCGGGATTTTTCGCTACATTAATTAATATGTTGAGCATTGTCATTCTTTTAAGCGCCAACCTAGGAGTAATTAATCTGCTTCCGATTCCAGCCATGGATGGCGGTAAGTTCCTGCTCTTAATCATCGAGGCTATCCGTAGGAAACCAATCAACAAGAAGTACGAAGGCATTATTACGGTTGTGGGAGCGGTGTTGATTATGATTCTGGCAATCGTTGTTTTGGTAAATGATATTACGAAATTTTTCTAATTCAGGGAAAGAATATGAACCATAGAGAGAAAACGAAACAAATTAATATTGGTGGTGTTGTAATTGGTGGAGGAAATCCAATTGCGATTCAGTCCATGACCAATACGAAAACGGCAGATGTAAAAGCTACGGTAGAACAAATTCATGAGTTAGAAGCCACTGGCTGTCAGATTATCCGCTGTACTGCCAATACGGAAGATGCCGCAAAAGCTTTCCGGGAAATAAAAAACAATATCCAAATTCCCTTAGTAGCAGATATTCATTTTGATTATAAATTGGCGATTCTGGCCATGGAACATGGCGCCGATAAAATCCGTATTAATCCGGGAAATATCGGTGGAACCGAAAAAATTAAGGCGGTAATTGACTGCGCGAGAGAACGGAATATTCCGATTCGTGTAGGAGTAAATTCCGGCTCTTTGGAAAAAGAATTAGTAGAAAAATATAAGGGTGTGACTGCAGAAGGTTTAGTGGAAAGCGCCTTAGATAAAGTAAAAATCATCGAAGACTTTGGCTATGATAATCTGGTTATCAGCATTAAGAGTTCCGACGTTGTTATGTGTGCCAAGGCCCATGAACTGATTGCTCAGCAAACCTTGTATCCTCTCCATGTAGGAATTACAGAAGCCGGCACAGTATATTCCGGTAATATTAAATCTGCTTTAGGTTTAGGAATTATATTAAACCAGGGAATCGGTGATACGATTCGAGTATCTCTTACGGGAAATCCAGTAGAAGAAATAAAATCCGCAAAGCAGATTTTAAGAAATCTGGGATTACGGAAAGAAGGCATTACCGTAATTTCTTGTCCGACCTGCGGAAGAACGGAAATTGATTTAATTGGTTTAGCAGACAAAGTAGAAACCATGTGCACGGGTTACGACCTTCCAATTAAGGTTGCTGTTATGGGATGTATTGTTAATGGACCGGGAGAAGCGAAAGAAGCGGATATCGGAATCGCCGGTGGAAAAGGCTGCGGTCTGTTAATTAAACATGGCGAAATTATTGAAAAACTTCCGGAAGAAGAATTACTTCCGGCTTTGAAAAAGGAATTAGATCACTGGAACTAGTATGAAATTTTTTGACGCATTTAAAACTTTACAAGTAGAGGAACCCTTAAAGAGTGTTTTTCAAGGAGTAGAAGTAGTTGCCGTATCTCTGGTAAAATCAGGGAATTTTTTGCGTGTAAAGATTTCTCCAAACCAGATGATTACCACGGAAAATTTCCGCAAAATGGAAAATGAACTGGCATGCCAGGTGTTAAATAACATTATGAGTTGCCGGATTGAGTATGAAAATGGATATGAGTATGCGGAAGCTGGTTCTGGCGTTTATGTTGCAGCACCAGAGAAAAAAGAAGCTTCTCAGCCTGCACCACAGCCGAAGGCTCCTACGAAAGCTCCGTCAAGTTATGCTCCAGGTGGTGGAGGCGTAGCGAAGAGAAAATATGCTCCATCCAAGAAAAATGAGCCAGATCCGGACATGCTTTATGGCAAATCCTTTGATGGCGTAGCTACGGAAATCTCAGATATTATTACGGATATGAGGGATGTTATTATCCGTGGCCAGATTTTTGAAAATGAAATGACCGTTACGAAGAATGGATTTAAAATTCTGAAATTATCGGTAACGGATCGAAAAGACAGTATTTCCATAAAAATATTTATTAAAGACGGCGAAGAAGAACTTCCGGGCAAGCTGAAAAAAGGACTGGTAATTGAGGCCCGAGGCAAAGTGGAATATGACAACTTTGAAGGGGAGATTTTAATGACCAGAGTTTCTGGAATTCGCGTTTCAAAGGAACCGTTATCTTCCAGAATGGATAATGCTCCGAAGAAGAGAGTGGAGCTTCATTTGCATACCCAGTATTCCGATATGGACGCTCTTACGCCAATTAATGATTTAATTGATACCGCCATTAAATGGGGCCATAAGTCCGTTGCCATTACGGACCATGGCGTAGTTCAGGGCTTTACCGATGCGTTCCATAAACTTCAGGATATGAGGGATACGGATTTCAAAGTGATTTATGGCGTGGAAGGCTATCTTGTAGACGATTTAGATGACCCGATTGTTCAAGATCCGGACTCTGAGGAAGACATTGAACTTCGCCGATGGAGTGCGATTCCAGATGAGGTTCCAAAAATTCCAGACCCTGCAGAAGAAGAACGAATCGAAAAAGTTAAAAAAGGGAAGTATTATCACGTAATTATTCTGGCAGCCAATGAAACTGGAAGACGGAATCTTTACCGTCTGGTTTCTTATGCCCATATTAATTATTTCAGCCGTCGTCCACGAATTCCAAAGAGCGTTCTGAATAAATATAGAGAAGGCCTGATTCTTGGTAGCGCCTGTGTTATGGGCGAACTGTATGATGCGATTCTTAGTAAGGAGCCAGAAGCACGGATTGAGGAGCTGGTAAATTATTACGATTATTTAGAAATTCAGCCAGTAGCCAATAATGAGTTCTTGGTTCGAAACTATCAAAAGAATAATGATCCGGAATACCGGTCCAAACATAAAGAAATCAAAGGCCATATGCTGAAAGATGCTTCCGAAATTCAGAAAATAAACCGACAGATTTATGAATTGGGTAAAAAGCATGGAAAATTGGTTGTTGCGACCGGTGATGTCCATTTCCTGAATCCGGAAGATGAAATTTATCGGCATATTATTTTGGATAGCCAGAAATACGCGGATGCGGACGATCCAGGTCCGTTCTATCTTCGTACTACCGAAGAAATGTTGGCGGAGTTTGCTTATTTAGGAGACGAAATTGCCAACGAGATTGTAATAGAGAATACCAATATCATTGCAGACATGATTGAGAAAATCGAGCCTGTAAGACCAGATAAATGTCCGCCGGTTATTGAAAATTCCGATGAGAATTTAAGAAATATCTGTTACGAGACCGCTCATAGTATGTATGGCCCAGAATTGCCGGAAATCGTAGTAGAACGTCTGGAAAAAGAGCTGACTTCTATTATTTCCAACGGCTATTCGGTTATGTATATTATTGCCCGGGAATTGGTACAAAAAAGCGTTAGTGACGGCTATTTGGTTGGCTCTCGAGGATCCGTAGGTTCCTCTTTAGCAGCCACCATGTCTGGTATTACGGAAGTAAATCCGTTGAAGCCACATTACCGTTGCCCACATTGTTTCTACAGTGAATTCGATTCCGAGGAAGTCAACGCTTATGCTGGCGGTGCTGGTTGTGATATGCCAGATAAAGACTGTCCGGTATGTGGAACGCCTTTGATTAAAGACGGATTCGATATTCCTTTTGAAACTTTCCTTGGATTTAAGGGAGATAAAGAGCCTGATATCGACTTAAATTTCTCTGGAGAATATCAGGCTAATGCTCACGATTACACAGAAGTAATTTTTGGCAGAGGCCATACGTTTAAAGCCGGAACGATTTCTAAATTGCAGGACAAGACGGTTTATGGTTACGTAAAGCATTATTTTGAAGACCATAATAAGTCTTTGAAAAAATGCGAAATGAACCGTATTATTGCTGCTTGTACCGGTGTGAAGAGAAGTACGGGCCAGCATCCGGGAGGAATTGTTGTTCTTCCTCATGGTGAGGAAATTTATTCCTTTACTCCAGTTCAATTTCCGGCCAACGATGCAGAAAAGAATATTGTCACAACCCATTTTGAATATCACAGTATCGACCATAACTTGTTGAAACTGGATATTCTTGGACACGATGATCCGACCATGATTCGTATGCTGGAGGATTTAACCGGCTTTGATGCGAAGTCAATCAAACTGGATAATCCGGAAGTCATGAAACTGTTTGAAGGCACGGAAGTTTTAGGTATTACTCCGGACGACATTCAGCATCCGTTAGGAACCTTAGGCGTTCCGGAATTTGGTACCGACTTCGTTATGCAGATGCTTGTGGATACCAAACCGAAAAATTATTCCGACCTTGTCCGAATTGCCGGTTTGTCCCACGGTACGGATGTATGGTTAGGAAATGCAGAAAAGCTGATAAAAGAAGAAAAAGCGACCCTTTCTACCTGTATTTGTACTCGTGACGATATTATGTTGTATCTGATCGGAATGGGGGTAGAACCAGCTATGTCCTTCGACATTATGGAAAATGTTCGAAAAGGAAAGGTAGCTGCTGGTAAGGCGAAGAAGTGGCCAGAGTGGGAAGCTGCCATGAAGGCACAGAATGTTCCAGATTGGTATTTATGGTCCTGTACGAAGATTCAGTACATGTTCCCGAAGGCCCATGCAGTAGCTTACGTTATGATGGCGTACCGAATTGCATATTTTAAGATCTTCTACCCGTTAGAATATTACGCAGCCTTTTTCAGCATCCGTGCATCGTCCTTTGATTATGAAAAGATGTGTCAGGGTCTAGATCATTTAAGAGAAGAGATGGCTCTGATCAAAGGCAGAATCGAACAGGGAACGGATACTCCAAAAGATAACGACCTTTTGAAATATATGTACAATGTTGAGGAAATGTATGCCCGTGGATTTGACTTTATGCCGATCGATATTTACAAAGCTGGCGCGTCCAAGTTTCGGATTTATGACGGAAAACTGATGCCTTCTTTCCAAGCCATTGATGGCATGGGAGAAAAGGCAGCAGTAGCTTTAGAGGAAGAAGCGGCTAAGGGGAAATTTACCTCCAGAGAAGAGTTGAAGTCCAGAACCAAGTTGTCTGGAACTATGACAGATAAGCTGTACTCGTTGGGATTGTTAGGTAATATGCCGGAATCCAGCCAGCTTAGTATTATGGATTTCCTGAAATAAAAGTTCTTTCAAAAATTGAAAAATAATAATATAATTTATTGCAACAGTTAAAGATATACACAAAGGAGAAAACGAAATGTTACATATTGATCAGGATTTATGTATTCAGTGTAATGCTTGTGTGGATGAATGTTCCATGCATTGTCTGTCCTTAGATGGAAACGAAGTAAAATATGATGCAACCAAATGTATTTTCTGTGGTCATTGTATGGCAGTATGTCCAAAAGAAGTATTATGGATCGATGGCGATGGATATGACATTGAAGAAGTGGAAGAATATCAGTTTATTGACAAAACCATGGCTTATCAGGTAAGAAACGACATTATTACCAGAAGAAGCGTTCGTTCCTTTAATGATCAGGAAGTTTCTACGGTAAAACTGAATAAGATTCTGGAAGTTGCGAAGTACGCTCCAACGGCGAAAAACTGCCAGCAGAATGCGTTAATGGTATTAAATGAGCCGGAAGAAATCGACGAACTGGTAGCGGATATTAGCGAAAAATTAGGCGAACTGGGAGAGTCTATGAAAGAGACCAATCCGAAAGTAGCTGAAATGTTCCTTGCAAAATATAAAGAGTTCAAAGAGGAAGGAAAAGACGGAATCTTCTACGGAGCGCCTCTGGTTATTATGGTATTTTCTCCTAGCGATGTAGACGGTACCTTATGTGCAGCTACCATGGCTCAGATGATCACCGTTCAGGACTTAGGCTTCTGCTATATTGGATTAGCAAATGCTGCTATGAACTCCGAAGAATTACGTGCAAAATACAATATTCCGGCAGATAAACATTGTGTTATCTCTATGGCTATTGGATATTATGATGCGGAATATTTCTGCACCGTTCCTCGTAAAGAAGTACCATTGATTTTTAAATAAATTATATGATCTATGTGACTGGCGACACCCATCGGATGATGGATGTGAAAAAAATAAATGAAGAGAATTTCCCAGAGCAGAAACTACTGACGAGAGATGACTGCCTGATTATTGCGGGCGATTTCGGTGGTGTCTGGACCGGAAATTCAAAAGATGATTCGGTATTGGATTTTCATAATGACCGAAATTATACGACGCTGTTCGTAGGCGGAAATCATGAAAATTACGATGCGTTATATAGCTATCCGGTCCGGGAATGGAATGGCGGAAAGGTTCATAAGATCCGTGAAAATGTGTTCCATTTGATGAACGGACAGATTTACACCATTGAAGGATTACGCTTTTTCGTAATGGGCGGAGCTACCAGTGTAGATAAAGTATTCCGCGAAGAAGGTGTTAGCTGGTGGCATCAGGAAGAACCGGACGAAGCCGAGTTAAAAGAAGCTTTTGACAATCTGGGAAAAGTGGGAAATAAAGTAAATTATATTATTACCCATACGTTACCGGAGAAAGTACGTAAAAGTATTTATGAAGTCTACTCCGATTATGTAGATTATCAGAGCCCAGTAGAGCATTTCCTGGATCTGATTATGGAAAACGTAGAATATGACAAGTGGTTTGCAGGTCATATTCATTTTGACCGGGAGTTTCCAGAGTATAAAATGCGCGTGCTGTACAATGGCGTGGTAAAAATTTGATAAATGGAAGGAAAAAGTTCTTGCCATTTTGAGTACCTTACCGTATACTAACACAGTACGTTTTATGGCTCGTTGGTCAAGTGGTTAAGACGCCGCCCTCTCAAGGCGGAATCAGGAGTTCAATTCTCCTACGAGCTGTTATGAGGAAGAGCGATTCGCTCTTCCTTTCTTCATATATAGTGATAAAATAAAGAAAATGAAATAGAGAATATAATGTACCGTTCCGCTTTGCGGAACAGGCATCAGGACTCCGTCTGCTTTGCAGACACCTCATGCCAGAGAGGAGAACGATATGAGAAAAATTGTATCTGCATTACCGGCAAACCGATTTGCAAAATATGGACTTACCTATCCTTCCGATTGGGATATTGTTTTTGGAAAAGATAGAATCAGCACAGAAGAACTTTTAGAATTATCGAAAGACGCAGAAGTAATGGTAATCGGTTCTCCAATGGCAGTGCCGAGAGAGTTTATGGACCAGTGTCCAAATCTGAAATTTATTCAAGTAGAAGGCGTAGGCTTTGACAAAATAGATTTAGCAGCAGCAAAAGAAAAAGGAATTATTGTCAGCAACAATAAAGGAATCAATAAAGAAGCGGTAGCAGAGCATACCGTAGGTTTAATGCTGGCTGGCCTTCGTAGAACGGCGTTAGACGACCGTCTTTACCGGACAAAAGGTGGTGCTGCTGCAAGTGCGGACCATTTTGCAAAAGGCGAATGGGAATTATATGGAAAAACCGTAGGTATGGTAGGTTTAGGCGATATTGGAAAAGAAGCAGTAAAGAGATTAGCTAATTGGGGCTGTAAATTCCTTTATTACGATATTGTAAAACAGCCACAGGGAGTAGAAGAAGCTCTGGATATACAATATGCAAGTTTAGATGAATTACTTGCGGCATCGGATATTGTATCTCTTCATGTGCCAGTAACCCCAGCAACCGCCGGAATGGTAAATAAAGACTTCTTAAGCAAGATGAAGAAAAACGCTTTATTAATCAATACCGCTCGTGGAGATCTGATTGATAATGACGCTTTAGCTTGGGCTTTGGAAAACGATGTGATTTATGGCGCCGCTTTGGATGTAATTACTCCAGAACCAGCACCGTTAGACCATGTTCTTCTTACCATGAGTGATAAGGCCATGGACAAGATCGTATTTACGCCTCATGCCGGTGGAACTACCAACGAAGTATTCGAACGTATGCTGGTATGGTCTATGGATAATGTGAAGAGATATCTGGATGGGGAAGAACCACTCTATATCGTGAATAAATAAAAGATGAAAACTTGTAATAAAAAAGGGAGCTGTTCGCTCCCTTTATTTTTTTCTATTTGTAGAATTTATTTTCCTGCAGTCTTTGGCTTTTTAATAAGAATTGCCAGAATCAAAGCTGCAACAATCAAACCTACGTTAACCAACAGAATCAATGCGTAAGAACCAGAAGCATCAAAAAGCTTTCCTGCAAGAGTAGAGCCGAAAGAAGCAATCAGCAGGTTCATATTGAAAATGGAATAGTTGGTCGGGTAATTCTTTAAGCCGTAGAACAAGCTAGTGAAAGCGGAAATCGTTGGCGTAACGGAACCAAAGCTAAAGCCTGTAAGAATATAGGATACAACTAAAATTCCTGTGCTATGGCTCTTAATGGACCAAAGAATTAACAACATGCCACAAGCGAATAATACGCCACCAATGATCATGGTAAGGAGACGACCCAGCTTATCGAAGAGCCAGCCAAATACGATACGTCCAATACCGTTGAAGATGGAAATCAGACCAACGATGGTAGCGATGGAACTCATCTGAGCTGCGCTAGCGCTGCCACCTTGAATCTGCATCGCTTCCATAGCCATTGGAGAGCCCTGAGATACAATACCGAACCAAGCGGTGGAAATCAGAACGGCCCAGAAGAAGAACAGCCAGCAGGAAGGTCTCTTCAGCATAGTGATCGTATTGATTTCTTCGTAGCTTTCTGCTTTTTTCTTTGCAGCTTTCTTAGGAGCAGGAGCCTGCCAGTCATCGGAAGGACGGACAATAAAGAAACCAGCGATTGCCATAACGATGGCAACGATAATACCGAAAATCAGGAAGGTGCTTCTCCAAGCAGGACCACCATCGGAAGGGGTTACTGCGGTATAGATTTTACCAATAATGAAACTTCCGATTCCGTAGCCCATCAGAAGAAGACCGGAAATCAGGCCCTGTTTGTCAGGAAACCATTTTCCTACGGAACTCATAATTGCGTTATAAGCAAAACCGGAAGCTAAACCAGCTAAAATACCGAAGCCTAAATATAACATGAGTAAAGACTGGGCACGGCTGGATACTAAGAATCCCAAAATAAACAGAACTGCAGACAACCAGAGCAAAATCTTAGGCTGGCATTTTTTCAGTAGTAAGCCGCCAAAAAATACACCCAGACAGAAGCAGAACATAGTAATCGTAAAGGTGAGGGATAATTGGGCTTTTGTCCATTCCGGATACATGGCTGCAATTGGAGAGGACATAACGGTCCAGGAATAAACCATTCCAGCTAACAGAAGAACAATAACGCCGATAATGGCGTAGACCCAACGGTTTAAAGTTTTTTTCATTTAAGGAAACTCCTTTGATGTAATGTAATTTTATGATAAAATACCGTTGGAGATTATAACACCAGTTAACGGGTGTGTCCACACGAGGAAGGAGGAACCCATATGAATATATGTGTATTTGGTGCAGCTAGTACCGATATTGAACAGCAATATATAGAGGATGGCGAAAAGCTTGGTTACAAGTTGGCAAAAGCCGGACATAATCTGGTTTTTGGCGGAGGAGATAACGGCCTTATGGGCGCCGTAGCCAGAGGAATTAAAAAAGGCGGCGGAAAAATCATCAGTGTTGTGCCGAAAATGTTTAAAGGAGATACCGTAGAAACTCTTTATAAACAGTATGATGAAGTATATTACACGAAAGATATGTCTGCCAGACAAGCAAAAATGATTGAACTTAGTGATGGCTTTGTAATTACCCCTGGCGGTATTGGAACGTACGAGGAATTTTTCGTAGTTCTGGACTTAAAACAGCTGGAAGTTATCCGTAAGCCGATTGCTGTATTGAATTCTCATGGATATTTCCATGCATTGGAAGCGATGATGCATATTGGCTTTGAAGAAAAATTTATGAGAGAAAACGCTCTTTCTCTGTATAAATGTTTTGGCGGTCATGAAATGAGAGCTTTGATCAAATACTTGGAGACACCGGAAGAAGATGATAATATTCCGGTAAGCGGATATAAATACGGTTGATAAGAAACAGAAAGCGGCAGGAAATCCTGCCGCTTTTAAAATGTATTGTAAGATTATTTATTTGCTTCTTGTTCTTTTGCAACGAGAACTGCTTTTGCTAACTGATCGGCGCAGCTGGTTCCCTTGCCGCCACAGTCGTTTCCTAAAAGCTTTGAAACCAGCTCATCCCCATTCATTCCATCTACCAGAATAGAAATGGCTTTTAAGTTTCCGTTACATCCACCGAAAAATTCCACGTTGCTGATTACACCATTTTCATAATCAAATGCAATTGCACGAGCACAGGTTCCTCTTGTTTTATATTGATATCTCATGTTTCCCTCCAATAATCTTTTCTTATGTTGGTATTTTATCACATGGGTTTATTTTACAAAAGCATATTCGGGATAAAATCTCTCCGAGATGGCCAAAAATGCTTGAAAAATAAAGACTTTTTGGCAAATACCCCTTGCAAATAAAGGAGAATCGGTTATAATTTTGATTGTAACATATAGTTTAAGTTTTGAGCGGACCCGAAAGGGCCCGCTCAATTGCTGAGAAAGAAATTAAAAATGAAAATCGAAGAGAGAACAGAAGAACTTTTAAAACCGATTATTGAAACTATGAATACCGTTCCGGATGAGGAAGGTAACTGCCACGTATACGAAATCATAGACGTAGAATATGTGAAAGAAGGCAGTGATTGGTATCTGAGAGCTTATGTCGATAAAGAAGGCGGAATCAAAATTAATGATTGTGAGACCGTAAGCCGGGCCTTAGAGGCAGAATTAGATAAAGCTGATTTCATCGCAGATGCTTATATTCTGGAAGTTAGTTCTCCGGGACTTACCAGAGCCCTGAAAAAAGAACGGGACTATGAACGGAATAAAGATAAGCCGGTAGAAGTTCATACCTACAAGCCGATTGATAAATGCAAAGAGTTTATTGGAGATTTGAAAGGCTGGGACGATGAGAAAGTAATTCTCGATGTAGGAGAAAAAGGAGAGGAATTAATCGAAATCCCGAAAAAGAGTATTTCTGTTATCAAACAGTATTTTGAATGGTAGTTAGTAATTTGCAAAAAGCATAAAAATAAAGGAGTAAAACTATGGCAAGCGAATTAATGGAAGCATTGGAAATTTTAGAGAAAGAGAAAGACATCAGCAAAGCATCTATTCTCAGCGCTATCGAAAATGCATTGGTTACCGCTTATAAGAACCAGTACAAGAAAAAAGAAGATAGCATCTTAGCAGCAGAGAATGTATTTGCAAAAGTTGATGAAGAAACCGGTGAATTCTACGTTTACGCAGAGAAAACTGTTGTTGACGAAGTAGAAAACGGACTTCTTGAAATTTCCCTGGAAGATGCAAGAAAAATTTATCCACAGTGTGAAGTTGGCGAAGTTGTAAGATTAGCAGCTGAATCCAGAGAATTCAGCCGTATCGCAACCCAGAATGCTAAGAACGTTCTGATGCAGAATTTACGTGAACGTGAAAAAGACAATGTTTACGAAGAGTTCCTGGCAAAAGAAAAAGAAATCGCTACTGGCGTTGTTCAGAGATTTAACGACCAGAGCATTACCATCAATTTAGGAAAAGCCGATGGCATCTTAAATGAAAATGAGCAGGTAAAGAGTGAAAGACTTCGCGCTGGAGAAAGAGTAAAAGTTTACGTTCTGGAAGTAAAGAACACAAAGAAATCTCTTCGTATTTTGGTATCCAGAACCCATCCTGAACTCGTAAGAAAACTTTTTGAAAATGAAGTAGCAGAAGTAAAAGATGGCACAGTTGAAATTATGGCAATCGCTAGAGAAGCTGGCAGCCGTACCAAGATGGCCGTTTGGTCCAACGATCCTGACGTAGATCCTGTAGGAGCATGCGTAGGTATGAACGGTATGCGTGTAAATGCTGTTGTTGCAGAGTTGAAAGGCGAGAAGATTGATATTATCAACTGGTCCGATAACCCAGCAATTTTAATTGAAAATGCTCTTAGCCCAGCAAAGGTTATTTCTGTATTAGCAGATGACGAAGAAAAGACAGCAACTGTAATCGTTCCAGATTATCAGCTGTCACTGGCTATTGGTAAAGAGGGACAGAATGCACGTCTGGCTGCTCGTCTTACCGGATTTAAGATTGATATTCTTAATGAAACTCAGGCAGCAGACATTCTTGATGAAATATATGAAGGCGACTATGAAGGCGCAGAAGAAGATGCAGAGGAATTCGAAGACTCTGAATATGAAGCAGAGGACGAAGAATAATCCACGCAGGGAGTAATAAACATGTCAGAAAACAGCTTGCCGAAAGATAAAGTATTCATGCAGCTTGGACTTGCTACGAAAGCCGGAAAACTCGTAAGCGGCGAGTTTATGGTCGAAAAAGCAATCAAAGAGGGTTTGGCTTATCTGGTAATTGTAGCCAAGGATGCTTCTGACAATACAAAAAAACATTTTTCTGATATGTGCACTTATAGAAACATTCCAATCCGGTTTTATGGTGAAAAAGAAAACCTTGGAAAATGCGTGGGCAAAGAATTCCGGGCAGATGTTGCACTGACAGACGAAGGATTTGCCAAAAGTATATTGAAAAAGATTGACGATTGAGAGTGATACAGGAGGGATTAGTTTGAGAATACACGAATTAGCAAAAGAACTTGGAATAGATAATAAAGTCTTAACTGAGTTTTTACTGAAACAGGGTGCTACCAATATTAAAAGTCATATGAGCACTTGCCCAGACAACCTGATAGAAGTAGCTAGAGCTAAATTCGGTAAAAATGAAGGAAAGAACGAAGCAGCAAAAGAAGAAAAACCAGCCGTAAAGGCAGTAGCAGTTCCTGATTTCATTGCAAAGGAACAGCCAAAGACCGTGCCTACGAGAAATGCAGAAGGCGAAAAATTAGAAGACGGCGGAAAACAGATTGCAAAGGTTGAAGCGAAGAAAGCTGCAGAAGCAAAAGCTGCAGAAACAGAAGCTCCAAAGAAGAAAAAGAAAATCATCGCTGTTTTTAATCCTCAGCATTCTAATACAGAAAAAGGCCGTGCCATGGCAAAGGCTCAGAAAGAGGAACAGAGAAAAGCTCGCGAGAAAAAGAATCCAATTATTAATGCTTTTAAACCAGCAAAAGACCACGTTCCTGCTGATGAAAAAGAAGTAAAGAGACCTTTACCTAGTCAGATTCGTCCAGCAAAGGATCGTATTCCAGATGATGTATTAGCTGAGATGAAAGCAAAAGAGCAGGAAGAGGCAGCTAGAAAAGCAGCAGAAGAAGCTAGAGCAGCAGAGGAAGCGAAGAAAGCGGAAGAAGCAGCAAAGGCAGCAGAGGAAGCTAAGAAGGCGGAAGAAGCAGCGAAGGCGGAAGAAGCAGCGAAGACAGCTGAAGCTGCAAAGAAAGCAGAAGAAGTAAAAGTAGTTCCGGAAAACAAGAAACCGGAAATGCAGAAAAAAGAAGAGCCAAAGAAAGACTCTTTTAAGGCTGAAAACAGAAAACCGGAAAACAAAAATGATAATGCCCAGAAGGCAAAGGAAAGTGAAGCGATTAAATCCCTGAGAGAGAAAATCGTTAAGGGAACAGTTTCTGTCAGCGATATTCCGGTAAATCGTTCTTCCAAAGACAACAGAAATAATAACAACCGCGATAATAGAAATAATAATCGCGACAATAATAACCGCGATAACAGAAACAATAACAATCGCGATAACAGAAACAATAACAACCGCGATAACAACAATAACAGAGACAATCGCGATAATAGAAGACCTCAGGGAAATAATGGAAATAATAATTTCCAGAACAGAGGTAATCAGAACAACCGTCCAAACCAGTCAGCACCAGTTATGGATGATTCCAAGGGCAAAGGAAAAGGCGGAAAGCAGAAACACAACGATAAACAGCATGGCGATAAATTCGATCGTCTTGAGAACGAGAAAGCTGCACAGCGCCAGCAGAAACAGGCAGAGCAGGTAAAAGAGGAGATTAAAGTTATTACTCTTCCGGAAACCATTTCTGTAAAAGATTTTGCTGCAAAACTGAAAATGCAACCGGCTGCTCTCATTAAGAAGATGTTCCTGGCTGGCCAGATTTTGACAGTAAACGACTCTCTGGATTATGAAACCGCAGAAGCTATCTGCTTAGATATGGATATTTTGGTAGAGCATGAAGTAGAAGTTGATTACATCGCAGAACTTCTGAAAGAAGAGGAAGAAGATGAAGCTACGATGGTTAAGAGAGCTCCTGTTGTTTGTGTAATGGGACACGTTGACCATGGTAAAACTTCCTTACTGGATGCCATCCGTAAGACCAACGTTATTGCAAGAGAAGCTGGTGGTATTACTCAGCATATCGGTGCTTATATGGTTCAGCTTCCAAGTGGAGAAAAGTTAACCTTTTTAGATACTCCTGGTCATGAAGCATTCACCGCAATGCGTCTCCGTGGTGCTATGGCTACCGACGTTGCAATCTTAGTTGTTGCAGCAGACGACGGTGTAATGCCACAGACCGTAGAAGCTATTAACCATGCAAAAGCTGCAGGTATTCATGTAATCGTTGCAGTTAACAAAATTGATAAACCAGGTGCTAACGTAGAAAAAGTTAAACAGGAGCTGACCGAGTACGGTTTAGTAGCAGAAGACTGGGGCGGTGATACCATTTTCTGTCCAATTTCTGCAAAGACCGGCGAAGGCGTTCAGGAACTTTTGGAAATGGTAATTCTGGATACAGAAATTCTTGACCTGAAAGCGAACCCAAATAGAAAAGCTAGAGGTCTCGTTATTGAAGCGAAGATCGATAAAGGCAGAGGTTCTGTTGCTACCTTACTGGTACAGAAGGGTACTTTGAAAGTCGGCGATCATATTGCTATGGGTGAGTCCTATGGTAAAGTTCGTGCTATGACCAATGACCGTGGAGAACGAGTTCAGACCGCAGGTCCTTCTATGCCAATCGAAATCACTGGTATGAATGGTGTTCCAAATGCTGGTGAAGTATTCGTAGCATATGACAACGATAAAGAAGCAAAAGCATTTGCCCAGGTATTCATTGAAGAAAACAAGAAGAAACTTCTTGCCGGAACGAAGAAGAAGACCAACTTAGATGACCTCTTTGATCAGATGAAGGCCGGAGAACTGAAAGAACTTGAAATCATTATCAAGGCAGATGTTCAGGGTAGTGTAGAAGCAATTAAGGAATCCTTAGAGAAACTTTCCAATGACGAAGTAGTTGTTAAAGTTATCCATGCAGGCGTAGGTAATGTTAATGAGTCCGATGCAATTCTGGCCAGCGCTTCCAATGCAATTATTATTGCATTTAACGTACAGGCAGATGCTGTTGCTAGAGACACCATTGAACATGAAAAAGTCGACATGAGAAAATACAGCGTAATTTATAACGCAATTGATGATGTAGAAGCTGCTATGAACGGTATGTTAGAGCCTGTTTACGAAGAAGTAATCATCGGCCATGTAGAAGTTCGTCAGACCTTCAAGGCTTCTGGTATTGGTATCATTGCCGGTTCTTATATTACTGATGGTAATGTGACCCGTGACGCAAAAGTACGTCTGACCCGTGACGACGAACTGCTCTTCGAAGGACCTATCGCTTCCTTGAAGAGATTCCAGGATGACGTGAAGGAAGTTAAAGCTGGCTATGAATGCGGTATCGTTTTGAACGGATTCTCCGATATCCGGGAAGGTGACCGTATGGAAGCTTACATCATGAAAGAAGTTCCTAGAAAGTAATAGATAAACTGCCTGCCATAGTTTTATGGCAGGCAGATAGGTAATTTTATGAGAAAAAATTCAGTAAAAAATATTCGAATTAATAATGAAGTAATGAAAGAACTTTCCCAGATTATCCGGGAAACCAAGGACCCGAGAATTCATCCCTTCACTAGCGTTGTTGCAGTGGAAGTAGCCACAGACCTGAAAACCTGTAAGGCTTATATTTCCGTGCTTGGTTCTGAGGAAGACCGGGAGAATACGGGAAAAGGCTTAAAGAGTGCAGAAGGCTTTATTCGCAGGGAATTAGCTCATCGCCTCAATATGAGAAACACTCCGGAGATTCGGTTTATTCTTGACACTTCTATTGAAGATGCCATGGCGATGATGAAAAAGATTGACGAGGTAAACGGCGTTGAACATTAGTGATTTTTTAAACAATGTGAATAGTCTTTGTATTACCGGTCATGTTCGTCCGGATGGGGACTGTGTGGGTTCCACTTTGGGGTTGTATTCCTATATCTGCAAAAACTTTCCGGAAATTGAGGTCGACATCTATATTGAAGACCCTTCAGAGAAGTTAAGCTTTGTTGCAAATTTCGACAAAATCAAATCCAACTATCCGGATCATGCTCCATATGATTTGATGATTTGTTTGGATGCAGGTTCTTTGAGTAGAATCGGAAAAGCAGAAAAATATTTCAAAGCAGCAAAACATACGGTGAATATTGACCATCATGTTTCCAATACCATGTATGCAGATGAGAACTACGTTTGGGGAGATTCTTCTTCTGCCTGTGAAGTATTGTATGGTTTTCTTGACGAAGACAAATTAGACCGAGACATTGCCATCGCTTTATATACTGGAATCATTTATGACACCGGCGTATTTAAATATCGTGCAACCTCTCCGGATACCATGATGATTGCTGGAAAGCTGATGAAGTTTGATATTCCTACGGACGAAATCATTGACGACAGTTTTTATGCAAAGTCTTATGAAGAAAACCGGATCTTCGGTTATGCCGTATTGAATAGTAAATTAGCTTGCGATGGAAAGGTAATTTATTCTTCCCTGACGAAAAAAGATATGGCGGACTTTAACGTATCTTCCAAAGAACTGGAAGGTATCGTTCCACAGCTTCGCTTAACTCAAGGCGTTATTGTTGCAATTTTTGCGTATGAAACGCCAGCGGGAGATATTAAAGTAAGCCTGCGGTCCAATGATCCTTTTGACGTAAATGAAATCGCTTGTATGTTTGGCGGCGGCGGACATATTCGTGCAGCAGGACTGAACATGCCTGGAAAATTAGACGATTGCATTAGCAAAATTCTTGCGGAAATAGAAAAGAAAATATGAAAAACGGAGTTATCAATATTTATAAAAATAAAGGAATGACTTCGTTTCAGGTAGTATATAAAATCCGTAAGCTTACTGGGGAGTCGAAAATCGGCCATACAGGAACGCTGGATCCGGATGCGGTAGGCGTTCTTCCTATTTGTCTGGGCAAAGCTACGAAGTTGGTAGATTTTCTGATGGATACGGACAAACAATACCGGGCGGTTATGGTTTTAGGCACTCGGACGGATACTCAGGATGTTTCCGGAACCGTGTTGGAATCCATGGAAAAGTCCCAGGTGTTGGAACAGCTGAATGGAGAAAGTGGAGCGGAAGAAAAAATTCTTTCCGCTTTTGAAAAGTTCCAGGGAGTGATAAATCAGCTTCCTCCGATGTACAGCGCGGTGAAAGTAAATGGCGTGAAGCTAGTGGATGCTGCCAGAAAAGGAAAAGAAATTGAACGGAAGTCCCGTCCGGTTACCATATACAATTACGCGGATATTCATATTTCCGGTTTGGATGAGAGCGACAATCCTGTAAAAATTTCTTTTACCGTGGATTGCTCCAAGGGGACCTATATTCGGACCCTCTGTCAGGATATCGGTAGCTTCTTGAACGTTCCTGCTTGTATGGAAAGTCTGGAAAGAACTAGAACCAGTGGGTTAGATCTTTCTACCGCTATCACTTGCGAAGAATTTGAAAAAGAATTTAAGGAAGGAAGAGGAGAGGATTATATTATTCCAACGGATGCCTTCCTGACGAAATACGGAAGCATTACTGCCACCGATGACGCCGTAAAAAAACTAATTTACGGAAACTGGCTGATTGCTTCGGATTTTGAAAAAATACCAGACGGGGAAACGGATGGAACAGTTTACCGCGTCTACGACAATAAGGAGAATTTCTACGCATTGTATCGGTATAGCCAAAGGGACCGCTACTACAAGTGCGAGAAAATGTTTTATGAAGTTAATAACTGATATAGAAAATTTAAAATTAAAGAATTCAATCGTAACTCTGGGAAAATTTGACGGAAACCATATGGGCCATCAGTTACTGTTTGAAACGGCAATAAGCTTAAAGCAATCAGATTATTGCACCGTGATTTTCACTTTTGATGTTTCCCCTGCAAAGGTGGTGGGAAAAGCATCAAATGCTTCCCGTACCATTCTTACTCATGAGGAACGTCATTTCCAGCAGTATAAAGATGGAATCGATTATGTAGTAGAATTTCCGTTTAATAAACAGACCATGGCGATGAGTCCAGAAGATTTTGTTAAGGAAATTCTTGTAGATAAACTGGATGTAAAAGTTATCGTTGTAGGAGAAGATTTCTGCTTTGGCAAAAACAGAAGTGGAAATGTAGGAACTTTAAAAGAATTAGGCAAACAGTACGGATTCACCGTAAATGCGATGAAGAAAGTTACCTATCAGCCACAGGATTGTGATCATCCAGTAGAAATCAGTTCTACTCTGATAAAAGAAGAAATCTTAAAGGGCCATTTAGAAGACGTTAATAAGATGTTAGGGGCTCCGTTTACTATGGTAGGAGAAATTCTTCAGGGGAAGAAATTAGGACGGACCATTGGATTCCCAACCATAAACTTTGATGCACCGGATGAGAAAATTCTGCCTCCAAACGGAGTATATGCTACGCGGACAAAAATAAAGGGGAAATTGTACGACAGCATTACTAATGTTGGAAACCGCCCAACCTTTGACGACGGCGAATTCCGAAATGTGGAGACTAACATTTTTGATTTTGATGAAGATGCTTATGGAGACAGAGCCGAAGTTATGTTTTATAAGTTCATCCGTCCAGAACGGAAATTTGATTCCGCGGACGATTTAATGAAAGAAATAAAAAGGAACAAAGAAGAGGCAGTGAACTTCTTTAAGGAATTAGATAAATGAAAAAGAAAGAAACGATAAGCTTATTACTGCTTTTTCTTGCAGCAATTATTTGGGGAGTTTCTTTTGTTGCACAAAGCGAAGGTGGAAAGACCTTAGGACCATATTCTTTTAATGGAATTCGTTTACTGTTAGGTTCCCTGGTTCTTTTTATCGCCATTAAAATTACAGACAAAGCCGGCTTTTCAAAGAAACCGGTTACCAAAGAAGAAAAGAAGAGTCAGTTCATCATCGGCCTTGTTTGTGGACTGTTCTTATTTTTTGCAACTAACACCCAACAAATCGGCATTAACTTATGCAATTCTACAGGAAAAGCCGGATTCTTGACGGCAGTTTATATTCTCCTGGTTCCGATTATTGCGTTAATTGTTTTCAAAAAGAAATGCTCCTGGAACGTATGGGTGGGAGTCGTAATTGCTTTAGGAGGTTTATACTTCCTTTGCATAAAAGACGAATTTGTTTTTGCCCTGGAGGATATTCTTCTTCTGTTAGCGGCCTTAGGGTTCGCAGGTCAGATCATCACCATCGATGTATATGGCGGAAAAGTAGATTCTTTACGTCTTTCTGAGCTGGAATTCTTTACTGCAGGTGTTCTTACCGTAATTATCGCCTTATTCAAAGAAATTATACCTTTTGCAGGAGGTTTCTCTGCATGGCTGAAGATATGGACCTCTGGTGGTATCTGGGTAGAAATGCTATATATGGCAGTTTTAAGCTGTGGTGTAGCTTATACCTTACAGGTGTTCTGCCAAAAGAATCTGGATCCAACGATTGCATCTTTAGCCATGAGTTTTGAGGCCGTATTTGCAGCAATTGCAGGTTGGCTGATTCTGAACCAGAAAATGGATGTCAGAGAACTTATGGGCTGTGTTTTGATGTTTATCGCGATTATTGTTGCCCAACTAAATTTCAAGAAAAAACAGAATAACCTCATTTAATTTTAATTCCCATAAATCAGTTGCTATAAAACCATAAGTATTATATAATGCGTCAAGTGAGGGGAATTTGGACGGAAGTTCAGGTTCCTTTTTATGCGCAAAATTATTGAGACGAGGTAATATTTATATGACAAGTGTTCAGTTGAGCATGTTTATCGAATTAACAAAGAATCTTAGCTTTTCCAAAACCGCAGAACTTTTTTACACAACACAGCCAACGGTCAGCAGACAGATTGGAATGCTGGAAGAAGAGTGGGGAGTTAAACTCTTTGAAAGAAATAGAAGAACGGTAAAGGTAACAAAAGCCGGATTGTTATTGGCAGATATCTGTGCAGAAAATAAAAAAGCTCTTGAAAAGGGGCTGAAACAAGCAAAGAGATATAAGAAATAGTCCAAACAAAGCAGAGCCGAAAGGCTCTGTTATCTTTTATTGATGTTTGGTATACCAAATGGTACAATATGGTATATCAAATTAGCTAATTGTACGAATCGCAACGATTGAGGTATTGGATATGGCAAAAAAGAAAATAGAAGAACCAATAGAAAGTGAAAGCAAACAGATCCAAGTTTATAATCATATTAAGGAAGATATCTTAAATGGTACCTTTCACCCGGGAACAGTTCTGGTAGAACGCAAACTCTGTGATCGGTATAACGTAAGCCGGTCCCCAATTAGAGCGGCACTTCAGATGCTGACAAGAGATGGACTGGTTTCGTTCTCTCCAAATAAGGGGATGATTGTTCCGGAAATTACGATAGAAGATATTTTTGAAATCTATGATCTGATGGAACTGTTCCAGAAATATGCAGTAAGACGTTCGATAAAAAGGATGAATGATGTCAGCCTGAAAGCTCTGGAGACAATATTAGATAAAATCCGGGAGTCGCTGGATAAATCAGATGTTCCGGATGCCATTAAGTGGGATATTAAATTTCATGAGTTCCTAGTGGACTTTTCCGGAAGCAGCAATCTGAAACATTTTTATAATCAGGTCAGTGGGCAGATCGGACGCTTTCTTTCTTCTACATTGGACGACACGCAGCTGGCCGAACGTTCATACCTGGAACATAAACAGATCTATGAGTGTCTGGTAGAGGGAAATCTGACCGGAGCGGAGGAAGCGATTTCCAAACATTATACAAATACCAAGCAGTACTACATTGACCGTCTGTTAGGAGAGCATCTATTCTGATATTGTCCGGTTGCGAAAGAAAAAAATCATTGTTATAATTTAAAAGTACGCAGGATTGGTATATCGGTAGCACGTTGGCTTCCCAAGCCGAAGAGGCGGGTTCGACTCCCGTATCCTGCTTATTATTTATTCATGGAGGGACTTTATGTACGAATTTGAATTTGATGGATTCACGAAAGAACAATGTGACGCTTACCTGGAAAGAATTGGCGCGAAATTCGATGGAAATCCTACCAAAGAAAATTTGGATTACTTACTTTATCAGCATCATATTTCTGTTCCTTTTGAAGATTTCGCAGTGTTTGAACATTGGGGAACGGTGGATTTAAGCGCAGAAGCTTTATTTGATAAAATTGTCGTAAAACGCAGAGGTGGATTCTGCTTTGAAATGAACGGAGCTCTTCTGCTGTTATTAAAAGGTCTTGGTTATGATGTTGCCGGTTGTATGGCAAGAATTGGCAACCCGGTTTTTGGCGTCTTAAGAAGATTGGACCATAGAGGAATCTTAGTTTTTCTTGACGGAGAAACTTTTTATTGTGATGCCGGCATGGGCGGACCACAGCCTGGTTGGGCAGTAAATCTGAATGGTGAGAAAGAAACCAGATATGGAAAAACTTACTGGATTGATGACGCAGAAAAAGGCTGGAAAGAATTAAAACATGAATTTGGTGATGGTGGAACCAATTCCGTTATTTTTGCTCCGATTGCCATGCTTCCGTTTGACTTTATTGCCAACTGCGCAGACTTGGTAGCAAGAGGAAATTCGGTCTTCCATGAAAACCGCATGGTAAATATCCGTACTGTTGATGGATATGTGGATCTGACAAATAACACATTGAAAGTCAATAAAAATGGGGAAACCACAATCCGGGAAATTACAGACGAAGAACTTCCAAAAGTTTTACTTGAGTATTTCGGCATTGATAATTATAAAAAGTAGTTTTTAGCGGAATGTTTTGTTGTATCAAAATTAGAGGTAATATATGAACGATGTTTTAATTGAATGCTTTCGGGCAGCAACTGAAACTTTAAACTTTACAACAGCAGCACAGATGATTCATATTTCCCAGCCTTCTTTCAGCCGGAATATTGCGATGCTGGAAGAAGAGATGGGCTTTAAACTGTTCTGGAGAAGTAAACAGAACGGCATCCGTCTGACACCTGCCGGACTTTCCCTTTATAACGGATTGTTTGATATTGAAAAACAGTATAAGGCTCTTCTGGAAAAATCCAGACAGATCAGTAGGGGAGAAGAAGGAAAACTAGTTATTGGTATTTTGAACGGTATTTGTTTGGACAGCCAGACCTTTTATCATATCCAGCGGTTCCGGGAAGAGTATCCTCAGGTTGACGTAGAATTGAAGAGCTGTTCTATGCTGGAACTGGAAACTTCTTTGCTGAAAGGCGCCTGTGATATCAGTTTTATGATGTCCAGTCTGATCAAGAATCACGATGAGATTTTATTCGAAAATGTTTATTCGATTCCAAGCTGTTATGTTGTTCCAAAATCTCTCGGGTTAGATCCGGAAAAAGTTTATTCCTTTAAGGACCTGAAAGATCAGGTATTCTTACTTTCGGAAGATTATCCGGAAACCGCGAAATATGTCATCGAATCATGCAGACAAGCAGGATTTGAACCGAAAACCAAGATGGCTCCGGATTCCGAAACGAAAATGCTCTGGGCAGATTTAGGAGAGGGTGTTACAGGAATTACCTATGACCATTTCTTAAGAAACAGCCGTCATGTGGAATTTATCCGGCTGAAAGAACTGAAAAATCTGGATTTTGCAATCTGTTGGAACAAAGATAACTATAATCCGGCCATTGCTTTGTTCTATTCTTTAATTGATGAAGTAAAGAAAACATATTGATTTTGAATGAGCTCATTCTTACTGTGAATTATACATTGAGACGAAAAAGGATTAAAATCGTAGATGGATTATTTTATCCATCTGCGATTTTTTGTATTTAATTTTTCGAAAAAATACAAAACGTTGCAAAGAATCTGTAGAAAATTTTATCCGGTTTTCTACAACGGAAATACGAAAGCTTAAGGCCGTTTAGGATAGCTATTTTGGTAATATTCCCTGAATGACCTCATAGCAATTAAGTATTTCAACCCGTGGTTTTTTTAAACTATCATATTATCTACAAAATGAAAGGAGATGCATTTTTTATGGATATGATGAAAAAGCCAGTACCAGTAACTGAAGAAGACAAGCAGAAAAGTTACTACAAGTACTACGAAAGAGAAGCAGCTAAAATCGCTCCAGAAAAAATGGGTAAGGTATTTGGACCTCCAATCAACGCAGCAGCTCAGCTGAAATTCGTTGATAGAGCACAGATCCTTGAACCAGGTTTCGATAGTGAAGTTGGCTACTGCGCAATGGAAGATGGAACAGGATACATCTGTGACAAAACTTTCATCGCTGGTGGAACACCAGAAATGGTTGATTGGTACTACGCATGGAGAGGACTTGACCCATTACGTTACACCATTCTTGATCCTATGAACAATATTTCCGCACTGTCAATGCAGTCTGTTATCACAAGAGACCCTGACAGAACAATCCAGGAGAAATATTGGGATACAACACAGGAAATCAAGCACCCTGGTATGATGGGACCTTTTGGACCTCCAAAAATTGATTACCTTAGCCTTAAATGCCCATCAAGCGTAGGCTTTGATATGGCAAAAATCGGCGGTGACAATGAGACAAAGACTCTGATCTGTGGACGTAACTTCGCAGAGGGCCAGCCACCTACAGCAGCTCCAGATTACTTCATTTGCAGCCAGGTAAAAGAAGTAGAAGGCGGCGTAGAAGTAACAACCAGAGCATGGTATGGCTGGACAGTAATGTATGGAAAGAACTTCAAATCATTACCAGACGGATTCATCATGCAGCCAATGGTAGCTCAGGAACTTCTTGCTCAGGTAGCTGGAGAATGGGCTAACATCGCAGAAATTCTGCCATCACTGTATGCAGAAGAAAAAGATAATTTATAGGAGGTGAAGTAAGATGTTACATACAAATAACAAGATTGAATACAATCCAGAGAATTGTGTTGGTTGTCAGTTATGCTACAAGGCTTGCTTCATCGACGTTATCCGTTGGGACGCTGAGAAGAAACAGCCTATCTTCAAATATGTAGACGAATGTGCACACTGCAGATATTGCCAGGCTATGTGCAAAAAAGGCTGCATCAATGTAATTATTGATTATAGTGCTCAGAGCTGGAGACAGAGCTTTGATATGTATCGCTAAGAGGAGGAAAATTATGGGACAGGAATTTAAAGAAGTAAGAGAGTCTGCTGATATCCTCATCGTTGGTGGTGGTATCGCTGGACTCGTAGCTGCAGTATCAGCTAAAGAGAAAAACCCAGATGCAAGTGTTATCGTAGTTGAAAAACAGGTTTGCGGCTATGGCGGAAAAGCTAACAAAGGCGGCGGCGTTCTTCAGTACTTTGACCTTGAGCATATGAAACCTGAAGATTTCGTTGAGTATCATGCACACGCAGTTGGATGCTACTTAGGCGATCAGGAAACAATGAAAAAATATGTTGCTATGAATAACGAAATGATCGACCGTCTGGAAGGATGGGGCGTAGTTATTCCTAAGGTTAAAATGCCTACAGGTCCTATGACATTCATGTTCGGTATTGACCTTGATAGCTGCATTAAAATGACAGCACAGTGCAGAAAGAATGGCGTTAAACTTTTTGATAAAGTTACCGTATCTGACCTTCTTACAGACAATGGTAAGATCGCAGGCGCAGTAGGATACAGCCTTCTTGATGGTACATTCTATGTATTCCAGGCTAAGGCAGTTATGCTTGCAACTGGTAGCCAGAACTACAGAGTATCTGAAATGTGGAGCAACGGCCGTGGTGATGGTATTGCTGCTGCATACAGAGCTGGCGCTGAAATGAGAAATGCTGAGTTTGGTAACTTTGGACAGTTATTCCAGAAAGAAAGCTTCCATGAGTGCGTATTCGGTGAGAACAATATGTACAACAAACTTGGTGAAAACGTAACAAAGAACTTCCGTAGATTCTCCGAGTCTGATATTTCTGCTACAGCTATCCGTGAGTGGTATGAGCAGATGTCAGAAGGTAAAGGACCTATCTACCTTCATATCCCGAAACGTGGCGGCGCTGGCGGCGGCGGCCCTATGGGTGATGCACGTCCATACGGACAGGCTTTCTGGTCACTTCAGAACCTTGGCGAAGAAGAAATGGATCAGGAAAACGAAGTTGTTCCAGGTCTCGTTGGTGAGCAGTCTCCTATCAGAGTTGATGGCGACATGGCAGCTTCTATCCCTGGCTTATTCGCAGCTGGTGACTCCTGCTACTGCGGTTCCGGTGCACCTGGCGCAGTTCCAGCACCTCCAGGACGTAACAGAGGTTCAGGTATCCTTAACGCTGTATTCGCAGGTATCGTTGGTGGCGAAAGCATGGCTGAATTCGTTAAGACAGCAGCTGACGTTAACGTATGCGAAGAGCAGGTAGCTAAACTGAAAGCTGATGCTTATCAGCCACTTAACCTTGAAGAAGGTGTTACAGCAGTTGACGTTATCGACATCGTTCAGGAAATCATGTGCCCATGTGAAAACAGTATCATCATGTCACAGCACAGACTGGATATCTGCTTAAGAAAACTCGAGAAAGCGAAAGCTCTTCTTGGAAAGATCAAAGCAAACGATTTCCACGAAATGCTGGGCGCTCACGAAGCAGAAGCTATGGTTCTTTCTTGCGAAATGCACCTGAAAGCTGCTTCTATGAGACATGAATCCAGAGGTTGGTTCTTAAGAGAAGACTTCCCATTAATGGACAATGAAAATTGGCTGAAATGGATCATCGTTAAGAACGTTGATGGCGAAATGACTCTGACAACAGAGGACGTTCCAATCGACAAATACCCAGTTAAACCTCTTGGACCACATTCATGATTAAGCTAAATTAATCTAATCTAAAATTTATCGTACGGCGCGGGAGTAGACCTATTCCCGCGCTGCAAGATAGTAAATTAAAGGAGATATAAAATGGGAAACAGAGTATGTGATACATTAGGTATCGAATATCCAGTTATCTGCGGCGCTATGGCTTGGACCTCTATGGCTCCATTGGTTGGTGCTGTATCAAAAGCTGGTGGACTTGGAGTATTAGGCAGCGGCTTCATGCCAAAACCAATCATCCTTGCACAGATGGAAGAAGTTCGTAAGATCACAGATAAGCCTTTCGCAGCTAACCTGTTCTTAGATCCATCACCAATGCTGGCTAACGGCGTTGAATCAATCCTTGAAGGAAAACCAGCTGTAGCTTACATCGACAGCTTAAACCTTCTTGAGTATGACTTCACAAAAGAATACTATGACAAATTCCACGAGGCTGGAATCAAAGTTGTAGCTAAGATCAACTACCTTGAGGACGCATTAGTAGCAGCTAAAGCTGGCGCTGATGTTATCATCACAAAAGGTTTTGAAGGCGGCGGACATGTAACAAAAGTTTCTGCACGTGTTCTTTTAGCAGAAGTTGTTGAAGCTATTAAAGATATTCCTATCGTTGCTTCCGGCGGTATTGCAACACCAAGACAGGCAGCTGGACTTACAGTTCAGGGCGCTGATGGTATTGAAATGGGTACAGCTTTCATGGCAACAGAAGAAGCTCCAATCCATCCAAACTGCAAACAGGCTATCGTTGAAGCTATTGATAGAGATATCGTTGCTTGCGGACAGTCTACAGGCGAACCAAGCTGGCAGATCACAAACCCAATCGCTCAGGAAATGCTGAAGATCGAAGCTGACCTTCCATGGAGCGAAGCAGCAGATAAGATTCGTGAAATCTCTGGTGGATCTCTTCGTGCAGCAGCTATGGAAGGTGACCGTGAAAAAGGCGCTATCCTTGCTGGACAGGTTGCAGGTCTTGTTCATGACATCGTTCCTGTTGCTGACAGAGTTGTTAAATTCTGTGACGAATGGGCTGAATTACTGAAAAAGAGCTATTCATTATTCTAATTTTTGAATGTAATAAACGGAAAGGGTTCCCAGATTTTATGAGAACCCTTTTCATATTCGTTTTATGTATAAGTTTCCTAAACCCTTGATTTTACAAGGAATTTTTAAAAACTTATAGAAAAATGACAGACAATTAAAAATTAAGCACAAAAGTCAAGTACAAAAATTAGTACAAAAAACGAACATTTATAGGTTGTTATTTTGTATAATTTGGTATAGAATTTTGAAATAAGTTAGAATCACTACGTATAAAAGAGTAGTGTGGAGGAAATATTAATGGGTATTCCTATTACTGAAGAATTAAAACAGCATCCTTTATATAAATATTTCGAACTTCCTATTAAACCGGTTCCAGAAGAGAAAGCAAAAGAAATCGCTAGCTTTTCTTATGATAATCAGGACGGCTTGAATATTGCAGACATTAATAAGATGTTCGATGATGGCTATACTCAATGTGAGTTTGGTTTGTTTGGCTGCCCAGATGGGGGCTGGATGTTTGCTAACCTTACCGATATGCCTGGCGTAACTCCGGAAATGTTTGACTGGTGGTTCGCATGGCATGGCCTTGATACAATGAGATATGCAATTTGGGATAAAGATGATCATTATTATTGCCAGTCTCAGAGTGTTGAGAAAAACATGGATACAAGCCTTTCTATGAAGGAACGTTACTGGGATACTTATCATGACATCAAAGAAGCTATTGCTGATGGTCAGGATCCAGTTCCAGTAAAATTACATTTTGTACATCCAACAGAGGTTGGTTTTGACGCAGAGAAGTTAAAAGAGTTCAAGGGAACTATCGTTTGTACTCCAGCTCCTGCTATCATGATTCACTTCATGAGACCTACCGCTACCGGATGCGAACTGAGAACTCGTTTTTACATGGGTTACGAACAGACTCCAGATGGAAAGATCGTAGCATCTAAGAACGGTCCTCAGATGCCACAGCAGATTAAAGAAATGATGGCTAAGGGTATGCTGATGCATAACGTAAAAGAATTTACACACTTAGCTGAAATTCTGCCGGCACTTTACAATGAATTTAAGGACGACTTCACAGTTGGTCTTAAATAAAAATTAGGGGAGCTCACTTTACGAGCTAGTAAAAAAAGGAGGATTTTTTTATGGACAAAGCGGCTAAAAAAAGTCAGTCACTGTATAACTTCGGTTTCCGTGGATGGATTCTTGTTATCTATCAGTTCATCGGATACGCAGTTTACACAGCTTTGACAAACTATCCGTCAAACGTACTGTCATCATACTATGGTGGCGCTACAACATCCACACTGATGTCCCTTATTGGTACACCTCTTGGATTCATTATCAACTACTTAATTCTTGCTCCAAACGTAGGTAAAGTTAAGAGCTGGAAAAAGGTTGCAATCACTTGCTTCATCATCGGTCTTGTTGCTTCCGTTGGTATCATGGTTGTTCCACCAGCAGCTGACACAAGCAAGATTAACTGGTTATGGGCTTTTGCATACCTGGTAGATAACACATGTATGTCTTATGGTGGATGCTCATTCACAACATACATTGTTGGTAACTGGTTCCCACGTAAGAGAGGTATGGTTATGGGTATTTCTACAATGTCATTCCCTATCGTTACCGGTATCTGCCTCTCACTGTTCATGACAGTTTACTACGGCACTCTTGCTAAAACAGGTAGCTTAATGGCTGCAAACTTCATCTCATTCGCTCCATGGTGGGCATTAGCTATCATCGGTATCATTCTGTTCGCTATCTTTATTAAAGACTATCCAGAGCAGGTTGGATGCTACCGTGATAACGACCCTTCTTTCACAAAGGAAGAAGCTATGGCTATGATGATGAAAACCATCGAAGAAAGAAAGAGCTCTGTATGGAAACGTAAAGTTATTTGGGGCTGCGTTGACTGGTATTTAATCTCCTTAGCACCAGGTTGGTTACTTGCATGCGCAATGGCTTACATGGTACAGGTTATCCCAGTTCTTTACTCTTATGGTCCTGCACTGAACGTTTTAGCTATCCCAAGCTTCGTTCTTATGTCTGATGGTGCTAACGCTGTATTATTCGGACTTGCAATCTTCGCATTGTTCGGCAGCTGGTATCTTGGTGTTATCGATGAGAAATATGGTCCTAGAACAGCCGTTCTTATTACAGCTTGTCTGCAGATCTTAGCTGGTGTTCTTGGTATGATCCACAACATCATCTGCACAGTTGCTGCTACATGGATCCTTGGTATGTTCATGGGTGCTTCCTCTAACTTAGGACTTTCCTGTAACGTACGTTACTGGAGACAAGAAGACTTCCAGTCAGTTATGACCGGTGCTCCTCCAGTTGGTACAATCGTATCTGCTCCATTATCATACGTAATGGCAGCTCTTGGAAAGATTTCTTACGACTGGGCATTCTTACTGATCGCTATCCTCGGTGTTGTATGCTTCGTACTTCCTCTTCTCTTCAATGAGAGACGTCTGTATGACTACGACAAGAAGCTTCGTATTGCTGCTGGCAAAGAGCCTGACAATGTTCTTTATGATCGTATTGGAATGGAAAAACGTGCTAGAGAAGCAAAAAAAGCTGCAAAAGCTAACGCTTAATTTCTAATCGAAATAGTGTTATCAAAGAACTAAGTAATTAGTTTTAAACTCGCCTCTGTTTTTACAGAGGCGAGTTTTTGCATAAGCGACGAGGAAAGTGCATTTGAACATGTGTGCATCCCCTGTGCGTGAAAAAGTCGGCGTGCTTGCACAAGCTGGCTTTTTCACGCATAGGGGCAAGCCTACGGCTTGGTTCAAGTGCACTTGACGACCGCAGTGCAGTCCCGAAGGGACTTGCTTTTATATTGAAAAAAGAGTAAAATATAAAAGGATTAATATTAAGGAGACGGAATATTATGATAGTTAATTTACCGAAAAGCGATAGAAGAATGATGGCTGATGTTGCATCTTTATTTCAAAATTCGATTGCAGCTCAGGATTTGGGACCAGACAACGCTTTAGATTTCTGGAGAATTTCTATGTATGCAAAAGTTGGATTATTAAAAAAGGATGATGTTCGAAGAATTCTTCATGCAATGGAAGGCCTTGCAGAAGTCCTTAAAAGAAATCCTAGAAAAGACCCTACGGGAGCTTATAGAGATCTTCCGAATGTTATTGAAAGACTGAGAGAATTAATGAAGAGAAAAAATGTTCCGGAAGATGATGATGATTTATTTGATATCAATCTGGAGCAGTAATTTGTATGAATTGAAGTAGTATTTATTAACGTGGTTTGACGATTAACAAAACGTTTCTCGAAAGAGAGACGTTTTTAATTTTTTGGTTGTATATAATTTTAGAAAAACATTTAAAATATAGATGAGATGTATTAAAATCAATAAAAAGATTATTAGTAATAATTCGAGGGACGAAATGAAGAGATTTTATAAAATTTCGGCACAAATATTTGCTTTTCTTCTTGCATTAGCGTTACTAATGCCTTTTTCACTAATTACAAAAGCGGATACTGGAAATTCGTATGAAGGAAAAATCGTAATCCTTCATTCGAATGATGTACATGGTGGAATTGACGGCTATCCGGTTATTAAAGAATTCGCGGATGAAATAGAAAGCGAAGGCGGAGAAGTAATTCTTGTCGATGCAGGCGATTTTGCTCAGGGAAGTTCTTATGCTTCCTTTGATGAAGGCGACAGCGTTATCGAGCTGATGAATATGATCGGATATGACGTAGTTACCGTCGGTAATCATGAGTTTGATTATGGAATCGAACGAATGCAGGAAATTATGAATGAACTTTCTGCAGAAACAGTTAGCATTAATATTTTAATTAATGATACTCAAGTGTTTGATTCCTCGGCAATAATAGAAGTAAATGGAATGAAAATCGGATTTATTGGCGTAGAAACTCCAGAAGCTTTAACGAAATCCAATCCGGCAAAGAATCCTGGATTATCCCTTGTTCAAGGGGCTGAATTATATTCCAAAATCAATACAGAAGCAGAAAACCTGAAGGCAAGCGGAGCCTCTTTGGTTATTTGTATTACCCATTTGGGAGTAGAAGCTGGTTCAACACCAAACCGTTCGGAAGATTTATGGGCTAATGTAGAAAACGTTGATTTTATTATTGATGCTCATTCTCATACAGAAATGACGGAAGGCGCCAATGGTGAGCCGATTCAGTCTACGGGTACGAAATTTGCCAATATTGGCGTAATTGAAATTGATAAATCCACATCAAAAATCATCGATAATTATTTATATAAAATTACAGATGAGTCTCCTGTTGACTTAACAATAAAAGAAAAAGTAGATGAAATAAAAAATAAAGTCGACGAAGAATATAAAACCGTCATTGGAAAAACGGAAGTCGATTTAAATGGCGAGAAAGCTCCTGGTAACCGTACAGAGGAAACCAATATGGGCGACCTTATTACCGATTCCTTAGTATGGTATCTGACAGAGAAGAATACAGGAAGTATTGAAGAAGGCGTTCCCGTTGTAGCCCTTGAAAACGGCGGCGGAATACGAAGTTGGATTCATAAAGGAGATATCACGAAACAAAAGGTATTTGATGTTTTGCCGTTTGGAAATACGTTAATGGTTGTATATGTATCTGGAAGCGAATTATTAGAGGCTCTGGAAGCATCTACTTATTGCACACCGGAGGCCATAGGTGGTTTCCCTCAGATTTCTGGCATGAATATTACCGTCAATACTAATGAAGAGTTTGACGCTGGAGAAACATATCCAGGTTCTACCTACAGTAAACCAAATTCCATTAAGCGAGTTGTAATTAAGGATGTGAACGGACAGCCATTTAATCCAGAAGGTCGGTATGCCGTATTAACCAATGATTTTGTTGCTGCTGGTGGCGATACGTTTTATGCATTTAAAGCAGCATCAGAGCAGTTTGATACGGGATTTGCTCTGGATGAAATCCTTTCTGCATATATTGAGGAAGAATTAGATGGCGTAGTGGGAGAGGAATATCAAAATCCAAAGGGACGGATTACAATTGTTTCAGAAAAACCAGAACCTGCGCCAAACCCAGAACCAGAACCAGTTCCATTAACTGGGGATGCAGAGAACGCTGTCCTTTGGCTTATACTGGTTATTATTTCTATGTCTATATTAGCTGGTGTAGGAATTATTCGAAAGAAGTCATAAGTATAATTTCGCAAAAATACAGAATATGCAGAAAGAGTGGGAGGAAATCCCGCTCTTTTTTATTGCAAAACAGTATACTTAGCGGTATACTTTTGGTATACCAAATAATAAATAATGGCCATAGTGCCGATAAATGAAAGGAAGGAAATCAAATGACGACTTTATCCCAGGAAGCATTAGAAAAGTCATTGAAGATTTTCAACAAAGCAATTGTAGGAGGAACTTTATTCACTTTGGATAAGCTCCTGAATGTTCTTGCCGCAATTTCTCCAAAGTTTCGGAAGGAATTGTGCAAATACGACATTACGGTTCAGTTGAAACTTCGTGATAACAGTTATGGACGCTGGTTTAAATTTAAAGATGGCCAGGTATTTGGCTACGACGGAATTAATCCGGATTGTATCGTATCTATGGTATTTGAAGACGAAGCAACTGCAAAGAGAGTAACTGCTTTAATTCGTAATCAATCCGATTTCGTTAATGCAGCAAAGCAGGGCCAGTTATCCTTAAACGGACCAGATGCAGAAACCATGTGGTTTTCCTCTTTGCTTCTGAAAGTATTTGCTTTTGATGTTTTATATTTAGGAAATTATGGAACAAAAATGCCGAATGGTGAAATGCGATATACCACAGGAACCAACGGCGGTCCTTTATTCGTATATGTAAAGGATGACAAAATCGTTCGTGTAACTCCTATTGATTTTGATGAAGAAGATCCAGACATGTGGACCATTACCGCAAAAGGTAAAAAGCTGACTCCACCAAGAAGAACGACCGTCGCTCCTTATGCTCAGGGCTGGAAGCAGATGGTATATTCTCCAGACCGTTGTCTGTATCCAATGAAGAGAGTGGACTTTGATCCAAACGGAGACCGTCATTACGAAAACCGTGGCGTCTCCGGATATGAACGTATCAGTTGGGACGAAGCTTTAGATATTGTATCCAAAGAAATGATTCGTATCCGTAAGACTTATGGACCTGGTACAATTTTCGCTTCTACCGGTTCTCACCATAACTGGGGAAGCATCGGATATTACTTATCATGTGCAAAGAGATTCTTTAACTGCATCGGCGCAACTATGTGTATGCATAACCCAGACAGCTGGGAAGGCTGGGCATGGGGCGGCCAGCATCACTTTGGCGGCAGTGCTCGTAACGGCGGAACAGAGCCTTACGGAACCGTAGAAGACTGCTTAAAGAATTCCGAATTTATCGTATTCTGGTCCTCAGATCCAGAATCCACTTCTGGTAACTATGCTGGTCAGGAAGGAACCATTCGTAGGGAATGGATTAATAAACTGGGAATTCCTGTCGTTCATATTGACCCTTATCAGAATGCAACAGCTGCTTTCGTAAGAGGCCGTTGGATTTGTCCACGTCCGGCAACGGATTCTGCGTTAGGTATCGCCATTGCCAACGTTTGGATGCATGAAGGACTTTACGATAAAGATTATGTAAAGAAGAGAACGTTCGGTTTTGAAAAATGGGAAGAATACGTTTTAGGAAAGACCGATGGAATCGATAAAACTCCGGAATGGCAGGAGGACATTACGGGCGTTCCTGCTCGAACCGTAAGAGCTTTAGCTCGGTATTGGGGAACTCATAAAACCTACTTAGCATGTGGCTCTATGACCAGTTTCGGTTCTGCAGGCCGTGCAGCTTTCGGCACCGAATGGGCCAGAGTGTGCGTTTGCTTAGTAGCAATGCAGGGCTTAGGAAAACCAGGCGTAAACTTCGGTACTTTACAGTATGGTACTCCTTTGGATACCAGATTCTGGTTCCCAGGTTACGCCGATGGCGGTTTCTCCGGTGACTTTATCGGATCTGGCGCTGGCGTAGCTCTTTACAACAGAATGCCGCAGACTCCATCTGTTAACTCTGAATATCAGGCGATTCCAAGGCTGCTTCTTCCAGAAGCTATTGGTGGACAGGAAGTTACCTGGCATGGACTGGGCGTATATTCCGTCCATCAGCAGTTTGGCGAGCTTCATTATCCAGCTCCAGGCCATGAAAGAGTACGTATGTACTATAAATACGGCGGATCCCATATGGGAACGCAGCCAGATTCCAAGAGATATGCAAAACAGTATCGTTCTGGCGATTTAGAGTTTGTTGTGAACCAGAGCGTATGGTTTGAAGGCGAAGCAAGATTTGCAGATATTATTCTTCCAGCTTGCACCAACTTTGAGCGTTGGGATATTGGTGAATTTGCTTCCTGCGGCGGCTATATTGATAAATCTTATCTGCAGAATAACTCCCGTGTTATTTTCGTTCAGCATCAATGCATCGAGCCTTTAGGCGAAAGTAAAGCAGACTTTGATATTTTCCAGGAAATCGCCAACCGCTTAGGCTTATGGCAGGTTTACTCCGAAGGAAACAGCGAATATGACTGGGCAAAGAGATACTACGAAGCTACGGATATGGCAAGAGTTATGCCTTGGAGCAAATTTATTAAGAAAGGATACTATGTAGTACCACCACTGCCAGAAAACAGAAGAGATCCGGTTGCTTTCAACTGGTTCGCAGAAGGCAGAAAGAAAGATACGCCTGAACTGACTCCGTTGCCATCGGAGTACTATGGACGTTATGGCGAAGGCTTACAGACTCCGTCTGGCTTACTGGAATTCGAGTGCCAGACCTTAAAGAGATATGATCCGAACGACGAGGAAAGACTTCCAATCTGTACGTATATTCACAGCTGGGAAGGCGTCGGCAGCGAGCCTTATGCAAAATATAAATTACAGTTGATTTCTCCTCATTCCAAATATTCCTTCCATACCATGGGAGACTTGAAGGATACCAACATTAATGATATTCAGGAGCATCGTATGCTGATTAATGGACATCGTTATTGGGTATTCCGTATGAATACAAAGGATGCAGAAGAACGAGGCCTGAAACAGGGCGATATTATTGAGGTTTACAACGACAGAGGTAAAGTCCTCTGCGGTCTGGAAACCACCGAACGAGTTCCTCAGGGCATCTGCCATTCTTATGAAAGCTGCGCAGATTACATTACTCTGGAGAATGATCCTGGCGGCGAAGACACCACAGAAATCATGGGCTGCATTAACAACCTGACTCCAGGAAGATTTATTATCAAGCATGCTCATGGCTTAGCTGTTAACTCATGTTTAGTTGAAGTACGTAAATGGGAAGGAGAACTGAAATAATGAAAAAGTTTCATATGATCGTTGATCTTGAGAAATGTGTTGGCTGTTTTAACTGTATGCTGGCATGTAAGGACGAGCATGTTGGAAACAAGTGGCTTCCTTACACCGATGAACAGCAAAAACATGATAATAAATGGATCTGCCCGACCATGACAGAGCGTGGAACGGCTCCGTTTACCGAAGTAACCTACGTTACCAGAATGTGCCAGCATTGTGACAATGCGCCATGTGCAAAGAAATATCCGGACGTATTCATGAAGAGAAGCGACGGATTAATGCTGATTGATTATAAAAAAGCACAGGATCAGGGAATCGTAGACGCTTGTCCTTACGGCATGATTTCCTGGAACGAAGAGTTGGGTTGTGCACAGAAATGTACGGGATGTGCTCATCTGATTGATAACGGCTGGAAAGAGCCTCGTTGCGTACAGGCTTGTCCGTTAAGAGCTCTTCAGACCGTATTCTGCGAAGATTCCCAGTGGGAACAAATCGTAGAAAAACAGGGCTTAAAACCGATTACGGATGGTTCTAATAAACCTCGTGTAATGTATAAAAACCTTTATTACTATACAAAATGCTTCGTAAAAGGCGCTCTTTGCTTCGATAAAGACGGTATCGAAGAAGCAGCCATTGGTGCGAAAGTACAGCTTCTCGTAAATAATATTCCAGTTGCAGAAACGGAAACCGATTTCTTAGGCGAGTTCTACATTGACCGTATTCCAAAGAATACCGGCGCTATGCAGATTAAGGCTACTTTCGAAGGCTTTGAACCGTTAGTAAAAGATTTTGAAATCGGGGAAGAAAGTGTCGTTTTAGACGCTTTGAAGCTGGGCGGCGGAGAAGGAAAACCAGCAGTTATCCTTCCAAATGAGCATGCCAACGAGCAGGCCTTAGAGCATATGATTCCGAAGGATGCGGAAGCTGCAAGAAAAGCCTTCGGAAAAGAAGAGTAAAGGAATGATTGATTCATGTTTCCATTAGAAACCTACAAATCGAATATGACAGAATTGGAACAGGCCAGATTTTATTTTGACCTGTTCCTAGAAAAACACAGGTTGTCCGATGGAAACAACACAGCCTATGACACTTTAGAGGGCGATTATTATTTCAGTCAGTTTTCCCTTCATCTGATTCCGGTAGATTCCGTGGAAATTACGGAAAGCTACGCCAAAGAACTGAGAGAAAAGGTTAGCGGAGCGGAAAGCCCGTCCTTAAATATGACGTTTCCAGAAAAACTGGAGACTTTTTCGAAGGCGAAAAATCAGTTGGAACAACGTCTATCTGATATCTGTTTTAGCGGAAATGATGGCTTAAGCAAAGACTTAATGCGAGTTCTTTTGGCAGGCGGAAAACGCTTACGTCCGGCTTTAAGTTGGGCGGCTTACTATCTTCCGGAAGAAGGAGAGAAAAAGGCTCCGATTCTGCCATTGATGTTGATGATTGAATTAATGCACAGCGTTTCTTTAATTCACGATGATGTGGTAGATGAAGGTGTTTTAAGACGAGGAGTTCCGACCATTAACGCTTCCAGCGGAAATCTGGCAGCGGTAAAAGCCGGCGATTTCCTGTTAGGAAGAGCCATGGACCTTTTGAAAATCTACAAAGGCATGGGAATTAACGAAAGATTGGCTTACGTTTCGGAACAGATGTGCCTGGGAGAACTGGAACAGTTAGAAAACATCAACAAAGAAATCACGGTGGATCAATACAAACGCAGGATTGAGCGAAAAACCGCCTACTTTATCGAGGCAGCGGCTGCTTGCGGCGCTATGGCGGCGGGAGCGGAAGAAGCTACCATAAAGTGTCTAGAAACTTATGGATATAACATGGGAATGGCTTTTCAAATAAAAGACGACATTCTGGATATTACCGGGGACGAACGTCTGGGAAAAGCGGTTCTTCAAGATAAAAACAGAGGTCTTATCACCCTGCCACAGCTTTTAGGCGTTGAAAAAAGCGAGCAGGAAGTAAAAAACTATTCTCTGGAAGCAATTGCGGCCCTGGATGGATTAAAGGAAAATTCAGCAAAGAAGGATTTAGTCCGGATGGCAAAGTTATTTGCGGAAAGAGAATCGTAAATTCAGGAGACATTATGGATAAAATTTTAAACAGAGAGGAAGGAAGACTGCTGGCAGAGCGGATCGCTAAAGAAGCAGGGGTGAATGTCCGGGAATGCTATCAGTGCGGAAAATGTTCTGCTGGCTGTCCTATGGCAGATTCCTTCGATCTGATGCCAAGGCAGGTCATCCATTGTTTACAGTTAGGGGATATGGAGGAGATTTTTAAGTCCAAATCCATCTGGCTTTGTGCGTCCTGCCATACTTGTTCGGAGCGGTGTCCGCATGAAATCGATGTGGCGACGCTGATGGAAAAATGCAGAATCGAAGCTCAGGCCAAAGGTTACTGCGGACAGGAAGATGTGAAACTGTTTAATGATATTTTCACGGAGACCATCCGTTACTTCGGTAAGAGCCAGGAGGTTATCTTAGAAGGCGCATATAACGTGGCTTCCGGTCATCTGGTTCAAGATATGGAGAATGTGCCAAAAATGCTGAAAAAGGGCATTCTTCGGCCTGAAATGAATACCGTAAGAGATAAAGACGCCATAAAGAAGATTATGGAGAAAACGGAAGAGGGAGGTGCAGTGAAATGATGAAATATTCTTATTTCCCTGGATGTTCTATGGACTCTACCGCGGTCACCTACAAAAAGTCTTTTGAATATGTGGCAGATAAAATCGGTCTGGAATTATTTGAAATTCCGGACTGGAATTGCTGTGGTTCTACCGCTGCCCATACAAAAAATGAAAAGATGGCGTTAGCTCTTCCAGCACGAAATATCGCTCTTTCGGAAGAAGCAAATCCGGGACTGGATATCGTCACTCCTTGTGCCGCTTGCTATTCCCGGCTTGCGTATTCGACCTACGCAGCTCGTAATTCCGAAGAAACCCGTAAGGAAATTGAAGACATTATTGAAATGAACTTCAAAGCAGAACCAGAAATCTTAAATTTCCTGGATCTGTTTTCGGACCCGGAAGTAAAGGAAAAATGCCGGGAGAAAATGGTCCGCAGTCTGAAAGGACTGAAAGTAGCTTGCTATTATGGTTGTTTGATGAGCCGTCCGCGAAAGATTACGGGAGAAGAAAATCCGGAAAATCCAATGAAAATGGATGCCATTATCGAAATGACGGGAGCTGAGACTATTGAATGGGATTTCAAGACGGAATGCTGTGGCGCTAGCCATCAGGTAGATGCCCCAAAAGAGGCTAGACCGTTAATTGAAAAGATTTTCCGTAATGCAGCTGCCAATGGCGCAGATGCGATTGTTACCGCATGTCCGCTGTGCAATATGAATTTAGATATGCGGGAAGAAGAAATTAATAAACTGTATAGTAAGAAATATAACATTCCGGTATTCCAGTTTACCGAGCTTTTAGCGGTTGCTATGGGCGCTGGTGCGGAACAAAGCGGAATCCATAAACACTTTTTCCCGGCGTTTGACCGGATTAACGAAGTGATTCGAGCAAATTGGGAAGAAGAGAAGAAAAAAGCAAAAGAAGAAGCAAAGAAAAATCCATTAGCAGACGGACCGATTGTTGTAGGAAAGGCAGGTAAATAATATGGCTAGAATAGGTGTATTTATCTGTCATTGCGGAACCAATATTGCTTCTGTTGTTGACGTAGAAAAAGTAGCGAAAGCGGCGATGCAGATGCCGGATGTAGTATTTGCAACGGATTACAAGTACATGTGCTCCGAGCCAGGACAGGCCATGATTAAAGAGGCAATTATCGAGCAGAAATTAGACCGCATCGTGATTGCGTCCTGCAGTCCAAGAATGCATGAGCTGACCTTCCGTAAAATGCTGAAAGGCACGACCATTAACCCATATATGTTGGAAATTGCCAACATCCGGGAGCAATGTGCCTGGGTACATACGGATCGGGAAAAAGCTACCGCGAAAGCCATCGGTTTAGTTCAGATGGCAGTTGCAAAAGTTGCGAAGAATAAACCGTTATCGGCGGGAACCATTCCGATTACGAAAAAAGCGCTGGTCATTGGCGGCGGTATTGCCGGAATCCAGGCGGCTTTAGATATTGCAGACTGTGGCTATGATGTAACGATTGTGGAAAAAGAGCCTTCCATCGGCGGTCATATGGTTATGCTGGATAAGACCTTCCCTACCATGGACTGTTCTGCTTGCATTTCCACGCCAAAGATGGTAGAAGCCAACGCCCATCCGAATATTACCTTAAAGACATCTTGTGAAGTAGAAAAAGTCAGCGGTTACGTTGGCAATTTCGAAGTAACCATAAAAGAAAAAGCAAAATACGTAAATCACGACCTTTGTACGGGCTGCGGACTTTGCCAGACCAAATGTCCGACAAAAGTTACCAGCGAATTTGACCAGGGTATGAGCAAACGAAGCGCGATTTATATTCCGTTTGCCCAGGCAGTTCCTTCCAAACCGGTCATTGATGCCAATGCCTGCTTAAAACTGAAAGACGGAAAATGTGGCATTTGCGAAAAGGTTTGTCCGATTGGTGCCATCAACTACCAGGACGAAGAACGTTTCACGACGGAACAGTTCGGTGCCATTATTGTAGCTATCGGCTATGAACTGGTGAATTGGGAAGAAATGTATCCGGAATATGGTGGTGGAAAATACGAGGACGTTATTACCGGCCTTCAGTTTGAACGTTTGGTAAATGCTTCTGGTCCGACGGAGGGACATATTTTACGACCTTCCAACGGAAAAGAGCCGAAAGACGTGGTAATTATAAAATGCGTTGGCAGTCGTGATCCGAAGAAGGGAAAGAGCTATTGCAGTCGTGCTTGTTGTATGGCCAGCGCAAAGCATGCGCATCAGATTTTAGATAAGATTCCAAATTCCAGAGTGTATGTGTTCTATATGGACGTAAGAACTCCGGGAAAGGGATATGAAGAGTTTTATGATAATACCAGGAAAGACGGAGCCCAGTATATCCGGGGCCGTGTTTCCAAGATTTATAAAGAAGGTAGTAAGCTGATCGTAAAAGGAGAAGATTCCTTATTGGCAAAACCGGTAACGGTAGAAGCCGATTTGGTAATTTTAGCGACTGCTATGGAGCCAGCTTCCGGTGCGTATGAATTAGCCGGTAAGTTAGGAATTGCTGTGGATGGTGACAACTGGATTACTGAGGCTCATCCAAAGCTTCGTCCGGTAGAAACCCAGACCAACGGTATTTACTTATGCGGAACCTGTCAGGGACCGAAGGATATTCCAGATACCGTAGCCCAGGCCAGTGCGGCAGCAGTGAAAGTTGCGGCTCTGTTCAGCCATGATGAGATGGAAACTTCTCCGATGGTTTCTAGCGTAGATCCAGATAAATGCTCTGGCTGCGGTTTCTGCGTAGATCTTTGCCCATATAAGGCTATTTCTTTAGTGGAATATGCTGGCAGAGACAACGGAAGAAAAGTAACTAAGACCGTAGCGAAAGTAAATGAAGGTTTATGCCAGGGCTGTGGATGCTGTAATGCCATCTGCAGAACCGGATGTATCGACTTGAAAGGATTTACCAACGAGCAAATCTTAAAGGAGGTGGATGCCCTGTGTCTGTAAAGAAAGATAGCAGCTGGGAACCGGTGATTTTGGCTTTTTGCTGTAACTGGTGCACCTATACGGGAGCAGATACCGCTGGATTAAACCGAATGAAATATCCGGAAAACGTTCGCGTTATAAGAGTTCCTTGTTCCTCCCGAGTAAATCCACAGTTTATTTTACGCGCTTTCCAAAAAGGCGCCGATGGCGTATTAGTATGCGGTTGTCATCCGGGAGATTGCCATTATGCTACCGGAAATTACTATACCAGAAGAAGGTTTATGTTAATGCAACGGCTTTTGGAATATAACGGAATTGACCCGAAACGGTTTCAGGCAAAATGGATCAGCGGAAGCGAAGCAGCGAAGTTCCGTGATACGGTAATTAAAGTCAGCGCAGAAATCAAAGCATTGGGACCGAATACCAAGTTTGCCGAAGGCTATTATGCACAAAACGAAGGAGGGAATGAATAATGGGTAATTTAACCAAAGAACAGATTCAGGACCGGATTCGTGAAGAAGCCAAGAAGGCTTTGGCAACGGGAGAAGTTAGCTGTGTTGTTGGATGGACGAAGACTCGTTTTCCAGACAAAACGAAACCGTTTTTCGCTTATACGGACGCAGAATGCGACCTTCTAGTGTGGAATGAATATTGTATTAACAGTACAGCAAAATATGCTTTAGATGACCGCTATCCGGAACAAAAAATCGGCCTGATTACCAGAGGCTGCGATAGTAGGGCCTTAAACCGTATGCTGAAGGATAATCAGTTAAAACGGGAGAATCTTTACATTATCGGTGTTGTCTGTGATGGAAAAGAAAATCCAGTATGTGACGGCTGTCAGCATAAGAATCCGTTAACCTATGATGTGTTGATCGGAGAGCCGGTAGAAGAAACCATCAATGAGAAACGATTTACAGAAGTAGAAGCTTTTGAGAAGCTTTCTGCAGATGAAAAATATGAATATTGGGCAAAACAGTACGATAAATGTATTCACTGTTATGCTTGCAGAAATGCATGCCCGGCATGTAACTGTGTGGAATGTTATGCGGACCAATACCGTGTAGGATGGCAAGGAAAGGCTGCAGATCGGGAACAGAACCAGGTCTATGGCTTGACCAGAGTCTTTCATGTAGGCGACCGCTGTATTGAGTGCGGCGAGTGTGAACGGGTTTGTCCGATGCATCTTCCGATTATGCGTCAGACAAAGAAAATGTTAAAAGATATTAATGACCTGTTTGGCAACTATGAGTGTGGCCTTCCAGATGATTCCAAGCCGGTATTAGGTGAGTATAAACTGGAAGATCCGGACGAGTTCATGTAGGAGGTGACGTAATGTATTTAGCAAAAAAAGATTTAGAAAAAGCATTACAGACCTTAAGCCAGAAGGCCGTCGTATTCGCTCCGATTCTGGAGACCATAGAAGATAAAGTCTCCGATGCAAAAACCGTTGAAAAGAAATTCATGCCATATTTTGACGGGGCGGAGGTCGCATTGGAAGGCTTTAATACGGTGAAGCCTCCGAAGGATGTACTGTTCCCAAATGTGGAGAAAATGTACAAGTATAAAACTGGCGCAGGAGCTTATATTATGGAGCTGCTTCCGGAAGATTCCCAGAAGATTATTTTTGGAATCCGTCCTTGCGATATGCGTAGTATTGATTCCATGGATAAAGTATTCCTGACCAAGGATTATGTGGATTCCTATTATGCAAAACGCCGGGAAAACGTAACCATTGTTGCTTTCGGCTGTCTGGAACCTTCTAGAACTTGTTTCTGTGACAGTATGGGCTTAGACCCGAATCAAGCGCCAACAGCGGATCTGATGATGAATGTGGCAGCAGATTCTGAATTTACGATCTGCAACGATTGTGGAACGAAAGTTCTTACGGATGACGGAAAGTACATTCTGACCCCTCAGACGGAAAAAGGAAAAGCTCTTTTAGAGCAGTTAAAAGAACTTTTATCGGATGGTGGAGAAAGCTATCAAGATACCAAATGCTCCCTTCATATTGTGAAAGCAGAGAATTTGGATGAGAAATTATCAAAAATGTTCGAGCATCCAATTTGGGAGAAAGTGACGAAAGGCTGCATTGGCTGCGGAACTTGCACTTTTGTATGTCCGACCTGTTATTGCTTTGATATTGATAATGAAAATCATGGAGCAGAAGGCTGCAAATACCGTTGTTGGGATAGTTGTATGTTCTCGGATTATACCCGAATGGCTGGTGGAGCCAACCCAAGACCGACTAAAAAGGAGCGTTTAAGAAACCGCTATCTGCATAAATTAGAATTCTTTAATGAAAGATACGGCGAAACGTTATGTGTGGGCTGCGGAAGATGTATCGAGAGCTGTCCGGCTCATCTGGATATTTCTGATTTTATTGAAAAAGCAAGTCTTGTGGAAATTGATGCTAGCGATTACAGCGAAGCAAATTATAGCGAAGGGAGGATGTAATTATGGCCATTGATCATGAATGTTCTTGCAATAAGAACCCCTTAGTACCTTCCCTTTGTCAGGTAATCGATGTAAAGCAGGAAACGGGGGATGTTCAAACTTATACCATTCAGACCATGGATGGGAAAAAGCCGTTTTCTCCATTACCAGGACAGCTGGCCATGGTCAGCCTGTTAGGTGTGGGAGAGGCGATGTTTTCTATTACCGCTCAGGGTGAAGACTATATCCAATGTGCCATTAAGCGCACCGGCCTTTTAACGGAAGCCTTCCACGAAATGCTGCCAGGACAGGTCATCGGCGTAAGAGGACCTTATGGAAATTCTTTCCCAGTGGATGACATCAAAGGAAAGGAACTTCTGTTCATCGGCGGAGGAATTGGAATCGCTCCCGTACGTTCCTTAATTCGTTATTGTCTGGAACATCGAGAGGACTTCGGCCATATGGATATTCTGTATGGTGCCCGTTCAAAGAGTGATATCTGTTTTAAAGAAGATTGTCTTGAAAACTGGAGTAAGGAGCCAGATACCAACGTCTATATTACGACGGATATTTCCACCGAGGACTGGGATGGACATGTAGGCTTCGTACCTTCCTACCTGGAAGAATTAGGTTTTCAGCCAGAAGGGAAGAAAGTTATTCTTTGCGGACCTCCGATTATGATTAAATTATGCAGCGAAAGTCTGATTAAGATGGGATTTGCGAAAGAAGCCGTTATTACGACTCTGGAAATGAGAATGAAATGTGGCATCGGCAAATGCGGAAGATGCAATATTGGAAGCAAGTACGTATGCCTGGATGGACCTGTTTTTACACTGGCGGAATTAGACGAACTGCCGGATGAAAAATAAATAAAAATATGAAAAGTAATGTGGTATAATACCATTGATAAACCCAAGGAGGATTCAAATGAAAGCATTATCTAAATTAGCTTTATTAGCAGGCGCAGCTTATGGTGGATATTATCTGTATAAGAAATATGTAAAACAGCCACAGGTAGAAGAAGATTTTGATGATCTGGCTGATTCCGGCTTTGATTATGACGATGCAGCAGCAAAAGAAGAAAGCTTTGCTGACAAGATTAAAGCAGCTGCAAGCAGACAGTTAGACAGAATTAAATAACAAAAAAGTGAAAACTATAAAGTATTGGTTTTTAAACGCAAGGTCGGTATCGCTCCCACAGAGTTTGATGCCGGCGCTTGTTGCGGCTTTTTTAGCAACGAAGTATTCAGACTTTAGATGGTATTTAGCTCTCCTGGCAATGATTGGTGTGGCTTTTGCTCATTTAAGTCTGAATTTATTTGATGACTATTTTGATTATAAAAATGCACAGCAGGGAGACCGCGGCGCCTTAGAACGGGAAGGGTTCCGGGCTAGAACAGTGAAATGTCCGGATCTTCAGAATGGAACGGTAACGCCGAAACAATGGCTTCTTGCTTGCATTATTTTTGGCTTGATCGCTTGTGCCTTTGGCCTTCCGATTCTGATTATCCGCGGCATTAGAATCTTATTTATCGTATTAGCGGTAGCTGTCATCGGTATTTTTTATTCCGCACCGCCATTAAAACTAGGCTACCACGGTCTGGGCGAAATCATTATTGGCCTTATTTTTGGACCAGCCTTAGGAATCGGTATGAGCATCGCGGCAGCAGGAGAATTCCATGCTTCGGAAGTCTTCTTATCTTCTGCAATCGGCGTTCTTGTGGTGAATATTCTTTACGTTCATTCTGTAATGGATTACGCAGCAGACCAAAAAGCGGGAAAGAAAACTCTCGCATGGTTGGTGGGACCGAAAAAGGAAGAATTGGTAGAAGAAACGGTAGCCGAAGGGGAAGAACCGAAGAAAAAGGCGGACGGTCGCTATGTTGCTTTGGGAATCATTAATTTTCTGCCGTATCTCTTGGTCATTGCAGGTATTATTTTTGCAAGAGTTTCTGCACAGTATATTATTTGCATTTTAGCCCTTCCTTGGACCGTAGCTCTTTATGTATCCATGTGGATGTTTAAAATCAATCCTTTTGGACCGGTAGAGAAGAAATGGTGGTATGGCAGTTTCCCTCTCTGGGACCAGATCGTAGAAAATAAAATTGACTGGTTTATGCTTCGCTGGTACTTAGCACAGAACATCAGTACCGTTTTTTCCATTCTTTGCATTCTTTCCGCTATCATCGATATGATGGTGAAAATGATGAGCCTGTAACGAAATCCTATGAAAATTACTCAGCTGATTTATTTGCCGTTTTGGTATTTGAAAAACGTAATATTGAAAGGCCATAATCCGTTGCAGACGGTTTTGTTTGTGACGGATTACTGCAATTTGAAATGCAAGCATTGCTTTGAAATGGGTCATGCCTGCACCTTGCAGAAAACCTACGACAATATTAAAGAAGAGCTGGAGTATTCTTATAAATTAGGCAGCCGTATTGTGGATTTTGAAGGTGGAGAGCCGACCTTATGGCGGGAGAACGGAAAAGACATTAACGATTTAATCCAGTTGGCCAAGGACATCGGCTTTTTTTCTTGTACCGTAACTACCAATGCTCAGATGGATATTTCCTGGGTGAATGCAGATCTAATATGGATCAGTCTGGACGGCTATAAAGAATACCATGATGCTATCCGTGGAGAAGGGGCTTTCGAAAAGTTAGATCGGAATGCGAAACTCTTTGCGGAGGCTCAAATGGAGAAAAAGAAAAAGGGCTTAAAGACTTGTACCTTAGGAGCCAACATCGCAGTCAATAAAATCAATAAGGATTCCGTAACGGACACTTTGGAGTACGTTAAGAATTCACCATATATTCAAAATATTGCAGTAAACTTCCATACACCGTATCCGGGAACGGAGCACATGATGTTGGAAGAAAAAGATAAATGCGAAGTAATCGATAAAGTCATTGCTTTGAAAAAGAAACATTATCCGATTCAGAACAGTGTCAGCGGATTAAAAATGATGAAACAGAAAGGCTTTAAGAAAAACTGTTGGGTCAGCAACTTCATCATTACGGACGGAACCCGGTTTAAAACCTGTCCGGGCGAAACTTTGGGAATCTGTGATGATTGCGGATTCTGTATGGCTGGAGAGATGTACTGCGTTATGCATTTGAAGCCAGATACTATTCTTTCTGGATTAAAACTTAGATTATGATGTTTCTAGACGTGTTACATATCGTTTCAGGACCGGTCATTGGTGCGGTCATTGGAGCGTTTACGAATTTCATAGCGATAAAAATGCTGTTTCGGCCGTTAAAAGAAGTAAAGGTCGGTAAGTTTACGTTACCTTTTACACCTGGCGTTATTCCAAAGCATCAGGAAGAATTAGCAGGAGCTCTTTCCAACACGGTGTATCAGAATTTCTTTACCAACAGTGATATTGAAGGTATTTTTATGTCGGACGAAATGGCGGATACCTTTTCCGACGGAATCTGTAACCTGTTAAGTAATGTAAATCTTGATAAAATCGCTTCTACCTTAAGTGAAGAATCGAAACTGAAAATAAAAGAAGGCGTATATAACAAAATTCATCTAGCTATTGTTAGCGCAGATATTTCTGGTATTGTTGCAGGACAGGCAGAAACGATCATAAAGAATAGGACCCAGAATGGATTAATCGCTGGAAGACTTTTAAACGATAGTCGTATTTCTCTAATTTCCGGTATTATCGGAAATGAAGTGGCAAAATATATTCGAGACCATGACCTGGAGATTATTGCTCCCGTATTAGAGCAGCAGGCCGAGGACCTGAAAAAAGCAGAGGCCGGAGAACTGGCAGAAACCATCGGCATCGATAAAGAGGTAGTTCGTAAAGTGATTAAAGGCGGCTATCTGGATTTCATGAGTCACGCTAAAACCACCATCGCAGAAACTTTCCATATCAAGGAATTTATCTATAATAAAATTATGGAGCTGAACCCAGCGGATATTGAACGGCTGGTAAATGAAGCCATCAAAAAAGAAATGAACTATCTGGTATATTTAGGCGGTCTTTTAGGCCTGATTATCGGCATCGTTAACATTTTTATATAGAAGTTCTATTTTTCTTTCCAACAAAACTATACTTTTTGTATAGTTTTCTTCTTTTATTCCACTATATCTAGTGATAGAATTTTAAAGTTATGAAAAGAAAGAATATGAATTTAGTAGAAGGAAACATATGGAAGCAATTAATTTTATTCGCGCTTCCGCTGGCTGCTACAAGTATGTTACAGCAGCTTTTTAATTCTGCCGATTTATTGGTAGTAGGACAATTCGCAAATTCAAACGCTTTGGCAGCAGTAGGAGCCAACGGTGCGATTATCCACTTACTGATCAACTTATTTGTTGGTTTAAGTGGAGGAACTAACGTTTTAGTATCAACGTTTATTGGTCAGAAAAATAAAGAAGGAATTGCAAAAACCATCCACACATCCATTACTTTTGCAGTTGTTAGTGGAGTTTTTCTTGCAATCGTAGGACAGTTTATTGCAAAGCCGGCCTTGAGTATCATGGGTACTCCGATTGAAATCATGGATATGGCGGTTACTTATTTCCGTGTATATTTTGCCGGTATGCCATTTATTATGTTATATAACTTTGTATCTTCCATTTACAGAAGTAAAGGTGATACAAGAACCCCGTTGCTTATTTTATTAGGCGCAGGTATCTTAAATGTCGGATTAAACCTTTTATTCGTTATCGTATTCCATATGGACGTAGCTGGTGTTGCTATCGCTACTGTAGTAAGTAACGGTGCTTCCGCAATCGTTCTTCTGTGCTTGATGGCAAAAGATAAGGGAGAATTAGGATTCCGTCTTAAAGACCTTGGAATCAACTGGCAGATATTCAAAAGAATGCTTTCCATCGGTATTCCTGGTGGACTTCAGGGAAGTATGTTCAGTATTTCTAACGTTATTATCCAGTCCGCAATGAACAGCTTAGGACCTATCGCTATTGCAGCTAACACCGTTGCCCAGACCTATGAGAACTTCTGTTTCTTCTTCTGTGGCTCTTTCGGTCAGGCGTCTTTGACGTTCGTTGGACAAAACTATGGTGCAGGAAACTTCAAACGATGCAGAGAAGCTGCTAGAAAAGCCCTTGTATTAGGTATGTGTAGTGCGCTCTTAATGTCGACGATTTTCTGCGTATTCGGTAAATTCTGGGCTGGCCTTTATACGACAGATCCAGAAGTAATCCGTCTGGCTTGCTTCCGTCTGACCTTTGCAACTATGTTTGCATTCTTAAACGGAACCGATCAGGTATTCAGTGGAGCAATGCGTGTATACGGTTACACCATTATGCCGGCGATTATTTCCTGCGTATGTATTTGTGGTACGCGACTTGGTTTGATATTCACAGTATTCCAGTCTCATCCATCGTTCGGTTTACTGACCGCGATGTATCCAATTAGCTGGGGTCTGTCAAATATATTCCTTTTTATTGCATATTTTGCTATACTAAAGAAAGTAAAAGCCAAAATGGCTAAGAATGAAGAAAATGTACAGGTAGTACAAGGAGGAGAAGCATGAATAGAGTAATTACTATTGGTAGAGAGTTTGGTTCTGGTGGAAGAGAAATCGGTGTCCGTCTTGCAAACGAATTAGGTATCGCTTATTACGATAAAGAAATCATCACAGGTATCGTTAATCATACAGAATTTACAGAAAACTATGTTAAAGAAGTAGTGGAAGGTGATTTCACAAAGATTATCCCTATCAGCATTGGAAGATCTCTGGATGGAGACGTTGATTTCCAGATTCAGCAGATGCAGTCTATCGTTAAGGCTCAGACCGAAGTTATCAAAGAAATGGCTATGAAGTCTGACTGCGTTATCGTTGGCCGTTGCGCAGACTATATTCTGGAAGAAGCTGGAGAAAAAGGTGACATCCAGTTATTCAAACTTTTCATTCACGCTAGCATGGAAAGCCGTGTAAAACGTTGCATGGAAAGAAGAACCGAAGCAGAAGCTAACGTTACAGAAAAAGATATGGAAAAACAGATTAAACGTGTAGACAAAGACAGAGCAAATTACTACACAAACTACACTCTGAGAAAATGGGGAGACAAATCTAACTACGATATTTGCTTCAACACAACAAATATGGATCTTAAGATTATGGTTCCTCATATTGCTACTTTATTCTGCTAATTCCATAATTTTAACAATTTTGAAATAAATAATTAATATGCATGTAATTGAATATTACATGCATATTTTTTATAATAACAATGTATTCATCCTCAATCACATTTTGCCTCCCAGCGACGTGTGGTTATCCCAGATGAAGAATACATTCACCATCCCTAACAAACTGAATAAATTCTTTGTGGGAGCGCTTATTTTAACAGCGCTGCTTTTTGTGTTTATCTTTTTACCATCTACCGCCCAGGCTAGTCAGACTGGATATGTCAATGCACAGGATTTAAATGTACGTACGAAACCAGGAACGAACTCTTCTGTTGTTGGTACGGTTTCTTATCGCGAAGTAACCATCTTAGGTTTCGAAAAAGATTCGGACGGAGACGTATGGTATAAGATCAGCTACTTAGGTGGCGAGTATTACGTATACGGCGAATACGTTTCTATTAATGATGAGGACGAGGAAGAGCAGGCTGTTTCTGCAGACGCTGGTTCTTTCGAAGAACAGCTCGAAAGATTCCCATCTAGCTATAAATCTTACATTCGTAAAATTCACGAAAGTTATCCAAATTATATTTTTGAAGCAAACTACGTAGACATCAGCTATGACGATGCTGTTTATGAAGAAACTTTAGGCCATAGAAAACTGGTCAACATGTATTCTGATGGTATCTCCTGGAGATCCTTAAGTCCAGATTGCTACAACAGCAAAACTGGTCAGTGGTATACCTTCTCCGGTGATTGGACGGATGCTGGTATTGATGTAATCGAATATTACATGGATCCAAGAAACTTCCTGTCTGTAAAGAATATGTACATCTTTGCACAGCAGACCTATTCCGGTGCAGAAACCAAATCCGGAGTACAGACCATTGTAGACGGTTCTTTCTTAGCTGGTAATTATACAGATTCTACCGGAACTCATAACTACATCGATACCATTATGCAGGTAGCTGCAGAATCAAAAGTTAGCCCTTACGTTATTGCAGCAACTCTTCGTCAGGAGCAGCCAACTTGGGGCGATTCTCCATTAATCGATGGAAGCAAAAAATATTACAATTTCTTCAACTTTGGTGCCAGCGGAAGCGATGTAGTTGGAAACGGTATTGCTTATGCGAAGAGCCAGGGCTGGGATACAGTTTACAAGTCAATTTTAGGTGGAGCGAAATCCTACTACAACGGATATCTAAAATCCGGTCAGGACACCTACTTCTATAAAGACTACAACGTAATCAATCTGAATTTTGATCATCAGTATGCTCAGGGAGCTTACGATCAGGTAGGTAACGCAGCGTTCTTAAGAAATGCAATTAGCGCGGACCATCAGGCAGTTGTTACCTTAAGAATTCCTGTTTATACAAGCATTCCGGAAACTCCTCAGGGTTATCCAGAAGAGAATAGCAAGCTGAACCCTCGCTACAATAAAGATGGTTCTGTGATTGCAAGAAAGTCTACAACCATTGATACACCAAAGAGTGATCCGACTCCAACTGATCCAACTCCTACAAACAACGAAACTCCAGAAGAGCCTAAGACAAAGGCTAAGACCTATGAAAAAGGCGATGCCAACGGCGATGGAAAGATTTCTGCTTTAGATTATGTAGCAGTAAAGAATCACATTATGGGAAATAAAAAAATTAGTGATTCGTCCAAATTAGCAGCAGCCGATGCCAACGGAGATGGAAAAATATCCGCTTTAGACTACGTAAGAATTAAAAATATCATCATGGGAAGATAGTTGAGATGAAAATAAAAAAAGCATTAACCGCTATTTTAATAACAGGAATTACATCCATCCTCTTAGCAGGAACTGCTTTGGCAGACGGTGGTGTGTATGTATCGGATGAATATATTGACCTGGAGAATGGATCGGATACCTATGTTTCTATCACTTTTGATAATGCTGCAGGTTCCTATTCTGTAAGCTCTAGCGGAAGCGTATATGCAAACGATGAAGGTTGGCTGGATGATGAATCCACTTCCATCGGTATTTCTACCAATGGAACCGGATATGGAACGGTTACAATTTCTTATGAAGCAGCTACCTATGACGAGGAAGAACTTTCCGATTCCATTACCATTGAAGTAAACGTATATGAGCCAGAAGAAGGCGATACGGATTACGGAAAAGGTGAAGACGAGAACGCTCCGGATACTTCCAACGAGGCAGAAAAAACAGAGGAGAAAAAGACAGAAACCGAATCCAGCAAGCTGGACGTTAAGATTGATGATAAAGACTATACGATTTTAACCGACCTTAAGGGAATCGACGTTCCAAAGGGCTTTGCAGAAATGGAAGAGACATTTGAAGGCGAAAAGGTAAAAGTTCTTCAGTATAAAGAGTCCTTAAAGTTATATGCCTTAAAGAACAAATCGGATAAAACGGTTCTTTTCTATTCTTATAATCCAAATACCAAAAAGTTTGAAAAGCCGTTATCCATGACGCAGGGAAAGAAAACTTACTACTTCCTTGAACTCCCTGCTGATACAGACATTGCTGGTTATCAGAAAAAAGAAGTAACGGTAAATGGGGAAACCATGCAGGCTCTGGTTTCTGATTATGCCGGCATGGAAGATTACTGCTTCGTATACGCAATGAATGACGGCAATGAAAGTTTTTACTGTGTAGATAACAAAGAGAATACCATTCAGCGCGTCAGCAAGTTTTCCATTCCAATGGAGGACCATGAAAAACAGTTAGAGGCTAAGAAAGTATCTCTTCTCGATAACAAATATGTTCTGATTGGTGCAGCTGTAATTTTAGCAATTATCATTTTACTTCTGATTCTGCTGATTGTTACCAAAAAGAAATATAAAGAAGCTTTAGAAGATAAAGCAGATGCTGATTATGCTTCGTCTTATAAATCTGGAAAATATGATGATTTAGACGAAGAAGCGGACTTCGATGATCCAATCGATTACGAAGACACGCTGGAATATGAAGAAGAGGATGACGATTTTGATGACATTTTCTTCGATGACTTAGATTAAAACGCCCCTCCCAATAGATATTTCTTATGAATTAGGCCTTACCGTTCTGGTAAGGTCTTTTTCTATCCTTTATTATTGTTCAAAATTCTGTTAAAATCGTTTTTAATAATTACTTTGAGAAAATGGGTTTCAGGTACAGAAAATGATAGATCCACATATTTCAGGTTCATATGGTAATTACGACGAGGGATTTGG
>JAKSRM010000010.1 GCA_024403615.1 Lachnospiraceae bacterium
GGCTTCGAAGGCTTAATTTATGTAATTCTCGATATTGAAGATCCAACCAACCCAAAGGTTGCCGGCAGATGGTGGGCTCCTCATCAGTTCGCTGACGGCTTCATTGGAAGACATGATTTCAATCCGAATGCTCCACATATTCCGGAATTCATGCATACTGGCTGGCTCCATTACCCAATGGTAAGAGACGGCCTTGCATTCTTAGCTCATGACGGCGACGGCATGTGGGTTCTAAACATTGAAGACCCTACCCGCCCATACGTTATCGGCCAGCTTCCATTAGGACCTTTCGCAAGCTGGTACGGCGGCGCTTCCACTCATACTTGCCTGCCTCTGCCAGGACGTGACCTGGTAGTCGTTACCAACGAAGGCGAGCGTTACATGTGGTTCGTTCCAAACAATGACCCAGAAAAACAGGGCAAAAAGATCGGCAACATGGCACAGGCTCTGAACAACCTGCATATGGTTGATATCAGTGACCCAACTAATCCGGTGCTCATCGCCGAGTTCCCATATCCAGAAGTTCCGGAAGGCTTCCCATATAAGAACTTCCAGCAGTTAGGCTTAGGTCTGAACGGACCATTCGGCCCACACAACCTGCATGAGCCGATGTCCAATAAACCATGGCTGGATCAGCGCGGCGACAGAGTTTACTGCTGCTACTTCCACGCAGGCCTTCGTGTTTATGATGTATCCGACGAGTTCGTTCCGAAGGAGTTAGGCTTCTTCATTCCTCCGAACCCAACCCGTTCCACTCCGCTTCCTGGCCCGAACATCGCAACCACCGAGGACATGTGCGTCGACGACAGAGGCAACATGTTCGTCATGACCAGCAACGACGGCATGTATGTCGTAAGAATGCTGGGAGAATAAATACGCGACTTCATTAAATAATTTTAAAGGCACGCTTCGGCGTGCCTTTCTGCTGTGCAGGGAGTGCTATACGCAAAAATTCTACGATTCCCCGTGTCTTCCTGCTAACACCTCTCTGTAAAAAGCTAAATTTAGATAGTTTTCTTTTCTACAAACTAAAAACGTATAATTTTTCACCCCATTTTCATGATCATTTCAAAAAAATCTATACGTTTTTATATGAAATAGCATATAAACGTATAAGATTTCCTCTCTAAAGGTCTTATTTTTTATACGGTTTCCATTCTGACAGTTTAAAACTATCTAAATGTAACGTTTTTTTACAGGTTAACCATCGCGACAATGCGGTTTCTTGCCAATTTAACAAAGAATTAACAAGGTAAACTCTTGTCTGTTTCCGTATACCTCTTTATATTGATTCAATCCAATACTTAATTGAAAAAGGAGTCCCATGAAGACACATAATTCCATTATTTATGAACTTGCCGATAAAACACTAGACCAGCTGAACAAAGACCTGCATCGTTGCCGTCAGATTTTAGCGACGCTTCCGGAAGGACATCTCATAGTGCAAAAAAGCGAAAAATACTATTCCTGCTATCACGAATGTGGGAAAAGCCGACAATATTTAGGCAGTGATGATAATAAACTAATTCTTCAGCTTGCCAAAAAGGCATATATAAAAAAATATATCCGCTATGCGGAAAATGAAGTGCAGGCAATTGAAGCCTATCTAAAAAAGAAAAATCCAGAAATTCCTTCTCCTTCGCAATATCTTACTGACCATCCATTTATTTCACAAATAATTTCCCCAGCATTATACGGTGCAAACGGTGATTTAGCCGCCTGGGCCAATGCGCCATATGACCAGACCAGCTTTCGCCCGGAGGGGCTGACCATTCGCACCGCCCAAGGCCATCTGGTCCGCAGCAAATCGGAGTGCATCATCGCCAATGCCCTTCTGGCTTCTAGCATTCCTTACCGCTACGAAGAGGCTTCACAATTTAACGGAATCGAACTGCGGCCGGATTTTAAAATCTATAAGGAAAACGGCGAGCTATTCATTTGGGAACATTTAGGATTACTGGACAAAGAAGAATATGTCCAAAACGCTTTATGGAAAATAAAGAATTACATCTCTGCAGGCTTCTACCCGGGCGTAAATCTGATACTCACCGCAGATACGGAAGCCGGCCAAGCAATCGATTCCTATGCAGTGCAAAAGATTATCGATACATTTTTACTATGACTTTCGCACTTTTTTTAAAACTTCTTGACGCAATAGAGGTCTATTGTTATAATATTCAAGCACGAAAGAAATCGTGCGATAAAAATGGCGATGTAGCCAAGTGGTAAGGCATCGGTCTGCAACACCGTGATCACCAGTTCAAATCTGGTCGTCGCCTCGCAAAAAAACCGCAAGTTTTAGTACTTGCGGGTTCTTTTTGTATTATCTATTTAACTTAAAACAATGAATTATCAAACGGATCTGACGGATCATCTGGCCGCCGATAATATTTCTCTTTATTCGTTACATCTTAATCTAAAAATTTTTTCAGCATTTCAGATATGCTTTGCATTATAGAAAGCCTTTGGTCCCCCGTCAATGAATCCTTCGAATTCTGGCTGTTTTGACAAGCAACTTTCTGGCAACTATACTAATATACGTGACCAGTGGTCTCTTTCGACATCTTTAGGAAACACTTGCAAAAGGAATACCTTATGAAAAGAAAATTAATATGCGCATGCATCGTGACGCTTTGTTTATTATTCGTTGGATGCGGCGGGAGCAACAATAAACAGCCATCCGAATATGAAACCGCCTCGTTCCCAGAGCAAACTCTTCCCATCGCTGACGAAGAGTTATTAAACTTGTGCGGAGAAATATATGAAGGGGCTGAAGCCATAAGCGACTATAATGAGAAGACTGCTTTTATCATTCAGCAGCTGGGAACGGCTGGGTATACGGCAATCGACTACGGAAATCTTGTGAATATGACTTGCGCGGAACCGCTGAAGGAGTTCATCCAAAAACAAGAAGCCGGTAAGAATGCAGAAGCCGATGTGGTACGCATTTTTCCTGCGGACAATTTTTCTGTAATTCATTTCCAGTCGGTGCAAGGAGAAGTTACCGCTACGCTATCCTATTATCAGTATCTGGAACATCAGCTTTGCCCGACCATGGCATATGAATTCCTTGTCTCCAATTTTCAGTATACGAAAGATGGCTATCTGATGGTCTCCGGCAACGTTTATTCGCCGGAATCTTATCTGCTTACTTTATCGGAAGAGGCAGAACATCTTGCCTTACGAGTTGACCCGCTAGATGAAACCTGCCGTCTGCTGTGCAAAAAATATATTGCTCCTCTTTCCTATGGTCGGAATAATATTTTTATTACCGAGTGGAATGACTCATCCTTAAACGAATTGGATTTTTACGACATTTTTGAAAAGTTCTATTCCGAAGTGTATTCCTCAGACTTCCCATATACCTATAGCGAGGACCTTTCTTCCAACGCGGAATATCACGTTCCAGCAAAGGAATTTGAAAAAGTAGTAACAAAACATTTCGCAATATCTAGCCAAAAGCTTCGCGACAATTTGTCCTATGATGCGGACACGGATACTTATCTGTTTCAGCCAAGAGGCCTTCATGAACAGGACTATGCAGAAATTCCAGTTCCAGAAGTGGTTGCTTATCAAGAAAATGATGACGGCTCCCTCTCGCTGACCATTCATGCAGTATTTCCGGAAGAAAATACTTCCAACTTGTTTACTCACGAAGTCACCATAAAAGAACTGGATGGCGAATTTTATTATCTGTCCAACCATATCCTTAGCGAAAAAGAACTTCGTCCATGGTGGCACGGCTCCCGAAGAGACTAGTTGCGCCACTCTTACTTTATTGATAACCGAAAGAAAATAAGATAACATTTAAGAAACGATTTCGTTGCAGCACTTGGCTTCAACGCAATAAATTAGATCAACAGTAACTACTTTTATCAAACATCAAGGAGAAGGCAAAATGATTAAAAAAGCACAGACAAAATTCGGCGTAGTGCGCGGAATCGAGCTTTCCGGCAAATACGCAGGCATCACAACCTTCCGCTCCGTTCCTTACGCTGCTCCACCAATCGGAGATCTGCGTTTCCGCCCGCCGGTAGATCCAGAGCCATGGATTGGCGAGCTGGATGCATCTCTTGGAGGACCTCGTCCAATGCAGGAAACGGGAGAAGGCCTTACCAGGGAGCCTTGGGTGAGCGACTTCTATTATGTTGGCACCCCTCCAATGAGCGAGGACTGCCTTTACCTGTCCATTACTACCGGCGCTGCAGATGACACCGAGCGCCGTCCTGTATTTATGTGGTTCCACGGTGGCGGCCTTTCTGGTGGCTACTATACAGAAATTGAATTCGACCCGTCGGAGCTGGCACGGAAAGGAATCGTTGTTGTCAGCGTTGCCCAAAGGCTGAATGTCTTTGGTTATCTTGCGCTGCCACAGCTTTCTGCAGAACAAGGCGGCATCAGCGGCAACTATGGCCTGATGGATGAAATTAAAGCCTTAGATTGGGTTCGTGAAAATATTACCAATTTCGGTGGCAATCCAGAAAATATTACCGTTGGTGGACAATCCGGCGGCACAGGAAAATCCACTGCTCTAGCTACTTCCCCGAAAACTCAAGGAAAGATTAAGCGTTGCATTAACCAATCCGGTCTGGCATGGGTCCGCGGAGACTATGTGCCATTAGAGACAGCCTATAAAAACAATATCGAATATCTGAAAAATATTGACTTAGATCCAGATATTACGCCAGAAGAGCTTCGCAAGATTCCGGCATTTAAATTCTTTAAATTGAAATCCGGTCTGAAGTTCGCTTTTGGTCCGGGAACTGTTCCTGGCTCCATGGTTTGCGACGGAGAATATGTTGCCCATGTTTCCGGTGCCCAGAATATGGATGAGTTCGGAACCCATGTAGATTATCTGAACGGCGTCAACGTCGGCGAATGCACCGTTCGTAACGAGTTTGCTATCGGACCAACAAAGAAATTTGAAACCGCGGAAGAATTTTACGAGGTAATGAAGGAACGCTTAGGCGACCTTTACGATAAATATGATTTCCGGAGCTTGTATCCGGTTACCGATGAAAACGCGGACCTTTTAAGCCGTGTATTGGCAAGTCAGATTTGTGGCAACGGCCTTGGCCTGACTATGGTAGACCGCTACTTCGGAGCTTACCGGTCTCAGACCGCTCCGGATACCAGAAACTGGTCTTACAACTTTGGAAGATTCCCGCCATGTCGTCCGGAAGAAAAAGGAACCGTCCGCGACACCGACCTGCAGCTGGCATGGCATTCTGCAGAACTTTGGTACACCTTCGCTTCCTTAAGAGAGAACATTCCTGCCTCCCGTCCATGGGAGTCCATCGACTTTGAATTAGCAGAACAGGTAAGCTCTTATTGGGCAAACTTCATTGCCACCGGCGATCCAAACGGTACCGATTCTAACGGAAATCCACTGCCTTACTGGCCAGAAAGCCGCGACAATTATGGTTGGATGGAAATCACAGCCGATGGCCCGAAAGGTCATGACGGCCTAACAAAACTGGATGAGATGGGCTTAGAGCAATTAAAACGCTTAGGCCGCTATCCAGAAATGAAATAATAACAAAGACTCGCGCGACTATCACGTCGTTTCCATTTACCAAAAAGCCCCGGGAAATTCCCGGGGCTTCTCTTATTAACTCTCCTTTCTTTAAATTAAAACGATTTATCTAGGGATTGGCATTGGAGTAATACTCATAATGTAATACGCAATGTTTAAATAGGTTGCGAATGTGGTCCATAAAAGCAGCACCAGCATCATGCATCCTGCAAGCTTCCGAACACGGAAAAACTGAATGGTACTAATCAGTACTGCTACCCACATCATTACGATCAGCAGTAGGGCAACCAAATAGTTCTTACCTACGAAGAAAATCAATGGCCAGAAAAAGTTCATGACCAGTTGGGCTCCATAGAAAATCAGCGCGTGAAGTTTTAAGTCCGGATCCGTGTCTGCAGTGAATACCAGGTAGGACGCATATCCCATCATAATGTATAAAATCGTCCATACAATTGGGAAGACCCATCCCGGAGGTGCAAGAAGCGGGTGGTTCATAATATCATAAAAACGCATATCTTTTGCGGCCAAAAGTGCGGAAACTCCGCCGACGGCCAGCGGTATTAAGATTGCGATAATCAATGCTACTACGTGCTTTTTTTGTGTCTTAGTTTCTGTCAATATTTTTCCTCCTTCGTTTGAAATATTTTTTATTTCAATTTTGATTTTTTCTTTTTTTGAAAGAACACTTCTGCTCTTTTCTGCCTTCAGCATATTCGCTTATTTCATAAGTACAATCCCCAGTAACGAAGTAGGCCCACTTCAGTTATGCGAGAAGAAAACTTACGTTGTTGCCTATGCCCTAAGGAATGTATATAATTGAAAGCAAATGATAAAAGCTTTTTTTACAAATTGGAGGGTATTTTATGAAAAACATTTTATGTTATGGAGATTCCAACACTTACGGTTTAAATCCAGAGTGGGTTCATGGAAACTTTGGACGTCATGATATTAACACCCGTTGGCCTGGCCGCCTTCAGAACCAATTAGGCAGCGAGTACCATGTTATCGAAGAAGGCCTTTGCGGACGAAACACCTGCTTTGAAGACCCTACTTCCCCTTATCGTAACGGTCTGCCTTACTTCCAGCCATGCATCGAAACTCATGCTCCTCTGGACCTGATTATCATTATGTTAGGAACCAATGACTGCAAAGACCTTCTGAACGCAAGCCCTGCAGAAATCGCTATGGGCCTTGCAAGACTGATTAAGGTTGCAAAGGACCCTGCTCTTTACATGGGCGCTCCAGTTCCTAAAATTCTGGTTGCTGTTCCTGTTCCAATTGACGAGGGCGCAACTAAGCTTCCTATGGGAATGATCAGCATGAAACAGGTAGAAAAATCCCGTGCTCTTGCAGCGCAATATAAAAACACTGCAAAGATGAACGGATGTGAATATATCGACCTTGGAGAATATGCAAAAACCACAACCTTTGAAGGTATCCATCTGAATGAGGAGGCTCATGCTGCAGTAGCTGATGCCTTAGAAAAGAAAATCCGCGAAATTTTAGAGTGACCGATAGAAGGAGAAAAAATGAAAGACTTTACAAAATTAGATAATTTAATTAACCGTTTTGTAGACCAGGGCACTAACCCAGGTTGCGCCGTTGCTATTATGCAGGGCGATGAAATGATTTATCACGGCGAAGCTGGTTATTCCAACATCGAAGAAGGAAAGAAAATCGATGTGCACAGTATGTTCAGCCAGGCTTCTACCACCAAACTGTTCACCTACGCTATTCTTGCTATGATTTATGAGGAGGGCGAATTCTTATTCAGCGATCCTCTGTACTACTATCTGCCAGAATGGAAAGACACCCAGAAATACGTGGTTCGTCCAAACGGACAGGTGGACGTAGAACCTTTAGAGAAACCAATTACCATTCGCGACGCAGTAGATATGATGTGCGGACTTCCTTACTGCATGGTTCCTTCTGCAAACCCAACCACTCCTACGCTGGCTGCTATGAGCCGTGAAATGGCAGAACTCTTAAAGAAGGGCCCTAGCACCATCGCAGAAGAAGTTCATGTTATGGCTAACGTTCCTGTTATGTTTGAGCCAGGCAGCCATTGGCAGTATGGTTTTGGTTCCGAAATCACTGGTGTTTTAGTAGAAACTTTCACCGGCAAACCGTTAAGACAGGTATTTAAAGAGCGCATTATCGAGCCATTAGGCTTAAAGGATGCGGACACTCTGGTAAATGATGGAAATAGAGACAAAATCGTTACCACCTATTTCAAGAAAGATGGTCAGTTTAAATCTGCTCCTGGTTTCTCTGTTGCAGAAGAAGGCAGCGTTCCTGTAGGCGCTCGTCCAAACCTTTTAATCAGTGCTCATGACTTCGCAGTGTTCATGCAGATGCTGGCAAATGGCGGAACCTACAAGGGCGAGAAATTCTTAGGCGCTGGCACCGTTGCTATGCTTCATGAGAATCACCTGGGCGATGCTCAGATGGCAGATTTCACCAACGATTATCTGGCTGGCTACGGCTATGGCTTCGGTTTCCGTACGCTGCTTACTCAGAAATATGGCCACAATGGTCACTTAGGAAACTTCGGTTGGACCGGCGGCTCCGGAATCTGGGTAGAAGCTGACCCTACCGACAAATTCGCAGTAGCTTATATGCACAACATGGCTCCAAACGATGAGTTATATCACCACCACAGAGTAAGAGCCGTTGTTAATGGAATTATGCTGTAAAATCTGCGGAATTTCGAAAGAATGCTCACAATAGACGATTTTAAAAAAGTATATGAATTATTAGACAATGCCACACCTCTTTCCTGCGATTGCGGGAAGATGTGTGGTGCTGTTTGCTGTAAACCGAAAAAGACGTTTCTCTACAGCAGTCTCTGGGTTTATATGCTTCCGGGAGAAGATTGTCTTCACGACAAAAATGACAAATGGCTGAAATGGTACCGCTTAAATTCCAAAAAGCACCTGTTCCCGAAATCTTGGGGAAAGAGATTCTGGGCCGTTCGTTGCACGGGACCGGAACATTGCAAACGGGAGTTGCGTCCAATCCAATGCCGTACCTTCCCTTTAATGCCATATCTGGGAGCAGATGGAGAATTTCAGCTGATTCTGTTTAACCAGCCCCTTCCTTATGAGTGTCCACTGGTTACGGAAGGATACGAATTAGAAGAAAGTTTTATCACAAATGTCCGCAATGCATGGGAAATCTTGCTGCAGGACAACCGGATTTTTGATTATGTAAAAGCTGACTCAGAAAGAATAAGAAAAGCCGGGGACGCAATCCAAATTATTGAATCAGAATAACTTGGAAAATTCAAGAAAAACAACAAAAACACGCGGACTTTCGCCCGCGTGTTTTTTATCATTTCATGTTTAAGATTATTTCATAGCTACGACGCTGACTTCAATCTTCTCTTTTCTTTCTAACAAATACCAAACCGGCATAAAAAGCCAGGAAGGAAAGTACGGTAATCAAAATCCATGTGCTGGTATTATTGTGATCTCCTGTATCCGGAACAATTGGGTTTTCTTCCGTTTTTACCGTAAGGGTTACCGAATCGGAAACAACTCGTCCCTCTGCAGCATCTTCAATGACGCAGCGGATGACCATACCATCCATTTTGTCCTTTACTTTCTTCAGAACTAACGTAGCTTCATCGCCACCTTTGATGTCCACCCATTTACCATCTTCCAGCTTCTGCCATGTATATTTGTATGGTTGCTGACCGCCTGCTACTTCTACGCTAAACTCAGCATTTTCGCCTTCCTTAACGGTTGTGGACTCTGGCTGGCTGGTAATCTTTAAGGTTTCATTTAGTTCTAACAGGCAAACGTCGTCGAATTCGGTGACTTCTTCGTTGTCCTCTACGGTGTCCGTAACAGTTACCTTTACGTAGTCTGCACAACGTCCGTTGGTCAAAGTTTTTTCTGGCAAGGTCATGCTATATACCATCTGTCCATCATCATGATGAGTCTTAAAGGTATAAGCAAAACTTGGATTATCTTCCTCGTCCACGAAGGACTGAAGGGTTACTCCGCGAGGAGCCACATTATCGGTCTGGCCTTCCTGCGTAACCGTGATTGTTACATATTTTTCACCATTCTTATCAAATACTCTGCATTTAATCGAAAGGTTGACTGCATCGAATTCTACATCCTTCAAAGCCGGCGAATAAGTAAAGGTCATCGGCATTCCGTATTCATCGGAAAGGAGGCCTCCTTGGCCTGCTAAAGAGGATGGTTCCTTCTCAGAGAAGTTCTCCATGGTTCCAGCTAAGGCCACATCTGCAGGAGCGCCTTCTCCTGCTGCCAGCAGTCCATTACTGTTAATAGATTTCGCTACTGCCAGTACTGGCATCTGAGACCGTTCTTCCGCGGTAGTTTCTGTTTCTTCACTTAAGGAGAAGACATCTGCTACATATTTTGGAACATAGGTCTTATCGATTTCACAAGTGATTTCTGTCTTATTTTCCCAATCCATCGGAACCGCAAAGACCATCGTGTAGGTCTGGATTCCCTCTGGCATCAGAGCCGGAATGCTTACGAAGATGGATCCGCTTCCATTCATTCTGCTGGAATTAAATCTCGTAATATTCCATTCGTCTCCGTTAATCATGTCGAACAGTCCAGGGGTGCGTCTTGCCGAATATTCACCGGTAAATACTGCAGGAGAAGTAGCAGAATATCCTTTTCTCAGGAAAGTAACCTTGTTCTTCGACTGATCCGTAACATCTACATGACTGGTTTGTACCAGTTCTTTTTCCCCAGAGGAATTCTTATGATAAATGTTAAAATCAAATCCGAGAATCGGAACATTTCCTTTGTTGAGAATTGTGAATAACATATTGGTATCACGGCCAGCGGAAACTGCAGGATTTTCTGTTCCTGCGCCCATCAGGTCGTTAGCAACACGACGTACTACATTTACTTTATAGGTGGATAACACGTTTTCGGCATCCGTTTCTCCCTCTTCCGCATCGGACAACCATGCTTTTGTGATAATCATGTCACCATTGGACATTACCTGGCTGCAAAGAGGAGCACTAGCCGCTATAAATCCATCCGGTGCCGTACCATCGCTACCTTTCAGTACGCCCAGACGATAAGGGGAAGTCATCATATTATATTTTGGTGAGTAGCACATGCCTTGGACTGCCGTACGGTTTTCACCCGTCTCCTCATCTTCAAAGGTTTCGAACCAGTACAGATAACTTTCGTTCATGATTCGTCCTGCAAAAATAGGAGCTCCGTTTAGATCTACGTCGTAGTCCGTTACTTCGCCACCATAGTAGTAACCATTATCACATTCTAAAACTACGCTCTGGAGAGGCGAACTTGGTTCATCCCCATAAGACTCCTCTGCCTTTGGCGTACAGAACAACGTGTAAGTTGCATATCTATTTTCTTCATCATAGTCTGTCCGAACAATGGCAATGTCGCCCATGTTGTCCGCAAGACCCGTTTCTATAATTTGCTCCGAATAAGCACGGTCCGCGCTAACATACCATAAGCTTCCGTCTTCCATCAGAACGATTTCAAATCCAAAGCTTCCATCGCCACCAGTTAACATTTTCACTGGTTTTCCATCTGGAAGACCGCCACCTCTACATACGGCTGGAACAATATCTCCACTCAAATCGCCACAAGTGAAGTAAACCAGTCCTGAGGCACTTAAGTCATTGTTTACATCCCATCCATTTGCTTTATCTTCTTCTGCGGTTGCATCCAAAGCATTGGAAATGCTTGAAGAATCCAGTGTTCCCAAAGTTACTACTGGTTTCGCGGAAGATGGAATCAGTACAACGTCTTCCTCAATCTGAGCATAATATGGAGAAGACCATCCATCCAGATTTGCAATATAAATCATTCCAAGAGCATCACTGATTGGAACATCTAACTGGTTCACAAATACAACGTCGTGAAGTTTGTTATCGTCTCCTGGATATTGAAGCTGACTCATGCTTCCTTTATAAAGGAATACTCTTGTAACTGTAACCGTTCCTGTCGGTACTTCCTGCGTAATGGTCTCGTCGCCTTGCTGTTCGGATACCGTTTCCCAACCAGTTCCAATGGTAACCGTAACCGTTGCCAGCTGTACTTTTTGGATTTCATCATGATCAAACTCACGTACCGGAACGTTATATACTACCGAATCGGAAGCCGCACGCACGCCGGTGATTCTCCAATCACCGTCATCCAAGTGCTTTTGTACATCTGCAGGGATGTTGAAACTTTGCTCGACTGGATTGTCATAGTTGGTTGCTGTAAATTTAACGCTCTTTCCATCCTCAACCCAGAAGATATAATCGCTGTCGCTCTTATAATCGCCGGAACCTTCCCAATGAACGGTAAAGTAGGTTGGCGCAGCGTCTGCATCATTGGCAAATCCATAAATATTGTACGGCCACTGCGTATCGCCGTTAATATCATCCTGTAAATGAATTTCCTCTTCCATCGTCGTTCCCAATCCATCGGATTCGCCTAAAGCAAGACCCGATGCTGAAGTCAGAGGCTCTGCTGAACTTGCCTTCGACCAAAACGGTTTGGAATGGAATTCAAAATCTTTCGTTCTTATATTCAATATTCCTGTTCCAGACCATATATTCCATGTGAAATGAACAAAGAGAATGTCTGCAAAGAAGGAAAGACCAATATTAAACGTAAAGGTCGGATCATCCTTCGGTCCCGTAGCAGAGGTAAAAATTGGCACACTCAATAACAAAGCTAATTGGAATTTGAATCCCAAAGCAACGGTGAATCTCTTACCAAACATATTCATCCGAATGCCCGGACCTCCAGACATGTAACCCATCAGGCGGAAATCAAAGTTGATATCTACGCCATCGAAATCCCAGCCCTTATGTTTGAACTTAAAAAATGTCGATGCCGATACGTCAAAGCCCCAACCAACTGTGGCAGGAACTACGCCGCCAAGGAGGAACTGCTTTGTCCAATCTCCACGGAAGCCAACCTGTAACCCAAAGATTGCTGTAAAATCCATCTCTTTGAGGTCATAGGTTCCAGAAACAACAAAGGATGCATTTCCATATATCTTTTTTCCGCCAAACAGTCCTGGTACGTTGTTATCATATCGAGCTGTTTTGTATTCTTGTTCGATTTGCTGCTTTGTCCACTTGGAGTTTTCTGTCACCATCGTTTTGGTGATATTATCCAGTCTCTTAGAATCCGAGGTCATCCAATTGCTGTTTAGTTTCTCTATGGATTTTGTCATTGGACTCGGGCCGGTAGTTGCAAATACTGCCCAAAGGCCAGAACAGTTTGTTAAAAGAAATACATGATTTTTCAGAATTTCCGGCACATCAAAATTCAAGCCAATGCTATTAAGAAACGGCACATCACCAGGGAAGGCCAAAGAAATTTTACCAAAGTACAAGGAATTAATCAGGGCATCATCTTTTGCACACTGAGTTTTTCCTAATCGCGCTTCCTCGCTTTTCAGTGTCGGTGTTATTTCCGCGTTGGACGTAGAAGTAGACAGGTTGAAGGTCATGGCATTTTCCTGATCTACTGCCACATTTTGACAAAGTTTTGACTTGAAAGTTGCGGTAGCTGCTCCTCTGGAACTGGAATAATCTGCATACAGTTTGGAATAATCCCCAGAAAAACGATCTTTATATTTCATTTCTGCAGTTCCACTGAAATCCGAACCGCTTTGGGAACGAAGGAACAACGTAACCGTCTGGTCCGCAGTATTTTCGTCCGTAATGTACAATTCTTTTTCGTACCATTTGCAGTCATATCCATTCAAGGAAATACCTGCAACGTATACATCTTCTTTTGGATCATTTTCCTGCAGATAGCACCAGAAAATCTCTCCGCCCAGTATATAGTTGGCTTGAGCGTATTGTGTACGATAACCAGGACATGAGACCTCATATCCTGCCGTCAAATAATGATTTTCATCCGCACCTAATTCTGAAATTGGAACGGTAACATAGCCTTCTTCATTTGGAAAACGGGCGGTTCCTCTTTTTGGGTCCGTAATGGATTCGTCTGCATTCCAGCAATAAATAACAGCATCTTTTAACGGCTGTTTATTTTCATCCAAAGCATAAATACGGATTTCATGAATGCTTACAACATCAATAACAATGTCTTTTCCTGCAGAGTTCGGCTCTTTCGATGCAAGGCTTTTCATTTCTGCCGCACGTCCGGTCTTTAAGGTAACGATATGATTCTGCAATTCATCCGCTGGAACATCCGTCACTGCCGTTGGAGAGGATGCTGCAACCAAACGGTTCCGTGCAGATTTCATCGTATTCTTCCAAGTAGAATAGCAATCCGCTGCATAAGCCATCTGTTTTTCCAGATCATCGGCTTTCTCTATAATTTTATGAGCCAAAGATTCTCTTTCATGCTCTGTGGTAAATACGTCACCAGCCTCCAAAGCTTCATAGCAGGAAGCAATAATATCACGGTCTTCCGAAATAATATCCTTGCAGCCTTTTGCCTCCATCCAAATCTGACGAAGAGAATCCAGCAATTTCACGGCTTCCCCATAATCTCCAAGAGTGACCCTATTGCTTACCTCATTGGTGTCACTACGTTCTCCATAGGTAACGAGATCCTCCAATTCGCAAAGAACCCCCTCTATATCCGAGCTCAACAATTCTTCCAAACAGTCTTCCATCTGTTTTGCATTCATGTTTGCACTCAAAAGAGCCCCGCTTCGGTATTCTGGCCCGTCTTCGGAACCGATAAGGTCTAAAATATAACTTTTTCGCGACAGCTCCATAACCGCATCGGTGTTTTCACCGGCAAGAGCTTCCAACGGAATCGCTGTCAGGATTAACGTAATCAATAGTAAGCTAGCTATTATTCTTTTTCGCACTGGTTATGTCCTCCCTTAGGAATCTTCCTTAATACTGAAGAGTCGAAAGATCTGTTACTAAGTCAAATTCCTTCGCCCATGGTTCGGTTAATTCTTTCAATTTATCAAAAGTTTTCTGTTGAATAAGGGCATTGCGAAGCATTGTCCGGTCTTCTTCATTTTCCAGCTTGTCTTCGCCACCCGGTATATCATCGTAATAACAAAGAATATGCACTCCATCCGAGCAAAGAGTCGGCTGACTGACATCGCCTTTATTGATCAGAGTTCTAGCCCCTGCCATCAGTTCTTCTGACCATACCTGGCTCTTCTCATGATAAAAAAGCACATCTTCTGGATCATACAGTTTCATTAAATCCTCAAAGGATTCTCCCATCTGCAATCGTGCATATACTTCATCACATTCATCGTTAGTCGCAGCCAAAACGGATTGCCACAGTTCGCCATACTTCACACTCAGTTCATCAATATGGTCCATAGCGGACTGATACAGTTCTGTTTGCTGTTTTGTATCTTTTCCTTCGATGGCAAGTTCTGCAATCTTGTTATAAGCCTCTTCTGCCTGAGCAGCATAGGTGTTAGCCTCTTCTTCCACCTGTTTTAATTCCTTAAGAATATTTTCCGGCACTGGAATTACAATCTGGTGAAGCAGACGGTATCCTTCCGGAACATAAGCGCTATAGGAATCACCATATAAAACTTCTTCCTCAAATAACGGAATATTGTTTTCGTAACGCTCACGACTCATTTGAACATAATTGTCTTTATAGAACGCGTCTACATCTGCATCCGTTATTTCAATATTGATATGGTAATACTCCATGATTTTTTCCGTCTCGTATTGATTCAGAAGTTCCTCAAAGAAGTAATCGATATTAATGCCATTTTCTTCCAAATAAGCCGTCAGTTCGTCGTCTGTATAACTTGCCGAAGCCTCAGAATCCCGGAATTTTTTCCAATAAGCATCGTAAGCCGTTTGTGCATCGCTCCTCATATCATACAACGTATTCTTATCTGGTTCGTCCAATCCCAGTTTTTTCAACTGTGCCTTAATTAAGGCCCGAATGGAATATTCGTCCACAATTTCCTGCGCTGCAGCAGCCCGTTCTTCCCCCGTGAGAGGGTTTCCGGTCAGCTCATAATCTTCTAAAAGCAGATCCAGGTTCCTTTGTATTTCATCTGAGTAATAAATAATATCGCCTGCCTGAACCGTCACCCGGCGTTCGGTTTCTTTTTGTTCTGTTTCTTTCGGCAGTTCCGATCCGGATGGAAGCTCTTCCGTTTTACTTCCCCCACATGCTACCAAGCAGAAGCTTGTCAGGAGAGCAAGAATCAGAGCCGTTATTTTATAACGCATGTAATATCCTCCAATACGTCTTCATCTTAAAAAAGCCTACACATAATTTATTATATCATAAGAAAGTTCTTTGTGATAAAATTTAGTTAGACATAATTTCATACTTGAACAGAAACTGATAAATAATGCAGGGAGTCCTGCCCAATGATAGGAGAAGTGTTATGAAAGTTGGTTTATATTCTATTTCATGTTCAGGAACATGGTTCAACGACCGCCCGGCTTTGACCGTAGAAGAGTTTATGGATACGGCGAAAAAATTCGGTTATGACGGCGTTGAAATCGATCTTAAGAGACCTCACGGCTCGCCTTTAGACTTAGACGAAAAACGCTGCAAGGAAATCAAAGACTATGCAGACAAGTTAGGCCTCGAAATCTACGCAACCGCAGCAAACAACTGCTTTGCATCTATCGTACCAGAGAAAATTGAAGCGGAACTGCTTTTTGTCCGCGAACAGATTAAAATTACCGCGATGTTGGGCGCACCGGTAATGCGTGTTTTCGCTGCATGGCGTGGAATCACAAAACGCGATGGTATCGCTACCTATGAGCCAACCCACGAGTTAGAAACTCATGGTGCTTTGGCATATCAGCTGAAACAGTCCGTTATCGCCTGCCTTCAGGAAGCCGTAAAATGGGCAGAAGAATATGGCGTGGTTCTGGCTCTTCAGAATCATGAACCGGTAATCAAGGACTACCGCGATATGATCGAATATGTACAGATTATCGATTCCCCATGGCTGAAATGCTGCTTCGATGCTCCTTGCTGTGGATATTATGAAGCGGTACAGACCGATGAGTACATGCAGAAAGCAACTCGCGATGTTGGAGACCTTCAGGTTCTTTCTCATGCAAATGCTGAGTTTAAAGAAAATGAAGATGGTTCCATCGAAATGATTAAATATGATAATCAGATGGCCCTGACCAACTATCCGATGTTCGTTAAAACCTTAAAAGAAGTCGGCTACGAAGGCTATATCGGCTATGAGTTCTGCCATATGCCATTCCATGGAGGAAAGATTTTAGGCTATAGCGATTATATTGAAAATCAGATTCGTCTGGCGCAGAAATACTTCCGCGGCCTAATGGAACAAGATAATTAAGATAGGACAGGGGGGTAAGATATGCAACATCTAAATTTTGCTCCCATCCGGGGAGAATACAGTAAGTACATTCATGAAACCCGTCGGGCCATAAAAACTCCGGATAATGTCTTAAAACCAGATGGAACCTGCGCGTTCGGAACTTTTGAAACAGAATTCCCGAAAATGGATTTTCTGAAAATAAATGGTCCAACGTCTCTTCCGAATGCCTTCAATCGATTAAAACTAACCTTATGGGAGGCTACAGAAATTCATCTGGAGCAGGGAGTTCTTCTTGCCGCACTATGTGACATGGGCTTCTTCAGCATCATGTTCCATATTTTTTACGATAAAAGAACCCATCAGACCTTTTGCTGGGACTCTCGCATGAGCAGCAAAAAGGCTTTGATTGCACCTACTTTAATCAATGGGGATATGGCTTATGCGGAAACCCCAAACGGCTTTATCAAATACATCAATACTTTTAACGAAGGCCGGGCGGAACTTTCCGGATGCCATAAAGGAAAATGTCTGATTACGGTACCAAATAAAGAAAAGACCGCCGTAAAGGCGATTCCAGATAATCGAGGAACTGGTTCCTTGGAATATGACCTTCAGCTTACTCGTCTTTCTGGTCCTAGCATCGTCAGTATTCCGTTTTCCGAAACTCGTCCTCGTCCGTTATATTCCCAGAAAGATTTCTTCCAGGTATCAGGAAAGCTAACCATAAACGGGGAAGAAATCTTGTGCGATGAAAACACAACCGCAGTAATTGATGACCATCGTGGCTACTATCCACGTCGTGCCCATTACGACTGGGTTACTACCATGGGCCGGTATGAAATTAACGGAGAGAAAAAGTATCTGGCCTTTAACCTAACGAGAAACCAGTCCATTGACCAGGAACAATATAATGAAAATATTCTGTGGCTCGAAGGTGCTACCAGCCTTCTCCCGCCGGTAACCTTTACCCGTACTCCGGAAACCAAAGACTTCCGTGATTATGCAGAATGCCTGGTGAAGGACGAATATGGCATGGTAAATCTAAAGTACAAAATTTACAGCCTGCATCCGATGATTACGCATGCTCTTCTGGTAAATATCGACTACTACATTACGTTTGGCGAACTGGAAGGCTTCGTATTAGACGAAGCTGGCAATCAATATGATCTGACCGGATGTGTCGGCATCGGAGAAGATAAAACATTGCTGTTCTAAAAGAATAAAAAGAAGAAACCCTTAGGTTTCTTCTTTTAATCCACTGAGTTTTTTCAGTCCCGGAAGCCCTAAAAGGTTTAGATTCCGAACTGCCGAAGACGGTTTTCCGGAAAGACCGCAAATGAATTTATCATCTTTAATACCGTAGGCACAGGCTTTTCCTGGCTTCATTAGAACATCTCGGACAATAACTTCTGCGCCAATCTCTTCGATTGCTTTTGGAGTAAGATCATAATCTCCCGCAGAAGCGCCTCCGGTAATAAGAATTGCATCGCACTCATCAATTGATTTGATGAGTGCATTTTTTATTTCTTCTAAATCATCTTTTACAATGCCGTAAAATTTACAGAGAAACCCTTCCTTTTGCATAAGACCCGTCAGTAAATATGGATTTGTCGCCAAAATCTTTCCTGGGCCCGGTTCTTCTCCTACTGGTACCAACTCGCTTCCTGTTACCAAAATTCCTACTAACAGTTGTTTATACACCAATGGCTCTGGAATATTCTGTCCAGCTAAAACTCCCATAAGGGTTTCATCGATTTTCGTTCCCGGTTCTGCAAGAAGAGTTCCTTTTTTCAAATCCGTACCGGCGTAAATAATATGAGAACCTTCCTCCGCCGCCTGGAACACGGTAACGGTTTCTTCCGTAAATTCTGTTTCTTCCTGCTTTATAATGGCGTCAGCTCCCTCTGGAATCATAGCGCCGGTCATAATTCGTACGGCTTCTCCGGAATGAATCTCCCTTTTGGGAATACTTCCTGCAGGAACATAATCCACAACCTTTAAGATTACCGGATGATCTTTTGTCGCATTCTTTACATCATCAGAACGCACGGCATATCCATCATATGCTGAACGATGAAAGGTAGGGATATCTTCCCTGGCTCTGACCTCTTCCGCTAAAACGCGACCAAAAGAATCCAACAAAGAAATCCGTTCGGTTCCTACGGTTTTAATCGAATCTAAAATAATCTGTTTTCCTTCTGCAATTGAAACTGCCATGTTCTCACCTGTAATTTTCTAAGTTTTTCTAAGAAAATTCTAATTTTTTTTCATAGAAAAGTCCATAAATATTCCATCACAAACGAATTATTCCACTTCGTATCTGGTAGTTGTACTTATCCTATAAGGTGATATTTTGAAATCACAAAAACAAAATAACGCGTTTGGCGAAAGCCCCGCGATGAAATAGATATTTTACAGAAAGGAAAAAGAATGAGAAGTTTTACAACATTTACTATTCAGTACGCACACCGTTTTTACGGATTCGGTGGAGAAGCACAGTACCTGCACGGACACACAGGAACTCTGACCATCGAGGTGGAAGCTCCGATTAACGAGGGAGTCAATATGGTCTTCCCTTGCAATGAAATCAAGAAGACTGCCTGGGAGGTTTTACAAAATTTCGACCATGCATTGATTTTAAGAGAAGACGACCCTCTGCTCCCGGCAATTCAGGCGGTCTACAAAATCCAGGGAATCTATGGCGGGACAGAAACCAACACCAACATAGGACCTGCTTTCAAAACTGCTCTGGCAACTGCTTATCCAGCCTGCCGCGTAGTAGTAACCAAAGAAACCATGACGGTAGAAGGTATGATTAAAATCGTTTATGACTTACTAAAGGATAAACTGAACATCTCCAAGATTACTTTTACAAGCGGTGACAATGGAGCCAGCGAGAACTTCGTTCCGCTGCTGGTGCAGGAACGCTGCCCAATCTGTGGCGTAGAATTAAATGAAAATGGGAGATGCCCAAAGTGCGGATATCAAAAAATAAAAGCATTCCCACATAAAGTTTTATAACGCCGGAAACGGCTTATAAAAAAGGCTTACCGGAAAGGGGAAATCAACTCCGACAGATTTCACCAAAGTACGGTAAGCCTTATTTTTTATAAAGGATATTTTGAATAATTACCAGATAGCTCTTAAATTCCCGGGAACTGGATGCTCCGGTATTCTTTCAGTTTCTCTCTTAATTCCGGATCACTTTCCATATGTCCGAAGAAATCAATCTTTGTCTCCATGATTTCCCTTAAATGATAAGCTCTGCATTCATTTTTATTTCGGTCTCTGCAAAGTCCGTTCTCTACCAGAACGAATTTTCCATCTTGATACTCAAGTCCGGCACCACATACGGCACATTCGTATGGGAACTGGATTCCATCCCAATGAACATCGCCTTTGAATACAAGGCCGCCGTGGCAGTTCGGGCAAAGTCCCAAATCTGGATCGCCTAGCCAATGTCTAACAGGAACGATAATTCATAGGCCAGAAAACGCTGAGCAAATCTTAAATACAAGGAACTCGGTGTCAGATCATAGGTTGGACACGCAATAATAATGCCGTCCTGTCTCTGGAAAACGTCCATGATTTTCTGCATGTCGTCCTCGTCTTCCCGCACTGATACCTAATATTTTCATGGTGGCATCCTTTCCCCAAGCAAAAACAAAAGCCTGGCAATGTATTTTTAATATACTTCCCCCATGAACAAATCCTACCATAGCGAAAATCGAAAAAATACCGACAATAATTCCAATTCTGTTTATTTAGTGGTAATCCTGCAGGATATATGCAAAAAACTCCACTAAAACAATCAGTTCCAGTGGAGTTTCCTTCTTTTTATGTAAATGATGGACTATTCAACAACCTTCATCAGCACTTTGGCGAAGAGCCTGTGTCCAGCTTCTGACGGATGATTGAAGCCGTTGGCCAACATCGGTTTTACCGGATAGCCCTGTTTCTCATACTCCTGCCATACGGCATAAGTGTCCGCAAGAGAAGTATCATATTTCACAGCTAAGTCACGGATAACAGCGACTCTTTCTTCCAGGCTGCATACGTGATTTTCCATATCCGGACGAGGCACAACCATCAGGTTCGGTGTCATCAGAATAATGTCCGCATCCGTTTCATTTTTAATCCGCTCTACGATTTTATCCAGATGGCTTGCGAAAACTTCACAAACACCCATGTGTTCATCCCAGTTTAATGCTGGATTGATGGTTACCAAATCTGGCTGATAACGGATAACATCACGGTCTAATCTCTTTAACATACCCATAACATTGTCGCCGGCGATTCCGGAATTAATTACGCTGAGGGCGGTATTCTGGTAATAGTCTGCAACGGCTTGCCAGAATTTGGTCAGGTAGCTGTTGCCAATATCGGATACTTCACCGATATCGTTTTCGCCAATGGTTCCTTCCGTCATTTTTTTGATATGGGCTTGGAATTCTTCCGGTGTTTCACATGTGGATTCAAATTTTCCGGCAGTTACGCTATCACCTAAACCTACGATTAACGGGTTCTTTGGCTCCAGTCCATCTTCCGGTACCGGGAACGGACTTAAGATATTAATGTTTCCGCGGTTGGTATACATCAGCCGTTTAAAACGCTCTGGTTTTTTATCATTGACGCATTTAATTTCATCCGCAATTTTAAAAATTGCCTCTTCATATTCTATCGGTGTAACAAAACCGGTTTTATAACTTGATCTCATAATTTCCCCCTCTGATACGAAATATTTATGGTTCAAAACTATCGTTTTATTATAATAATCACCCTCTTATATCGCAACATAATGCAACCGATTTTTCCTTAACGAATCTTAAAGAAATCACACTATCAACACAAAAACTATGCTATAATATTGGTCACTTTATTTGCAAAGCGAGAATATCCATGCATAAGAAAAAACGTATTAAACCGATTTTTATTATCCTGCCAATCGTTATTGTTTTATTGGCGCTTATTTCCATACCTGTAGCGAAAGTCAGTATCACGAAAAACCAGGCTTCCAACTTGAAAGATGCCTTCGGTTCTTTTCTGGATTGTGTAAAGGAGAAAGACTCCGATAAAGCAGAGGTAGTTTTATCCGATATCTATGATAAGACGGATAAACTCCATGACACCTTAAATAGTGGCTTTTGGAAAACCATTAGAAAAGTATCTTTTGTAGATAAAGAACTTTCCGTTGCGGATGAATTGGTAGATATTGTTTACGGCGTGGAAGACAATCTGCTGACTCCTCTCGTTGATAAGATGAAGGAATATCCGTTAACCAATCTGAAGGTTGGCGATGGTTTCAATACAAATCTTATGAATGCCTATCTGGATTTTCTGGAAGAAAAACAGCCTTATCTGGAAACCATTCTGACAGAAATCGACGGAATCAATACGGATTCCATCATTGGAAATTTCCTTGGTGAAAAGAAAGATGCCATTTATGATATTGTAGATACTTACCATGAAGCATCTGCTCTTCTCCCTCTTTTAAGAGCCTTTATTGGAGATGGTAGTGACCGTCTGTATCTTTTAGCTGCTCAGAACTCTGCAGAAATCCGGGCTTCCGGCGGTTTCCCTGGTTCCATCGGTACGATTAAAATTAAAGATGGCGTTCTGACCATTGGTGATTTTGATAGTGTATATTACGTTTTAGATGGCTCTATTTCCAGCAGATCCGGTCTGAACAGCGAAGATTACCTGTTCGGTACATGGATTGATGCGCCAAGAGACGCTTGCTTTATTCCAGACTTTGAAAAAGTCGGACAAGTTTGGGCAGTAGCTTACCAGGACTACCACATGGCCAACAACTATGATGAAATCGACTGGGATGAATATTACGCAAAACTGAACGAAGAGGAAGAAGCGGAAGAAAACCTGGATTCCGATGATTTTGGGTTCAACGATTTTAATTCCGATGAGAATACTTACGATGCTATCGGCGGATTCGTTCATTCCTTTGACCCTGTTCTTAACAAAGTTTGCCTGGTAGGAGATCCTTTAGAAGAAGACCCTGACGTAGGCGGTGGCGAGGAACCTGGTGGCGAAGAGCCTGGCGGCGAAGAGCCTGGCGGCGAAGAGCCTGGTGGGGAAGAACCTGGCGGCGAAGAGCCTGGCGGCGAAGAGCCTGGCAGCGAAGAGCCTGGTAACGTAACCGACCCGGAAAAAGAGAAAGAAAAAGACAAAGAGAAAAAAGAATATGATTTCGAATATGGCGGAATCATGTATACCGGAATCTATGATTACATGGATTACGATTACAGTGAAGATAACACTCCATTCCATGTAGATGGTGTCATTTCCATGACTCCGGCGATTATACAGATGCTGTTGAAGGACATCGGCGAAGTAGAACTTTTCGATGGTACCGTTCTAAACGGCGAAAACGCTACCAGAATCCTGCAGCATGAACTTTATATAAAATATTACAGCGAAGACACTTACGACGAAAATTCCAGCGGTTACTATGCCGATACTCTTTTTGCCGAAACTGCAAAACTTGTTATGAAGGAATTCGTATCCAACTTCGAAATTGGAAAATTCGCAGATTACTTTAAACTGTTCAAAGATGGTGCGGAACAGAACATCCTCAACATGTGGATGGCAGACCCGGAAGAACAAAAGATTATTGAGGAAGCTGGCGTTTCCGGAAAACTGAACGATGACCCAGAAAACCCAGTTGCCGGAGTATACTTCTCTCTGGCAGATGCTAGCAAGCTAGGTTGGTATGTTGATATCATTCCGGAAATCAGTGAACCAGTCATTAACGAAGACAACTCCAGAACTTATGATGTAAAAATCACGTTGAACAACATTATGAGTGACGAGGAACAGGAAAAAATCAACTGGTATATTATCGGTACTTATAACGGCGACATCCGTTCCTTCATCCATTGCTTCGCACCAGCTGGCGGCACGATTTCTGACATTGAAACCAACAACGGAATGTACATGCTGGAAAGCGTATATCATGACCTGCAAGTAGCATATAATCTGGATGTACTGATTGGACGTGGAGATCCAATCGAAATCACTTACAAGATTACTACCGCACCAGGCGTTGAAACTCCACTGAAGGTGGTAACAACCCCTACTCTGACCCAATATCGTCTGCCGGAAGACTATGGTCCAATCGGTGGCGATAACGATGAGGACGACGGAAGCGAGGACGGCTGGAATAACGATAGCTGGTATTAAACCAGAAACCTTCTGTTTAGAGAACGCACTTAAGGAGCAAAAAATGGCAAAGTTTGAAACAAATTTAAAAGGAAATTTTGACCAAATCATTCGTGCCGTAGATAATGCGGTTCACTCTAGTTTGAGTGCAAGCACAGAAGAGTCCAGCGATTATGTTGTTGGCGATGCCCGGATTGTAATTAAAGCCTATGAACGATACAGTGTCATCGGAGAAAACCGAGTAAGCCTGACCGTTACGTTTGTACAATGCCAGGACAGCATCCGCGTAACAGCCGTAGCAACGGGAGGAAGTCAGGCAATGTTCTTCAAAATGAATACCTTTGGAGAAAAATCTTTTCTTAATGTCGTAACCAACGTACTACTACAATTTACCTAAAAAACAACTTTTCCAAAATCAAATAAGAATGTATGAAAAAACCACCAGCCAAGAGAAATCTCTCGCCGGTGGTTTTATTTCATTCATTATTTATCAGGAATTTCTTTTTCTATGCTTATTTCACAATCTCTTTCAGAAGGAAATATGCTGCGGCAGTTTCTGCATTGCTAAAGCCTTTGCCTACGCCCTTAAGGAATATAGCTGCAGCTTCTTTTGCCAAATCTTCCTGACCTGCTGCCATCAGACCATCAATAATCATCAGGTTGTCGGTTGGAAGAATGCTGCCACCGTTTACGCTCAGCTTGCTGTAGTCTATGCTGGTCATGCGCTGGGAAAGAAGTCCTCCTTTTACCAGATAGCCATTACCAACGGTCAGGTCTTCTGCCATAATATCTACAACCTGCTCTGGAAGCCGATCGCCTAAAACCAATGGACGATAGAACTGCAGGGATTCAGTGTTAATCATAGCTCCGGTGTAATGGTCTCTTCCTAAGAATCTTTCGCCGTTCCAGAAAGCTAAAGTCTTGTCTACATATTCTGCTGCCTTCATCTTCCATTCTGCTGCCTCTGCTCCCAGTCCTAACATTGCTGCAAGGTCTGCTAACTTCTCATTTAAGAGAGACAGATAAGCGCATACTTCCGGAAGTTCTACGATATAGAAGAACTTGAAGATTGGGCTGTCTTCACTGCCAGCCTCTACAGAGCCTTCCGTCTGAGGAATGCCATCCTGGTCATCATCTCTGTATTTTAAGAACCAATCTGCCCACTTGGAATAGCCTTCATAAAGAGCTTTCAAAGTTTCTTCTGGTACTTCTGTTTTGAAGTCATGAGCTTCCATTAATTTATTTAAAGCCCATCCCTGAAGAGGAAGTCCTGCGTTCAGACAGTCGCGGTTGGTATGGTCAAACATACTTGGAATTTCACCGTTTGGCTCCTGCTGATCTAATTGTCCTAACAGAATTTCCAAAGCTAACGGAAGGTCGTTCTTTAAAGCTGCTGCAATCAGACATGCGGTCCAGGTTGGAGCTGCATGGGTATAGTCGGAATGGATGATGCTTCTCTTTAAGCGGCCGCTTGGCTGCTCCAGCATGGACCATAAAATATATGCTGCGGCTTCATCTGCCGTCTTTTCTCCACCTTCTGGAGCGATTTTTCCGTAGAATTCTTCCCAGGTTGCTTTTGCTGCTGCCAGACCTTCTTCATAGGTTGGATAGCTTTCACGAACATATCCTAAGTCCTCGGTTTCTTCGATAGTAATTTCGAAGGTTCCATCTTCTGTTGGCAGTACTTCTCCACGAATCAATGGAGTGGACATTCTTTCCAACTCCCATTTGCTGTCCATAGCAATTTCGCCAACCTGTGGATAGAATACGAAGCAGCTAATTAAAGCTTCCGTAAGCTCCCAGCCCTTTTGGCCACGTTTACGGATAACGCCATGCTCTCCACAAGATTTTTCAATTTTCAGTCCTAAATTATTTTCACCTTTTATCAGCAGTAAGGATGGCTCTGCAAAACAGCAGCAGATGTCACCGTATTCGGTACGGTATTTCATCTCGTATGGAGAAGTCTCTACTGCGAAAGGAATTACTCTTCCATGATGAACTGGAACCAGCTGAATCAGAGTTCCGTTATTCATTGCGTTGGATGCGCCTTTCATGGTAGTCAGATAGGTTGCTCCGTTTCCCCATTCTCCCAGATGGGCTGGGTTGGTGTGGTTGGCCATTTTTACGGAGATACCGAAGTTCGCTCCTGCACAAGTAAAGGAAGCTGCACCCATAGAAAACGTATTGTTAAGTTTATCATAAGCAGTAAACATCTTTATCCCTCCTTACATATTAAATGCCATGTCAGCCAGAGCAATAAAGCCACAAGCTACCCAGGAACTGTTAAAGGTTGCTTTCCACTCATTTACCGGATTCATGAACTGGGCAATGCCACGATTGATCATACCGTTGGAATAACGGGTAGCAATCATCTTCGCTTCGTCCTTCTTTCCTGCCATATATAAACCGGTAAGGATCATCAAGTTGGCCTGTGGCAGTGCGAAACCACGGGAGAAGCCAGCCTGACGGAACTGGTCGCTGGTAATCTTTTCTGTTGCCAGACCAACGTTGGACAGGAAGGCGCCTTCTACTAAAAGGTCTGCTGTCATCTTGTCGATAATTTCCTGAGGCAGTTTCTTGCCCAGAATAATCGGCATGTAATCGGTAATACATTCGGAATCGATAACTTCATGGGTATGGTTTCTCAAAGCGATGAACTTCTCCCCATTCCAGTAAGTCTCGATCATTTTCTTTATCATTTCATCCGCACGTTCATGCCACTCTTTAGCTTCTTCGTCTCGTCCTAAAATTTCAGCAACATCTCCAAGAGCGTCTAAAGAACAAGCAACATAAGCTGCAATGTCAGCGCCTTCAATGTCGGCATAGTCAACGAATGGAGAAGCATCGTCGTAGCCGCTTTCATCGCCATCGTCAAACTGTGGAAGGCCGTCATTGTCATCATCTCTGTATTTCGTGAACCAATTTGCCCACTGACCATAGCCATCATACAGATACTCTAAGGTTTCTCTTGGCATTTCGGTCTTGAAATCGTGAAGGCCCATGAGCCATTTCAAAGCCCAGCCCTGAGTTGTCGGGTGAAGGCCCTGGCACTGGTTCTGTCCGTCTAAAATAAAGTCGGAGAACTGGCCACGTTTGCCAATGTTATCAATCATATTTACTAAAAGTTCGGTAGCTAATTCGAAGTCATGATGAAGAGCTACGGCCTGATGGGTCATCTGCCAAGAGGAAGCCATAGTTCCTAAAGTCATGAAAATAGATTTTCTCTTCAAGAATCCGGAAGGCTCCAGTAAAGAAGACCATTCAATCCATGCAGCTTCCTTTCGAGCAATTGCCAGCTCTGGTGTGAATTCTGGAATCTTAGCTAAGAAGCTTTCCCAATCTGCTGTGGTTTTTTCATAAGCTTCTTCGTAAGTTGGATAGGATTCTCTTTCCATAGCAGCAGCTGCGGATTCCTGAATTGCCAGAAGGAAGTCGCCGTCTGCATTCGGAATTACCAGACCTTCTACATGAGGAGTGGACTGAGTCGTTCCATTCCAAGGAGCACTCATTCCCAAAGTGCCCTCCAAAGGATTCAACAGCAGAGAGCATCTCCAACGATATACGCCTTCCCAAGCTTTGCCTGCACGTTTTTTATAGCAGTCTTTTGCTTTCATGTTCTGTTCCAGTTTCAGCCCCAGACCATTTTCGCCTTTGATATACATCATATTGGCGTCCGCATAGGTAATGGAAATGTCACCGTAAGCGGTAACCATTTTCAGTTCTGTCGGAGCAAATTTTACTGCGAAACCTACTTGCTCGCCCTGATAGAGCGGATAAAGGCTCAGCAAACGGTCATTGGTTCCCGGAACATCGCCTGGCATGGCACGACGGGAAACAATATTCAATTTACCGGACTGATAAGCCAGACCGGATCTTTTCTTTCCTGTATTGTCTGCAAAAATTCCGAAGTAAGCGCCTGCAGCCTTGAAGGTGGTTCCAGAACCGTTGGTCATATCGATCAGGTTCAGCTCTTTGTTCATCTGAAGAGCGGATGTATCGGAAACTGCAGTAAATTTCTTGCGGATAAAGTGCTTCTGCTCTAATTCATCTACTAAAGCCAGCACGAAGTCATCATAAGAAATCGCATTTTCACCTAAAGAGTTAATCAGACGGATTTCTCTTCCTAAAACATAAGCGCCAGTTTTTTCACCCTCTGCAAGGAAGGTCTCTGCTGGTGTAAAACAAGTCCAGTTGGATGGCATCTGAACCAGTCCTGCAAGGAAAGCATTTCTCTTTCCAACTACACGGTTCTTGTTACCGTCTACATAAAGCATGCCTGCGTCACCAGTTACGATGTAACGAACTTCCGGAAGCTCGCACATAAGGTCCGCCAGAGCCTCTGCCTTAAGAATGGCTTCTTCTCTTTCGTCAACTGTTAATTTGGACCAGTCGGTTGCATCGATTACTGCATCAAACTGACCAAGAACATCTTTTGATGGCTTCAAGTCTCCTTCCGCGCCGCCGATAAAGGAAGTAACTTCCATTCCGCGATTTTTGCATTCGGAAGCGATTTTTTCACCCAATAAAGCTGTCATTCCGACAATAGCTATTTTCATAAAAAATCCCCCAAATTTATTTTTTTTCATTCTAACACAAAACACAGCCGGCATATATTTTTTTTTTGAAAAGCAAACAAAGAAGTCCGCCGAAATTCGGCGGACTTCCTCAAACATATGCAATATATTTTCTTTAATTAGAATCTCTTTTTGTAAGCTTCCATAACCAGTTCGGTAATTGGACATGGCTCGTTGTGACGGAAAGCTGTCTTTCCATCTTCTAACCACATGAAGCCAGGTTTCTCAGCATCAGCTGCAAACCATTCGGTCATTGGTGTGCCATCATTGTCTAAGCCGTTAGGATCGCCGCATTTAACGAAGTTGCACAGATAGTTGCACATGTATCTAGCAAGGTCGTAATGTGGTCCCTGGAATGCTCTCCAGCATTTTGCCAGGTTCTCCCACCAGAACCAAAGGTCAGATGAGTGGAATGTGCCAGGATTATCCCAACCAGGAATGGATGGATTGAATACGCTGAAGAATAATGGAGCGTCGATTCCGTTTTCTTTATTCTTCTTTGCGAAGGTACGAAGACCAACTTCAAGTCCGCTGATTCTGGAAGTATCGATAGCTTTCTCTAAATCATCGCCGCAAAGCTCTAAGAATTTGTCTGCATTCTCGCCTAAGCAATCTTTTGCTAAAGCCTTGAATTCATCCATGTCTGCTGCCTGAAGATCCGATTTGAATTCGCCTGCTGTGTAGGACATCATAATTGGCATATGCCAGTAGTTGCCCTTCATCATGGAATCCATCTGATTATCTTTCATGAAAACGCCGTCTAAGGAACCACCAAAGAGACCGAATTTTGCTGTGAATTCGTCACCTTTATCTCTTACGAAAGCTGCGTCTAATTTTCTAGCTTCTTCCAGATTCTTAACACCTAAGAACTCGAAGAATTTAACGCCAAGCTCCTGGCTCTCTTCCCAAGTACGTCCCATCTTCATTTTGCTTGGATATACGCCGCCCATGAAACCGGACATAACGATAGCTTTCTGGAATAAGCCTTCGTTCAGTGGAGAAACGAGCTGTGCACATACGCTGCCGCCACCTGCGGACTGTCCACCGATAGTAATGTTGTCTGGGTCACCGCCGAATGCTGCGATGTTGTTCTTAGCCCAGATAACGCCCTGTCTCTGATCTAAGTGACCGAAGTTTGTTGGAGCATCTGGCTGTGTTGCTGTTAATTCTGGATGTGCTAAGAAACCGAAAGCCTGAAGTCTGTAGTTAACAGTTACAACTACAACGCCTCTTCTTGCGATTCTTTCACCGTCGAATTCCATTTCTGCTGGGTTACCTTCTCTGAGGCCGCCACCGAAGAACCATACGAATACTGGTAACTTCTCATCAACAGAGTTTGCAGGTGTCCATACGTTTAAGTACAGGCAGTCTTCATCCATTTCGATTTCAGGATCAACGTTCCATTCTCTGGAATAAATGTTGTTTTTATCTAAGCCAGGAATGTGCTGCATGGAAATAGGTGCGAATTTGAAACATTCTTTTTCGCCTTCCCATGGAATAACTGGCTGTGGTGCACGCCAACGGTTCTCACCTACTGGTGGAGCTGCGAATGGAATGCCTTTGAATGCTGTGATTCTAGGATCAGCTGCTGGAATACCAACAACGGTTCCGCCTTCAACTTGCGCTTTTCTAATCATTGAAATACCTCCTAAATAAGTTGCTTGTTTTTTTCTCTTATATAATATTCCACTTTTTCCCAAGAGTAAATAGTCCTTGAAAAAATCACGGAAAATACTATCATTAAACTATCATTATTCGCAGGAGGTATTTATGGACAAGAAATATGAAGCGCTTTTCAGCCCGATTAAAATCGGCGGAACAGAACTGAAAAACCGTGTAATCCTGTGTGCGATGGGAAACACTTCTCCTTTCGGGCACTTTGACTATGATTATCATCCGGGTATCCGGAATTATTATTTAGACCGTGCAAAAGGCGGCGTTGCCCTGATTATTCCAGGTGTTACCCAGGTACGTATCGGCAATGATTTTCTCTATGAGCACGAAGACGTTTTCTTAGGACCAATTAAAGACCTGATGGATGAAATCCACGCCTATGGAACTAAATTTTTCATGCAGTTAGGCGCAGGCTTTGGCCGTGTACAGATTCTTCCTCCAAACATGAACGAGGAAATGACTCATCGTCTCTGCACCGCTCCTGCAGATGGTCTGCCAAACGTATGGAATCCAGACCTGAAACATAGAGGCCTTACTATAGACGAAATCCATGAAACCATCGAGGCTTTTGGAAAAACTGCTCTGCTTTGCAAGAAAGCCGGCATCGATGGCATCGAAGTTCATGCAGTTCATGAAGGCTATATGTTAGACCAGTTTGCAGTTGCAAACACCAATCACAGAACCGACGAGTATGGCGGAAGCTTAGAGAACCGTCTCCGTTTCGCCTGCGAAATCATAAAAGAAGTAAAGAAAACTTGTGGAGAAGACTTCCCGGTTTCCGTCCGCTACAGCGTAGCCAGCAAGATGCGTGGCTTTAACGCCGGCGCTCTTCCAGCTGAAAACTACGAAGAGTTTGGACGTACTATGGAAGAAAGTCCTGCAGTTGCCCAGATGCTGGAGGCAGCCGGCGCAGACCTTCTGAATGCTGACAATGGATCTTACGATTCCTGGTGGTGGGCTCATCCTCCAGTATACATGCCTCTTCACTGCAACTTCCCAGAAGTAAGCTACATCAAGAATTTCGTTAATATTCCTGTATTCTGTGCAGGTCGTATGGAAGAGCCGGAATTTGCATCCAACGCCATCGCAACCGGTGCGATCGACGGAATCGGTGTTGCCCGCCAGTTCTTAGCAGATCCATTCTGGATGCAGAAAGTTGCAGAAGGCCGTGAGAACGAAATCCGTCCATGTATTGCTTGCCATAATGCATGCTTCCCACTGGGATATATCAAGAGAGAAGATTCCGACATGGAAGCTAAGATGGCTCACTGCGCATTAAACCCTGTCACCATGGAAGAAGACAAATGGAAACTGGTTCCTGCAGAAGTTAAGAAAAACGTTGCTGTTGTTGGCGGCGGAATCGGTGGCATGGAAAGCGCTCGTCTTTTGAAGATGCGTGGCCATGATGTAACTTTGTTTGAGAAGAGCGATGAGCTGGGCGGAACCTTTATCGCAGCAGCTGCTCCATCTTTCAAAGAAAAAGACAAAATGCTGATCGACTGGTACAAAAACCAGATGAAGCTTTTAAATATTGATATCAAGATGAATACGGAAGCAACCCCAGAAATGCTGAAGGATTTTGATTCTGTTATCGTTTCTACTGGTGCTACTCCTAGAAAACTGAACGTAGAAGGCCTTGACAGTGAAAACGTTCTGGAAGCTATCGACTACCTGCGCGGCAGAGGCAAAGCTGGTGAAAACGTTATCGTTATCGGCGGTGGCCTGACCGGTATTGAAATCGCTTACCAACTGTCCTTAGAAGGCAGCAAGGTAACCGTTGTTGAAATGCAGAAGGACATCCTGTTAGTTCCTGGTCTTTGCGCTGCAAACTCCAACATGCTCCACGAAATCGTACGTTTCTACGACATGAACGTATTAACTGAAACTACCTTAACTGCTGTTGAAAACAAAGACGGCAAGGCTCTGGTTCATGTAACTGGTGCGGAAGGCGAAAAAGTTCTGGAAGCAGATACCGTTGTTGTTTCCGCAGGCTATGTTCCAAACACAGAAATTACCAGCAACTTTGAAAATGCCGGCCTGAAGGATCTTCATATTATCGGCGATGCAAAGAAGGTTGGTAACCTGATGGATGTTATCTACGGTGCATACGAAGTAGCTTATAGTATTTAATGATTATAACGGCGCGCCGGACACGGTGCGCCGTTTTTTTAAGGAGAAAACCCATGCCTGGACGTTTAGGCCCAAGAGGCTTCCTCACCGATGAAGAGAAAGCCAATGTCCCGAAAGTAACCAAAGGACTGCTGAAAAGAATCGTTTCCTACTTATTGCCGTACAAATGGCAGTTCCTGCTGGTATTTGTCACCATCATCGTTTCCTCGATTGTTGGTCTGTTTCCATCGATTATCACAGGAAAAATTGTAGACAGCGCTCTGGTCAGCAAAGACCTGGCTCTTCTGATTAAACTTCTGATATTTGCTTTTATCGCTCTGACCGGCAGTCAGGTCATTGGCGTTTTAGAAAGTTATATCAACTCCTGGATTTCCCAGCGGATCATCTTCGACATGAAAAATGAGATGTACCGCCATCTGGAATATATGCCTCATGCGTTCTTCACAACAGAAAAGCAGGGCGACATCATCACCCGGATGAACACCGATGTCAGTGGTGTCAGCTCCGTTATTAGTGGTACGTTGACCTCTATCGTCAGCAATGTGGCTACTTTGGTAACCACGCTGGTGGCTTTGTTCTCCATGAGCTGGAAGCTGGCTATTGCCGGTATCGTTGTGATTCCGCTCCTCATCATTCCTACCAAAAGCGCCGGAAAAAAGCGTTACGCTCTTTTAACTGCCAGCCAGGCAAAGAACGATGAGATGAACCAAATGATTAACGAGACCTTATCCGTTAGCGGCTCCTTACTGGTAAAACTGTTCACAAGAGAAAACCAGGAATATGACCGCTTCGTTAAGATAAATAAAGAAGTTACGGACCTTTCCATTAAAGAAGGCCAAAGTGGTCGCTGGTTCCGTGTCATCATGGGCATGTTCACCCAGATCGGACCTTTGATTATCTACTTCGTCGGCGGACTTTTAATCATGAAGGAATGGGACCCAACCCTGACCGTCGGTGTAATTACTGCTACCGTAGCTTTAATCAACCGCCTCTACCGTCCGGTAGAATCCCTTCTGAACATCGGTGTAGACTTCACCCGTTCTCTGGCCCTGTTCACCAGAATTTTCGATTATTTGGATCGGGAAAATACCATCACCAGTCCAGAAGACGGCAAGAAGCCAGAAGTTGCCAACGAGCACATCGTATACTCTCATGTGAAGTTTGGCTATGATGAAGAGAATGTCATTCTTACCGATGTCAGCTTCGATGTCCCTGGCGGAAAAATGTACGCCATTGTTGGTCCATCCGGCTCTGGTAAATCCACCGTGGTCAATCTGATTCCGCGACTGTATGACGTTTTAGATGGTTCCGTTTCCATCGCTGGTATTAATGTAAAAGATTTCGACCTGGAATACTTGCGCCAGAACATCGGTATGGTAACCCAGGACACCTATCTGTTTAACGGCACCATTATGGAAAACCTGCTCTACGCCAACGAGAATGCCACTCCAGAAGAAGTGGAACGGGCCTGCAAGATTGCCAATATTCACGACTTTATCGCTTCCCAGCCGGAAGGCTATAACACTCAGGTTGGAAACCGTGGTCTGAAACTGTCTGGCGGTGAAAAACAAAGATTGTCCATCGCCCGTGTTATCTTAAAAGACCCGAAGATTCTGATTCTGGACGAAGCCACTTCTGCTCTGGATTCCATTTCCGAAAGCTCCATTCAGGATGCTTTGGAAGCCTTAATGGAAGGCCGCACCAGCATCGTTATTGCCCATCGACTTTCCACTATTTTGAAGGCAGACCGCATCTTAGTTGTCAGCGATGGTGTGATTAAAGAGCAAGGCTCTCACGACGACCTGCTGGCTCAGGACGGCATTTACAAACAGCTGTATGAAACCCAGTTCCGTCCAGCCATTGACTATGAAGCAAGCTTCAGCGGCCTGAAGTTCAATCCGGAAGTACTCTCTTCTGATTATGAGGTAAGAGAAATTACAGAGGCTGACATCGAAGACGTTTACAACCTCTGCAAAGAAAACAGAAAATATTATCGTCACCTGCACACCCTTCCGTCCCGTCGGAATCTGACGGAGGTCATCACTGACCTTCCGAAAGGAACCGGCCCAGACAATAAGAATTTTGTTGGTTTCTATGATGAGAAAGATAACCTGGTGGCTATTTTAGATTTGATCACCGGCTATCCGGAAAAGGACGACGCTTTTATCGGCTGGTTCATGGTGGATGCAGAACAGCAGAACCAAGGCATTGGCTCCCAGATTTTCGCGGATGTTCGTGCAGCTATGAAGGCCCAGGGCTTCGATCATCTGCAGTTAGCCTGCGTAAAAGAAAATGAAGAAGCTTCTCAGTTCTGGCAGAATCAAGGCTTTAGCTACAACGGTACCGAAGAAGCTCATGAAAAATACACCGTTTCCTATATGGAACGAGATATTTAATTCATAACGAAAACCTAAGAAGAGGAAGGCATTTCGCCTTCCTTTTTTATTTAAAATATTCCTTGCATTCTAAAAACAAATAATATATAATCCTAATTAAGAATTATTCTTAATAACAATCAATCAATAGTTTTAAGATAATGAACGAATTTTTAGGAGTTTCTATGGAAAGACGTAACACCATACAACGAGATATTGTTCTGAAGGCTGTCCGCAGTCTTGGAAATCATGCCTCCGCGGATGAGATCTACGCCTGCGTTTCCAAGGATTACCCTTCTATCGGCAAAGGAACGGTTTACCGCAACCTGAATATTCTGGCAGAAGAAGGCGAAATTCGAAAAGTAGAGATTCCGGAAGGCCCTGACCGCTTCGATCATAATGTCGGAAAGCATTACCATGTAACCTGTATCAAATGCGGAAAAGTTTTTGACGTGGATATGGAAGTGCTGACAGATCTGGAAGAAAGAATCCGCAACAAAAACGGAATGATATTTTTAGATCATGACATTGTGTTCAAGGGCCTCTGCCCAAACTGTCAGGAAAACTGATTCGTATCATTCGGCAATTGCCGATTCAAAGGAGGAACTGATATGAGATATGTATGTCAAATCTGCGGCTACATCTATGATGATGCCAAAGAAAAAGTCCCTTTCAGTGATCTTCCGGACACATGGACCTGCCCTCTCTGCGGCGCTAAGAAATCAGATTTTAAACCAGAAGAAGTAATAACACCTCAGAGTCCGACGCCACTGGTTCAACCAGCTCCTGTTCCTGAAGAAGATATGAAAGGATTATCTGCAGGACAGTTTTCAGCTTTATGCTCAAACTTAGCCCGCGGATGTGAGAAACAGTATAAAAATGAAGAAGCGGAATTATTCCGCCAGTTAGCAGATTATTTCGCTGCAATCACTCCTGCTGTAAACGATGCAACGGTAGAAAACATTGCAAAACTCCTTGCGGAAGATATTGAAAATTATCCTTCGGTAAGAGCGACTGCCGATGCTTCTGCAGACAGAGGCGCCGCTAGAATCTGTGTTTGGGGCGAGAAAGTAACCAGAATGCTTTCCTCTCTCGTAAACAGATACTTAGATGAAGGCGAACGCTGGCTTGCAGGAAACAACATCTGGGTTTGCACCGTCTGTGGCTTTGTATTCGTAGGAGAAAACCCTCCAGAAATTTGCCCAGTATGCAAAGTCCCTGCATGGAAATTTGAAAAAATGGAAGGGAGGGCGTAACAATGGAATTTAAAGCTTACAGAAATCTCCGGCTTTGTACAAAAGATTGTCTTTGCCTTTATGTATGCCCTACCGGAGCTACTGATACAGAAGATAGTATCATTGATGTGAAAAAATGTATCGGATGTGGCGTATGTGCCAACGCATGTCCAAGCGCTGCCATTACGATGGTACCTTCCGAATACCCAGTTCAGCAGCCAAAGACAGAAACTGTTGTAAATACATTAAATGCTCTGTCAGCAAGCAAAGCCTATGGCGAGAAAGCAGCTCTTCAGGTTGCAGAAGCAACAGAAAAAGACGGTCTTTACCGTTTGATGAACGCAGTTGCAAAATCTGAACGTTTGGTAGCAGAAGATATTCTCCGTGAATCCGGCTTTATGCTTCCACAAAGCAATAATGCACACGAATTATTAGAACAATTTATCGAAAATCCTCCAACACCGGATTTTCCGATTGAAATAGCAAAAAAATTATTAAATAGAATTCCAAATAACGAAAAGAAAGAGGTAAAAAACATGGCAAACAAATACGCAGGAACACAGACAGAAAAGAATCTTGAAGCAGCTTTCGCAGGCGAATCACAGGCTAGAAATAAATACACATACTTCGCTTCCACAGCTAAAAAAGAAGGTTTCGAGCAGATTTCCGCTCTCTTCGAAAAAACAGCAAACAATGAAAAAGAACACGCTAAGATGTGGTTCAAAGAGCTGGAAGGCATCGGCTCAACAGCTGAAAACCTTGCTGCAGCAGCAGACGGCGAAAACTATGAGTGGACCGACATGTACGAAGGTTTTGCAAAAACAGCAGAAGAAGAAGGTTTCCCAGAGTTAGCAGCAAAATTCCGTATGGTAGCAGCTATCGAGAAACATCATGAAGAACGTTACAGAGCTCTTCTCCACAACGTAGAAGCTCAGGAAGTATTTGCTAAGAGTGAAGTAAAAGTTTGGGAATGCCGTAACTGCGGACATATCGTAGTCGGAACAAAGGCTCCTGAAGTTTGCCCAGTATGCGCTCATCCACAGGCTTATTTTGAAATTAACTGCGAGAATTACTAAAATTAACAATAACTGATACAAGAACGACCGGGTATTAAAATATAATACCCGGTTTTTATCAAAAAACGTTCTGCTTTACGAAACAGGAAGACAAGGAGAACTTATGGACAAAAAAGCAATTTACAATCTTTCTTATGGCGTTTTTATGCTGGCAACAAAATCCGGTGAAAAAGTAAACGGATGTATCACCAACACCTGTATGCAGGTTGCATCAAATCCAACCCGTATCGCCATCGCTTGCATCAACGCCAACTATACTTGCGAACTGATCAAGGAAAGTAAACTGTTTACTCTTTCCATTTTAGATAACACTTGCACTTTTAATACCATTCAGCATTTTGGCATGCAATCCGGAAGAGATGCAGACAAATTCGGGATGATTCAGGCTCCAGTTGATGAAAAGAGAATCCCATATCTGGGATGGCAGGCTTGCTCTGTATTAAGCTGCCACGTTGTTGATGAAAAAGATTTGGGCAGCCATACTCTGTTTATTGCAGAAATCGATGATGCCAAAGTTTTAAGCGAGAATCCACCTTTGACCTACGCAGACTATCAGGCGAACCTGAAACCAAAAGCTGCAAAACCAGCCGCTGAAAAGAAAATTGTAGGCTGGAGGTGTAAAATCTGTGGATATCGTTATGACGGACCTATCCTTCCGGAAGATTTCACATGTCCATTATGCGGACACGATAGCAGCGACTTTGAGCCAATTTATGAATAAATAATTTAAAAATCAAAGAGAGGACTTAGAATCATCTATTGTCCTCTTTTTGTAAATGAATATTTAATGTTTACTGTAATTTTTCACTTAAAAGTTGGCACAGTTCCCAAGCTTCATCAGCCGTCAGCGTAATTCCTTTTCCCATTTTGGAATGATCTTCCGACCAGTCACGAATATCATATTTTGGTGCTGCCCCATTCCATGAAACCAAATTGATTTCTTTTTTCCAACCTTTACTGCCTTCCGCAATCACACCAATCTGTTCTACAATTTCATATTTAAATTCTGCCATGTTAACTCTCCTTTCATTTTCTATTACCTATTGATGCTCGATTTTTTCCAGGAATTCTTCCACTGATAAGCATTTTTCGTACATTACCAGTATCCTTTCCCAACAATCTTGCATACTCAGAAACAGAAATATATTCTTCCATTCAAGCACGCCCCTATGAAAAACTTTAACATGGTATCGTGTAAATATCAAAGTATACATTTGCGTAAATAGATTTTCTTTTTCCATTATAGTAAAACAACACACATAATGTGTATTGCTAAAGCATTTCAAATTAACAAAGCTCTCAAACTGTTCAGCTTGCATCCATAAACCTCCGTAAGTTTGAGTCCTATCTGAATTAACAAAGCTCTCAAACGCTGTATAACAGATGGATTCCCAGTTGCATGTTTGAGTCCTATCTGAATTAACAAAGCTCTCAAACCCGATGCATAATAGCTGCTATGGTCTGTATGTTTGAGTCCTATCTGAATTAACAAAGCTCTCAAACAACTGGAGCAGAGAGAGGCAGCCATCGCAGGTTTGAGTCCTATCTGAATTAACAAAGCTCTCAAACAAAGAGACTTTACATACAAAAGCACATGGGGTTTGAGTCCTATCTGAATTAACAAAGCTCTCAAACTCCATGTATAATTCAGCAATTGAAAGTTTAGTTTGAGTCCTATCTGAATTAACAAAGCTCTCAAACTTGGCTGAAATGAAGGCACTTAAGAAAAGGGTTTGAGTCCTATCTGAATTAACAAAGCTCTCAAACGCCCCACCATTTCTGCCTTACGGTCATGGGTTTGAGTCCTATCTGAATTAACAAAGCTCTCAAACGAATATATGACAGATTTTTCGTGGCAAGATGTTTGAGTCCTATCTGAATTAACAAAGCTCTCAAACCATAGTAATTATTTAATAGTTACTAGTATTGTTTGAGTCCTATCTGAATTAACAAAGCTCTCAAACCTAGTTCTTTATCTTTAGGTATCTGTCCGTGTTTGAGTCCTATCTGAATTAACAAAGCTCTCAAACACGATAAAGGAAAAGAAGTTTTCTACGTTAGTTTGAGTCCTATCTGAATTAACAAAGCTCTCAAACTTTGCAAGCTTCGGGTCCGAATAGACAACAGTTTGAGTCCTATCTGAATTAACAAAGCTCTCAAACACCTTCACGGAATTTATCAGCAAATCTTAAGTTTGAGTCCTATCTGAATTAACAAAGCTCTCAAACTATTGCCGCGTACCTGGTAAATGACGCTTGTTTGAGTCCTATCTGAATTAACAAAGCTCTCAAACTAAATGGTGGTAATTTTTTATAATCTCTCAGTTTGAGTCCTATCTGAATTAACAAAGCTCTCAAACAATCTATCTAGACCAGGACATCTTACCAGGGTTTGAGTCCTATCTGAATTAACAAAGCTCTCAAACTAACCAGCTCCCCGTATTAACAATCGGAGTGTTTGAGTCCTATCTGAATTAACAAAGCTCTCAAACCCGATGAAGTGGCAGCAGGAAACAAACTGGTTTGAGTCCTATCTGAATTAACAAAGCTCTCAAACTTGGATGCTATTAAGTTATTTAAGACTTTAGTTTGAGTCCTATCTGAATTAACAAAGCTCTCAAACCCCCGCGTCAAAAATTTTCACGTTTCCATTGTTTGAGTCCTATCTGAATTAACAAAGCTCTCAAACTCCGGCTACTCTATATCCTGGCGTATTTTGTTTGAGTCCTATCTGAATTAACAAAGCTCTCAAACAGAGATTGTGCTGTCGCTTGGTGTGTCCTCGTTTGAGTCCTATCTGAATTAACAAAGCTCTCAAACAGCGTCGCAACATTGTTAACAAGCCTGTGTGTTTGAGTCCTATCTGAATTAACAAAGCTCTCAAACCAAGTAAGGTCTTCGTCGAGTGCCTGATAGGTTTGAGTCCTATCTGAATTAACAAAGCTCTCAAACCTCAAATTCTTTTTTGAGGTTTCAAATGCCTGATTAATCCAAATTTATTATACAAAGATCCTTATCAACAATAATGCAATGTTCATTCTCGTTTTTAGCAATAAAATTTCCTTCCAGGTCAAGCGAAAAAACCTTCTCATAAAACATAAACTCATATAAATCATGAAGTTCTATTTCGGAAAGATATAATTTTAAATTCACAAAAATAAACAGCGATATTCCACATATTCTATGATAAGTTCTAATATAATCAATTATTTTTTCTAATAATGTTCCCTCATCTATCTGGAGTTTTACATTATACAATTTCAAAAAATCTACGACTCCAATATCTATATTATAATCCAATGGATATGGTGATACATCATTTATCTGTTCAATCAAGCGGATATTATTTCCGTTTTGCTCCAAGAAATTCAATGTAAATTTCTCAGAAATAATTCTTTCTAGTTCTTTGTATAAATAATTTATTACCTTTTTTTCATTACAATCTAAAGCAAATGGATTAATAATAAAAATAGATTTTTTATTTAACGACAATAATTTATCATCTTCGGATAATATTAATGTTCCTTCTTCTCCATTGCATTGTTTCCAAAATGACATAAGAATATCTGAAAATAATTCCCTTTTTTCTATTATCAATACTTGTGCAAAGTTTTCTAAAAAAGGAATTTCCTTATCAATTTGAGAAATATATAGCTTCATATTATTATAAGTCTTTCATCCGAATCAATTATATTATTTGTACTGCTTCCAACAAGAAAATCCATTTTCGCATACTGTTTTTCCGTAATTTTTAATATTTGAACCAGTCCCTCCGCCGGCTTATTTTTTTCTAAATTATTTGATACCGCATCCGCAATATTACTATTTGGTACAAGCTTGCAATACACAGATTCCTGCATCATAATAAATCCGGATTTAATCAAATATTTTCTAAAAGTTCTATAATCTCTTCGATTCTTGTCGGTTAAAACGGGTAAATCAAAGAAAACCATTACTCTCATATATCTATAACTCATCTCTGGAATAAAATTTAATTAATGAAACATCCGAATTGTTCAATGCATCAAACACGGATCTTGCATATATCTTTATCGCATTATTTACAAGTTCTCTTCTTCCTGCAATAACAACTTCTTCTTGCAATATATAAAGCATGTCCATTTTTTCCGAATGCTCAAATTTTTCCGGCATTAAACTAATAACTTTTGAATCAACCAATGGACGAAAAGGTTCCATTAAATCTGATGCCAAATTAAACTGATTAAACATATTATCATGGAACAAACCGATCTGCGTTATATAGCCATTTGAAACAACTTCTCGATTAAAGGTTGACAATATAAGAGTGTATCCATAATTCAAAGCTGCATTTATACTGTTTTCTGCTGTTCTTGTAAAATCCTTTCCAAAAAGAGCATTAAAATAAACTTTTGCAGCATGCCCTTCCCGGTTTGTAACATCGCCGAACTCCATTTCGTTTATATATTCATATAATAAATTGGCTTCATCCAAATTTAAGAATTCTAAGAGTTCGGCTTGTTTTCTTATTTTCTCCGATACAATTTCTGTCCACACCGAATCCTTGACGTCCTGATTCCATTGCATCTGATTCCGGATTTTGGCGCTGGTGTCATGGGCTCCATAATACGGAAGTAATTCGGAACTTGGATTCCTTTTTTCATCACAGAAAATCACTTTAACTTTTCGTTTTACCAACTCAGCCAATAAGGCAGTCGTTAATGAAACCGCAGTTGTCTCAATCATTAAGGTATGGATTTCATCAATGTGAACTCGAACCGTATCTTCTGACCGGACTACTAAATAGCCCATCTGATAATCTAGCTTTGCACTTTTGGATATAACAACCATTCTCCAACTCATACTGTTTGTAAATTAACCCTAGACTCAAATAAGCCAGTCACAGATTGATTAACAAGTACTATTTCCTTTTTATTTGAAATATCCTTACCTAAATACATTTTTCCGCTACTTGACGAACCACCTATCAAACTCAAATCTGCAGTATTTGTTCCAATAGAACTCAAAATAAGAATTTGACCAAGTACAAATACTTGTTTTTCAATTGAAAGTTTATTAAAAGATTCTCTTCCTTCTGTTACTCTCAATGCTATATTATTTGGTTTTAACAAAAATAAAGTTGAATTTAATTTCTTAGATAAATATTCATAAAATTCAATGTTTTTTTCTTTTGTTATTTCATTTGAAATATTTTTACTTTCTGCAAATTTTTCTATTAATTTTATATAACCCGACCAACTATCATCAACGATTAAATTAACGGCATTTCGAAGTGAAAATTGTTTTCCTGTTTTACCAGACAAATGCACATAATATCCATTTAATTTAACTAACGACTGAATATTGATTTTTCTAACTCTGATGGAAAATTCCTCTGTAAAGCCTAACGCATCGACACAGTACTGCTCTAGTTGTGATGGATCTTTATCCACAATCTCTTTCATATAAATCGGTAAGGTTTCTATCGTTCTTACTGATTTACCTTTTACCTTTCGTTCTACTAAAAAGAAGTATGCTGTAGAAACACTAGAATATCCTCCATATTTCTTAACATCCAGCATCTTAGAATCACTGATTTTCAGCGGAATATATCCTTCATCTTTTGTTTGATTTTTTCCATATAATGTTGCATTTGCAATAGAGCCATGGCCTACAAAACTTTGTCTCGTAACAATCGGCGTATTTTTAGACATCATCTTCCGGACAGTAGAAATAGTACCTGGATTTCCATCTTTTGCTGCAACCCAGGCTTTTTCTCCGTTGCGCTCAACATCATAATCAAACATCTTATAAAGATGATAAGAGTTATTTTTCTGTGAATATTCCGTCTTAATATAATTCAGCGGACTCTTTGTAAACTTTGTTAAATATACATTTCCAACAACGATGTTCAAATAAGCATCCTTCGCATGATGTAATTCATTAACATTTCTATTCTTAATAAAGTCTCTGTCCTGCCTGAAACTTGAAACATTTCCTGCTTTTGAATAAACAATTTCTGTACTTGGAAGAACTTGTTTCAAAATATCTGCAACACCCTTTGTTGCCTGTCCTGTTTCAACGAGCTGTCGCGCAATAAAATCTGCCTTTTGTTCTTCTGTAAATTCTTTTGTACCTAATAACCGTCTATACTTTTCATCTGACAAAAGTTTCTTTTCATTTAACAGTTTCCATAACTGTCTTACTTTCTCAGAATTTCGTATTCTTGGCTCTAACGGATAAATATCGCTCTTATGGGCATTGGATTGTTTATTAACCAGAACAAGATTATTATTAATGTTATCGTCTTTTACAAAATGTCTTGGATAAATATGATCAATGTCATACAGATTGTCATTAAACAAATCATCCAAATCTATTGGTTGTCCAGTGTACATATCTCTTCCCATCTGAAGGAAATACAAGTACATTTTTTTACTTTTAATGGTTCCAGAAGCTCCTGCTTTTTCAATTTCCTCTTTCCATAAATGAGTTTCATCTTTTATGTTTTTATACAACTCGATAAGCTGTTTTTCTCTTGAATTCTTTCTTCCAAGATCACCCTTTTGCTCATCCGAACGTGTCATTTCAATAAAAACTTTTTCAGGAGCATGTCCCATTACATACTCAATTTCTTTAATGATTTTTATCGTCTGCCAAATCATTTTTTTAACAGGTGCTGAGAAATACCAATCATTTAAATCATCTAAATCAAAATCAGATAACCCCTTCTTCATCTGATTTTGTCGTTCTTCCAGTTCCTCTTTAAATGTAAAATCTGGACTATAGAGAAGCTCCATAAAATTATTATTAGTTTCCCATAATGCTCGAATTAGAGACAATTTTTCTCCAATTCCCTTTTCGCAGCCTGGAAGTTCTAATAATTCCTTAGATAAATTTCCCCAATCTTTAAATTTTAATCCTAATACTAATTTCAGATTTTCTTCTGACAGTTCTGGATAATGTTCTTTTATTTGTGCTTTCAAAAAGGCTTTGGAATCTCCATATAACGTACTCCAGAAGATGATATCTTCTGCCATTTTCTTATAAGTATCTTTTTTCATATCATCGCCGAAAATTTTTAAAAACTTTCCATAGGATGAAAGTGAATTATTAATATTAATGTCGATTCCAGTAAGCTTGTCATTTTCAGTTAAAGCGCCACAGCCAACCAGATATTTTTCCAGCTGATTTCTAGTAACCTTTTTTCCTTTCTCAAACAAATCAACATAGATTTTTTGTTTAAGTTCTACACTGATTTTTTCATCATTAATTTTAAGATTATTAATCTCATTTAGTACGCAATAAGCTTCATACTCTAAAGAGCATTTTGGTAAAACTTGCTCCCCACTAATAAAGGTGCAGCGACGTACCATTCTTGATATAAACGCTTCGGCAGTTGCCTTTACATCTATCTTGTCTTCGTAATTCCATGGGAGAACTGCGCCTTCTTCTTTTCTTACAACCCAACCGTTTCCATTATTTTTTTTGCTATTTTCACTAGTTGGTCCAATGTAATAAGGAATCTGGAAGGAAAACAAAGCAATGATTCTCTCTGAAATCGTTAAATTGCTTTCATCTTTTTCTTTTAAAAACGGAAGATACGTTTCAGCATTTGAAAGAATTTTTTTCATTTCTTTCAAATGCACCTGATTTGGAATTACACCATTGGATGCCGTTAATTGTTTCGGCATAAATGTTTCTTTAGAAATTTCGTCAAGAATATATAATACCTGCTCATCTGTTTCCGGAAGATCTTTTAATTGTTTTTTTACATAAGCATAAAAAGTTTCTCTCTTCCGTGGAGCACCCGTACCAAAATTTCTTCTTTGTTTCTTGCCTGCGTTAAAAGAATTAACATAAGCACTATAAGAACCTGCTTCGGATTCCCGGAACATTTTGTTATATTCTTCTTTACTCTTATATTTCTTGATGACTGCTTTTAAAATTTGCAAATCTTTTGCATGTTTTTCATATTCTTTTACTCTTGCTTCGGATAAATACTGAGATCCTTTCATAATTCCCGCTAAGGTTCCAAGATCATAAATTTCTTTTAAAGCTTGAATAACTGAAAACCGCTCGTCACCTAATTTTTCTATGATTTCTGGAATCTTGTCTTCAAATCCAAAATCAGAAAAACAGATTTCAACTTTTTCTTCCAGTTCTTCAAATATTTTTTTTGCGTCAATCTTTAAACCACAAATAGCTTGGATACATTCCAGTTCTTTTTTCTGTCCTTTTTGAATATTGATTAATTCTGCAATAGTTTCTTTTTTTCTAGTTCTGGAATAATCTCTATTGCTAAGAATTTCTTCTAACTTACTTGGGTCGATTGATGGCAAACAAATGCCAGCAACTTCTTCTAAGGAGCTTGCCATGATATAAAGTGCTTCCTGCATACTTTGTCCATTATCATCGGACCCTAAACTTGCATTCAAAAAGTGACCCCTATGTTTAAACATATTTAATAAAGCAAGATATACTAATCTCACATCATGAGGCTCACTATTTATAATTAATTCTTTTCTTAAATGAAAGACGGTAGGATATTGTTTAAAATAATCTTTGTCCTTATAGTTTTTGTCATTAAATAATCCGTTTGGAGTTTTAACTTCCTCGTCTTTATCTTCTAACCAGTATTTACTATTTTCTAAACGCTGATAAAAGTTTGGATCAACTTTGTTGATTTCTTCCTGAAAGAAATCTTTCAGCATTCCAATTCGAACAACTTCTCTTTGCCGTCTTCTTCGACTTACACGATTTGTCCTTCTTTCCACAGCAGTTTTTGCTTCTTCAAATTCTCGGACTCCCCATAAGTCCTTTCCTTTTTTTCGCAGAATATTATATTGACCATCAGTTACTGCCCAACCAACAGAACTTGTTCCCATATCTAATCCTAAATAATATTTTTGTTTATCCATTAATCTGTCTCCTTTCATATATCTATTGACAGGTTTTATTTTTGGTGTTATTTTACAAGAGAATTAACAAAGCGAGTGCAAATAAGGTTTATCCGACATCGCTGTAAAGTCCGCATTGTGCGGGTTAAAGTCTTCGAAAGAAGACTTTTTTGTTGCACTTCTTTTATGAAATTATTATACATTTCAATCATTTTCACTTCAATAATCTCAATTTGGTTTTCCCTTGTATTCTTTTATTATATAATAGTTACTGTCAGAAAAACGGACTTGTAATTATTTAAAGGAAAAAATTATGCGAAATCACGAAGTAACAGAAACTCATAAATTACTGAAGGATGGAAATCTGGTAGAGCCAGGCTGGTCAAAACAGCTTTTGCAGGAATATAACCGAGCAGACATTCGTGCCCCGAAATTCCGAATTAAGGAATGGGACTATTATATGATCATGGCAGGTGACTATGCCATAGCCTTGACTATTTCTGATGATGGCTATATCGGTCTTCAGTCGGCTTCCCTTCTGGAATTAAATGAAACCCCTTGGGAACATACGGAAACCGTATTAAATGCCTTTCCTATGGGAAAATTTAAGCTTCCTTCCGACTCTTCTCATGGAATTACTGCCTACAACGACAAACGCTTGTCCATGAAATTCGAAGTAATAGAAGATAAAAATTCTTCTGGGGAAGTAACGAGCCGCCGTCGTCATCTGACCTGTCAGTTTGACAAATTCTATCAGGGGAAATCGTTCTCCTGTGACATAACGTTGTATCAGCCAGAAATGGACACCATGGTCATCGCTACTCCATGGCCAAAGAACCACCGCTTCTACTACAACCAGAAAATCAACTGCATGCCGGCCGAAGGCTGGGCGGAATTCGACGGAAAGCGCTATACTTTTAACCCAGAAAAAGATTACGGTACCTTGGACTGGGGACGGGGCGTATGGACCTACGATAACATGTGGCATTGGGGCTCCGGAAACGGAAAAGTGGAAGGTCATGATTTCGGTTTCAACTTAGGTTACGGCTTCGGCGACACAAAAGCCGCATCCGAAAATATTATTTTCTACGACGGAAAAGCTCATAAACTGGATGATGTTACCTTCAACATCCCAGAAGACAGTTACACGAAACCTTGGACCATTACTTCTTCCGACGGCCGCTTTGAAATGGACTTCCTTCCGGTGTTAGACCGTGCAGCCAAAATTGATGTAAAAGTTATTGTAACCGACCAGCATCAAGTATTCGGAAAACTTTCCGGAACAGCGGTTTTAGATGATGGAACGGTGGTAGAAGTAAAAGACCTAATGTGCTTCTTTGAAAGAGTCCATAACAAATATTAAGATAAAAAAAGACCTACCACAAAGGCAGGTCTTTTTATTCATTTGATTTTTCGGTTTTTAAATAATCTGGAACAAATAAAACTTCAGATAATCGGTTTCCGGTACATTCCAAAGAATCGGATGATCCGGTCCTTGTTGCCGCATCTCAATCTGCTTTAACTCTACGCCAGCATCTTTCGCCGCGCTCTGAATCATTCGTTCAAACTGCTCATGAGGCATAAAATGACTGCAGGAAGCAGTTGCCAGATAGCCACCTCTTGGAAGCAGTTTCATGGCCCGGAAATTAATTTCTTTATAGCCCTTTTCTGCTCGAGACACTGTCTTTCTGGATTTCGTGAACGCCGGTGGATCCAAAATAATGAAATCGTACGGATAGTCACTCTTCACCAGAAGATATGGCAAAAGGTCGAAAACATCTGCCTTTTTGAAATCCATTACATCGGTTAACCCGTTCCGCTCCGCATTCTTTCTCGCCATTTCAATAGCCGTTTCAGAAATATCCACCGCAGTAACATGTTTCGCACCGCCTTTGGCTGCATTCATAGCAAAGGATCCCGTATGGGTAAAGCAATCTAAAACGATTTTTCCCTTTGCTAGTCTTCCAACGGCCTCATGGTTAAATTTCTGGTCCAGGAAGAAGCCGGTTTTCTGTCCATTTTCTACATCCACTTCATAGAAAATTCCGTTTTCTTCCATCTCAACGACTGCCGACTCTGGAATCGGTTTTCCTTCCAATTCATACCAGCCTTTATAGCTTTCCATGCCTTCCAAACGCCGGATGGCAACGTCATTTCGCTCATAAAGACCGCGAATTGGGAAACCTTTCTCTTCACATTTTTTAACCAGCTTCGGGAACAGCAAGTCCTTTATTTTTTCAATGCCGATAGAAAGCACCTGAACGGAAAGCAGGTCGTGGAATAAATCCACGGTCAATCCCGGAAAACCGTCGGATTCTCCGAAAATCACACGGAATCCATCCATGTTGTCCCGGTCCATAACGGTCAGTCGGTAATCTAAAGCATACTGAACCCGTCTCTCCCAAAAGGCTTCGTTAAAAGTGTCGTTAGCATTTCTGGAAATGATACGGACACGAATCTTACTATTGGCGCTGTAAAAACCGCTGCCAATATATTTTCCCTTTGGAGAAAGGACATCCACAATGGCACCGTTGGCGATTTCTCCAACGCTTACTTCTTCTGCGTCAATGTCGGACTCGTAAACCCATGGATGACCGGTAGAAAGCCACCGCTCTCCTTTTTGTGAAACGAATATTTTGTTATATTCACGTTCTATTTTCATTAGTCGTTTTTAATATGAACATCTAACTGGTTGAATGGAACTACGATGCCTTCTGCTTTGAATGCCTGCTCTGCTGCTTGAAGAAGTGCAAAGTATGTATCCCAGTAATTTGCACTCTTGCACCATGCTCTCATGGTGATCTTCATGCCGTTTCCAGCGCCGTAGTCAGAAATACGTGCGAATGGAGCAGGGTCATTGAGAACCAGTTCTTCTTTTTCGCAGATTCCTAAAAGAACAGCTTTAACTTTTTCTGGATCATTTCCAGCTACGGAGAAGTCCCAATCAACTCTTCTAAGATCTTTCTCTGAGAAGTTTACAACGGTTCCTGTGGAAAGTCCGCTATTTGGAAGGTAAACTGCTTTGTTATCTACGGTAATAATCTTTGTGTAGCAGATTTTGATTTCTTCAACCGTTCCTTCATGTCCCTGAGCGCTGATGTAATCGCCAAGTTTGAAAGGACGAGTAACCAGAATCATAACGCCACCTGCTAAGTTGCTTAAGGTACCGTTAACTGCTAAGCCAACGCAAACACCTAAAGAAGCGATAACTGCGCTAAGTCCGCCAGTTTCAATTCCTACATAACCGATTAAGCATACAACTACAAGAATCTTCAGAGCGATTTTTCCTGCGTAGCCTAAAGTTTTTGCTAAAGTTTCATCAAGTTTTCCTTTTTCCAGTAACTTTTTAAGCAGTTTGTCTACAACTACATTGATAACCTTAAAAGCAATAATCAGAATGATGATTGCAATAACAAGGCGAATTCCGGAAGTAGTTGCCCAGTCAACTACTGTGTTTACAAATCCCATTTGTGTTCCTCCTCTTGCAGCTTTTCGCTGCGTATTTTTATATTTTTTCTTTTTACGATTTTAATTTAACAGTACCGACCCTAAAAATCAATGACCGCTTTCTGCTAATTTTTGCATAATCTCATTTGGATTTTTTCCCTCGGTAGAAAGCTTCATAATTTCATGCATAATCGGGTCTGCGTGTGCGAAAAATTTCTTTAATCCAGCGCAAAGATAGTACTGTCCTTCTTCTCCATCTTTACTAAGACCGATGCGGTCTTTCGGACAGCCTCCGTTACAGCAGGAAAGGTATTTGCATTCCTTACATTCCTTCGTCAATCCATCCCTCTTATAATTTCCGAAAGCCTTCTGCTCGTCGCTTTCCAACATATCTTCCAAAGTTTTATAGACAGAGGTTCCATCCGGTCCTGGAACAGAGCTTCCTAAGGTTCCCAACCGATGCTCATAATCTACGAAATGGTCACAGGAATAGATGCCACCGTCTTCTTCCGCAATCAACGCCCGGCCACAGGTCGGTGCCATCCAACATAGACTGGCTTCTCCACCAGCCCATACTTTAGCCGTTTCCGCAAATAGCTGCACATCCAGCTTTCCTAAATCCTTCCGTACCCATTCATCAAATATTGCAATCAGAAAATCACCGTATTTTTCCGGCGTTACGGACTCTTTTGCAAAACTGCCGTCTTCTTTCCAGACTACGATGGGAATAAACTGCATCCACTCCGCACCCAGATTTTTCAGTCCCTGATAAACTCCAAGAGGATCTTCTGCGCTATCAGAGCTAACGGTACATAAAAAATCTACATGAACTCCAGCTTTTCGAAGCTTTTCTGCATTTCGACAGATTTTATTATAGGTCGGATTGCCTCCAGCATCGGGGCGATTTTTGTCATGAACCCATTTGGCACCATCCATACTTAAGCCAACATCGAAGCGGTTTTCTTTCAGGAATTTCGCCCAGGCATCATTAATAAGAAGGCCGTTAGTCTGGAGATTATTCCAGGCTGCCCAGCCTTCCGGCAGATGTTTCTTTTCCAGTTCTACTACTTTTTTGTAAAAGTCCATGCCTGCGATGGTCGGCTCGCCGCCATGCCATACGAAAGAAACTACCGGACCCGAGCTAGCTTCGATGGTTTCCTGAATCAGGCGCTCTGCAAGAGAGAAACTCATGCGAGCCTGTTTTTCATGGGTCGAATACTGTCCCTTGTCCAGGTAGTAGCAATAGTGGCATTTCATGTTACAGCGGCTGCCAACCGGCTTGGCCATTACCACGAAAGGTTCTTTCATATTATTTCAGATGCTTATCAAAGAAAGCTAAGGTCTTATTCCAGCCATCCATAGCAGCTTCCTGACGGTACATCGGGCTGTGGTAATACCACATACCATGTCCTGCTCCGTCGTAACGATGGAACTCGTAGTCCTTGCCTAATTCTTTTAACCGAGCTTCCAGAATGTCTACTTCTTCCTTTGTTGGGCTAACGTCTTCGTTGCCGAAAATTCCCAACAGAGGACACTGCAGATTTTCTGCATAGTCAATTGGAGCTACTGGTCTCTTCGGTGTCAGTTTTTCCGGAGGAGTTACAACTCCGCCGCCCCAGCAGTCAACTGCTGCATCAACGCCTTCTACGGTGCAAGCTGCTAAGAAGGTGTGGCGTCCGCCACTGCACATTCCGATAACGCCTGCTTTTCCGTTGGAGTTTGCCTGATTATGTAAAAAACTAAGAGCGCTTGCTGTGTTTTCCATTACCTCGTCATCACTTGCGCCACCTGCTTCCATAGCCTTTTTAGCAACTTCTGCAGGAGTTCCATGGCCAAATTCCTCATAAAGGTTCGGGCAAACTACGCTATAACCGTGCTGGGTAAAACGTCTTGCTGCTTCACGACAGAATTCATCCCAGCCTGGCATGTGTGGAATCAGAACGATTCCCGGAAATGGACCATTTCCTAACGGTCTGGACCAATATCCTCTGACATATCCGCCATTCTCTTTTGGAATCATGACGGTCTCGGCGATCATGCCTTCATATTCGCCTGTATTCAGGTCATTCCACATAATTTGACTCCTTTCGTTTCTATATTATTCTGAAATATATTCTTTCCATGCTTCCCAAGCAGGATGTCCTTCTCTTGCAAAGACATAACGGCACGCTTCATTCAAATCGATGTAAATTAGACCATCTTCTGTGATTGCGCCTACGCTAGTATCATTATAGAAGAATTCATTATCTTCTAAAATAGTATCATAGTGACAATCTTCACCTTCCAGGACCATATCAATAGATCCATCTTCGTTCAGAGTCAAAGATTCGCCCTGTTCCAAATAGAAGGTTCCTTCTTCCGTTAAATCTACAGAATAAGCAACGGCATCATAGTATCCATAAATGCTCTGCTGATTTCCGGAAGTTTCTGTCTGTCCACCAGTCTGGCTTCCTGCAATTTCCTCACATACAAAGGTAATATCCAAACCCATGTCCATCCAATTCTCAATTTTTAATACACCGTTGGCAAGAGTTCCTGACAGAGAAACTCCACCGCCGGTTAATTCAATCTGATCTCCCGTTAATGTCCATGATAAGTTACCGGTGGATCCATCCTTAGCTAATTTTGCTTTACCGCCACTGAGTAATTCAATCGTAACGACACTATCAAAGATTTCATCTGCGGACAATTCCATGCCAAACATTTCTGCAGATGCCATTGTGTAAACACCAGCATTAGGATCTGTTTCTCCGGAACCACCACCAGAACTGCCACAACCTACAAGTGTCAAAAGAAGTGTTGCGATTAATACTGCTACAAAACCTTTTTTCATACCTTGACTCCTTTTCTTTTTTACCCAAAACTATATTTCACTACCTTAATAAAGTGATTATATAAATAACAATCTCTATTATCAAGACTTTCCCTTTGTTCTTTTATTGCGGTTTAATTTTGCCCGTGTTATACTATTTTCAAAATAATATATGTATAAAAATTGGAGGGAAAAACTATGACTCTTACACCTAGAGAAAATTATCTTCGTGTGTTAAACCGCGAAATTCCTGAGTACGTTCCATCACCATACGATCCTTATCGTGATATGGTTAAAGAAGAACTTCTTACCCCTGCAGTAGCTCCAGAAGGAACTATCGTTACATCTTTCGGCGTTGAATACGTTGGATGCCCAGAGCTGAACATGGGCGCTATGCCAAACCCTAACAAAATCATCTGCCCAGACATCACAGAATGGGATAAATATGTTCATCATATCGACATTTCCAACCGCGACTGGGAAGCTTATTACAAACCACAGGAAGCTAACTGGGACAGAACAAACCATGTTCTTTCCATCGGTGGATCTGACTACTGGCTGACAGCAGTTTCTTTCATGGGATTTGAAAATGCTGTATTAGCTATGTATGAAGAACCAGATGCATTCAAAGAAATGTTAGAGTATGTTGCTGATTTCTATATTGAAGTTATGAAACAGGAAATCTACTACTGCAAACCAGATATCTTCGGTATCATGGATGATGACTCCGCTTATCGTATGCCTTTCTTCTCAGTAGATATGTACCGCGAATTCTTCAAACCTCTTCAGCAGAGACATATTGACATTGCTCATGAAAACGGAATGCTCGTTACCCGTCATGACTGTGGTAAATGCGAACAGTTCATTCCTGATTGGATTGAGATGGATGTTCGTGCTTGGAACCCTGCACAGGTTTCTAACGACCTTAAGGGCATCAAAGCAAAATACGGCAACCTGCTGACCATCGAAGGTGCATGGGATAACCAGGGTGAATTAGGCCGCGCAGACTGTGACATTCAGCTCCTGAAAGATGCTCTGGCTGAGTACGTTGATACTTTCGCTCCTGGCGGTGGATTCACATACAGTGCACACCTTAGCGCACGTCCAACAGAGCCTGGCTTCGATGAGCGCAACCAGATTATCCGTGACTTCTACGAAGACTATGTTCGTAACTACTATCAGAATCACTAATCTTTATAAAAAGATAGAAATTTAAAAACAGGATGCGGAAGCATCCTGTTTTTTTAGTTAATAATATTGTTCTTATTTGTCGTCATCATCGCCGTCCAGCTTATCTGCAAGAGCTTCTGCACCTTCTTCCGCAGAACCTAAAATGCTCTTTCCCAGACTCTTGAAAGCAGAACCTAATTCTTTTCCGGTTTTTCGCCAACTGCCGTCTGCAAATACGTTTGGCTCTTCAGCTTCTTTCGCTTCTGCGTTTACACCTTCTGGTTTTTCATCATCTTTTTTATCTTCTGCCCATTCTTCTACGTTATCCACTGTGGTTTTTGCGGAGCGAACCAAAGTCTTTGCTAATCCAGAAAAAGCACCGCCTAATTCTTTACCAGTTTTTTTCCAATCTTCTTTTGCCATAGTTTTTCCTCCTTAAAATACTTTAAAAATGGATTTTGCTGCGGTCAGCAAAAGGTTGTTATCATATATCAGTTTCAGTACAGCACTCTGATCAATTACATCTACGATTTTTACACCAAACGGGGTCTGGGAAATCGCCATAACAATTAAGCAGATGCACCATACAATTAAAATTCCTTCCACGAATCCGAGAATAGCGCCAAACAATCGGTTCACGCCTCGGATAATCGGAATGCGTCCAATGACGCCAATCACCCGGAGTAAAATCCGAAGAATCAAATAAATTGCAATGAGCAGAATAATATACGCAATGGCGTCAATTGCCGTAACGGAAAGTCGGGTGCTCAAGTAGTCCTTAAAATTACTTACGCCATACTCTGCATATCCACTCTTTTCATTTTTTTCGCGGATGTCCTTTTTCATGAAGTTCGGAAGAGGCAGTCCGTCGATTACTTTTTCCTGTGCTTCTTTTACTTTATCAATAATATTCTTTGCAGAACCATCAATTCGTTTTTCCACAAAAGAATCAATGGATTTCTCTACCGAAGTACCGATAAAGGTGGTCTGCAAAAATTTAGAAAAATGAGGCGCAATAAGACCTGCTGCCACAATGGTCACCACCAACGCCAAGGTTGTTAAAATAATACGTAAGAAACCTTTACGGTATCCATTAAAGATGCAAAACAACAAAAAGAGTACTACTACGATTGTCGCGATTAAAGCTATTGTTCCCATCTTTCTCCTTTCTTTATTTCAGCCGGATAAATTCCGTATCGGAAGAAGACGCCAGAACAAATTCCGTTCCTTTTCCGCAATAACTCATAGCGAAAACAGCATCTTCCATATCCATTTCCATTTTCTTTACACCACTAAAGCTGTACATTTCACAATCGCTTCCGGAATAAAGAAGAATGTTTCTTCCGGCAAAAAGTACCTTGTTATATGCAAAATCAAAGCCCTTGGAAAAGACTTCTTTTCCCTTCATGTCCATAACTTTCAGGCAGTAATTTTCTTCCCCTTCTTCATCTTCCACAACCATTCCTAAGTATTTTTTATTAAAGAAAATGCTCTGGATTTCCTGGCCCAGATCTAAATTTTCATAAACCAGTTCCGGAATACCATTAAAGTCATAAATAGAAATGGCATTATCGCCTACGACGCAAACTTTTCCGTTTTCCATGAAACGAATCGATGTCAGAATCGTAGATTCATACTGATTAAATCCACCTACTACCATATCTTCGCCACCGTTTCCGCTGGAGAAGTCATAAAATACAACCTTTGACTCCAGGGTTCCTTCGCTGACGTAAACATACGCTGCTACCAGTTTTGAACCATCTGAAGAAAGAGCGATATCCGTAAGATATCCACTGGAAGCAAATACGCTCTTGGCTGTTACCAACTCGTTTCCTTCTTTGTCCACAACTTCAATATAGTTGGAATCGCCATCGTTGGTAGCTGCTGCCACAATGCCCTGGTCCGACACTTCCAAATCCGTAATATTATGGGATAAGGTAATACGATTTGCTAATCCGCTGACATCATACAGGAAAATATCTTTTCCTTTCATGTCCGCTGCTGCAAAATAAGCCCCACTGACCGCTGTTAACGGCTGGGTCATCTCAAAGCTTTCTGCCCAATGAATTCCCTTGCTGTCAAAATAGGTGACGCCTTCGCTACTGCTACGTACGAAGCCGCCGTTATATTCAAATAATTTCGTTTGTTCGTCCGTATTGGACAGCTCCAGCCGGGTCAGCACTTTGTAACTGGAAAAGGTTCGGAATCGGAAAAACAGAAAAAGACCAACAGCGGCAAGTACGATTACCGCTGCTGCTATGATAAGAATCAAGTTTCTCTGTTTCTTTCTTCTATTCTGGGAAAATTGTTTATTTCCCGATGGTACATTTTTTTTACGTTGTTTCGGCATTATTTGATCTCACCATTTAACAAGTCCATGGCCTGCATAATGGTTTCTGCTTTTCCTTCCTGAATCAATGAAATCATCGCATCGATTTTCTCTGTAGACATATTCTTCTTGCCCAGATAAGCGCTGTAGCTATTTGCCAGAGTTTCGGAAACAGCTTTTACCGCTGCTCTCTTAACTTCCAGGTCTGCTCTCATTCCATTCAGTTCGGTTTCCATCTGCTCGATTGCCGGCAGATTTTCTTTTTCAATTTCATCTTTAATCTGAACTGCAGTCTCTTCGTCGAATACTCTTAAAGCTTCATCTCTTGCTTTTGATTTTTCATCTACAATGGTCTGAGCCTGATTAATCTCATCGTCAAAGCTCTGAAGATCATAAGCAGATTCGTCTTTATCGGAACGGATGCCTTTGGTAATCTTTTTGATTTCTTTCTGGTTTGCTTCAATAATATTTCTCTTTGCACGTGCTGCTTCAATCACTTCGCCTTTTCCTTTGGAATGAGTAGAAATAAAAATGATGAAATAAATTGCTGCAAAGAATACAACAACTGCTAAATAAACTAAAACCTTTAACAGCCACTGACCAGGTTTAATAAACAGGCATACAGCGTTCGGAATAACACCTAACGCGATGACAATGGTAATAATAAATGCAATGAAATTCTTTCCTGTTTTTGGTGCGAACAAAGAGTAGTAATAGAAAGAATTGCAGAAGGAAGGAACTCCCTTTTCCTTAAACATTGCATTGATTTCTTTCTTTGTTGCTTCAATCTGATCGGTGAGAGCTGCTGTTTCGTTATGAACTCTTTCATTAACTGCAGAAGCCTTTGCCTCTCTTCTCTTCTTTTCTGCATCCTTCAGAACCTTTGTTGCTGCATCAACCTGCTCGTCCTGAGCCTTCTTCAGATCGCCCCTTCTTTCTTTTGTGGCATTGCTAATCTTCTCTGCCATATATTTTTTCTGGGTTTCCAGATCTTTTTCTTTTGTCTTAACAGCCAGTTCTGCGTCTGTAACTGCAGAATTTTTATCAGCCTCGTCCATCAGCTGAACTTTTACCTGCTCCAGTTCTGCAACTCCGCCACCTAAAAAATTATTGTCCATGGTTTCCTCCTATAATTGTGCAAAAACTTTTCCAATACTATCGTTTATGATTAAATTTGCTAAGTTGTCTCTTGGCGTAGTGCTCTTATTAATCAGCACTAATTTATTGCCTCTATAATAATCGATCAGTCCTGCTGCCGGATAAACTACCAGGCTGGTACCGCCGATAATTAACACATCTGCTCTCGAAATCGCTTTTACCGCGCCTTCAATTACTTCCGAATCCAGTCCCTCCTCATAAAGAACTACATCCGGTTTGATCATACCGCCACATGCATCACAGGTCGGAACACCATCGGCTACTGCCATATATTCCGGACCGAAGAACTTGCCACATTTTGTACAGTAGTTGCGATGAACGCTTCCATGAAGTTCATAAACAACTTTGCTTCCTGCTGCCTGATGAAGACCGTCAATGTTCTGGGTTACTATGGCTTTCAGTTTGCCTTTCGCTTCCAGTTCTGCCAGTTTTAAGTGAGCGGTATTTGGTTTCGCATCCAAAATCAGCATCTTATTCTTGTAAAACCGATAAAACTCCTGCGGATATCTTACAAAAAAGGTATGGCTCAAAATCGTCTCTGGCGGATAATCATATTCCTGATTATACAAACCATCTACGCTTCGGAAATCCGGAATATTGCTTTCGGTGGAAACTCCTGCTCCACCGAAGAAAACAATATTATCGCTTTCCTCGACCCATTGTTTCAATACACTGATGTTATCTTCCATAACAATCTCCTTGTTGAAGCGCTAACTAAATGTTACAATCCCTTTATGTTTAGAATGTGGGGAAAGATATTTAAAAATAATAAAATGCTCTGCGACCATGTGGCCGTTAACGACAATTACGAGCTCTCACGGACCAAAAAGGTCTTTGAAGGGCTGGATGAAATCTGTCGGGAATTTAATTTAAGCGTTCCTCTGTGGTTGGATAGCAATATTTCAGAATTCAAAAGAATTTCCAAAACCCGCTTCCGCGCCGATTCCTTTATTGAAGAAATCGAATTCGATTACCTGGAAATCCAAGTCATCGAAGAGGATTACTAAATCTTAACCGTCCTATGGGCGGTTTTATTTTTTATATTTTGCTAAAATTTCTTTAATGTTCTTTTTATAAGTTTCTACGCCTGGCTGGTTAAACGGATTCACGCCTTCTACATAAGCGCTGATACCGCAAGCATACTCGAAGAAATAGAACAACTGACCTAAATAAAACTCGCTTCGTTCCGGAACACGGAATAAAATCTGAGGAACATCACCGTCCGAATGCGCCTGACAAGTTCCTGCCATAGCCTGTAAGTTCAGCCAGTCTACATTCTTTCCTTCCAGATATTTGAAACCGTCAAAGTCTTCCTCAAAAGCAGGAATTCCTAACACGTCTTTGGTTGGTTTGATTTCAATAATGGTTTCAAAAATGTTCCGTTCGCCGTCCTGGATCATCTGTCCCATAGAATGAAGGTCTGTGGTAAAGGTCAGGGAAGCTGGGAAAATTCCGTAGCCGTCTTTTCCTTCGCTCTCTCCAAATAACTGTTTCAGCCATTCGGAGAACATCTTCAGGTCTGGGTCATAGCTTTCAAAAATTTCAATAAATTTATCCCAGGAGTACAGCTGCTGCCGTAAAGCTGCATAACCTACAACATCGCTGACAATCAGCTCTTCGTCGTCTTCCTTTTCTTCTGCCATACTGGTCAGTTCTTCCCGCATAGCTGCTGCGCCTTCCATCAGCTGATCAATATCGCAACCTGCTGCTGCAATTGGAAGAAGACCTACTGCCGTAAGAACGGAATATCTTCCGCCAATATCGTCTGGAACTACGAAAGTTTCGTAACCTTCTTTATCTGCTAAGGTTTTTAAAGCGCCTTTTTCTTTATCGGTGGTCGCATAAATTCTCTCTGCAGCTTCTTCTTTTCCATACTTATCTTCCAAAGCTTTCCGGAAAATACGGAAGGAAATGGAAGTTTCCATGGTGGTTCCGGACTTGGAAATTACGTTTAATGAAAAGTCCTTATCTTTTACCAGATCCAGAATGGTCTTGATATAAGTAGCATTCATGTTATTGCCGGCAAAGAAAATCTGAAGATCGCTTCCATCGGCACATTTTAAGTTGTACATTCCGCCCTTCAGGAAATCCAAAGCTGCTGCTGCTCCTAAATAGGAACCGCCAATACCGCATACGACTAACGCCTTGCTGTCACTACGGATTTTTTCTGCTGCCTTTTTGATGCGGGCAAATTCTTCTTTATCATAATTTACCGGAAGGTCTACCCAACCTGTAAATTCTGCCCCAGGTCCTCTCTTGTTTAAAAGGACATCCTGTGCAAACAGAGCTTCCTCTGTAAATTGTTCCATTTCATAATCCGTCAATTCATCAATGCCGAAAAAACACATTTCAATATTATTCATTACAAACTCGATTTCTCCAGATAATCTCTTTGTTTCTGGGTTAAAGTATCAATGTTTTTGCCAAGAAATTCCAGTTTTCTTAAAGCAACTTCCTGGTCAACTTCTGCTGGAACTTTGATCAGTTTTTCGGTTAAGGCGTCTTTATTTTCTACTAAATATTTTACAGAAAGGGCCTGGATTGCAAAGCTCATGTCCATGATCTCTGCCGGATGTCCATCTCCTGCTGCCAGATTTACTAATCTGCCTTCTGCCAGAACGAAAATCCAACGACCGTCTTTCTGTTTGTATCCCATAATATTTTTGCGCATTTCCATAGACTCTACGCAATTAGCTCTCAGCCATGCAACGTCAACTTCTACATCGAAATGTCCAGCGTTAGAAAGGATTGCACCGTCTTTCATAACTGCGAAATCTTCTTCTGTAATAACGTCGGTGCAACCAGTAACCGTAATAAAGAAATCACCAATCTTGGCAGCTTCCTTCATCGGCATTACTTCAAAACCGTCCATAACCGCTTCGATGGCTCTTACTGGATTTACTTCGGTTACGATAACTTTCGCTCCGAGACCTTTCGCTCTCATGGAAACGCCTTTGCCACACCATCCATAGCCTGCAACAACAACGTTCTTTCCAGCGATGATCAGGTTGGTGGTACGGTTAATGCCATCAAATACAGACTGACCGGTTCCGTAACGGTTATCAAAGAAATGCTTGCAATCAGCTTCGTTAACCATAACCATAGGGAACTTTAACTGGTTGGCTTCTGCCATAGCTTTCAGACGGATGATGCCAGTAGTGGTCTCTTCGCATCCGCCGATTACATACTGCAGCTTGTCCTGCATTTCTGTATGAAGCATATGAACTAAGTCGCCGCCGTCGTCTACGATAATGTTGCAGTTATGCTCTAATACTGCCTTTATGTTGTCGAAATATTCTTCCTCAGTGCAATCGTACCATGCGAATACTTCGATTCCGCTTTCTACTAAAGCTGCTACTACGTCGTCCTGCGTGGATAACGGGTTGCTACCGGTTGCGAATACTTCTGCGCCGCCGGCTTTCAGAACCTGGCAAAGATATGCGGTCTTTGCTTCCAGATGAACAGAAAGGGCTACACGGATTCCCTCGTAAGGTTTTGTTTTTTCAAATTCTTCCTTCAACATAGAAAGAAGAGGGCAGTTTCTGCGTACCCATTCGATTTTCTGATGTCCGGATTTTGCCAGGGTGATGTCTTTAATATTGCTCATGTTTTAGCCTCTCTTTATAATTTCAGCATTCCTAAACGATCTGCGATTTTTTCTACTTCGTAATATACTCTGCCTTCTTCTACGGTCAGGATTTCATTATTTTCCATAATGATTTCGCCATCGATAATTACCGTTTCTACCTCGCGGCCGGTTGCGGAATATACTAATCCGCTGACGATGTTACAGCTTGGGAAGAATTCCGGTTCATAAAGATTCAGGATGGAAATGTCGGCCAACATGCCTTCTTTTATTTCGCCTAACTGACCTTCCATACCGATCGCTTTCGCGCCATTAACGGTTACATAACGGAGAACATCCTGGGCGCTGATACACTGAGCCTTTTGCATATCGCCCTTGTAAATCAAAGCAGCCATATTCATTTCGGAGAACATGTTCTGGGAATTATTGCTTCCGCAGCTGTCGGTACCGATACAGCAGTTTACGCCTGCTTCCAGGAATTTCTCTGCCGGCATAAAGCCATTACCTAATTTCATGTTGCTCTTTGGATTTAAAGCAACGCTGACATTATGTTCTTTTAAGATCTGAATGTCTTCGTCGGATACTTTTACGCAATGAGCAGCGATGGTCGGAACATCTAAAACTCCTAAATCTGCCACATATTTAATTGGAGAGCATCCATGTTCTGCCATGCAGTTTTCTACTTCGTTGTCGCTCTCTGCCAGATGAATGGTCTGACCTACGCCATACTCTTTTACCAGTTCTGCAATACGAACCAGATTGTCTGCCGGACAGCTGTAAGGAGCGTGAGGTCCGAACCAGAATTTTAAGGTGCTGACGTCTTTGAAGGCTTCCTTCTCTGCTAAAAATTCGTTGATCTGATCTTCTGTATGTGGATTTCCTACCGGGCCATCCATACCTCTGGTAAGAACCGCTCTCATACCCATCTTATAGGCAGCTCCGGCACATGCACTTTCCGGACCCCCAAGAGCTCCGCCCCTGCTGGATTTAATGTACATGTCCACATAGCAGGTGGTTCCAGTTTTTATCATTTCAATGTTATTGAGGAGGGTTCCCCAATAGCAATCTTCTTCTGTAATATAGTTTTCTGCGGTCTGGACTTTGTTCAGCCAGTCCCAGAACAGCATATCATCCGCATAGTTCCGGAAAAAGCTCATATACGCATGAGTATGGGCATTAATGATACCCGGCATTGCTAATTTATCTGTGCCGTTGATTTCTTTTTCTGCTACAAAATTCTCTGGCGCCTGATCCAAAGAAACGATTTTATTTCCGGAAATATAGATGTCGTGATTCTCCATCACGAATCCCTCTTCTTTACGGATTAATGTTTGAATATTTTTGATTTTTATATCCATTTTTTCCCTCTTTTTTCGATATTTGGGCATTTTATTCCAATTACATTTTATCGCAAAACAGCCTTTATAACAAGACACACATAGGGTATAATATTAGAAAAATATGTGTATTTTTTTATCAAGAAAGGTATGAAAAAATGAAAAAAATACTTCTTACCGGTGGTGGTACCGCTGGTCATGTTACTCCGAATATTGCTCTGCTTCCTTATCTGAAAGAAGCAGGTTTTGAAATAGAATATATGGGCTCTTACGACGGCATCGAAAAGTCCCTGATTGAAGCCCAAGGCATCCCTTACTACGGCATCTCTTCTGGTAAACTGAGAAGATATCTGGATGTGAAAAATCTGACCGACCCGATCAGAATTTTGAAAGGTCTAAAAGAAGCGAAGAAGTATATGAAAGAAAACAAACCGGACATCGTATTCTCCAAAGGTGGTTTTGTTTCTGTTCCAGTTATTTTCGCAGCTGCAGAATGCCACATTCCAGTTGTTATCCATGAATCCGATTTAACTCCTGGTCTGGCTAACAAACTTTCCATCCCGAAGGCTACGAAGGTTTGCTACAACTTCCCGGAAACGGAAGAATATCTTCCAAAAGGAAAATCCATTCACACAGGTCTTCCAGTCCGCAACGAACTCCTGGCCGGCGACCCTCATAAAGGCTATGAATTCTGTGGTTTCCCAGAAGATAAACCGATTCTGATGATTATCGGCGGAAGCCTGGGCGCTCAGAAGATTAACGAGACCGTTCGTCTGGCTTTAGATGAATTGTTAAAGACGTTCTATATTGCCCATGTTTGTGGCAAAGGAAAAATGGATGAAAGCTTTGAAGGAACTCCTGGCTATAAGCAGTTTGAATATGTCAGCGAAGAACTTCCGGATCTGTTCGCAGCTTCTAATCTGATTATTTCCCGTGCTGGCGCTAACGTAATCTATGAAATCGCCGCACTGAAAAAGCCTTCTCTTCTCATTCCTTTAGGAACGGACCAGAGCCGTGGCGACCAGATTCTGAATGCAAAATCCTTTAAGAGACGTGGTTTTGCAGAGAATCTGTTTGAAGACGAATTAAGCAGAGAATCCCTGATCAACGATGTTATCGAAGTAAACACCAACCGTGATTCTTATATTCAGGCCATGACTGAAGCTGGTAGCGCCAATGCTGCGCAAAAGGTAACAGAAGTTATTCTGGAAGTATTGAATGGAAAATAATTTGAATACAGATTTTAAAACAGCCTCATTTGAGGCTGTTTTTTTATTTGCGATGTGGAACGTGTATCGTCCTTGTACGAATGCACTTTTTACTGCAGATCATGGCTGGTTCGTTCAATAACTTCGTCCTGAATGCCTGGCGTCAACCGATTAAAATATGCGCTATAACCAGCAACTCTTACGACCAGATCTGAATGGTCTTCTGGATGGATCTTCGCATCCATCATCTCTTCCCGATCTACTACATTAAACTGAATATGTTTTCCACCATGAGTAAGGTAGGTTTTAATCATGCTGGCAAGTTTTTCCAAATCTTCCTGGGTCTTCAAAGCCGATGGATGGAACTTCATATTCATTAAAGTTCCCTGATATGGGTCCTGATCCACGCGCATTGCGCTGTGGAATACGGCAAGCGGTCCCCGCACATCCTGACCATGATCTGGGGAAAGCGAAGCGTCTGCTAAAATCGTTCCGCCTTTTCTTCCGTCTGGAGTTGCACCTGTTACAGCACCACCTGGCTGATGGGCAGAAATGGAAATGGCATTCGGCTTCAACGTGTCACCGTATACGCATGGCATGGAAAGACAAGTATCTGCATGGAGTTTGTACATCTTTGCAACATAGGCATCCACCTCTGGAATATTGTTGCCATATTTCGGCATCTTCCGAAAATCTTCCTGCATCTCTTCATAGCCAACCCAATCAGCATCCAAGGCTTCCAGCAATTGAGCCATGGTGTATTTTTTCTGTTTGAACACAAGCTCGTTAATGGCATAAAGGCCGTTTCCTGCATTTACCGCGCCTACGGCTCCCAGCACTGCTCCGTTTTCAAAATCGAAGCGGCGGTTGAACATATCTTTTCCGACTTTCACGCCATCCTTCATAAGGCTGGAGCGGAATACATCTGGGAACAACTCTCGCTCCGCAATCAACTCAACGTTTACACGTTCGTTGGCCATTCGCATTAAATAACGAATCTCATCAAATACTGCTGCTTCCAGCTCTTCATAGGTTTCCATCTTTGTAATGTCGCCAACTTCTTTTCCAACGATTTCACCAGTAAACCGGCAAAAACCATTGTGAAGGGCGATATCCATTGCCTGTGGAATAATAAAGAAGCAAGCAACCTGGGTACGGGTAACTCCCGGAATATTTCCGTCAACACATCCCGTGCAGCACCAGTCACGAGCTACCTCTACCGGAAGGCAGTTGTCCTCCGACTGACTGGTGAAGAAATTCAGATAGCTCTGGTCTCCAACAAAAGCTGGCATACCGATACCCGTGCGAACGCACTCTAAGGCTTTCACCAAAAGTTCTGTTGGGGTGTTTTCATGAACTCGAACGGTAACCGTATGATGTGGCAATTTCGTCTCTTTTGCTGCTTCCAGAAGCAGATAAGAAAGTTCGTTGGTTGCGTCGGAACCATCTGCCTTCGTTCCGGAAATGGTCCAGTTATACCATTTTGCCATTCCGGCATTTTTCGTACGGTTTGCCTGACCAGACACCCGGTTCAGCTTCATATTCTTAATTCGTAAAATTTCAAGAAGCTCTAACACTTCTTCTTTAGTGATTCTTCCCTCTCGGATATCCTTCTCGTAGTACGGATACATATATTGGTCGAATCGTCCCGCGGTAGTTACTGGACTCGGACAGCACATAAGGAACGTAAACCAAAAGCTCTGCAGAGCTTCCCGGAAAGTTTCTGCCGGCTCATATGGAACCTTACGGCAAATTCTTGCCATCTCTTTCAGCTCTGCTGCCCGCTGCTGATCCTTCTCTTCTGCAGATAGTTTTTCACAAAGATCTGCGTAGCGGTTTGCAAAACGAACCCAAGCTTCGTAAACGATGACCGTTCCTTCCCAAAAGGCACGTTTTTCCATAATATCGGTCTCTTCATAGCGGATATTTTGCAGATAACCCTTTGCTTCTTCGATAATGGACTTTGCGCCCTCTTTCAGGATTTTCTCATAATCGACACATACCAAAGCAAAGCCAGGGCCTAAGCCATAACCAGACATGGCAAAGCCGCCGCCAGAGCCGCCTTTGCGGTCTTTCCATGGCGGAAGAATGGTGCCCGACTTCATAAACGGCCACAGCCGCTCATTCATGCCAAGGGATTTTCCCATTTCCTCAATCAGCGTGTTGTTTGCAGCATTCTCCGCAAACCGCTCGTTGAGACGATACAATTCCTCTTCATCCTCTGGAGTAATGGTATATATTTC
>JAKSRM010000011.1 GCA_024403615.1 Lachnospiraceae bacterium
AAGGCGAGTACGAGGAAGAGTACGAAGACGAGTATGAAGGCGAGTACGAGGAAGAATACGAAGACGAGTACGAAGATGAGTACGAAGAGTCTCTGGAAGATTATGGATACGAAATGCCAGAAGAGCTTAAAGACGAACTTTATGAGTTCCTCCTTATGGATGGCATGGAGCAGAAAATCAATTATGCGATCGGCAGCCTGATCGATAAGAAGAGAGCTGGCGACGCAACCGGTGGAAACCTTTTGGTAACCGGCGATACCAAGAGCGGAAAAACTTTCCTGACCATTGCTGTTATCAAGGCGGTAAGCAAGGAAATCGGAAGCGGCAGCAGCAGAGTTGCTAAGGTAAAAGCAGAAGCTCTGAACGGTAAGAACATGCAGAAAGTATTCGATAAGATTAATGGCAGCGATCTGCTCATTGAAAATGTAGGATATTTGAATGACCAGACCGCAGATGACCTGATTCAGGTGCTGAAGAACTCTACATCCTCTACCATGGTAGCTCTGGAAGGCAACCAGCTGGCAGTAGACAACATGATCAGCAAGCATCCAGAACTGAAGGATCTTTTCAAGACCCGCTTAGATATTGAAGAACTGAGCTTGGCACAGTGGGCAGACCTGGCTTGCGATTATGCAAAGGAAAAAGGTTATACCATTAACGATATGGCGCTTCTGGCCCTTCATGCAAAAATTGATGAGCTGAATGTTCCAACTGCAAGATTAGGCTATGAAGACATTAAGGGAATTATTGATGACGCTATTTATAACGCATCCCAGAGAGGCTCCGGAAAATTCCGCTTTGGCAGCAAAAAAAATAAAGGCAATGCAAAAGAATTAGACGAATCCGATTTTACGGAATAAGTCTGGAAATAAAACTTCACAAAGAAGGAAGAGGAAATGAACAAGTTAGAATTACAAAAGCATGCAAATGAAATCAGAAAAGGTATCATTCAGGGCGTACATGCAGCAAAAGCTGGTCACCCAGGCGGATCCTTATCCTCTGCAGAGATTTTAACCTATCTCTATTTTGAGGAAATGAAGAACATTGATCCGGCAAATCCGGACAATCCAGACAGAGACCGTTTTGTCCTTTCCAAAGGCCATGCAGCTCCTGTGCTTTATGCTACCTTAGCAGAAAGAGGATTCTTCCCGAAGGAAGAACTTCTGACCTTAAGAAAAATCGGTTCCAGACTTCAGGGACATCCGGACATGAATGAACTTCCTGGTGTTGATATGTCTACCGGTTCTTTAGGACAGGGACTTTCTACTGCAGTAGGAATGGCACTGGCAGCAAAAATGGATAACAAGGACTACAGAGTTTATTCCCTCTTAGGAGACGGCGAAATTCAGGAAGGCCAGATCTGGGAAGCTTGCATGTTTGCAGGACATAGAAAACTGGACAATCTGGTAGTGATTCTGGATAACAATGGACTTCAGATTGATGGAAATATTAAGGATGTTTGCTCTCCATATCCTTTAGATGAGAAGTTCCTGGCATTTAACTTTAACGTAATCCGCGTAGATGCTCATGATTTTGATGCTCTGGCAGCAGCCTTCAAAGAAGCAGAAGAAACCAAAGGAATGCCTACCGCGATTATTGCAAAGAGCGTAAAAGGTAAAGGTGTTTCTTATATGGAAAATAATGCCGGATGGCATGGAAAAGCACCGAACGATGAAGAATTTGAAATCGCAATGAAAGATCTTGCAGAAATCGAGGCCTCCTTATGTCAGTAAAAGTTAATTTAAATTCAGATAAAAAAGTAGCAACAAGAGAAAGCTATGGTAACGCATTAGTTGAAGTTGGACAGGAGCATGAGAACCTGGTAGTTTTAGATGCTGACTTAGCTGGCGCTACAAAAACAGAAATCTTTAAAAAAGCGTTCCCAGAAAGACATATTGACTGTGGAATCGCAGAAGGCAACATGATGGGAATCGCTGCAGGCTTAGCTTCCTGTGGAAAAGTTCCTTTCGCTTCCTCCTTCGCAATGTTCGCAACAGGCAGAGCTTTTGAGCAGGTAAGAAACTCTATCGCTCATACCAAACTGAACGTAAAAGTAGCTGCAACTCATGCCGGAATTTCTGTAGGCGAAGACGGTGCAACTCATCAGTGCTGCGAAGACCTTTCTCTTATGAGAACCATTCCAAACATGGTAGTGATCAATCCATGTGACGATGTAGAAGCAAAAGCAGCTGTTAAGGCAGCTTATGAATATGAAGGCCCTGTTTATTTAAGATTTGGCCGTCTGGCAATTCCTGTAATTAACGATCCGGAAACCTACAAGTTCGAATTAGGCAAGGGCGTTGTTATGAGAGAAGGCAAGGACCTGACCATTTTCGCAACTGGCTTAGAAGTATATGAAGCTTTAGTAGCAGCTGAGAAATTAGCAGTAGATGGAATCGATGCAGAAGTCATCAACATTCATACCTTAAAGCCTATCGATGAAGAACTGGTAGCAGCTTCCCTGGCAAAGACCGGATGCGGAGTTACCGTAGAAGAACATTCCATTATCGGTGGTTTATACAGCGCCGTATGTGAAGTAGCTGCAAAGAAACAGCCAACAAAGATTCTTGCAATCGGCGTAGAAGATGTATTCGGACATTCCGGACCAGCAAAAGATCTGCTGAAAGAGTTTGGCTTAGACAGCGAAGGCATCTACAACAAGATTAAAGAGTTTCTGAAATAAAAAGAGGCATTTCTCTTAAAAGTAGTTTTACATCAATGAATTTGTATTGGAGGCATAAGAAAATGAAGAAAAAAATCCTTTGCATGATAGTCTGTATCGTGATGTGTCTTTCACTATGTCCTTTGGGGGCTTTTGCAGATGATACTTTCCCTTCAGATCCCGATAGGGAGATCTATACCCCGGACGGTTTTGTTACCAGTTTTGCGGTATACGAAGGTTATAGTTATCTCGACGCCCGCGGTATGCCTTCTACATTTTACAATTATGGATACAGATCTGTATATACGATATTTGAAAGTGGTAATGAAGGTAATGTTCCCATCGATTTGAATGAAGATGAGGGCGGAGAATATCTTTTCCTGGGTCAGAAACTTCAGGACACTTTTTCAAAAAATGGAGTTACCGGGGTTATTCTTCTGGAAGACAGCGGTACGCCTGCACCATTTACATATGACGGAAAGGATTATTATCCTATTCCGGCAGACAATTTATTAAATGGTGCCAGCGGAGACCTGAATGATGGAGCTGGTGGCACTTACTGTTATTTGTATTACACGACCGATGGCGCAGATAAAGGTGAACCCGTCCTGAAAAAGTTGAATACAGTCTATACGAAAAATCTTGACTGGGAGGGTTATGTAAAATCAGTTACCAAAACCGATGATAATATAATTACAACGTATTACGGGGATGTTGCTCCAAATGGATATCATATCTATCTTTACCAGACATATCATACCCATAATAATGAGAAAAAGTACGATGATAACGGTCACTGGGATGCATGTAAACAGTGCGCATATATTTCTGAAACAGAACCTCATGAGTTCACCTATATTCCGGTCGGTTACGGTTCCAGCCATAAAGCTGTCTGCGACTGCGGATATGAATGCATGCAGGATCACGTAGATGCAGATGGTGACAATAAATGCGATCTCTGCCTGGCGGAACTGGTAGCGGAAACCGGCGGATTGTATTATGAAAGTTTCGAGAGGGCATGGCGGTACGCAGTAGGTCAGGAGCGTGACATGACGATAACCGTTTTGCAGGATGCTGTTGTAAACGGTAAGCTGGATACTCTTTATAACGGGCATACTGTTACCGTAACAAGTGCAAATGGAGAAAATGCGCCTGTAATAGAACTCGAAAACAGCGGTTTCTTCATAGGTGACGGAACGCTGGTGCTGAACGCTGATGTTAAATACTCCGGTACGGAGCTGGATAATGTATTCCGTGTGAGCGGGGAAAATGCCGGCCTTTGCATCAAATCTGGAAACATCAGTGCGGAATACACCGATAAGTCTGGTGACGAAACAATCATAAAAGCTGACAATAATTCAGCAGTTGTTATTGAGGGCGGAAACATAACGGGCGCAGCAACAATAATATCTGCTTCCGGATGTCGTAAAGTGGAAATTACGGGCGGAACTTTCAGCGGTGACGCATGTGCACTCAGCCTTGAAAAAGTTTCATCGGCAGCGGTCAAAGGCGGTACGTTCAGATCCAGTGATTTCTGCTCGATTAAAGTTGACAACAGCAGTTGCGTAAAAGATATTTTCCCAGCAGGTTATCACTGCTATGTTGAAGATACAGGTGAAATGCTTGTAATTTCAAATGATGACACAATAATAGCCGAAAATGTTACGGTCAGAGCTTTCAATATAAATATTATAGTTGAAGGTAACGGCACAGCATCATGTGAGCCGGCTGCAGTTGGTCTCGGTGAAATAGTTAAACTTGTTCAGGAACGTGTACTCGGAAATCATTTTGTGGAATGGCAGACATCGGATGTCGTAATTTCTGAAAATAATACATTCGTGATGCCTGAAAAAGATATCAGCATAAAAGCCGTGTTTGAAGAAAACGAACTCATTTCTTACATTGACGAAAACGGCGAAACCAAGTCAACAACCCTTTACGATGAATTTACTCCGGATATGACCTTTGTTTCTTCGGGATGGTATTTCGTAGAAGATACAATTACAATATCTGACCGCATTGAAATAACCGGCGATGTTCATCTGATACTTGCAGACGGCTGCGAATTTACTGCAGAAAAAGGAATACTTGTACCTGAAGGAAAAAGTCTGACAGTCTATGGACAGAGCACAGGTAAACAGGTAGGAATTCTTTCTGCAACGGATGAATACTCGAATGCCGCAATCGGCGGAAACCAGTATGAAAACAGCGGCGTAATAACAATAAACGGCGGTAGCATCCGTGCCGTAGCCTCATACGGAGCCGGTATCGGCGGAGGTGGCGGCAGTGAACTTGAGCACGGCGGAACAGGTACCGTGGTGATTAACGGCGGCAAAGTTGAAGGCATGAGTGATTACGGTGCCGGAATCGGCGGCGGTTATAATGTCGGAAAAGGAGTTGTCACGATCAACGGCGGTGAAGTCGGTGGTATGTGCACAATGCAAGGTGCCGGAATCGGCGGCGGAGGCTATTTGGGAAGCGCTGATGTCACAATCAATGGTGGCACCGTCAAGGCTATCGGACTTTCGAATGCTTCAGGACTTGGAGGTGCAGATGTTGGTACCGCAGGCAAGATTACGATTACAGGTGGTAAAGTTGATGCATATAGTGTAGGTGAAGGTACCGAAGGCATCTGCGCAGGAATTTTCGGCTTTATCAAACTTGTTCCATGTAACAAATATTCACTTGAAGTAAAAACGGATGATATCACTGAAATATCAGGTTCTCCATTCGGTTCTGAAGATGATATAACAGATGAACTCAAAGGAGAATATGAAGCACATATAAAAGAAGTTCCAAAACCGACCTATGCCGTTACGGTCACAACCGGCGGATACGGTACGGCAGAGGCTGATGTTGAGCGGGCTTATGCGGGGGACACTGTAACACTTTCGGCCCAGCCTGATCCATTTTTCCATTTCGGTTCGTGGCAGTCAGAGGACGTTACGGTTTCCGAAGACGGAACATTTATAATGCCGGCTCAAGCTGTCACGGTTAAAGCTGAGTTTGAATTATGCACAAACAGTGAAACTGTAGTGGGACAGCCTGCAACATGTCTTAAAGACGGATATAAGTCGTGCTATAAATGCAGTTGCGGGAAATTTTTCGAAAACAAAGAATGCACGATACTTATTCCGGATTATTTGAAATGGATAAAAGAAGGTAGCGGAAAAATTCCTGCTTCCGGTCACGAATACGGAACACCTGAATATGTATGGGACGGTAATCAGTGTACGGCAACAAGAGTATGCAGTGCCTGCGAAGAAGGAACAGAAGGCCACAGCCAGACGGAAACGCAGACAGGCAAATATGTAAAGGATACAGAGGCAACATGCGAAAAGGCTGAAACAGGTCATTATGTTGTTGAAAAATTCAATAATCCTAACTTCAGTGCTCAGCAGACAGAAAAGGATTCAGTAGTTAACGGAGATCCTCGCGGACATGATTATGTCGTTGAACAGTACAATGCGAATCAGCACAGATATGTATGCCAGAATGATGAAAACCATACATATCTTGAAGACCATGTCTTTGAAGGCGATACCTGCACGGTGTGCAATTATGTACAGGGACACAGTTATATCATCATATACGGTGCGGGAAGCGAATGGACGAAGGGAAACAGTGAAGGATGTCTCATTACGTCAGATGCTCCTTACGCAAAATTCGAGGATGTAAAGGTTGATGGAAGCCTGATTGAGGAAGCTGATTATTCAGTTCAGGAAGGCTCGACGGAAGTGACGCTCAAAGCAGAATACCTTGAAACGCTTAGCTTAGGAAAACATTCTATAGAGATAATATCGTCTGACGGAAGTGCATCGACATACTTCACGATAAAACCGGCAGACATACCTCCGGCTCCAGGAAAATATATCGTAACGTTCAACATGAACGGTCACGGTGTTCAGATACCTGCCCAGACCGTAACGGAAGGACTTAGTGTAATAAAGCCCGAGAATCCCGAAGCTGATGGATACACATTCAAGGGATGGTATTCCGACAGTGAATTAAAATCTGCGTTTGACTTCGATACCGAAGTAAATGCTGACATAACGCTCTATGCTAAATGGGAAAAGAACGGGGAAGAGCCGATAGTCCCAGGTACAGGAGATGACAACAGTATGATTCTCTGGATAATCATTGCAGTTGCGGGAGGCACACTGTTGGCGGTAACGATATTTATCAAAAAGAAAAAGATAATTTAAAAATAATTGTTTCACAAAAAAAGCGGCAGAAATGCCGCTTTTTTTTGATTGATTATTCTTCTTCCTTTTTCTGCTTTTTGTATTCCCGGTACAGCTTGAAGTAGGCATCCATATAAACTACGAAGGCCAACAGCATGAAGGCTGCGGAGAAACCGATGAGAATGGTTACTACGTGTTGGTCGATATTCGGAATGGCAATCAGTGCCAGCATGACTCCGTAGAGAATGACCGTACAGATTTTTCCACACCACATAGCACCGGCGATATGTTTTCCTTTGGTAAATAAAAAACCGCTGAAGGCCAGGGAAACGATTTCCTTTATACCGTAGATAACCAGAAGAAGGGCTACCCAATGGTATTTAAAGACAACGCAGAACAACATGGCGAACTGCATGGATTTATCAGCAATTGGGTCCACAATCTTGCCCCAGTCGGTAATCATGTTAAACCGTCTGGCGATGAATCCGTCCAACAAGTCGGTCAATGCGGAAATCGCTACAATGACGATGGACCAGATATGTCCAGCCAAGGTCTCTGCATTGATGTAGACAACGACGAATATCGGAACCAAAATGATTCGTATATAAGTTAGTATATTCGGTATGGAGAAAAAGTCTTTTTTCTCAAAATGCATTTTTGTATTCATATAGAACTCCAAATAAAGTATATTGCATAAAAGGGGGAAAGTCAACTTAACAAGGCCCCTCCGGAAAAGGGGAAAAGCCCGAAAAACCTTGACAAATAAGCATTTTTACAGTATAAATGTACTTGACTTTCCAAAAACGTAAACGGAAAAGGATTCATTTTTTATTTTTATAGAGGAGGATACATAATGAATAAAGTTGAATTAGTTGAAGCTATGGCTGCTAAAACTGGTCTTTCTAAAAAAGACGCTGAAGCTGCATTAAAGGCTTTCATCGAGACAGTAGAAGTTACAGTTAAAAAAGGTGACAAGGTTCAGTTAGTTGGATTTGGTACATTCGAAGTTTCCAAGAGAGCAGCTCGTAAAGGCCGCAATCCTAAGACTGGCGAAGACATGAAGATCAAAGCTTCTAAAGCTCCTAAATTCAAACCAGGCAAAGCTTTCAAAGATCTGGTAAACAAAAAAGGCAAATAATTCAAAAGCTTATTGAGAGCACGGGAACCTTCCCGTGCTTTTTTTTTGCATAAGCGACGAGGAAAATGCCACTTTTGCGGCTTTCGGGACTTTATTATGAATAAATAGTGAAATAATTGCTTTTCCTTATAAAAATAAGTAAAATACCAATATGAGAATCGATAAGTATCTAAAAATTTCCAGACTGATTAAAAGAAGGACCGTTGCCAACGAGGCCTGCGACGCCGGACGAATCAGCGTGAATGGAAAAGTAGTAAAAGCATCTTATGATGTAAAAGTGGGCGATGTCATCGAAATCGCCTTTGGCACAAAGAATGTAAAAGCAGAAGTAACATCTCTGGCGGAAAGTGTTAAGAAGGAAGACGCCAAAGAGATGTTTAAATTGCTGTAATTTTTTCCGCAGACAGCGGAATCCGGCAGAAGGACGACTGGTTGAGAAAGAAAAAACGCAAGAACAATCGGACTATATTGATTATTTTGTTGGCAGTATTATTTGTCGGAGTTGCCACTTATTTCAGCTTGCAGATTCATTCCTACCGTCAGACCAATAAAGAACTAAAGGCTAGAAAAGAACGACTGGAACAGCTGTTGGAAGAAGAAAACTTAAGGTCCAAAGAACTGGAAGAAGAAAAAATCTATGTTCAGACCCAGAAATATATTGAAGAAAAGGCGAAGTCAATCGGATATGTCTACCCAGATGAGATCATATTCAGAAAGGATGATTGAGAAATGAGAGTAGAAGAAGCTTTTGAACAATGGGCTGCAGAGCAGAACTTTATTGCAGAAGGCGGAACTGTTATTGTAGGGGTTTCTGGAGGCGCAGACTCCGTATGCCTGTTATATCTGATGAAGGAATATGCCCAGGAGAAAGGGTTTAAATGTATTGCGGTACATTTCAACCATATGATCCGGGGCGAGCGAGCAGAACTTGACGAAGCCTTTGTAAAGACCTTATGTGCGCAGATGGATGTAAGATGCATGGTTGCTAAAGCCAACGTTCCGGAACTAGCAGAACGGGCAGGACTTAGCGAAGAAGAAACGGGCCGTGTATTACGATACAAAGCCTTTGCAAAAGCTGCAAAATCCGTTTCCGGCATCATTGCTGTGGCTCATCATAAAGACGATAATGCAGAAACTATTCTGATGAATCTGGTTCGTGGAAGCAATGTAAAGGGCCTGACCGGCATGCAGCCGGTAGCAGAGTTTGAAGGATGTCTTGTAGTAAGACCGCTTCTTTCCTGCAGCCATGAAGAAATCGTAGAATTCTTAAAGGAAAAAGACATTGATTTCGTAGAAGATGAAACCAATCAGGACCTTGCTTATTCCAGAAACAGAGTTCGCGGTATCGTTCTTCCGGAACTGAAAAAAGTAAATAGCAAAGCTACGGAACATATTGTTCTGGCAGCAGAAGATTTTGGAAAGATAGAAGCTTATCTGGCTCAGAAAACCGAGGAAGCTTTCGCTGACGTAGTTTCCGAAGAAGAGGGAGAAGTTCTGATCCATGCAGAAAAACTCCTGGGACTGGAGGAAGTAATCCAAAGCAGAGTACTTTATTCTGCCATTGGAAAAGCTACGGGCGAATTAAAAGATATCTCCCGGGTACATGTAGAGGAACTGTTCGACCTTTGCAGCAAACAATCCGGAAGAAAAATTGACCTTCCATATGATTGCAATGCAGTAAAACAGTACGAATATGTCATTATCCGCTCTGGGGAAGCAGAAGAAGAAAGCTTCGAAGAAGTGGAATTGGATATTTCGGAAGAAAACTTGTATGAAAATATTTATGAAACCGAATTAGAAGATGGAACCGTAGTAACCCTTCTTCTGGTACCGGTGGATGAGGGAAACCGCAAGGTGCTGACTCAAAAAAATGAGTATACGAAAGCCTTTGATTATGATACAATAAAAGGCAATATTATTTTGGGAAAGAGGGCTTCCGGAGATGTGATTTCTTTGAAGGACGGAAGCAAATCCCTGAAGAAATTCTTTATCGATGAAAAGATTCCTGCAGAAGACCGGAAGAACGTTCTTGTATTGAAGGACGAAGAGAGTGTTCTGTGGGTTGTTGGCTATCGAATCGGAGAGAATTTCAAAATTACAGAAAATACCAAGCGAGCACTGCTGGTAAAGATTAGTGGAGGAAATTATGGACGCAAAGATTGAAGTTCTGATTCCGGAGCAGGATGTCAGAGATCGTATTCAGGAAATGGCGGATGCCTTAAGTGAAAAATATGCAGGAGAGAACCTTCATTTGATTGGCATTTTGAATGGTTCTGTATTCTTTTTAACAGCACTGGCACAGAAAATGTCGATTCCTGTAGAAATCGATTTTATGGCAGCATCCAGCTATGGAAGTGGAACAGAGTCTTCCGGACGTGTACTGGTAACAAAAGATTTGGATCGTTCCATTGAAGGAGACCATATTCTTTTAGTAGAGGATATCGTAGATACCGGCCAGACCTTACATCTGATTACCGAAATGCTTGAAGAAAGAAATCCTGCAAGTATGGAACTGGCAGTACTTTTGGACAAACCATCCAGACGAAAAGTATGTATGGACGCTGATTATATTGGATTCGAGATTCCTGACGTATTTGTAGTTGGCTGGGGACTGGACTACGACCAGAAATACAGAGAATTACCTTTCGTAGGAATTGTGACAGAATAAATTATTTAACGAGGAAACAGAATGAAAAAATCATTTAGAGGCATAATAATTTACTTAATCATTCTTATCGGAATGATGGCAGTATTTTATTTCACATTTACCCCTAAGCAGACCAGTGATGATTATTCCTTCCAGGAATTTCAGTCTGACTTAAAAGATGACGCCGTTAAGGAGATTATTATTAAGCAGAACAGCGAAATCCCTACCGGTGTTGTAATTGTCACCTTCCGTGACACAACAAAGAGACAATTTTATACAGAAAATGTAGGAACCGTTACCAGCTTTTTAGGCGAAGCAAATACGGATTATAAGTTATTGGATGTAACCAGAAGCAGTTACTTTGTTTCCACCATTCTTCCAATGCTGATTTTATTCGTTATTTTCTTTGTGTTCTTCATCTTCATCAATGGAAGAGCTGGCGGTGGAGCAGGCAGCGGTGTTATGAACTTTGGTAAGAGTAAAGCCAAAGTAACTTCGAAAAACGATATTAAGACAACATTTAAAGATGTTGCTGGATTACAGGAAGAACGTGCAGAATTAGAGGAAGTAGTAGACTTCCTGAAGTCTCCACAGAAGTATACCAGAGTAGGCGCTCGTATTCCGAAAGGTATCTTATTAGTAGGCCCTCCGGGAACTGGTAAAACTTTATTAGCGAGAGCTGTATCTGGTGAAGCTGGTGTTCCGTTCTTCCATATGTCAGGTTCTGACTTTGTAGAAATGTTCGTAGGCGTTGGCGCTTCCCGTGTACGTGACTTATTCGGCGAAGCAAAGAAAAACGCTCCATGTATTATTTTCATCGATGAAATCGATGCTGTTGCAAGACGGAGAGGTTCCGGTCTTGGTGGCGGACATGATGAAAGAGAGCAGACCTTAAACCAGATTCTGGTTGAAATGGATGGTTTCGGCGTAAACGAAGGAATTATCGTTATGGCAGCTACCAACCGTGTAGATATTTTGGACCCTGCTATTTTAAGACCTGGCCGTTTCGACAGAAAAGTATTCGTAGGCAAGCCAGATGTTAAGGGGCGTGTAGATATTCTGAAGGTTCATTCCCGCAATAAACCGTTGGCAGAAGATGTTGATCTGGAAGTCGTTGCCAGAACTACAGCAGGCTTCTCCGGTGCGGACTTAGAGAACCTGATGAACGAAGCTGCGATTAATGCGGCATCTGCAAACCGTGCTTATATTAAGCAGGCAGATATTAACAACGCCTTCATTAAGATCGGCGTTGGCGAAGAAAAGAAGAGCAAAGTTATTTCTGAGGAAGAGCGTAGAATTACCGCTTACCACGAGTCTGGACATGCGATTTTGTTCCACCTCCTTCCAAAGATGGGACCGGTTCATATGGTTTCTATTATTCCTACCGGTATGGCTGGCGGATATACCATGCCATTGCCAGAGAAGGATGAAGCTTATAACTCCAAAGAAAAGATGCTGGAAAATATCATGGTATCCTTCGGTGGACGTATTGCGGAAGAACTGATCTTTAAAGATATTACAACTGGTGCTTCTCAGGATATTAAGCAGGCTTCCGATATTGCAAGAGCTATGGTTACAAGATACGGCATGAGCTCCTTAGGACCGATTGATTATGCTGGTTCTGAAAGCGAAGAAGTATTTATCGGCCGTGATTGGGGCCAGACCAAAGCTTACTCTGAGGCTACTGCTGCAATGATCGATAAAGAAGTAAAAGATATTATCGACAGCTGCTACAAGCAGGCAAAAGAAATCGTTGTTGAGAATCTGGATGTTCTGGAAAGCTGCGCACAGCTCCTTCTTCAGAAAGAAAAGATTACCAGAGCAGAGTTTGAAGAATTATTCGTAAAACCAGAAGAAGCAGAAGAAATCATTATTGAAGATAATTTCGCACAGGACGTTCCAACAGAGGAATAATGGTCCTGAAAGATAAGGAAAAGTAAAACTTATACAAATTGCACAAAAAATATCGTTATTATTTGTAAAGTTTGTGAACACTTATTGGGGAAGCCGTGATAGTATACATACAGTAAAACCCCCCAATACATATATAGTTTTACTACACCCCATAAAAATGAAATACCTTCTCCTTAAAAGAGTCCGCAGGAAGCGGGCTCTTTTAGCATATAGGGAAAAATTGATACAGACTAGAAACAATTATGGTATAATATGCTTACTCATAATGGGTTAGTTTTTGAAACGATTAACATTGATATATAAAATGATCATAAGAGAGGAAATGAAAATGCTGAAAATTGAACACCTCACAAAAATCTATGGAACCACAGCAGCTGTGGATGATTTGTCCTTAAGTATTGAGCCAGGAGAAATCTATGGTTTCATTGGACATAATGGAGCTGGAAAGACCACAACCCTGAAAAGCGTTGCGGGCATATTAAATTTTGATAACGGCGTAATTACCATTGACGGATTTGATATCAGAAAGAATCCGATTGAAGCAAAAAAAATTATGGCTTACATTCCAGACAATCCGGATATTTACGACTATATGACAGCAATTCAGTACCTGAACTTTGTTGCGGATATTTACGAAGTCAGTCAGGCGGACCGGGAAGCAAGAATTAAGAAATATGGTGACATGTTCGCCTTGACAGAAAAACTGGCAAATCCGGTAAACTCTTATTCTCATGGTATGAAACAGAAGTTGGCGATTATGGCCGCTTTAGTTCATGATCCAAAGCTGATTCTGATGGACGAGCCTTTCGTAGGCTTAGACCCTTCTGCAGCCTTCCTGGTAAAACAGACCATGCGCGAAATCTGCGATAACGGCGGAGCAATTTTCTTCTCCACCCATGTTCTGGAAGTTGCGGAAAAATTATGTGACAAAGTTGCCATTATCAAAAACGGAAAATTAGTGAAGTCCGGAACTATGGAAGAAGTTAAGGGCGATGAGTCCTTAGAAGAAGTATTCCTGGATATGCAGAATGCAGCTCAGGCAGAAAAGGATACTAGTCTGAATATTGAAATTCCAAAATTCGAAGAGAAAAAAAGAGGATTCTGGAAACGCTAGTTGTTAGTGAATGGTGAAATAAAATGTTTAAAGCTTTAGTTAAAAAAGAATTATGTGAAGTACGGAAAATGTACTTTACCAATAAGAAAAAGGGAACCCAGGCAACCGGAAAAAAAGCGACCGGAATGATTATCCTGTTTGCCGTTTTATACCTGATTTTAATGGGCTCCTTCTTTGCCTTAAGCTCCTTATTTGGACTTATGGTGTTGGACGGAACCAATGACTGGATTTATTTTATGATTATGACCATTATGGCTTTCCTCATGGGACTGATTGGCTGCGTCATGAGTACCACAGCGGTTTTGTTCCGGGCGAAGGATAATGAGTTTTTGTTATCTATGCCGATTCCACCGTCAAAAATCCTGCTGGCTCGTATGATCAGCGTTTATGTTATCGGATTGATTTATGAATTGATGGTAATTTTCCCGGCAGTTCTGTATTATTGGATTTTCAATAAAGCGAGCGTACTGTCTATTATCTTTAGCGTTCTGGGAATTTTTGTTTTAGGTTTCCTGGTGCTGGCCATTTCCTGCCTCATTGGTTGGGTCATCGCCTTGATTATGTCCAAACTGAAAAATAAAAATTTCATTACGGTTATTGTTTCCGTTGTATTTATTGCTGCAGTCATGTATCTGAGATTCCGGATGGATGCGCTGATTCAAAGTCTGGCAGAAAATGCCCTGAGTATCGGCGAATCCATGAAAGGCTGGGGCTATCCGATTTATTGCCTGGGTAAGGGAATGTGCGGAGACATCGTAGGCTTCCTGGTATTCACGGCCATGACAGCCGTAATTTTCGGAGTGGTTTACTACTTCATGACCAAGAGCTTCCTGAAAGTTGCTGCTACGAATAGTGCAGGTTCCAATAAAAAATATAACACTTCTCAGATTAAGACGGCAAAGCAAAGCGCTGCCTTAAGAAGAAAAGAGATGAAGAGATTTACCTCCAGCCCGACCTACATGCTGAACTGTGGCTTAGGCTTGCTGTTCTTCCTGATTGCAGCGGTTCTGGTCATTGTGAAGATGGGGGAAGCCCGGGAGATTCTTGGTGCATTGAAGGAAACAGTTCCGGAGCTTGCCAACATGGTTGTGGTATTGGCAGTTTTTGCCGTTTGCCTGCTGTCTGCTTTTGTTGATATTGCAGGACCGTCGGTTTCTTTGGAAGGCCCGAATATCTGGCTGCTGCAGTCCATGCCAATTGATCCATGGGAGATTTTAAAGGCGAAAATTTATAACCATTGTATTTTAACGCTGCCACCGGCAACGTTCTGCACCATCGTTTTATGCATTGCCATCCGGGCAGACGTACTGAACGTTATTTTATCGATTTTATGCGTCGATCTTTATATCATTATGACTGCAACCTTCCAGGTATTCTTAGACCTGAAACGGCCGATGCTGGATTGGGTTACGGAAGTACAGCCGATTAAGCAGAGCGTGTCCGTTCTGATCGATATATTTGCGGGAATGCTTCTGTCCGCAGCATTAGGCGCTTTGTTCTTTCTGCTTTATAACTTTATCAGCAGCGCGGTTTATCTGATTCTCTGCCTTGTAATTTTTGCAGTGATTACCTGGATTCTCCTTCGTTGGCTGAAAGGAAAAGGAAGAATCAAATTTGCAGACTTGTAATCTGTAAACATTCATGATATTATAAATACAAACATACGTTCGGGACAAAAAGACTAACTCTTTTTGTCCCTTTTAAACCCAACAATTTTAAGGACTATGGAAGAGAAGCGACAATATATCTGCATCGATCTGAAATCTTTTTACGCTTCGGTAGAATGCGTGGAAAGAGGACTGGATCCTTTTACGACGAACTTAATCGTGGCAGACCCGACCCGGACGGATAAGACCATCTGTCTGGCGGCTTCTCCTGCCATTAAAAAATTAGGTGTTCCCAATCGATGCCGGGTGTTCCAAATTCCAAAAAATATCAAATACATTATGGCGCCGCCAAGAATGCAGCTGTATTTAGATTACAGCGCGAAAATTTACGGTATTTATCTGAAGTACTTCGCTCCAGAGGATATCCATGTTTATTCCGTAGATGAGGCGTTTATGGACGTGACCCATTACTTGTCCCTTTATAAGAAAAACACGAAGGAATTGGCGATTACGGTCCTGAACGACATAAAAGATACCTACGGATTAACTGCTACCTGCGGTATCGGCACCAATTTATATCTGGCGAAAATTGCTTTGGACATTACGGCCAAGCATGCGGCAGATTTTATTGGGGAGCTGGATGAAGAAAGTTTTAAGGCCTCTTTGTGGGACCATCTGCCCCTGACGGACTTTTGGATGATTGGAAGAGGTACTGTAAGCCGCTTGGCGAAGGTGGGAATTTTTACCATGCGAGACATCGCTATGGCGGATGAATATCTCCTGTTCCGTCTCTTCGGCGTCAATGCGGAACTGATTATGGACCATGCCTGGGGCTTGGAGCCAACTACCATCGCAGACATTAAAAAATACAAAACCAAGTCTACCTCCATTTCAAGTGGACAGGTTCTTACAAGGGATTATAATTATAAAGAATGCAGATTGATCGTAAAAGAGATGTGCGACCTTTTGTGTCTGGACCTTGTAAAGAAACATAAAGTTACGGGTAATATCGGGCTGACCTTAGGCTTTTCTTTCGGCGTGGAACGGAAGCCGATTAGTGCTAGCGAAAAGCTGACCGTAACCACTAGCTCCAACCGGGTGTTGGGAGAAGCGGTAATCCGTCTATTTGACCGGATTGCGGACCCGGACATTTACTATCGCAGAGTTTACCTCTTTTTCAATAATCTGCAGGACGAAGCTTTCGAACAGTTTGATCTGTTTACCAATCCGGAAACGATGGTGAAGGACCGAAAGCTGCAGCAGGCGGCCTTGGATATTAAAAGCCGCTATGGAAAGAACGCGATTCTGAAGGGCATGAACCTGGAGGAAAGCGCCACGACGATTGAAAGAAATGGCCAGATTGGAGGACACAAAGGATGACGGGAAGGCATGATCCGACCCGCTTCCAACGACTGAAAAACGGGAAGCGTCCTTCCATTTTTTGGCTGGATGTGACCATGAGCGAAATCAGAGACAAGAGACCGGAAAATATTCGGCCAAAGATGGATGTGGGAGAACGGGCAAAGCAGTTTGCTCCTTTTGCTGCGTTAGGCAGAATGGACGAAGTATTATCCGAAGTGGAACGACGACGGGATGTAGGCGACCCGGAGCGGGTGCCTTGGTTAGAAGACCTGTCTTTAGAAGAAATAGATATGCTTTCTGTGGAAGGCGAAATCTTTGGGGCCGATGAGTGAGTTTAAATTAGTATCTGAATACAAGCCGACGGGTGATCAGCCGAGAGCCATCAAGGAATTAGTGGATGGTTTTAAGGAAGGAAACCAGTTCGAGACGCTGCTGGGTGTAACGGGATCCGGTAAAACTTTTACTATGGCTAACGTTATCCAGGCGCTCAATAAACCGACTCTGGTTATTGCCCACAACAAAACTCTGGCGGCTCAACTGTACAGCGAATTTAAGGAGTTCTTCCCGGAAAACGCTGTAGAATATTTTATTTCCTACTACGATTATTATCAGCCGGAAGCCTATGTGCCTTCCACGGATACCTATATTGAAAAAGATTCTTCGATTAACGATGAAATCGACCGGTTGCGCCATTCCGCCACTACGTCCTTAGTGGAGCGGAAGGACGTTATCATTATCGCTTCCGTTTCCTGTATTTATGGCATTGGTGACCCGGAGGAGTACGCCCGCATGAGCGTTTCCTTACGGCCAGGCATGCAAAAAGACCGGGACGAAGTCATCCGGGAACTGATTAATATTCAGTATGACCGGAATGATATGGACTTCCAGCGTGGAACCTTCCGGGTAAGAGGCGATGTTATCGAAATTTTGCCGGCCATGACAGAGAAGAATGCCATTCGTGTAGAATTCTTCGGCGATGAAATCGACCGGATTACGCAGATTGATACTTTGACGGGAGAAATTAAGGCTCGCATGGAACACGTGGCCATCTTACCGGCCAGCTACTATGTTGTTCCGCAGGAACAGATGGAGCGGGCTCTGGTAAATATTTCCAAAGAATTAGAGGAACGGGTGGCTTATTTCCGTAGCGAAGACAAGCTGTTAGAGGCCCAAAGAATCTGGGAGCGGACCAACTTCGACATGGAAATGATGCGGGAAACTGGCGTATGTTCCGGCATCGAAAATTATTCCAGACATTTAACTGGGCTGGCGCCGGGAGTGGCTCCTGCCTGCTTAATTGATTTTTATAAAAACGATTTTTTGATTATTGTAGATGAGTCTCATATGACGGTACCTCAGATTGGCGCCATGTACAATGGCGACCGTTCCAGAAAACAGACTCTGGTAGATTATGGTTTCCGTCTGCCTTCCGCTTTGGATAACCGCCCGTTGCGATTTGAAGAGTTTGAAGGAAAGATTGACCAGATGTTGTTTGTTTCTGCGACACCGGGAAAATATGAGGCGGCTCATGAACTGTTACGAACGGAACAAATTATCCGCCCGACGGGATTGTTGGATCCGGAAGTTACGGTAAAACCGGTAGAGGGCCAGATTGATGACTTGCTGACGGAAATCAATAAAGAAACGGGAAAAGGCAATAAAGTTCTGGTAACTACCTTGACTAAGAAAATGGCGGAAGACCTGACGGATTATTTGAAGGACGCCGGCGTCCGCGTAAGATATTTACATTCCGACATCGCGGCTTTGGAACGGACGGAAATCATCCGTGACATGCGATTGGATGTGTTCGATGTTCTGGTCGGAATTAACCTGTTAAGGGAAGGTTTGGATATTCCAGAAATCTCCCTGGTAGCCATTCTGGATGCGGACAAGGAAGGCTTCTTACGAAGCGAAACTTCCTTGATTCAGACTATCGGTCGTGCCAGCAGAAACTCGGAAGGACGGGTTATTATGTATGCCGATGTGATGACCGATTCCATGAAAGCGGCCATTACGGAAACGAACCGTCGTCGTGATATACAAAAAGCGTATAACGAAGAACACGGCATTACGCCGACTACTATAAAGAAAGCAGTAAGAGATTTAATCAGCATTACGAAAGAGGCGACAGCCGTATCCCAGAAACTGGAAAAAGATACAGAGTCTATGAGTAAGGCGGAAATCGAAAAACTCATTGCGAAAGTTGAAAAGCAGATGCGGAAAGCTGCAGCAGATTTAGACTTTGAGACCGCGGCTTCCTTACGTGACCAGATGCTGGATCTGAAGAAACATCTGGTAGATGAGGACCCGAAAACCCGTGCTGCGTCCAGACGCAATACGAAAAAAAGAATCGAAAGAAAAACGAAATAGGTGTGCGCGAAACGTGACGGAACGAGGAAGAACACACGCAAAAAAACGAAGAAATAGGAAACTGTTATGGCAGCAAGAGAACAGAAACTGATTAAGATCCGAGGTGCTTCGGAGAATAATTTAAAGAATATTGATTTGGACATTCCACGAAATGAGATGGTTGTTTTCACCGGCCTTTCCGGCTCGGGAAAATCTTCTCTGGCTTTTGATACCATTTACGCGGAGGGCCAGCGCCGTTACATGGAAAGCCTTTCCAGTTACGCCCGCCAGTTCTTGGGACAGATGGAAAAGCCAAAGGTTGAGATGATTGAGGGACTTTCTCCGGCCATTTCCATTGACCAGAAAGCTACCAATAAGAACCCACGTTCTACCGTTGGAACCGTTACGGAAATCCATGACTATTTACGACTGTTATATGCTCGCGTGGGAACCCCTCACTGTCCGGAATGTGGGAGAGAGATTCATAAGCAGACCGTGGACCAGATGGCAGATGCCATTATGGAACTTCCGGAGGGAAGCCGGATTCAGCTATTGGCACCGGTTGTTCGTGGCCGGAAAGGTGAGCATGTAAAGCTTTTAGAATCTGCGAAAAAGTCCGGCTATGTCCGCGCTCGTGTTGACGGCATTGTGTATGACCTGGACGAAGAAATTAAGTTAGAGAAAAACATCAAACACAACATCGACATTGTTGTAGACCGTTTGGTAGTAAAAGATGGCATCCAGTCCCGACTGGTAGACTCCATTGAAAATATTTTGAATCAGGCAGAAGGCTTGATGACGGTAGAAGTTGTTTCTTTGCCGGAAGATGCGGAGAAACTTTCTCTGATGGACGATAATAACGAGATTCATTTCTCTTCCAATTTCGCTTGTCCGGATTGCGGCGTAAGTATCGGAGAAATTGAACCGAGAAACTTCTCCTTCAATAACCCGTTTGGCGCATGTCCTTCTTGCGCCGGCATCGGCTATAAAATGGAATTTGATCCGGAGCTGATTATTCCGGATGAGTCCTTAAGTATTTCCCAGGGAGCCATTGTTGCTCCGGGCTGGGGAAGTTCGAAAAAAGAGGGAAGTTTTTCTCATGCAACCTTGACGGCCTTAGCGAAGGCTCACAACTTCGACTTGGATACGCCGTTTAACAAATATCCGAAGAAAATCCAGGACATTATCTGGCATGGCGATGACCGCGTGATTAACGTCCGTTATTCCGGACAACGTGGCAGTGGCGTATATCCGTTAGTATTTGGTGGTTTAATTGAAAACTTGAACCGCAGATATCATGAAACGGCGGACTCCTTTAAGCATGAGTATGAAGAATACATGCGCATCAGCCCGTGCGATGACTGTGGCGGAAAGCGTTTGAATAAAATTTCTCTGGCAGTAACGGTGGGAGGAAAGAACATCCACGAAGTATCGGCTATGACCATCCGGGAAAGCCTGGAATTTTTTGAAAAAGTAAAATTGACCAAGACCCAGCTAGAAATCGCAGGTCCGATTTTAAAAGAAGTAAAGGCTCGTTTGAAATTCTTGTTGGATGTAGGTTTGGAATACCTGACCCTAACCCGTTATGCAGCCAGCCTTTCTGGTGGCGAGGCCCAAAGAATCCGTTTGGCAACCCAGATTGGTTCCGGTCTTACGGGCGTGCTTTATATCTTGGATGAGCCGAGTATCGGCCTCCATCAAAGAGATAATGAGAAACTGCTGACCACCTTGAAGCAACTCCGGGATTTAGGAAATACGCTGATTGTAGTAGAGCATGACGAGGACACCATGCGTCAGGCGGACTGCATTGTGGATATCGGTCCGGGCGCCGGCGAACACGGTGGAAAAGTCGTTGCCATCGGAACGGCGGAAGAAATTATGAACTGCAAGGATTCCATTACCGGCGATTACTTAAGCGGCCGAATTAAAATTCCGGTTCCGGAAGAGCGTCGTCAGCCAACGGGATGGATTGAAGTCAAAGGCGCTACCGAGAACAACTTAAAGAACATCAATGTTAAATTCCCGTTAGGTATTATGACTTGTGTGACGGGCGTTTCCGGCTCTGGAAAGTCTTCTTTAGTTAACGAGATTTTGTATAAGAGTCTGGCGAAAACTTTGAACCGAGCTCATCTGGTTCCAGGCCATCATAAAAAAATCGAAGGCATTGAGCAGTTGGATAAGGTCATCTGCATTGACCAAAGCCCGATTGGAAAAACTCCGCGAAGCAATCCAGCAACTTATACAGGTGTGTTCGATTTGATTCGTGATTTATTTGCCCAGACCACCGACGCGAAGGTTCGTGGCTACAACAAAGGCCGGTTCAGTTTTAACGTAAAAGGCGGCCGTTGTGAGGCTTGCTCTGGCGACGGTATTATCAAGATTGAAATGCACTTCTTGCCAGACGTTTACGTAAAATGTGACACCTGTCATGGCATGCGATACAACCGGGAAACTCTGGACGTAAAATATAAAGGAAAATCCATCTACGATGTTCTGGAAATGACCGTGGAAGAGGCTATGGAGTTCTTTAAGAATGTGCCGAGAATTTACCAGAAAATTAAAACCCTGGACGAAGTCGGACTTTCCTACATTAAGTTAGGCCAACCGTCAACAACTCTTTCTGGTGGCGAGGCGCAACGAGTAAAATTAGCTACCGAGCTCAGCCGAAGACCGACAGGTAAGACCCTGTACATCTTAGACGAGCCGACCACCGGACTTCACTTTGCCGATGTTCATAAGCTGATCAACATCCTGCGCAGACTTTCCGAAGGCGGAAACAGCGTCGTAGTAATCGAGCATAACCTGGAGGTTATCAAAGTAGCCGATTACATTATCGACATGGGGCCGGAAGGCGGTGACAAGGGTGGCACCGTATTCACCAAAGGTACGCCGGAGGAAGTAGCGAAAGACAAGAAGAGCTACACCGGCCAGTTCTTAAAACAGTATTTGAAATAAAAAATAGAGTTCCCTGCAGGATGGTTTGCAGGGAACTTTTTTATTTGCAAATGCTGTTGCAAAATTGTGACATTTTTAACTCAGTTTCATGTGAGATTTCAAAATTGGAAAGAAGTATCATTAGGCCATCAAATGAAGAATTTGAAAATTGAAAAGTAATCTTATCGCTTGTTCGCACGAAAAGGCGAAACATGAAAGGGGAAATAAAATGACAGAAAACATCAATGAAAACATCGTTAACGCAGCAGATACAGTTGTAAACAATGTGGAGGCAGTGCAGGCAGCACCTGCAGAAGTAGCACAGGCAGCAGCTCCAGTAGTTGAAGCGGTAGCTCAGCCAGTGGCAGAAGCTGTACAGCCAGTGCAGGCAGCAATTGATCAGACAATGGTTCCTTCCCAGGAAGTATATCAGGAAGTTCAGCAGGCAGTACAGGCAGCAGCAGAGCAAGAGATACCGGTAGTCCCGGTAGTTGAGGTGGCATCTCAGCCAGCGCCAGCACCACAGTCAGCGCCAACACCTCAGCCAGCACCGGCACCACAGCCAGCGTCGGCACCAACACCACAGCCAGCACCGGCACCAGCTCAAGCAGCAGCTCCGCAGTATACGCAGCCACAGGCAACTCCAGTTCAGCTTCAGCCAGCACCGGCACCTCAGCCAGCGCCAGCGCCTCAACCAACACCGGCACCAGCTCAGCCACAGTACACACAGCAGGCTGCTCCACAGTATCAGCAGGCCGCTCCTCAGTATACACAGCCACAGGCAACACCACAGCCGACACCAGCACAAGCTCCACAGGCCGCTCCACAGAAGCCACAGAAACCATGTAAACAGAAAGGTCAGCATCGTGGCTTATGGTTCCGTATCGTCATGACAATTCTGGCAGTAATTATCGCAGGTCTTCTGGCAGTTAATGCGTTCTCCACAGCGAAAGTTGGCAGAGAACTGGCAGGCGTAAGAACCGCAATCGAAGCCATTGAAATTCCAGAGTTTAATCTCGACGAGATTTTAGACAACATTCCTGGCTACGGATATAACTATGGATATAACAATCCATACAACGATGATGACAACTTCTTCAGCCAGTTCTTCGGTGGCAACGATGACTACGATGATTACTGGTACTATGGAGGCGATTCCTATGGCAACCAGAACGGAAATCAGAATGGCAACCAGAACAAACCGGACAATAACAAGGACCAGAAAGAAGACGATGGCTTCAGCATGGATGACATCTACGATTTCTTCTCCGGACTGTTTGAAGAAGATTCTCAGGGAGCTTGATTCTCGGCGAAATCGAGGAGCAACCAAAATCTGAAAACGACGACTTACTTTGGGGAGCATGAATTTAATCGTCAAATAGATAAAAATGTAATATAATTAACGGAGGACGGGAGGTAACTTCTGTCCTCTGGAGGTTTTTATGGGAAAATTAATTTACGCAGCAGACGACGAAGAAAATATCCGCGAAATTTTAAAATCTTTCTTAATCGATTCCGGTTTTGAAGTGGAAGTTTTTCCGACAGGCGATGAACTGTTCGATGCCTTCCGCAAGAAACCTTGCGATTTGGCAGTACTGGACATCATGATGCCTGGCACCGATGGTTTAACCATTTGCAAACGCTTAAGAGAGATTTCAAAAGTGCCGATCATCATCCTTACTGCCAAAGACAGCGAGATGGATTATGTGACGGGCATGACTTACGGTGGCGACGATTATCTGACCAAGCCGTTCCGTCCGTCTATGCTGGTGATGCGCATTAAGGCTTTGTTCCGCCGTATTGAAATGGAACATGCCGATACAGTTCCGGAAAACGAAGAAGAACTGACTTTCGGCGATATCGTATATTCCTATAAAACCCGGGAAGTAACCTGCAAGGGAAACAAGGCAGCGTTGACCATGACAGAGTTGGCCCTGCTTCGCTATATGATGGAACAAAAAGACCGCGCCATCCCGCGGGAAGAATTGTTAGATAAAATCTGGGGAATCAGTACGGAAGTAGAAACTAGAGTAACGGACGAAACCGTACGACGTATCCGAAAGAAATTGGCAGCCGTTGGCAGCAGCGTGGCCATCACGGTTGTATGGGGCTTCGGCTATAAATTGGAGGCAAGTAAATGAAACACACCCGGCGAAAATTAGTCATAACCATGGCTTTATGCATGGCGGTTGCCTTCGTCATTTTAGGCGTTGCTTTTAATTTAATTGTGAATGCCCATGTTCGCACGAAAGCCCAAAATTGTATCTCCGTCTACATGGACAATGATGGCGTTCTGGACCGGACGGAAATGATTGAATCCCAGATGGCGGGAGCTTCCTTCATTTACGACCCAAAGAAAGACGAGCCAAAGGATGCAGGCGCTGACGACCATAAAGACAGCTACTATGACGATTATTACGGCGGCTACTATGGCTATGACGATGACTATTACGATGACGGCGAGCGTCATTGGTACGACGACTTGTTTGATCTCTGGAATGAGATTTGGGATGACGACTACCGGGGCTACGACGAAATCTTTTGGGACTATTATTCCGAGAACATCGTGAATTGGTGGAGAACGGACGACACTCGGCCGGAAGAAATGTACAAAGTGGAAATGGACGACACCACCTTGTTCGTTTCCTGGAAAGAAACCGGCGACGGCCGCGTACAGTTCTACTACGTAAATGCCACCTCGGAAACCGAAATGATTAAGACCATCAGTATCGTTATGTACATCATCATGGCGGTCTGCATCGTAGGCGCAACCTTAATCGGCTTCTTCGTAGGTAAGAAAATCGAAACCGACCAGGCGAAACAGAAACAGTTCTTCGAGAATGCATCCCATGAACTGAAGACTCCGCTCATGTCCATCCAGGGCTATGCGGAAGGTTTGCAGGAAGGCGTCATTTCCGACACCAAGGAAGCGACGGCGGTTATCTTAAATGAAACCGACAAAATGACCAATCTGGTTAACGATATTTTATCCCTTTCCCGTCTGGAGAGCGGCGCATACAAACTGAATAAGGAATCCGTAGAAATGTACAGCTTCCTGTCCGAATGCCTGACCTCTATGGAAGCAGCCATTAACGGCAAAGACCTAAAAGTAGACTTAAAAGTAGAAGGCGGACTTCCATCCATCGAGGCGGATCGGGTGCAGTTAGAAAAAGCGGTACGCAATATCTTATCCAACGCCATCCGCTATGCAGAGAAGGAAATCAAAATTTCCTATGACGGAAAGACTTTGAAAATCTGGGATGATGGAACGCCAATCAGCGAAGACAGCTTAAAGCATCTTTTCGAACGGTTCTACACTGGAAAGAACGGAAACACTGGCATTGGCATGTCTCTGACGAAGGAAATCGTAGAGCAACATGGCTGGAAGATTAAGGCTGAGAATGTAGACGGTGGCGCCCAGTTTGTCATTTCGATGTAGAGGAAATGGGAAGAGGATGGGCAGACCGTTCTTAAAACTGAAAAATCTGCAAACCGAAGTCTTCGTATGAAAAAACGACCAAAAAATCTATGTGGCGAAAGGAATTTTCGCCACATTTTTTATTGAAAATGCAGTATTGGTGAAGTAAAATATTTGATAATAAAATTGTGAAAAATTCCTGAAAACAATGTAAATTTTTAGACTATTTCAGGAAAACCATAGAATTATTTTGCAAATTAGTGGAGGAAAAAGAAATGGCATTACTCGTACGTCCGGAAAACATGCAAAGAATTAACACCCCGGAACTGGCAAAAGCTTATATTGAGGAACAAATCGCAGATATCAAAGCTCAGGTTGGAGACAAAAAGGTTCTCCTGGCTTTATCTGGCGGCGTTGATTCCTCCGTTTGCGCAGCTCTTTTACTGAAAGCAATCGGCCAGCAGCTGGTATGCGTACATGTAAACCATGGTCTTCTCCGTAAAGGCGAGCCAGAGCAGGTTATTGAAGTATTCAAGAATCAGATGAATGCAAACCTGATCTATATCGATGCAACCGACCGTTTCTTAGATCTTCTGGCAGGAGTTTCTGATCCAGAACAGAAGCGTCATATTATCGGCGAAGAATTCATTAAAGTATTTGCAGAAGAAGCTGCAAAACTGGATGGCATCGAGTTCTTAGGACAGGGAACCATTTGGCCGGATATTTTAGAGAGCGAGCAGGGAATTAAAGCTCATCATAATGTTGGCGGACTTCCGGAAGAACTGAATTTCGAATTGGTAGAGCCAGTAAGAATCCTTTATAAAGACGAAGTACGTGTTGTTGGCGAAGAATTAGGTCTTCCTCATGGTATGGTTTACCGTCAGCCGTTCCCAGGCCCAGGCCTCGGCGTAAGATGCCCTGGTGCGATCACTAGAGACCGTCTGGAAGCAGTTCGTGAATCCGACGCAATCCTTCGTGAAGAGTTCGCAAAGAACGGTCTGGAAGGAAAAGTATGGCAGTACTTCACCGTTGTTCCGGATTTCAAATCCACAGGTATCAAAGACGGCAAGCGTACTTTTGATTGGCCATGCATTATCCGTGCTATCAACACCATCGACGTTGTAGAAGTAACCGTTGAGCATCTGGAGCCAGCATTCATTGATCATCTGGTAAAACGTATCACCACCGAAGTTCCAGGAATCAACCGTGTACTTTTCGATTACACACCGAAGCCACCAGCAACAGTAGAGTACGAATAATAAAAAATTTATTTATATTACATGTATTTATGCCGGACGGGAAACCGTCCGGTTTTACTATTATTTTTTTATTTATGAGATATTCACAGATTAATGCGTTGACGCGATGCATAAACATGGATATAATAATCATATGGAGGAATTGCTATGAATGCGCGAGAAAGACTTATAGAACTTAGAAAAGAAATGAATTTAAACAGGAAGCAATTCTGCGAATATTTTATGATTCCGTATAGAACGGTTGTTGATTGGGAGGCTGGTAATCGGCGTGTGCCGGAATACCTTTTAAACCTCATGATATATAAGGCGGAGGCGGAAAAACTCCTGCAAAAAAATGAAGAAGAAAAGGAGGAGAAAGATGGAACGAAATGAGATAGTCTTATTTGAATCAAAAGATAACGAAGTGAAATTAACAGTCACTTTACAGGATGAAACGGTTTGGCTGAACAGAAATCAGATTGCTGAATTATTTGGAAGAGATGTTAAAACCATCGGTAAGCATATTAATAATGCATTACGGGAGGAACTGGAAGATTCAACTGTCGCAAATTTTGCGACAGTTCAAAAAGAGGGTGAACGCGAGGTCGAGAGAAATATAGAATACTACAACCTGGACATGATTATTTCCATCGGTTACCGTGTAAAGTCAAAGCGTGGTGTTGAGTTCCGCAAGTGGGCCAATTCCGTATTAAAACAATATATCCTCGAAGGTTATGTAATCAACGAGAAACGTCTGCAGGCACTGGAAAAGACGGTGGACATTCAGACAAAGATGTTGGCAGATGTGTTGGACGTGGAGGCAGGAGATATCCTTCGTGCAGTTAACCAGTATACAGCTGCTTTAACTTTACTGGATCAGTATGACCACCAGTGCATTGCTAAGCCGGAGGGGGCCACGCCATTATACCGTATCACATATGAGGACTGCATGGAGATGGTTGCGCATATGAAGGACTCCTTCAATACGGATGTATTTGGTGTTGAAAAAGAGACAGGAAAAGTAGATGGTATTATTTCCTCTGTTTATCAAAGTGTATTTGGTCAGGACGCCTATCCATCCCTGGAGGAAAAAGCAGCAAACTTGTTGTATTTTATGATAAAAGACCATCCGTTTGCTGATGGATGCAAACGAATTGCAGCGTCTCTATTTTTGGAATTTCTTGAAAGAAATAATGCCTTGTATCACAATGGACATAAACGAATAGGAGACGGAGAACTTGTTGAATGCTATTATCGTTGCAAGTGGCAACAAAATGGCAACAATAAGTCAGTAAGCCAGTAGAATACACATAATAGAAATAATGTATAGAAAATAACCCGCAAACCCTTAACAAATTAAGGTTTGCGGTTTTTTTTGTTCTATTTTTGTGGTATGTTTATTTCAATAATCATTAATGAAACTGTTAAAGGGGGATTACAGCATGGGTAAAAAAATCTCGTGTCTGGTTCTTGCGTTTGTGATGTGCCTGTCGTTATTGCCGATGAGCGCTTTTGCGGCAACGGAATCACCCGTAGAGGGGCCGGTACCGTATCTGGCATATGAAGACGGCAACTTCGTAACAAGATACTGCGAAGAATACACATATTTAGAGACTTGGGCAGCTTCCAACCAAAAATTCCATTCAGGTTGGTATGTGCTCAATGGAGGCGTGACAGAATTACCGGCTACTGTTGTCGGAGACTGCTCCATCATTTTGCTCAACGATGCGGATTGCTACTTTGCATACAACATCGAGGTTACTCCCGGCAGCACACTGAGAATATATGCTCAACCTGCAGAACAGGGGAAAAGCACGGGCAAATTGAAAACGGGCGGCGGCGAAGCCTCTGGAGATGCTGGAGCCGGCATCGGCGGTTCGTATATAAAATATGACGATGTTTGTCTTTCCTGTGGTGACGTGTATATCTATGGTGGAATACTCGAACTCCAGGGTGGCGAAGGCTCAGCGGGCATCGGTGGCAGTGACGTGAACGAGTACAGCGGTGACGGCGGAAATGTTTACATTTTCGGCGGCGATGTGACCGCGACCGGCGGCAACTATGCGCCTGGTATCGGTGGCGGTGCTTGTGAAGAAAGCTGTGGTTCCGGCGGAACCCTTTATGTATACGGTGGCAAACTGACCGCCAACGGCGGACAGTTCGCGGCCGGCATCGGCGGCGGTGCCAGTGAAGATGCAGGCGGCGATGGCGGCGATGTACATATCTACGGTGGCACAGTATATGCATACGGCGGCGAGGCTGCAGCGGGCATCGGCGGCGGAACCAAAACCGATGAAAACCTTATTTACAGCGATGCAGGAGAAGGTGGCGACGGCGGACTTGTTGAAATCACCGGTGGCACAGTATATGCATACGGTGCTTCTGCTTCTGGTTCGAGAGATGAAGGCGGCGGTGCCGGTATCGGCGGCGGCCAGTGGGGCGAAGGCGGTATGGTCGATATCACCGGCGGCACAGTATATGCATATGGCGGCTACGGTGCAGCCGGCATCGGCGGCGGTACCCTGTGCGATGGTGCTTCAGTCAACATCAGTTCTGAAAGCGCAGAGACCCTCGTACACGCGGAAGGCGGCAAATACGGCGCCGGCATCGGCGGCGGCAATGAAGGTGATGGAAATCCGGTCTTTGTTTATGGCGGCACGGTCGAAGCAATCGGCGGCGGGTGCGGTGCCGGCATTGGCGGCGGCAATGAAGGCGATGGCTTCTTGTTCAGCCTCGAAGGCGGTTATGTAGAGGCAAACGGTGGCTACTATGCGGCCGGCATCGGCGGCGGCAATAAAGGCGATGGCGGCGAAGTTTATCTCGATGCAGGTTTACTTACAGTATATTCCGGAGCAAGCGCTTACGCGATCGGTGCCGGCGACGGCAACAACACGGAGGGTAATGTATATGTTGAACAGGATGCCTATGTATATGATAGGGTCAACTATCCAAACTGCACGCTTGTCAACCCGGATCTTCAGCCAAAAGACTGGAACGAGTATTTCCTGTATAAAGATTATATTAAAGTCGAGATTGTATCTCCGTGTACAGAAGTAGACTATATTTCATATAACTCAACCATAAAAGATTACTCTAGCTATACAACAAAAAAGGCGGTCCCTCTTGTCAACGAAGAGAAGACACTGACCAACTGGTACAGCCACTGGTATGTTGTGGACAGAGATATCACAGTCGATGATGTGATCACGGTCCAGGGAAATGCCACGCTCATTCTAAAAAACGGTTGCACACTTACGGCAAACAAGGGCATCCATGTTGTGCCAGGAAGCGGCAGTCTGACGATTTATGCGCAGTCCGCGGATGAAACTGAGATGGGGCAACTGATCTCATACGGTGCGGATTATTGTGCCGGCATCGGTGGTATCAATGGCGGCAGTCACGGTGCAATAATCATTGATGGCGGTTATGTAGAGGCAAATGGTGGCTACTATGCAGCCGGAATCGGCGGAGGCAAAAATGGTAATGGCGGTAGTGTAACAGTCAACAGCGGCAAAGTGGTAGCAAACGGCGGTAGCTGCGGTGCCGGCATCGGTGGCGGCGATGAGGGCAACGGTGGCACTGTAACAGTTAACTACGGTCAGGTAGAGGCAAACGGCGGCTCTGATGCAGCGGGCATCGGCGGCGGTTTCTCCGGTAACGGAGGTACCGTAATCATCAATGGCGGCGAAATTGAGGCAAATGGTGTAAAAAATGGCGCCGGAATCGGCGGCGGCATCAATGGTGTCGGCGCGAATATCAAGATCAACGGGAACTGTACAGTAAAAGCAGAAGCAGGGGAGAAAGTCCCTCGCGCCATCGGCGGCGGTGGGCTCTATACTGGTCCTGGTTCGATCGAAGTAGCTCATGGCCTCGCTGTAATCGACAATATGACCGGAGATGTCAGAGCCAGCGGAGCATACGAAACAGACTGGATGGATTTCTTGTCTGGCGAAAAGGCCGATTTTGTTGTTGAAATCAACAAGACAAACTCATTTTACGTTTTTGACGGTACAAGATCCGAGGATTTGTCCTGCACGAACGTGACATTTGACGCTGTTGTTTGGACAGATCCATGGTATGTTGTCACCGATGACTGTACGATTGATTCCGTGGTCGTATCCGGCAATGTCAACCTGATCCTGCAGGATGGATGCAAACTGACTGTGGACAACGGCATCCGCGTGGAACAGGGAAGCAACCTGAAGATCTATGCGCAGTCGACAGCGTTTGCCACGATGGGCAAGCTGACTGCCACGAGCAATGCAGACGGCTATGCGGGTATCGGTGGCGGTCCGAACAAGGCCAGTGGTAACATTACTTTCTACGGTGGCTATGTGATTGGCAACGGCGGAAGACAGGCGGCTGGTATCGGCGGCGGTTCCGGAGGGGCAGGTACTGTGACCATCTATGGCGGCACTGTGTTCGGCAACGGCGGTGAGTCAAAGGAACTGACTATCACTGATACGAATGTCGGTGGTGGTGCAGGCATCGGCGGCGGTTATAACGCTAGCGGCACGGTGAAGATCTATGGCGGCAAGGTTAACGCGCACGGAGGAAACGGTGGTGGCGCGGGCATCGGCGGTGGTGCAGGCCAGAACGGCGGATGCAACGTTCTCATCGACGGAGCTATCGACGTGACCGCCTACGGCGGAGCGAATGCCTATGTAGCGAGAGCGTTCTTTATCAACAAGTCGATTGATGTAGGCCCAGGCATTGGTGGTGGTGCAGGAAGTAAAAGCGGCACGATCGAGATGAAAGACGGCAAAGTATACGCGATGGCCGGCGAGAACAAATTCATTGGGAAACTCTCGGACGGCGAAGCCCTCAAGGCACCACAGATCATCATGAACCCGTATGTGGATTTCGCCATCAAGCGTACGCCGGACGGCAGCGATAAGTCTACATACTATCTGACGAAAACAGAAAGAGTGAAATTCACCGATGTTTCGGCTGTCACTCTGGAGACGGTCATGAAAATTAATGGGATGGTCCAGGAAGAAGAACCGTCGGACCCTGAAATTCCGGTGACGGGAGATGAAAGCCTCACGGGTCTTTGGACCATATTGATGCTCGTTTCCGCAATGGGACTCGCGTTCTGTATCTTGAGAAAAAAGCGTTCCCACTAGCAACGGTAGAGTACGAATAAGAAAAATTGCTAAAACCCCGCGCAATGCGGGGTTTTTCTTATGCCTTCGTGACGAATAGTCTGGAGGTAACTTCACGAAATACCATGTTTATGATACAATAATTGTCGCCAGTGAAAACTGGAAAGACAATGCGATACGACAGACGGAAGTTTGTCAAAGGAGAAAATTATGAAGAAACTATCCAAGAAGTGGTTTGTAGGCATCGTAGTTATAGTTGCTATGGTCATTCTCTGTGCGATTCCAACGTTGGCAGATGCTGCTTTTAAAAGTTCCGAGATCGTAATATCACCTAGCGTTCTTCACGCTGGCGATATTGTATTTTCTGACTGCGTATTTGTTAGCCTTCCGTCACAGACGGTGCGTATATGTTATTGCGATAGTCTGGATGATGCTATTGCACATAAATATTCTGGCGGTGAGGTACTTGAATTCGGAGACAGCGCTCCTTGTGACACCACCTGTTATTTGCCGGATGGATCTGTTGGAACGGTTGATTTATGGATTGTGTATGAATGCGTAGCTCCAGATGCAACACCAGGTATTGATTGTGAAGTATATTTTTATCCATGTCCTCATGACAGTGTAACTGCAACGAAAATAGATGAACACAGCCTTACGGCAACTTGCAAGATTTGCGGTATGTCTGGAACCGTTAGCATAACAGCTTCCGACGCTGAATATGACGGCACTCCAAAAGAGGCAACCGTCGAGGGCGCAGATTTCTTTGCAGAAGAACCTCTGATTAGTTATAAAGGAACGGATAACGATTATGAAAGTCCGGAAGCACCAACGAATGCAGGAAAATATGTTGTAAAACTTTCCTACAGAAATAGTGAAGAGGTTGAGATTTCTGCTGCTTTTGAAATTACTTCATCGGAAACTCCAGAAGAACCACCGACAGATCCAACAGATCCGACAGAGCCTTCGGAACCAGAACCAACCATACCTGAGACAGGTGACGGAAGCAATGCCTCTATTTATGCGTTTATCGCAATTCTGTCCGTTGCACTGATGCTTTTTGGATTGGGATTTTCAAAAAAGAAGAATTAAGATTTTTAATAAAATAGATGAACATTAATAATTAAATTGTAGGAGAATTAAGATGAAGAAGAAACTGGTATGTATACTGCTGTCCATCGTAATGCTTATTACAATGACTCCGGCGTTTTCTGTTACGACTCATGCAGAAGAACCAGCGGGAGTTTCCCCATTTGTAATAATAGGGACAATAGGAAAAATCAACAACGCAGTGAAAAGTATTGATAAGGGTGGCTCATTAAAGGCTTACACCAGCGTTTTTGACTCTATTGTAAAATATAGCGGAACTGTTCAGAAAGTATATAAGATTTTCCAGAGCAGTTTCTTTCAGAAATTATTTGGTCTGAGCAGTGGTCCGAAACCGAGTGAACCGACGGTTACGTTGCTTGACCTTTATGAAGGAATTCAGGATATCCAGGGAACGCTTTCCGAAATGAACCGAAAACTGGATGATGTGGCCAAGGATATTAAGCAGAACAGTGTAAGGCAGGAAGAAATCGCTCGTGCGAATATTGCCAGCGACATGCTGAAATACTGGAATGATTTTGAAGATAATAATATCAAGGTTCTTGACAGTCTGATTGCAGACTATGAACTCAAAACAACCCTTGCCATCAAGGCTTGGTACAACAGTTCGGACAAGGAAGATTTGATTATTCCATATTCTTGGGAAAATTCAGATGAAACACTTCTTGTTCATTCAACAAAAGATGATATCGATGTCGGAGTGATTTCCGACGAGGGGCTGAAAATTACGAGATGCCTGATGATTGCTGGAGAGGATTTCGATTCTCTTCCGGCATATGACATCAACACATATAGGGACAATATCTTAAGTGTAATGGAAAGCAAATTCCGTTCCTCTGGTTACAGTAGCCAGGAAGCAGAGAAATATGCCATCGATGCCTATGATGAGCTTCTGTATCGACTGCTTTGTGACGCGTTAAAGGATGATAGTGCCTTTGCAAGTGAAGTAGTATCCGCTGTAAACGGATATTTGAACGATTTGCTGAGAAGCAATGATGGAATCAGCGCACAGCTGCAGCTCCTTTACAATGTGTATGTATTTGAGGGATATGCAAAAGATCATATCGATACGATAACCAACACGATGATCACACGTACGGCTTTGTACGGAAGTTTTGCACAGGAAATCATGAGCAAAACCGGCCTCTACTCCGATGCACAGATGGAGTCCATGCTGGAGAAGTGGACGGGTGCGATTGATGACTTAGACACCATAAGGAATAATGCAATCACGGGATACGACAATTACTGCTATTTGACAAACACCCTTGTAGAAGTACAGCACGGTACGTTCGTAGATTTATATCAATGCTTCTTAAAGAACAACGAGATCACATTATCAAGACAGTTCAATGATCGCTGGAGACTGGAAAAAATCGAGCGAAAGCCGAAAGATTATGGGGAGTATTGGCGGCCGAACGACTATTTTTACGATCAGGATCCAACAAGTCTTACAATGACAGATGATATCGTAACGCAGATGCTGTACGATACCTATTTATGTTCTTCCGACAGTGGAGCAGCCTCATTTGCAGAATACCTGGCAGAGGCAGAAGCAGACCCGAATGATTGGTTCGCAGATTGCGGTAGTCTTCCAATTCTTACGGAGTTTGATGAATATACAGATTTTCAGTTTAGTGAAAATCTGCCAATGACAGCAAAGTATATTGTTGGAAAGAAAGACGTATTTAAAGAAGGCGCCACCTATAAGATTAATTCCACAGGAAAAAGCAACAGTAAATTCGAACTACACACAAAGATATTAGCTGACTGGATGGACCCAACAACCGGAAAGTTAACTACGAACGGTATGCTGGCTGCGGCAAGCAGTTATCGAGATGGAAATACTGCGTACGCTTTCAATCCTGCATCGACAAAACTGGCGATTGTCCATGATCAGGGACATACAGATTGGTATGGAGATCATAAACATTACTACAATGCAGATTTTACAAGAGAAGTTCTTCTGTTGATGAAGAAAAAGGTTCCGGAGAATAAGGCCGTTCAGGGAACCGCGCCATCTTCCGGAGAGAAATCCGTGAATCCTCTCAAAGACTACGTTAATGTTTCCATGAATGGAATCGGCACAGAAGAAGGCTGGATGGAGGAAACTCTGTTTGCTCCAGAGAATGAGTTTGAACATACCGAATGTATTTCCGATGGTCTTAGTGTTATTGATGGAGCAGGAGAATCAGAAGAGGCCGTTAAAAGAGAATATGGTTTCCGCATCGGTGATGCCAGAGCGAGAGCGGACCTTCCGGAACTTACCGGCGATGAGTTGGACGAACTTCTCGACAAGATGCTGGAACTTCACAGTAACTTTAAGACAGAGGCTTCAAATAATACTACCATTGCGTCCGTCAACGATCCGATGGGTATGGAGAACGACTTAAGACCAAGAAAAGACATGGCAGCAATGGTATTCGAAGATCTGATTGAGGAGGGAGAATTTAATCTTGAATTGATGGATTCTCTGGATAGTTCCTTTGGTGTTAATCTGAAGGTTTCCGTAGCGGTTGAATTCGTTAACGGTAAGGCGGTTCTGAACCCATTATATGAAGCAGAGCTGGTAATGTATGTCAATAACTATGATGAAACAACTCATGAAGTCACAAGACTGAGTCGAGTTGTGCCTTCAGAAGTTCAGGCCTATATTGCAAGCCGCTATAACCTGAGGACAGTTATTAAGCTTCCAGCCCCAAATATTACAGACGACGAATCTTTAGACATCATATACTATAATGACCTGTACAGCATGGGTATAGAGTCAACAGAGAAGGCAGAGGTCAAAGGAGAAGGAAACAACAGATATGTAGAAATCGTGGATAAACCACATTTCCTTGTTGGTCTGCTAGTTGAGACAGCAGAAGATGGTCCGGTAAACCCATTGACAGGGGATTCTGCAAACGGTTTCCTGTATTTTATGATTCTGCTGGCATCCCTTACATGCGTTGTTGGTGCGTTTTTCGTAAGCAGAAGACTCCGTGAAAAAGAGTAAAACCCGCAATGGCAGAAGGGACTTTTGCAATATCTACTTGCAGAAGTGAAGTGGCCCACTTCGTATCTGGTGGTTGTGCTTATTCATTAATCTGATATTTTCAAATTAGCAAATGGATTTTTAATACTAAAAATTTATTTGCCACAAGACTCTTTTAGAAATAAAAAAAGAAAGAAGGTAATAATTGAAAATGTTAGATAAGAAAATAATAATGATGCTGAACGAACAAATTAATTACGAGATGTATTCAGCTTATATCTATCATAAAATGAAGCTTGTATACGAAGATATGGGGCTCCGAGGCTATGCTAGATGGTATGATATTCAGGCAAAGGAAGAAGTGGAACACGCGGAAAGGCTTGAGAACTTCCTGACGGAAAATGGAGAGAAGGTAAGCTTAAAAAGTATCGAAGAGCCGATGGAAATTATGGACGATGTTGAGAAAATGCTGAAGCTGGCACTGAAGCATGAAAAGAGTGTTACCTGCAAAATCCATGCAATTTACAAGGAGACCATGGAAAGAAAAGACATTGTTTCCATGGAATTCCTAAACTGGTTCATCAGCGAGCAGGTGGAAGAGGAAAAAAATGCCAGAGACAATATTCAGCTTTATCATAATTACATCGGATGTGGCTGCGGACTGATGAACGCTGATAAAAAGATGTCACAGAGAGAAGAATAAAAAACATTTACTACCAAGAAAGGGCTGCGTAGGCAGCCCTTTTCTTTTATCAACTTTACAAAGCCTAATTTTCTGGGGTAAAATTATTATAAGAAAAAAATAATGCGAATCATTACACTGGATAGGAGAAACCATGGCTTATTTTACAACAAAAGATAACGTAAAAATCTGGTATGAGGAATTTGGTGAGGGCGATAAATATCTGCTTTGCACGATGGTGTCCCATGCAGAATATTCCTTTGAAAAAGAAATGGCAAAGAGGGGCTTTCATGTATATCTTCTTACCAATCGGGGCTTCGGAAAATCGGACCATGTAACAGAAGACTACGGCGATTTCTGGTACGACCGATTTGCAGAAGATGTTGTTGAATTTGCAGACTATCTGGGCATCGATAAATTTACCTATTCCGGTGCTTCTCATGGTGCAGGAACCGGCTGGCATATTCTGATGAACCATCAGGATCGTGTAAACTGCTTCTTCGCAGTAGTACCGGGCCCTCATAATATTGACGAAGGAGCTATGTCCATCCGTAAAATGATTATGGAAGGAAAGATGGCTTTCCCAATTATGACCTGGCCTTCTGAAGACCCTGCGATTTTAAAACGTCGGGAGTTGGAAAAGGAAGTAACAGACCGCCTGAAAGCACAGCCAGATTATGAAGCGATTTATAATTCTCCAGAAACCAAAGCCATTGACTACGGCCGTCCAATGACGAGACTGGGAAGCGAAGAAAAACTGAAAGAAGTTTTAAGCGGCATCCAGACGCCAACCCTTATGATTGGTGGAATCCATGATCCAATTTCCAGACCAGACCTTATGGTGCGCACCCTCCAGTGCCTGCCAAATTGCAAGATGGTAATTTATTCTGGCATGAGCCACAACATCGATATTTACGAAGAAATGGCGGATGAGGCTATGGCCTTCTACAAACATGTAATGGAAGACGGCACAATTTATGCGCCAGTCGTGAATCCATAAAAATCTATCTAGTAAATTTTACTTGCAGAGAATTCATATGAACAAAATCAAAAAATTATTTGGCGAAATTAATTTAACATGGAAAAAGGTAATCTTATTTGCCTTAATCGCCGGGGTATTTACGGCCGCAATGGCTTTAATTCCGACCCTGGAATATACCTCCTTCCATACCATCGTCGTTTCTTTTGAAGTATGGATTTTATTTGGAATCTTTATCATAATGAATGCTAAGTCCAATATTGACGCAGCATTAAAATGCTTTGTATTTTTCCTGATTAGCCAACCCCTGGTATATTTATTGCAAGTTCCTTTTAGTTCCCTGGGCTGGCAGATCTTCCAATATTACAAGCCTTGGGCCATCTGGACGGTCGCATGTTTGCCGATGGGATTCATGGGATATTACATTAAAAAAGGAAAATGGTGGGGTTATCTCATTTTATTGCCGATGATTGTACTTACGGCTTTTAGCTTAAAAACCTACTTAAAAGATTTTACTTTTTGCCATCCGTTCTATTTGCTGGTTTGCCTGTTTTGCGCAGCAGCAATGATTTTATATCCAATTATTTTGCTCCCAAACAAAAAAATGAAAGCCATCGGAGCGGCGGTCAGTGGCGCAATTGTTATCGGTATTCTTATATTCGTTCTGTTAAATCCGTATCGTTATTCTACGGAAATACTGAACGAAGTGGACCATAAAGCAATCACTATGGAGTATCAGGTATCTTTGGAAGATAATAAATATGGTGAGGTATATCTTGATGATTCCACCGGAACTTGCGTCGTTCAAGCAAACTTTAAGAAACGTGGAAAAACGAAATTAATCGTAGTAACTCCGGAAGGTGAAACCCGGGAATATAACTTACGAATTGAAATAGGTACTTACGAAATCCAATAGAAAATTAGGAGGGAGTAAATGAAAAACCATCGTCTGTTTAAATCTTTAACGATTGTTACAGCTTCGATTCTTCTCGTTGCTAGTAGTATGCCTTTGGGCATTCAGACCTTTGCGCAGGAAGAACCATCCCAAAGTGTTGCATGGATAGATATGATCGATGACATGCTGACGGGAGAGGAATATGTAGAAGGCGAAGTAATCGCAATCTTCGACACCGCGAAACTGAATTCCAAAGCAAAAAAAGATATCAAGGACATGGAAACCGAAGTACTTGCAGAAGTATCTTCGGATGCTATGGAAGAAACTTTTGAACCAGAGGTGGATACTTCTGCGTCCGGTGGCAGCGTTCAGTTGATTGCCCAGGATGGAAAAACCACACGTCAGTTGTTAGAAGAATTATCTGATAATCCGGCTGTAATATGGGCAGAACCAAACTATATCCGTCAATCAACGGATATCGACGATGAGGAAGAAAATGACATCCACGATGGCATGGATATTAATAATCCATACGTTCCGGAAGATATAGAAGAAGAACCAACGCCGATCCAGAATGCTCCGATGCCTCTGTTAGGCGCAGAAGAAGACCCGGTAACCAGGGTCCTTGCGACAGGAAAAGCTGTGGATCTGATTCAAGAGCAAGGCTATGACAGTATTGGCGATTTAAGCCACCTTCAGTGGGGCTACCGCGAAGATGCAACGGACTTGTATTCTCTTGTTTCTCCGGATTGGAACAAAACCGGAGAAGAAAATGTGAGCAACACTCCAGTGGTAGCAGTGATTGACTCTGGAATTGATTATACCCATCCAGATTTTGATGGAATTATTATGGATATGAGACCGTATTCCAGCAAGGGCGGCGAATATGGTTATAACTGTTCTGGAGATGGTCCGGAAGATGATCCCATGGATGATAATGGGCATGGTTCCCATTGTGCAGGAATCATTGCTTCCGCATGGGACGGAATCGGAACCAGCGGTGTAGCTTCTGGCGTTAAATTGTGTATTGTCCGTGCAAGCCATATCGGTAATTTTGAAGAAGCGAACATTATCCGAGCATTCCTGTATCTTGTAGAATGCGTAGATAATGGACTGAATCTCTATTCCGTAAACTGCTCCTTTGGTGGAGATGGTTATACCAATGCGGAATTATTAATGGCAAACGAATTAGGTAAACGTGGTGTTGTTACTTGTGTAGCTTCCGGAAACTTTTCTTTAGATAATGATGACTACCCGAACACCTCTTCCGATTTTGCCGGAAGCTCTTATACCATTTTGGTAAATGCGTCTGCTCCAAATTATATTCCTGCAGATTATACCGACTTTGGTCAATCCACAACGGATATTTTTTCACCTGGAGATGCCATTCTTTCCCCAGTATGTGGAGTTTCTTCCAAATACTTTGCTTCCGTGGACCAGACTCGCAAGGTATATGATGGATTTGACCCAACAACAGATCCGGAGAAGCAGGTTACGATTACTTCTCTTGGAGAGTATGACATGAATTGGGATGATTATCTTGAGTTCGAAGACACCGCGGCATTTAAAGACTTTGTTGATAATTCCATAAAAACCGGAGAACGAATCGCTGACCCGGATGATTTCGATAAAAATGGTTATTCTTACGTTGTTGATGTAGCTCCAAAGGACGATATCAATGTAAGAGAATTATTCCTGGTATCAATTCCTGTTGCTGAAGAAGATCTCTCTGAGATTTCCCATTTCAGTTTTGCGTTAAAAAGCACCTTAGATAATGCCCAGACGTTTGTAAGGACAATTACGTTTGATACCCCTTCGGAGGATACCAAGTCCCTGAGCTCCAATATCGGAGGAACCTTGGGCTGGCAGAGACCATCTATGGCTTGGACCAATATGTCCTACGGCGCAGCTGTTGGTACAGATGAAGGCAGTGATTGCCCATTACCATATTACAATGGACGCGTTTATTTCCTTGTTTGCGTATGCGATTCTGGAGCATCCGGACAGGCAAGTAAACTTTACTTTGACAGTATCGGTGCCGGAAACCGCACCTTACGTTACGCCTTCTTGCAAGGTACCAGTATGGCAACTCCAGCCATTACCGGTTCAACAGCCGTAATGTACGACAAACTGCGGAACAATGGAGCTTTAGACGGCATGACTCCTGCAGAAAAGGCAGAGTATGTTGCCAGTGTTATGAAGGCTAGCGTAGATCCAAAAGAGTCCTATGCATCCTTGTGTACAAGCAATGGCGCTTTCCGTTTTGACATTGCTCCGGAGGATTACACCCCAGTAATCCATAGTGTCCTTCAGGAAAACCAGATTCTTGTAATTCATGGCCGTTTCTTTGGAGAGGCAAAGGGAACCGTAGAAATTGGTGAATCTGACTGCACCATAGATTGTTGGTCCGATTCTGAAGTACGGATTGTTTTGCCTGAGCCTGTTACTAACCAACGATTGGATTTATATTTGACTGCCGGTAACGGAAAAACTACAACAAAGAGAATCGTTACAGAAGGCGTTGGCGGAAAAGTTACATTTGATAAAACCGTGGATTTACCAGAAGAACTGGAGAATTGCCACTTTTCAACCATGACTGGCTTAGATGGAAAACTCTATGTGGTTCCGGAAACCTTAAGTCCAGAATATCGTTATACAAAACCAACGGAACATAAACAGCTCTGGTGTTATGATCCAGAAACCGATGCATGGCAGCGTTTGGATGATGTTCCGGTAGGGGAGGAATATGATAACGGCATTGATGATGACTCAGTAGGACTGGCTACTTATGAAGGTCTGATTTTTGCTTATGCAAACTATACAGTAGAAGGCAGAAAATCATTTACTGTAGGTAATCGTTCCTTTACTAGTGAGAAAAAGATGGCCGATTTGATGTTCCTCTATAATCCGGAAACGGCAGTATGGACAAAGGTCGACCTTTCGGACATAGAGCTTCCTATGGGCGGATCCATATTCGCAACCGATAACGGAGTTTTCTTCTATGGTGGCTATTATTTGGAAGTCGTAGAGGAAGAAGTGGAAGAAGACGGCGTACCAGTTCCTGTAAAATATAATCGGACAGAGGATTCTCAGACAATCTTTAAACTGAACTTTGATCTGAAAGAAGCAAAAGCTTCAAAAGAAAGTATAAAAGTAACCAGCACAAGGTCCGCAGGAGAAACTGATAATACCTATACGAATAACAACCAATTAAGTAGCTATGGTAATCAGGTGGTCATTCAAAATGTCGTAGTTATGGAATGGCTCACATGGTCGGAAGAAGAGGAAAAGTTCACCTCAGAAGGTATTGGAACCATTCCAATGGATATCGCGATTGTTGGTAATTTTGGAGAGCCGGTAGGTTATATTGCAACCTTTACCTGTGCTTTGACACCAGATGGCCTTATGGTTTCTGCCTTTAGTGGTGATAACTATGAAAACAGAGGATACGATTGCTTCTATTTGACGCTGGATGGACAAGTCACTCCGTTTGATAAATATGCTTATGTTGCCGACCTGTATACGCCTTTTGCGTGCGTAACGGATGATTACTATTACGTATGGGGTGATACCTATTACGGTGACGAAGCTTTAGGACATCTCGTCTATACAAAGATTCAGCTGCCGGACCCGGACCCGGATCCTACTCCGGATCCGACACCAGACCCTAAGCCGGATCCCGTAGTACCGGATACATCCGATACCGCCCATCCAATGGCTTATGCAGCTATGTTCCTGTTTGCAATCGCATTGATGGCAACGGCACTGGTTTTCAAAAAAAGAGAACGTAAATAGTATTCATAAAAATAACCAATAAAGAAAGAGCAGGCTTAAATGCCTGCTCTTTAAATTTTAAAAATAATTCTTTATGTCTTACAGATCCCGAGCAATGGTGTAAGCGTTTCTTACGGCATTCTGGATGTTAGCTACGGTACTGCAGTCGCCAATCATCTGGAACTCTGGTGCGTAAGGAGCGAAAGCGAAAGCTTCTTCTGCCAATGGTTTCTGGCCAGCAGCGATAATCACCGTATCTGCTGGGATGAACTTCTCTTCGCCGTCCTTGGTATAGTAAAGGCCTTCTTCGGTAATCTTGCTAGCGACTGCGTTAAAGGTTACTTCCATGTTGCGGGCACGCAGCTCTCTTACTACTGCGGTTCCCTGAGTGGATAAGCCTGGCGCATTAATTCTAGCACCCATTTCTACCACGTCGGTCTCTAAGCCTTCCATGTTCAGGTAGATGGCAAGTTCACAGCCTACCAGACCGCCACCGATAATGGCAACCTTCTTGCCTAATTTGTCTGCGTTTTCGAAGGCATATTGAGCTGTTACAACGTTTTTGCCGTCAACACCAGGAATTGGTGGCAGAGCAGGTTTGGAGCCAACACAGGCTAAAATAACGTCTGGTTTCATTGCTTCCATTAATTCTGGTGTTGCTTCTGTATTCAGACGTACATCAACGCCTGCCTTCTCCAGATTGCGAGCCTGGAAGTTCAGGTAACGACGGAAATATTGTTTAAACGGCACATTCTCTTCGCAGTGCATACCGCCGCCTAAATAGCCGTTCTTTTCTAACAAGGTAACCGTATGGCCACAGCGCTGTGCAGTAACAGCAGCTTCCATACCGGCAATTCCACCACCGATAACAACAACGTTTTTCTTAACAGAAGCTTCTTTTACTTCCTCTGGGAATTCCGCTTCATGAGAAGTTCTTGGATTTAAAGCACAAACCAGCATACCGGTCATAATAGAGGACCAGCAGCTCATGCATTTAATGCAAGGGCGAATGTCTTCGTCTTTTCCAGCGCGGGCTTTGTTTGGAAGGTATGGATCGCACATTAACGCTCTTGCGCAGTTAATGAAATCTGCCTTACCGGAAGCAATGATTTCTTCCATCATTTCCGGACGGGAGATGGAACCAACGGTGCCAACCAGAGAATGTTTCATTTCTTTCTTGATGGCAGCAGCGTATTCTACTAAAGCGCCTTCTTCCTGGAACATGGTTGGGGAACATGCCAGCCATTCATCGTTCCGTAAGGTACCATGGATGCCGGCGGAAACATGGATGATGTCTGCATGGCCGTCTAAAGCTTTCGCATATTCGATTCCTTCGTCTACATCGTAGCCCTGGGAAAGTTCCGTAGCACTGATACGCATTTCAATTGGGAAGTCTTTGCCACATGCTTCGTGGATACGGTCGCAGATGGTGATGGCGAATTTTGCACGGTTCTCCCGGCTGCCACCCCACTGGTCGGTTCGGGTGTTGGTATATTCACTGAAGAACTGCTCTGGCAACCAGCCATGTCCACCATGAATGGTGACCATATTGAAGCCTTTGTTCTTAACGTTTACGGCAGCTTTTACATAGTTTTCAATAATTTCTTCGATGTCCTGCTCGGTATAAGCACTGATTGGATAGCCGTCAACGGTTCCTTCAGAAGGACCGATTCGCTTTCCGCCGTAGCGTCCACAATGGGACAGCTCTGCAGAAGCTACTGCGCCGTGACGTTTACATTTATCAGCGATTCTGCCCAGATAGAACAGGTTGAACGGATTTAAAAGGTCGACACAACGATCTCCACGGGAGCCTCTTGGACGGTCTACCTGACACTCGCCAACACAAACCGATGCAGCGCCGCCTTTGGCTTTTTCTGCATAGTAGTCCAGGGCATTATCGCCCAGAGTGCAATCGTTCTTGATATCAACCCAGCCCGTAGGGGAGGCGAAGATACGGTTACGGAAAACTACATTTCCGACTTTAATCGGTGAAAACAAGTGTGGGTATTTCAGCATTGATAAGTCCTCCTTTATTGTTTGGATGGTAGCGTTATTGCCACCGTCAATTTTTACAGCAAATTACAGTGGTTTTACAACTGGTTTTTCTGGTGTAAGGCCGAAGCCTTTCAGGTAGTTTTCAATTTCTGTGATCGTGTTTGTATCGGCATAAACTTCTGGCTGGTGTGCATCTAAGCCAATCAGGCAGCGAGCTTTTTCTTCTCCTGCGATTCTCCAGAAGCTTTCCTTCGGGTAATTTCTCTTTTCATAGAATCCCAGACGGTTAAATTCTAACGGATAATCTAAGGTAACGATTTTCTGGATCATTTTGCGCATGATTTCTTCGTAGATTTTTTCGTCCCCCGTGAAATGGAACAGGTCCGGATGAGCCAGATACGTGAAAACACCGGTTTCCAGCCCTGCAACAGCCAGGTCACAGTATTTTTCTAATTTTTCTACATCGTCGGTAGCAACTCCAGAGTAGTAACCATGGTCTACATCCGAGCTTAAGAAGTGCTGGCCTAAAACCAGGTATTCAGCACCCAGATCTTTTACTAATTTCAACATAGATTCAAAGTATTCTGGATAATATTCCATTTCAAATCCGATGTGAATCTGAATCTGGTCTTTATATTTTTCTCTCAGGTCATTTAAAGAGCGAAAGTAGTCTTCGCTATCCTCTATATAAACCCGGTAGCCGGATTGTTTGCAGCCTTCATAAGGAAGGAACGGGCAGTGATCGGAAAACCCAATTTCCTTGTAGCCAGCTTGGATTGCCTGAACAATATACTCCTCGTCCGTGCCAGTAGCATGATGGCAGCGGAATGTATGATTGTGAAGATTCGTCTGAATCATAAGTGCCTCCTGTATACATATAATTTAAGTAAATAATAGCATACTCACTTGAAAAAACAAGGGAAGGGAAAGGGTTAATTCAGACTCTCATTGGGAAAAGTATTTCGGAAGATTTTTCCCGTGAGGGTTAGGAAAACATTGATTTTTTCAAGCCGTTTGTGAGAAAATAAGCTTAAAAGATACAAATAAAAAAGAGGAGGCTTTTTTATGGCAACAACAAAAGATTTAGATAATTTATTACAGCGATTTTTAGAGGAGCGGGAGCTTCCAGGTCTTTCCATGTCCGTTTATCAGGGCGAGGAAAAACTCTATGAAAACTATTTCGGTTACCAGGACATGGACCGTACGATTCCAATGTCTCCAGAAGCTATGTTCCGTGTATATTCTATGACAAAACCGATTTCTGCACTGTGTGGACTGATGATGTATGAGCGAGGTGCTTTCTTAATGGATGATCCGGTAAGCGAGTACCTTCCAGAGTACAAAAACCTAAAAGTCAGTGTAAAGAAAGAGGATGGAACCTGGGACGTAGAAGACTCCAAGGTGCCAATGCTGATGAAACATTTATTCACCATGAACGTAGGCTTTTATGCCCATGACGGCAGCCCTACGGATTTAGGCATGGGAGAAATGTTAAAAAAATTAGGTGGCAGCAAGTTCCAGGCAAACTACACCCACCTTACGGAAATAAAAACTCTGCCAATGATTCCGATGCTGTTTGAGCCAGGGGAGCATTATCAGTATGGCTACGGTCTGGACATTATGGCCGGCGTTGTAGAAGAAATCAGTGGCAAGAGCTTAGGCACGTTCATGAAGGACAATATTTTTGATCCATTGGAAATGAACCACACTGGCCATTTCTTCAAGCCAGGTTGGAAAGAGAACCTTATGGATTGCGTCATCCGTAACAAAGAGACCGGAGCAGTTACCAAGTGCGATTCTATTTTAGGCGATCCTTTGGATTCCTGCCATCGTCCAGATGCAGTTTACGAAAGCGCTTCCGCAGGTTTGTTATCTACCCTGAACGATTACCAGAAGTTCTGTAACATGCTGGCAAATGGTGGCACCTGGAATGGTGAGCGGATTATCGGCCGCAAGACCTTAGCTATGCTGAGCCAGAACATGCTGAGTGAAAAAACGCAGAATGAATTTGAAAACGCAGGACCATACAAGGGCTCTAGCTGGAGTTATGGTGTTCGCACCTTGGTAGACCCAAGCAGAGCTTTATGCAATAGTTCTGTAGGCGAGTTCGGATGGCAGGGCGCAGCAGGTAGCTGGATGATGGTTGATCCGACAGAAAAACTGTCTTGCGTATTCGTAATGCAGGAAATGATGCCGGATGAGCATTTCTATCACCACCGTCTCCGTGCAGTTGTAAACGGACTGGCAAAATAAACCAAGCAAACAGGAGGAAAAGAAATGCCTTGCACAACGATTTTAGCGGGAAAGAAAGCTACCTATGATGGCTCCACCATGATCGCCCGCAATGAAGACTATCAGTACACTGTTAAGAAAATGGTGGTTGTAAATCCAAAGGACCAACCACGAAAATATAAAACCGTTCTCAGCCATCTGGAAATTGAACTTCCGGATAATCCGATGCGTTACACTGCTTGTCCAAACGTAGACAAGAAAGAAGGCATCTGGGCTGGTTCCGGAATCAACGCATGCAATGTTGGCATGACAGCAACGGAAACCATTACCACCAATCCAAGAGTTATGGCAGCAGACCCATTGGTAATGTATCAAAAAGCAGAAAAGAGAGGACAAAAAGACATTCCAGGCGGCATCGGCGAAGAAGACCTGGTGGTTTTAGTACTCCCTTATATTCATAACGCAAGAGAAGGCGTAACTCGCTTAGGTCAGCTCTTGGAGCAATACGGAACTTATGAAATGAACGGCATTGCGTTCAATGATGAAAACGAAGTATGGTGGTTTGAAACCATCGGCGGACATCATTGGATGGCACGTCGCGTAAAAGACGAAGAGTGCGTTATTATGCCAAACCAGCTGGGCATCGATTTCTTTGATTTCAAAGATGCTTATGGAAAGCAGGAAAACTTTATGTGCTCTGCAGACCTGAAGGATTTTGTAAAGAAAAACCATCTGGATACCAATAATGATGGAAAATTCAATCCAAGAAAAGTTTTCGGATCTCACGATGACAGCGACCACCTTTACAACACTCCTCGTGGATGGTACATGGCCCGCTACTTCCTGCCAACCACTTATAAGTGGGATGGTGAGGACGCTGACTTTACGCCGGAAAGTGACAATATTCCTTGGAGCTTCGTACCAGAAAGCAAAGTAACCATGGAAGACATTAAATATCTGCTGTCTTCTCATTATCAGGGAACTCCTTATGACCCATACAGCAAGACGGAAGACCCACGGAAAGGCAAATACCGTTGCATCAGTGTTAGCTCCACCGCTCATTCTTCCATTATGCAGATTCGTGGCTATATGCCAGAACCTATTAAGGGCGTAGAATGGGTATTCTTCGGCTCTGCAATTCATAATGCCATGGTGCCGGTTTATGTAAATGTTGAGAAGCTGCCTGCATACTTAAGCAAGGTAACCTTAGACCCAACCTTAGACAACTTCTACTGGGCAAGCCGTATGGTAGATGCCATGGCAGATCCGAATTACCGTGACTGCGTTCGCGATATTGAAACCTATCAGATGACCATGGCTTCCAAAGGCCGTCGCCTGATTTGCGAATACGATGCGAAAATGGTTGAGACGAAAGACTTCAGCCTTTGCGCAGAAGCCAACGAGAAAATCTGCGCAATGGCGAAAAAAGAAACTACCGATGTATTCGGCAAGGTGCTTTTGGCAGCCAGCAAAAATATGAAAAATACTTACGTAAGATAAAACCAGTGTGCTTTTGCAAGTTTAATTTGTAGCCACGTGGTTGCGATTTCTGAAAAAGAAGTTATTTTCAAAATATCATGATACAGCCCTTCTTGAGCTTGGAAGGGCTGTATTTTTTATATCCGAACAGTTGCGTGGCAGAAGCCAAAGACCTCTCTTGTGGAGATTGTTTGGGACAAAAAATTATTCAGAATAAAAATGTTTACCTTTTGTTTACCAAGAGATGAAGGTATAATCCAGTAAAATCACTTCTCCAATGATTCATCAAAATCAATTTTTTATAAAAAAGATAGCATTCAAAGTAGCAACTCTTGATTTTCTTAAAAGTATTACCACCCAAAGCAGCAAAATAAAGAATAGTAGGTACGAAAAAATATAGGAAGTCGAAACCGTACCACCAAAATCGCAATATACGGAAAAAGTAGGTACAAAAAAATGTGTGAAACCGAAACTGTACCACCCAAATCAAAGTTTGTTGAAAAAGTAGGTACAGAAAATAATGAGATGTCTTAATATGTACCACCGGATTTCGCAGTAAGAGAAATAGTAGGTAAAAAACAGGAAGCAATGAAAAATGCGTACCACTCAAATACACAAAATGGAAAAAAGTAGGTAAGGAGGAATTTTGAAACTGAAACATAATACAAATGAACTGGAAGAATTAAAGACATTGAAGAAAAAAGTTGAAAAATCGTTAAAAACGGAAACACAGGGAACCCTTCGCACCCATATGGCACATGGAAAGTATCCTCAGTACTATCATGTGACGGAACCTGGAGCCCCTCGGGGACATTTTTTGCAGAAATCGGAAATTGGAATTGCAAAAAAGTTGGCGCAAAAAGAGTACGACCAGAAAATAATGAAAGTTTTGGAACGAAACGAAAGAAAACTGATGAATGAGATGGATGAAGACCTGACGCATCAGCTGGTGGCGGTCTATCAAGGAATGAGCGTGGCGAAGCAGATGTTGATCAAGCCTTATGTTTTATCGGATGAAGAATATTTGGAAAAGTGGTTAGAGGAACACAAAGGCGGACAAAACGGGTACTCCCTTGCCAACGGTTTTCAGACAGAACGAAGGGAATATGTAAGATCAAAATCTGAGAAAATAATTGCCGATAAGCTTTTTTATAAGAAAATGCCATATTCATATGAGGCAGCATTGGAACTGGAAGTCAAAAGAATCGACACGGGATTTTCCACGGTGACGATTTATCCAGACTTTACGATATTGAATCTTCGCAAACGAAAAACATATTATTTAGAGCACTTAGGCTTGATGGATAATCCGGAATATTGCAGGAAGGCATTGGAGAGAATTGATGTATATGAAAACAACCACATCTATTTGGGCGACACTCTTTTTATCTCTATGGAGAGCAGTCAGAAAAGTTTCAATGTCAACCAGATTGATTCGATTATTGAGCGGATTTTGACGTGATAAGAACTAGCGGAAGCGTTCGTTTTAAAGAAGACCTTATGTGGAGCACGAAAACACAAGACTGCTGTAACACAAAGGGCTTTTCATTGCTTTTTGATGTATGGAATTGTATCATTAACATAAATAAATGTTATTAGAGTAAAAATGCACATTACAAAAGGAGAAGGCTATGATTAATTTTGAGTGCAAGAGAGACGAGCTGACAATTCGTGGCAGAATATTTGGAGACTTAAATGGAAAGAAGGAAGTTGTAATCTGCAGTCATCCTTTCGTGGCAAATCAGGAAATGCCGAAAAAGTATGCGGAGTTCCTGGCAGAGGAAGGCTTCATCGCCGTAACTTATGATTTCTGCGGCGGCGGATTAGGCTGTAGCAGCGATGGAAGAACTGTGGATATGACGGTCTTTACAGAAAAAGCGGACCTTTTGGCCGTTGTGGATTACTTCAAAGCGCAGCCATACACCGAAAGCATCACTCTTTTAGGTTGCAGTCAGGGAGGCTTTGTATCCGCTCTGGTGGCAGCAGAATTAAAAGACGAAATCAAGCGCCTGATTTTGATGTATCCGGCCATCTGCATTCCGGACGATGCGAGAAAAGGCGATATGTTAGCTTACAAATTTGACCCAAATAATATTCCGGATGTTTTAGGCGAAGTGCCAATGGCAGTAGGCGGAAACTACGCGAGAGTGGTCATGGATATGGATGCTTACGAAGCAATTTCTGGCTATGAGGGACCAGTGCTCTTAATGCACGGAACCGCAGACCGGGTAGTAAACATCAGCTACTCCAGAAAGGCAAAAGACTATTATCCAGATTGTGAATATTACGAGATTGCAGATTCAGACCATGGCTTTACCGGTCAGGCTGCTCAGGAAGATTTTGATCATTTGAAAGAATTTATGTTAAAATAATTTCGACAGAATGTATTTCATAGAAGGAATCGTTCCCATAGCGGAGCGGGCATGAAAGTCTTAAGCCGATAATTCATGCCAGACAAGGAGGGACATCATGTTACGCGTAACAAAAACGGAAAACGGTATGGTAAGAGGTATTACCGGTACCGACGCAAGAATTACAGTATTTAAGGGCATTCCGTTTGCAGATGATACATCTGGTAAAAATCGGTGGCGCCCACCACAGCCTGCAAAAGACTGGGAAGGAATTCGCGAATGCTACGAATTTGGACCAATCTCTATGCAGAGAACTCCGGGCAAAGACCCGACCGCATTTTATGCAAAAGAATGGCATGTTGACCCAGATGTAAAAATGGGCGAGGACTGCTTGACTGCAAATATTTGGACTCCTGCAAAATCTACCGATGAGAAACTGCCAGTTATGGTATGGATTTTCGGTGGCGGACTGCAGGAAGGTTATCCATATGAAATGGAATTTGACGGCGAACGTATTGCAAGCCGTGGCGTCATCTTAGTATCCATCGGCTATCGTCTGAATGTATTCGGCCTGTTAGCACATCCAGAAATTACCGCAGAAAATCCAGATGGTCCTGCAAACTTTGCATTCCAGGATCAGGTCTACGGTATCGAGTGGGTAAAAAGAAATATCGCTAATTTTGGTGGTGACCCAGAAAACATCACCATCTTCGGACAGAGCGCAGGCGCATTCTCTGTAGTTGCTTTAATGTGCTCACCAAAAACCAAAGGCTTATTCCAGAAGGCCATTATTGAATCCATCGGTGGCATGAGACCAATCTATCCAATCGTATGGTCTATGACCCAGGTTCCTTTGGAAGAAAGAGAAAAGACCGGCGTAGAATTCTTTGAAAAATTAGGCGTTAAGACCTTGGAAGAAGCCAGAGCGTTACCGGCAGAATATATCCGTGATAAATTCGGGGAAACCCGTAATTTCTGGGGCGCTGTAACCGACGGCGTATTCCTGGAAAAGAGCATGGAAGACTATATCGTAAATAACGAGATGAATGACGTGAAGTTCATTATCGGTAATACAAAGGATGAATTCTTAGTTGCTCCAAAGGGCGATGATGAGCAGACCATTGACGAGTTTATTACCAAAGAATTCGGACCATATGCTGACGGATTCCGTGAAGCAGTAAAGAAAACAGACCTTCCTCTGAAGGAAGCAGTTACCATTCATCAGATGGGAATCGGCAACCGGATTATGGCAGCGGTATGTGCAAAGCAGAACCTGAATTTCTGGTATTACACTTTCGGCGCAAGTATTCCTGGAGACAATGCCGGATGCTTCCATTCCTGCGATTTATGGTTCCAGTTTGAGACTCTGATGAAATGCTGGAGACCGTTCGATGGTCATCATTATGATATCGCACGGAAGATCTGCAACTACTGGACCAACTTCGCAAAATATGGCGATCCAAACGGAAAAGACAAAGATGGAACCGACCTTCCTCTTTGGGAAAAATATACGGAAGAAAAACCATATGGCATTAAGTTCTATGACACCATTGAAATGGAAACCGAGCCATTAAATCCTGCAGAGCAGTACATGGTAGACATTAACCTGAAAGAGTTCAACGTAGAATAAGGAGAAGACGATGTATTTAAGACAGACAAAAACTGAAAATGGTGAAGTTCGAGGCTTCCCAGGAATCGACGCAAGAATTACTGTTTATAAAGGAATCCCATTCGCAGATGATACGGGCTATGAGAACCGTTGGAAAGCTCCACAACCTGCAAAAGATTGGGAAGGCGTAAGAGATTGCTACGAATTCGGACCAATCCCAATGCAGAGAATTCCGGGCAGAGACCCGAACGCATTCTATGCAAAAGAATGGCATGTAGATCCAGAAGTACCTATGGGCGAAGACTGCTTACGGGCAAACATCTGGACTCCAGCTCATACCGCTGATGAGAAACTTCCAGTTATGGTATGGATTTTCGGTGGCGGCCTTTCTGAAGGCTATCCACACGAGATGGAATTTGACGGAGAAAGAATTGCAAGCCGTGGTGTTATCTTAGTATCCATCGGCTATCGTCTGAACGTATTTGGAGAGCTTTGCCACCCAGAACTGACCGCATCCCAGCCAGAAGCTCCTTCGAATTTCTGTTTCCTGGATCAGGCTTATGGTATTGCATGGGTTAAGAGAAATATCGCCAATTTCGGTGGTGACCCAGAAAATATTACCATCTTCGGACAGAGTGCTGGCGGCGCATCTGTTCTGACCCATATGTGCGCAGAGCAGGCAGAAGGCTTATTCCAGAAATGTATTATTGAATCCTTCAACCCTCTGAACCCATCCATCCCAACCACACGCTTCAGCTTCAACCCAACTCCATTCGCAGACAAAGAAGCTATGGGAATTAAATTCTTCGAAGAATTCTTAGGTGTTAAGACCTTAGAAGAAGCTAGAAAACTGGATGCTCAGTTCATTATGGACAAATATACGGAGAGCAAGCTGTTCTTCAACAATATTGTAGATCCATATTATTTAGATGTTCCTGTATTGGATTGCCTCCTGGCAAATAAATTCCACGATGTTCAGTTCATGTTGGGTAACACCGTAGATGAATTTACGGAAGGTCCAGATTGTGATGATGAAGAAGGCATCATGAAATGGATTGACGAGCATTATGGTGAATATGCAGAAGGCTTTAAGGAGCTGGTACGCAAATCCGACAAGCCGTTAAAAGAAGCTGCAACCATCAGCAGAGTTGCTGTTGGTAACGATATTTTAGTTACCGAGCTGGCAAAGATGGGACGTAAGTTCTACTTCTACAACTTTGATCCGGAAATTCCTGGCGATGATGCTGGTTCCTTCCATTCATCCGATCTGTGGTTCCAGTTTGAAACTCTGGCTCGGTGCTGGAGACCATTCGATGGACATCACTATGATCTGGCAAGAAAGATGTGCAACTATTGGACCAACTTTGCGAAGACTGGTGATCCAAACGGAAACGATGCGGACGGAACTCCAATGCCAGAGTGGAAACCGGTAACTCCGGAAGCTCCATTCCCAATCCGTCTCTATGACGAAATTACCATGGGCGATGATTTCCGTAGCGATATTGAGAAATACGTTTACGACATTTGGTATAAAGAAAAAAATAAATAAAAAGTTGTTTGATGAAAAACAAAAGGGGAAGCAGACCGGAAGGTCCGCTTCCCTTTATTCATAAGAGGAGGTTGTTTTTTTGAAAAAATTATAAAGGGTGATTTTTTTTATGTTTTTACGGCTATTTTTTATTTATGCCTTCCACATACCGTGGAGGTTACAAAGCTCTAAAACCTCAGTAGGTTCTTCGTCTTTATCTAAAGTAAAACATGCTGCCGGTTTATCTCCCGGTCGTAAGCATTTGAAATATGCTCCTGTTGGAGTCTGGACATAAATCCATTTAATGTGGTGTGCTTTCTCCATTGGATGGTCGTCAGAACCAACATTTACATGGAGCTTGTTATTTTCCAGTAACCATACGGGAACATGTTTCTCGTATGCTCCGTCCTCTGTATTCGGAACGATTTCCTCCATTGGTTCGCCACAACAGATAATGTCCGCTTTGGTTGCTTCTACCTTTGCTACAATCTGTCCGCAAAGTTTGCATCTGTAAAATTTTAATGTCAAATAATTTCTCCTTTCTTTTCACTTTTGTAGTATTATGTATTTATAGGGAACTTGAAAAGTTGTTTTTTCTTGTCTCTATCTGATACTCAATTTAACAACTTATATAATAAGCGCAACTACCAGATACGAAGTAGTTCAATTCATTTATGCGTGCTTGTCGGAGGGTCGTATATGGGAGAAATTAAGAAAACGAATGAGAGGTCTAATATGACGATTCTTAATCCAGTGGAATTGATCAAGTGGTGCAAAAATCGTAAAGCATCCTTAGGTCTTTCCAATGTAAAATTAGCAGAGATGTCCGGTGTGCCGATTGGTACCATCGACCGCATCATGTCCGGCAACTATACGGAATTTAAGTACAGTTCCATTCAGCCGTTAGTTGCGATTCTTTTAGGATTTGGCCAGGAAACTCCGGAGCCAGATGAAGAAAACGAGCAGGAACAGTTCTACTATGAAACCATCGAAGGCTATAAAATTATTCTTGAAAATAAGAATAATGAGATTCGCCATTATAAGGCTAGCCTGGAGCATGTAGAGAATGAAGTAAATTATTTGAGACAGGAAAACGCCAGCAAGAAAGAATTGCTGGATCGTATGTCCGAGCATATTTCATGGCTGGAGCAATTTATCAATAAAAACGGTATAAAATAAAATGGTTGTAAAACATTAGGGCGGAAACGTCCGCCCTAGGAGAATCCTATGTTATACAGAGAAGACCGTTATCACAATAAAATATCCCAGCTTGGTTTTGGTTGCATGAGATTTCCGAAAAAAGGAAATCTCATTGATTTTGAAGAGACAGAAAAACAGATACTGGCAGCCATTGACCGAGGAGTAAACTATTTTGACACTGCCTATATTTATCCAGGCAGTGAAGACTGCTTAGGTAAAATTCTGGAAAAGAATCAATGCCGAGAGAAAATCAATATCGCGACGAAACTCCCCCATTACCTCTTGCGGAACGCGGCAGCTATTGACAAGACCTTTAACGAGGAGTTGTCCCGGCTGCGCACGGATTATGTTGACTATTATCTCATGCACATGTTTACGGATATTTCAGAATGGGAAAATCTGCAGAAGATGGGCATTGAGCAATGGATTGCGGACCGAAAGGCAGAAGGAAAAATCCGAAACATTGGCTTTTCTTATCATGGAACGACGGACATGTTCCTGAAAATCTTAGACTGCTATGATTGGGATTTTTGCCAGATTCAGTATAACTATTTAGATGAAAATTCTCAGGCAGGTCGCATCGGCCTTCAGGCAGCCGCTGAAAAAGGCATTCCAGTTATTATTATGGAGCCCTTACGAGGCGGTAAGTTGGTCGACATTCCAGAGAAAGCAAAACAGGTGCTGGCTTCGGACAGCAAGGGATATTCTGCTGCAGAAATCGGACTGCGCTGGCTTTGGGACCAGAAGGAAGTAACTTGTGTCCTTTCCGGAATGAACACCATGGAAATGCTGGAAGAGAATGTAAGAATCGCTTCCGATGCAGAACCGGGACATTTATCCGAGGAAGACTTTGCTGTTTTGAATCAGATTAAATCCATCATCAAGGAGAAGGAAAAAGTTGGATGCACAGGCTGCCGTTATTGCCAGCCTTGCCCGAAGGGCGTGGATATTCCGAACATTTTCTATTACTACAACTTGATGTACATTGAGAAAAAGAACCGGGCCCGGGTGGAATACATTCGTGGTTATGCCATGCAAAAAAATCCGGTATTTGCTACTCAATGTGTAGGATGCGGAAAATGCGAGCAGCATTGCCCTCAGCATATTAAAATTATTGAAAACCTGAAGATCGCGGACAAAGCATTACGCCCGTTGCCGTTTAAAATTGGCGCAGCGGTTGCGAAAAAATTTCTTGTGAAATAAAAGAGCAATGATAGAACTGACATCTTTTGAAGAACTAAAGAGAGAAGAACTGAAACTTTACTCCGAGCTTTCCGAGCCTCAGTTGGCTCGCTTCTTTGAACCGGAGCCAGGGCTTTTTATTGCGGAAAGTTTTCTGGTTGCAGAGCGGGCTATGGACGCAGGCTATGAACCATTGTCCTTCCTTTTGGAAAAGAAAATGGCAGAAGGCGAAGCGAAAAAGCTGACCGACCGTTTTCCGGAAGTTCCCGTTTATGTGGCCTCGGAAGATATTCTGAAAACTATTACGGGTTACCCGGTAACCAGAGGCGTGCTTTGCGCCATGAAGCGGAAGAACGGAAAAGCGGTAGAGGAAATTTTAGATGGTGCGAAACGAATCGTACTGTTGGAAGATGTAGAAAATCCAACCAACGTAGGAGCTATTTTCCGTTCCGCAGCAGCTTTAGGAATCGATGCGGTGTTGCTGAGCAAGGGCTGCGCGGATCCGTTGTACCGCAGAGCCATTCGCGTTAGCATGGGAAATGTTTTTTCCATTTCATGGACCTTTTCTGAGGATTGGTTGGGAGATATTGAAAAATTAAAAGAGCAGGGCTTTCAAACCGTAGCCATGGCGTTAAAAGAAGATTCGGTTTCTATGGAGGAGTTACAGCCGGAACCGGAAGAACGAATCGCTCTTCTTATGGGAAATGAAGGAGCAGGGCTGAAGGAGGAAACCATCGCAGCCTGCCACAAGATCGTGATGATTCCTATGGCCAATGGGGTAGATTCCCTGAACGTGGCAGCAGCTTCTGCCGTTGCGTTCTGGCAGATTAGAAAATAAATAAAGGAGACGAATATGCCGATATTACTGGAAATCTTTTTGACCTTTGCAAAAATCGGGCTGTTCACGTTCGGCGGCGGTTATGCCATGATTTCTATCATTGACAATAACTGTGTCGAACGGAAGAAATGGATTACTCACGATGAAATGATGAATATTACCGTTATTGCGGAGTCCACTCCGGGTCCTATCGCCATTAACTGCGCGACCTATGTGGGCTACAAGAAAGGCGGTTTTTTAGGAGCCTGCGCTGCGACCATTGGCGTAGTGCTTCCTTCTTTTGTCATCATTTATATTATTTCCATCTTTCTGGATAATTTCCTCCAGATTGCGTGGATTGCAAAAGCTTTTACTGGAATCAAGGCAGCAGTCGGCATTTTAATTCTGGACGCGGCCATTAACATGATAAAGAAAATGAACAAAAAAGTTCTGCCTATTGGAATCATGATCGGAGCTTGTCTGGTTATGCTGACAGTTAATTTCTTCTCTTTGAAATTCTCTTCCATCGTACTGATGCTCATCGCGGCAGCCGTAAGCGTGGCAGTCTTCCTGATTCGTAAAAATCTGGCGAAGAAAGGAGGAACCGTCTGATGGTATATTTAGATTTACTGATTGGATTTTTGAAAGTCGGACTATTCTCCTTTGGTGGCGCCTATGGTGCCATTCCTCTGATTCGTGATGTCGTAATGTCCTATGGATGGATGAGCGATGCTACTTTGTCGAACATGATTGCCGTCAGCGAAAGTACGCCAGGACCGATTATGGTTAATATGGCGACTTACGTAGGAAGCTCTCAGGGCGGAATTTTAGGTTCTCTTTTGGCGACCTTTGCCGTAGTGCTTCCAGCCTTCGTCATCATTCTTCTGATTATGGTGCTGTTGAAGAACGCTTTGAAGAATCAATATGTGCAGGCAGTTTTAGGCGGCTTGAAACCATGTGTCATTGGAATTGTTCTGGCCATGGGCATTTATATGATTATCAGCAACATCTTCCCAGCTTCCTTCGGAGGCTTTGATTGGAAGACCTTACTGTTGACTATCTTCCTAGCAGCTCTTCTTTATTTGCCACCACGGATTGCTCCGAAGAAACTTAAAAAAATCTCGCCGATTCTGCTGATTGTGATCGCAGCCGTCTGCGGAATTATTATTTATTAAAGAAAGAGGTTATGCCTGCGGACTGCTTACATAACCTCTAATTTTTAAGAACGGATTTGTTTTACAAATCATTTTTTTATTCTTTCGATTTATCTTTTTTCCTTGCCTTTAAGATTACGAGAACCGCAATCACGATGATAACTACAGCGACAATCATCAGTACAATCCAAAGGGTTGGTTGACCATGATCTCCTGTCAGCGGATTATCACTGGTTGGAGTCTCCGGAGTTTCCGGAGTCTCTTCCTCTGGAGGAATGATTTCTGTCGAAATTTTTTCAACGGTCCATAAACCATTTCCCGGAGTATTTTCTTTTGCAATATAACCTTCTTCTACCCACTCACTTGGGTCATAGTCAAACGTGCCTCTAGTTATGACTGCGTTCCGTAACGATCCGCCTAAATACCATCCAAGATCAATTCGAATTTTTCCGTTTGATTTTGCATAAGCAGGAGAAAAAGTTCCCTCTAGTAATCCAGAAACCTGAACTTTAGTATCGTCACCTTCTGGTTCAATAATAAAATCATGAGAACTATCGGAATAAATTCCATACGCGCCATTTGCAAAAGGACAATTCACAATAATGGATACATCATGCCCCTTCATTTTTGCACTAGTGGTAGAATAATAAATTCCATAGCCACGCACACCTGATACGCTATTTTCATTTTCAATGGAAATGTGAACATTGCCCTGAATGTTCAGCTCTCCGTCGTTTCTTAAACTACCGTTGTTTTCAAAAATTCCATAGCAGGTAATTGCATATGGGGCATCTGCACCAGTTACGGTAATATCGCAGTTTCGTACAGATACATTACCGTTGCCCTTGATTCCATAACCCTGTGCGGCGGAAGTAATATTCGTGCCAGTACAATTTACGTTGATGGAAGGCCGTTCGATATCAGAAGAGTCGGCGTCATCCCGATCAATTTCTGTTTCGGATAATTTTGCAGTTGCAATTCCGATACCGTCGTTACCGCTTTGTACATCGATGATGCAGTTTCGTAGAATCAGCGTTGAGTAGTTTGCCTGTTCAATGCCGGTAGCGATTATGACTGGTGAGTCTCCGCAGTCTGCAAAAATCTGGGCTCCGTTTTGCAGAATGATGGTGGACTTCGAAGAATTATCGGTTAATACGGTACACGGATATTCGAAAACCTCACCATAACGATATTCCGCAGTGGATTTTCCAATGATTTTTGTACCGTCAATGATAAGGGTTCCCTTATTGGCACAGATAACTTTGCAGTATCCGTCGGTAATGTTCTGAATAAAGGCACCGCTCACGCTGTCCGTAATTGTTACGGTACAACCTTCCTGATTAATATAAAGCAGATAGGCAGAAGAACCTTTCACAGAGCCGGTTAAATGATGACCCGCAAGGTCGATGGTCATATCCGAATAGATGATGACTTTATTGGTAGTGGATTTGCCCAAATCAATATCATCTGTCAGAGTTAAGGTTGTACCATCTACCGTTATTTTATCGCCGCCGATCGCTGCGGCGAAATCAGCAATATTGTCATATTCCACGCCACTGACTGCACCGATGACGGTAGGTTCGTCTTCAGCAAAAACTGGAAGACAAACCAGTAGGAAAGCAAGACACAGAGTCAAGAAAAAAACGTGGATTTTTTTCGTTTTATTATTTCTCATGACAGGTCTCCGAAAGATAAACCTTTAATATTAATGCGCTTGCACGAAAGTTTGGTGATTAGCCAAAGTATCTCTTCAGTAAGCCTTCGAATGCTTTGCCGTGTCTAGCCTCGTCGCGTGCCATTTCATGAACTGTGTCATGGATAGCGTCTAAGCCTAATTCTTTCGCTTTCTTAGCAAGGTCGGTCTTTCCAGCGGTTGCACCGTTTTCAGCTTCTACTCTCATTTCAAGATTCTTCTTTGTAGAATCTGTTACAACTTCGCCTAAAAGTTCAGCAAATTTTGCTGCATGTTCTGCTTCTTCAAAAGCAGCTTTTTCCCAGTATAAACCGATTTCCGGATAGCCTTCACGGAAAGCTACACGTGACATTGCAAGGTACATACCTACTTCAGAGCATTCTCCGTTGAAGTTATCTCTTAAACCAGAAATGATTTCTTCTGGAGCTTCTTTGCCGATGCCTACGATGTGCTCAGCAGCCCATGTCATTTCACCGTCACTCATTTTTTCAAATTTGTCAGCTGCAGCTCCACAGATTGGACATTTGTCAGGAGCGCTATCTCCTTCATGTACGTAGCCACAAACTTTACAAACCCATTTTGCCATTTTTAGTTCCTCCTAGTTGTTTAATTATATTGTATGAATTATATTTTCAATTCGCATCTTACCTTATTCCACGGTCTTTTTCAATGAAGGGCGGTAAAAAGTATGGAAAAGAATCTTAATCAAATCTTAAGCACTTTGCCTATTTCTTATTAAAGTCTTTCTGGGGTAAAATAAGACCATCAAAGGAGGACTTGGTTATGTCAAACATTTTAATCTGTGATGATGAGAAGGACATTGTAAATGCGCTGAAGATTTATCTGTCAGATCCGGATTATGTACTTTTGGAAGCTGCCAACGGAAAGGAAGCTTTGGAGGCAGTGGAACAGCAGGATGTGGATTTAATCCTGATGGATATCATGATGCCGGTCATGGACGGCATCACAGCTATGACGAAAATCCGGGAAATCAGTAATGTGCCGATTATTTTACTGACGGCGAAAAGCGAAGACACAGATAAAATTTTAGGACTGAATGTAGGGGCAGACGATTATATCACGAAGCCTTTTAACCCTTTGGAAGTTACGGCCAGAGTGCGCTCCCAACTGCGACGGTACCTGAAGTTGGGAAGCGGTGTGCAGCAACCGGAAAATTTTATGATTGGCGGGATTGAGCTAGATGATGTAGCCAAGACCGTAATGGTGGATGGAGACGAAGTCTCCCTGACCCCAAAAGAATTTGAAATACTGAAGCTCTTGATGGCAAACCCAGGAAAAGTGTTCTCTCCGAAAGAAATTTATCAGACCATCTGGAAAGAAAAACCTTTCGGAACAGACAACACCGTAGCGGTTCATATCCGCCACCTGAGAGAGAAGATTGAAATCAATCCATCGGAGCCGCGATACATAAAGGTCCTGTTTGGACAGGGTTATAAGTTCATGGAGGAACGCAGATCATGAAGAATTTTTTACGGTCCATTGCCGGAAAAATAACGTTATATATTGTTTGCACCTTGGCAACCTTGGTTTTTACCTGCAGCATCCTTGGTTGGATTGTCGCCTATGATGATGCTGCTAGTTGCGACCTGGATTTCTATTCCGACACGGAAGAAGAAATCATCACCCAGAAGGTAGGCAATTATCTCTATCCGGAAATCCACAGCATTGTGAACAACTTGCTGACAAACCCAGAGGAAACCTATCGTTCCTTTGCTTATGAAATCTACGACAAAGAGGGAAAACTTCTGTTCAAATCCGAAAAGGAGTTAGATCCGGAAACTACCTTTGAGTACGGCTTTTTGGCCAACGAGGTGGACATGGGTGACCATACCATGCACACCATCGTCTATGACAATTGGAACTGGTCGGCAGAAGCCGACAATCGATGGGCCGATTATGTGGCAAAAGCTTCCGTTGTTCCGGACACCTGGTACGCAAAAGAAATTCATCGGATTGAAGTATGGACTCACATAGAATATTCCCTGCGGTATTGGGTATACGTAATCGGAGCAGTAGCAGCCATTCTCATGATGGTTACGTTTATTATGCTGTTGTGTGTTTCTGCCCGTCGGCCGAACAGTGATGACCTTCATCCTGGCTTACTGAACAAAGTCCCATTTGATGTTATGTTAGCTCTTTACTGTCTGGGATTTTCCGGCGCTTGGTGGTTGTTTATGGCAATCGGATATACCTCTACCGGAATTGTGACAACGCTGATTGTGGGAGGTATCCTGTTCCTGGCAGCAGTTCCGTTTTTAATTGGATTTGCCATGAGCATCGCTGCACGAATCAAGCAGCACAACTTATTTAAGAACACTGTCATTTGGCGGTTCATGAAACTGATCGGCCGGTTCTTCCGCTGGCTTTCAAAAAATCTGCCAGTTGCATGGAAGGCGGCTTTGATCGTAGCAGTTATTGCATTGATTGAACTAATTGCAACCTTTAACAGTTGTCGCTGGTATTCTGATGGGGCGGTTGCTTTCCTGATTATCGAAAAAATCATCATCGTCGCTCTGGCCATTTATGCTGCATCCTGCTTCAAACGGCTGAAGAAGGGTGGAGAAGCTCTGGCAACGGGAAATCTGGAGTACGTAGTAGAGAAGAAGGGCATGATCGGCGACTTTAAGAATCATGCAGAACATCTGAACAGCATCGGCGAAGGCATGGCGGTCGCTGTAGATGAGCGCATGAAGAGCGAGCGAATGAAAACTCAGCTCATCACCAACGTTTCCCACGATATTAAGACACCTCTGACTTCCATCATCAATTATGCGTCCCTGATTAATGTGGAACCTTGCGATAATCCGGTAATTAAGGACTATTCGGAAGTTCTGGTAAGACAGTCAGAAAAATTAAAACGTTTATTGGAAGATTTGGTGGAGGCATCGAAAGCATCTACCGGAAATCTGGATGTATGTTTAGCTCCTTGTGACGCTGCGGTATTTATCGAGCAGGCAGGAGGCGAGTATGAAGAAAAACTGGAAAAATCCGAGCTGACCTTAGTTACCCAGACTCCGGAGGAACCAGTAAAGATTATGGCGGACGGCCGTCGCATGTGGCGAGTTTTCGATAATCTGATGAACAACATCTGCAAATATGCCCAGCCAGGCACCAGAGTATATCTGTCTCTGGAGAAAATGGATGGCGACGCAGTGATCACCTTTAAGAACACTTCCCGGGATGCGCTGAATATGTCCGAAGAGGAGCTGATGGAGCGATTCACCCGAGGGGATTCCTCCAGAAATACAGAAGGCAACGGTTTGGGACTGTCCATCGCCAAGAGTATGGCCGAGCTCCAGAACGGAAAACTGAACGTGGTAATCGATGGAGACTTATTCAAGGCCATCCTCCGTTTCCCACTGATTGAACAATAATAAAATAATAAAATTTTCAGTTTTAAAATGGGATTATGAAACAGTAGAATCAAATAAAAAGTTCGTTTAGACAAAAAGTAGAGATATGTACGGACCGTCTGAGTCATTCAACGTAAAAAGTAGAGATATGTACGGACCGTTTGAGTCATTCAGCGTAAATAGTGGAGTTATGTACAGTTTATTATCCTCAAAAGCGTACATAACTCCATTTTTTGTCAGGAAACAGAGGAAAAGGGTGTACATAACTCCATTTTTTGTCAGGAAACAGAGGAAAAGGGTGTACATAACTC
>JAKSRM010000012.1 GCA_024403615.1 Lachnospiraceae bacterium
ACGCGGGGTAGAGCAGTCCGGAAGCTCGTCGGGCTCATAACCCGGAGGTCGCAGGTTCAAATCCTGCCCCCGCTACTTTTCGCCCAGATAGCTCAGTTGGTAGAGCAGTGGACTGAAAATCCACGTGTCACTGGTTCGATTCCGGTTCTGGGCACGAAGAAACCACGTTTATAACGTGGTTTTTTTCTTTTGTTTTATTTTCGATAAAAATTGGAAATATGTTCGGTACATTTGAGTACTCCTGCGAAAAAATTTGAGATATGTACAGGCCTTTAGCGCGCTCTTGCGCAAAAAGTTGAGATATGTACAGCTTACCAGAGCGCTCGTGCACAAAAATTCGAGATATGTACAACTTAACAGAGTGCTCGTGCACAAAATATCAAGTTATGTACCATTGATCAGCGCATTTTTGCATAAAACATCGAGTTATGTACAGTTTTTGGATGAAACACTTGTACATAACTCGCTTTTTTCTGAAAAACGAAATAATTTTCATGAAAAATTGGTACATAAGTCCACTTTTTGTGCAACGAAATTTTTTAGTAGGCACACAAGTGCAAAAATTTGGCCCTGGTGTGATACAACTAGGGACACAAGTGTAAAAAATAGTTTTGAGCATGACGCAGATGGACGGAATTATATCGACATTAACAAATATAATGAGTTATAGATTTATGGCTAGATATGTTTAATAAAAATTTATATAATCGTTATGTTTCACAATAAATGAACGGATTATTTTGATAGCTATTGATTTTTGACAATACAAGGAAAAATCTATAGGTATATAAGAAAACATACAAGACAGAATTATAAGAAAGCTTTATTAAAGACAGGGAATATTATGAAAAAAAAGATTTTTAGAATTTTTGCGACATTATTGGTTTTTATGCTGCTCGTTTGTGGAATTGTTGCTTGTAAGAATGACAATCCGGAGGATCCTGTACAAACAACGCAAGAGATAACAACTGCAGAGGAAACAACCACATCTGCGGCTACGGAGGCGGAAACCCAGAAAGAGTCTCAAAAAGAAACCAAGCAAGAGAAAGAAACTAAAAAAGAAAAAGAGACCAAGGAACAGAAGACCGAGCCTGAGACGAAGGCTTCCGGCGTACGGGAAGACGGGGAATATACCAGCAAAGAAGAAGTTGCAGAATATATTTATCTCTATGGCCATCTTCCAAGCAACTACATTACAAAAGACGAAGCGGAAGATTTAGGCTGGAAAAGCAAAGGAAACCTGGACAAAGTAGCTCCGGGAAAATCCATCGGTGGTGACAAGTTTGGAAATAGAGAGGGAATTTTGCCGACCGCAAAAGGCCGGAAATATTACGAATGCGACATCGATTATAAAAAAGGATCCAGAAATGCGAAACGTATCGTCTTTTCTAATGATGGACTAGTTTACTATACCGAAGACCATTATGAGACTTTTGAATTATTGTATGGAGAAGAGTAGCTTGCAAGCTGCATAATGAAGTCATTGAATGATGCAGAGTAGCCACGATCGGTAACGAATGATAAACGGAGAAAAAAATGAAAGTAATTTTAGATGCAAAAAAATTAACAGAAAAACAATCTGCTCATGAATATTTAAAATGGATGCTGGAATTTCCAGAATATTATGGAAAGAATCTGGATGCTTTATACGACTGTCTCACGGATTTGCGACATCCGACATTGATTATTGTCAATTCGAAGGACGCAGAAGGCTATTTCCCGAAGGTTTTAGAAGTATTGGAAGATGCCTGCAGCTGCATTCTTTTATAATACGTCAGCGCCGTAAGGACGTATTCTGTTGGGATGGGTCCTCCATCCCAAATCCGAAAAGCTTAAGAAAGAAGTTACTGTTTCATGCAGAAGGAAAAAGATAAAAAGAAAATAGCGAAAGCTTTGAAAGCCGCATTCCCGAAAACCTTGCCAATTCTGGCAGGTTTTGGATTCTTAGGAATTACCTATGGAATCTTTATGAGAGTGTCCGGCTTTTCTTTTGTTTATCCGATGCTCATGAGCCTTTTAATTTTCGGTGGTTCTTTGGAATTTGTGGCGGTATCCTTGTTGCTGAGCAAATTTGCACCGTTCCAGACGCTGCTTATGGTTCTCATGATCCAGGCCCGTCATCTGTTTTACGGAATTTCCATGCTGGAAAAATACAAAGGCACCGGATGGAAGAAATTCTATCTTATTTTCGGAATGTGCGACGAATCTTTTTCCATAAACTATTCTACGGACGTTCCAGAGGGCGTAGACGCCGGCTGGTTCATGTTTTTCGTAACCGCCTTAGACCAGTTCTATTGGGTGGCTAGCGCAACCATTGGCGGACTTTTAGGCTCCTTAATTACGTTTAATACGGAAGGTCTGGACTTTGCTATGACGGCCCTTTTCGTTGTTATTTTCCTGGAGCAGTGGATGAAGGACAAGCAGCATATGACTGCTTATATTGGCTTAGGAATGTCTGTTATTTGCCTGATTATTTTTGGCGCAGACTCTTTCCTGATTCCAACCATGGCTTGTATCGTAGTAGGGCTGACCCTTCTCCGGAAGCCGATTGAGAAAAGAGGTGAGTGGAAATGACCCTAGGACAGCAGATTATCACCATTGCCATATGCATCGCAGGAACCATGGCCACCCGATTCCTTCCATTTCTGATTTTCTCCGGAAAACGGCCGACGCCGAAATATGTACAATATTTGGGAAATGCATTGCCGGCAGCTATTTTCGGAATGCTGGTAATTTATTGCCTGAAAAACATCTCGTTCACTATTACTGGAAGCTGGGCGCCGCAATTGATTGCCATTGCAGTAGTCGTAGGGCTTCATTTATGGAAGAAGAACATGCTGATTTCCGTAGCGGCGGGAACCATCTGCTACATGCTCCTGGTACAGTTCGTATTTTGATAAGAAGGAAAACTTTTCACAGTGGGAATCGCAGGAAACCAGCGATTCTGCCGAACACAATTTATAAAATTGCAGATTGAAAATCATGATATATTTGTGCGATAATTATTGCATACAATTATGCGGAACATAATTACATAGAAGGTATAAAAATTTTGGGTAGGAGGAAACTTATATGACACCGGAAAACAAAGCGAAATATGAAGCAAAAGAAAAACGTGTTCGTGACGCGATCGCTCTGAGAGAGCCAGATCAGATCCCTATTAAACCATCACCAGCTATTTTCCCAGTACTGGATGCTGGATACACAGTAGCGGAAAGTATTTATGATGAGACTTTAGCAAAATACAAAGAAGCTATTTGGAAATATCATCATACATTCGAGCCAGACGCTGGTATCGGCGTTGGTAACAACTTTGCTGGCCAGGGTATCATCATGGAAATGTCAGGCACAAAGAATATGTGCTGGGCTGGTATGCCAGGTGCAAAAATCGATGACAACTCTATTCAGCAGCACATCGAATATCCAATTCTTCTGGATGACGAATTCGAACAATTCTGGTCAGACCGTACTGGTTGGTCCTTAACAAAAGCTCTTCCACGTGTAAGTTCTTTATTTGATGACTTCACAGGAATGAATTTACAGTATTCCATGGGTGGAACAAGATCTGCAGTAGCTTCTTTCTCTAAACCAGAAGTTCGTGAAGCTATGAAGAAGATTTGGGCTCTTCAGGACAAATACATGGAATTCGACAAAAAGGCAGCTGCTTTCGCACAGGAAGTTGAAGAAGACGGTTACCCAATCTTCACCGGCGGCGGCGCAGGCGTTCCTTTCGATGCATACAGTGATGGCCTTCGTGGAACCATCAACTCCTTAGCAGATATTTATGAGCGTCCAGAAGATGTAGAACGTTACATCGAAGAAGCTCAGGAGCAGACTCTTGCTATGATCCGTGCAGGCAAAGGCAAGGGCGACGGCAAGTTCATCTTCATGGCTCTTCATAAAGGTATGGACGGATTCATGAGCGATGATACCTATGAGAAATACTACTGGAGACATCTGCAGGAAATCATCGAAACTATCATCGAAGTTGGTAAAGTTCCTTACATCTTCACAGAAGGCAAGTACAACACAAGACTTAAATTCTTAAAGGATGTTCCAAAAGGAAAAGTTTACTATCACTTTGAGACTGTTGATATGGCAGAAGCTAAGAAAGAACTGGGCGATGTAGCTTGTATCGCTGGTGGTCTTTCTGTTAAGATCATGAACTTCGGTACTCCTCAGGAAGTTGCTGACGAAACAAAACGTCTGATCGACATCTGTGCTCCTGGCGGCGGATTCATTTTCGAGCCATCTTGCGGACTTGACTATTGCTCACATGCAAATGTAGAAGCAATGTTTGATACCGTAAGAACTTACGGAAAACACTAATCCGAAAATTTCTTGAAAGTCAAGGGGGTGCCGAAAGGCATCCCCTTTTTGTTTTTATATAGGTTCGGATGGGGCGAGAAAACTTTTAAACGGTATAAAAAGAAATATGAATTTTCAATGAAGAGGTAGAAATACCCAAAACCCCTGTGATATAATTACAATACTAATGAACCAATTAGCAAAAAACCATTATATGGAGAAAATAGATGATTGAAAAAGGAATCAAAAAAGAACGAAGAAGGGTAACCGATTTAAAAATTCTGGAGGCAGCTTCGAACGAGTTTGCAGAAAAGGGATTTAGCGCAGCAACCATGTCTGGTATTGCGACCCGTGCAGGCGTATCCCAGGGACTGGTATCCCAGAACTTTAAAAGCAAAGAAAAATTATTCGGCTTGGTCGTAGGGTTTGTGGATGAACTTCTGTTCCCGGAAGAACTGGAAGAAGAGAAGATGCCGGGCGCGTTAGATCTCATCATTGATAAAATTAAAACGATGTCGGTGGAAGAGCCGACAAAGTATGCGTTCCTTCTGCGATTAGCTAGAGACAGTGAAATTCCGAAGTCCAAACAGGAAGAAACGGAAGTGTTGTTTCAAAAGAGCGCGATCAGCAGAGCGATTCAAGAAGCCCAGGAAATGGGAGAGTTGCCACAGGTAGATGCTCATGTGTTATACCGGATTATTATGCGGTTGGTAGTCAATGTCATCAGCTGGTATCAACTTATGGGATTGGAACTTCCAGACAACTCCGTCATTTTAAAGGTGGTTCATTATACCCCTTCGGAGGCGGTTGCGGATGAAGAAAAAGGAACCAATTATCCAAATTGCGCCCTGACTTTAAACGACGATTATAAAGCGGTTTATGATATTGATATGAACTCCGGAAAATATACGATATTTGCAAAGGATGAGACTTTTGCAGAGAAGTTTGGAGGAGAAACCGCGGGGGAAGATTTCTTTAAGAAAAATGAGAAATTCTTGAAGGAAAATGTTTTTAAAGACGACTTACGCTATGCAACGACTATGCTCAGTAAGAGCAACATGAAGGACATGCTTTCCAAAAATCCGTCCTACTCCGTGGACTTCCGTCTGTTGATTGGAGGAAAAGATTTTTGGTTCCGTATCAAAGTGTCCAGAGGAAAAGGCTGGCCACAGTCGGGCAAAGTGGTTATGGGAATTTTTGATAATGATCAGAGTTACCGCCTGGAGCAGTTATTACGCTCCGGCAAATAATAGAATAGAAGGAGAAGTGTTATGAAAGACTACAAGGACATACTTGCATTATGTGAACAAGAAGAAATAGAAATTATTGATTTTAAAATGACGGACTTTGAAGGAAGATGGCGTCATTTATCCATTCCGGTAAAACGGTTTAATGAAGACACCATGAAATATGGTATCGGTTTTGATGGCTCTAACTATGGTTATGCGCCAGTAGAAAACAGTGACATGGTATTTATTCCGGACCTGGAAAGCGCAGTTGTAGATTATTACAATGAAGTGCCGACTTTATCTATGAATGGCGATGTTATGGTAATTGGAAAGGAGAATACTCCTTTTGATCAGTATCCAAGAAACGTTGCCAGAAGAGCGGAAGAATATATGAAAGAAACCGGTATTGCGGACCGCATGCTCATCGGACCGGAATATGAATTCTATGTATTTGACGGCGTAGAATATGACAACCGGCCACAGTCTACAGGCTTCGCCATTGAGTCCGAGGAAGCTCATTGGAATAATGATATGGATTTCAACAACCTGGGTTATATTAATGGACCTCAGGACGGCTACCATATGTCCTTACCAAGAGATACCAACAACGATTTAAGAAGCCGTGCCATCCTTTCCCTGGACGATTGGGGAGTAGAAGTAAAATACCACCATCATGAAGTTGGTGGCGCCGGACAGCTGGAAATCGAAGTAGAATTAGGCGATATGATGCAGATGGCAGACGCTACCATGATTGCAAAATATGTTATTAAAAACGAAGCAATGGCAGAAGGCAAATGCGCGACCTTTATGCCGAAACCGATTGCCGGCATGGCAGGCAGCGGAATGCATGTACATATGCTGCTGACAAAGAATGGCGAGCCGGTATTCTATGATGAAAATGGATACGCTCAGTTAAGCCAGACGGCGATGTATTTCATTGGCGGTTTATTGGAGCACATTTCCTCCATCTGCGCTATTACAAATCCTTCTACCAACTCTTACAAGAGACTGATTCCAGGCTTTGAAGCGCCAGTAACTATTGGATATGCCATGGCAAACCGCAGCGCAGTTATTCGTATTCCTGCTTATGCAAAGGACCCTCTGCATAAACGTTTTGAACTGAGAAACCCAGATGCGACCTGCAACCCATATTATGCTTTCGCAGCAATTTTAATGGCTGGTCTGGATGGAATTGAAAAGAAAATCGATCCACATGCAAAAGGCTGGGGACCTTTCGACTGCAGTCTCTTCGATCTTCCGGAAGAAGAAAAAGCAAAATTAGGTGGCGTTCCTGCAAACTTGACAGAAGCTGCAAAAGCTTTGAAAGAAGACCATGAGTATCTGACCAAAGGCGGAGTATTCCCAGAGAAACTGATTGATTTGATTATTGCTCATGATCTGGCAGAGGATGCAGAACTTTCCAAATTGCCACATCCACAGGAATATGCGAAATATTTTGACCTGTAAGATGGTGAAAGAAAAGCAATTCGAAAGAAAAAACAAGAAACATTGTAAATAACATTTGCATTAGCCGAAGTTTTGTGTATAATAAACAGGCTATGCAAAATGGGATTGTAGCTCAGGTGGTAGAGCACTTGACTTTTAATCAAGTTGTCCGGGGTTCGAATCCCCGCAGTCTCATTCTTAGGAAAGACCTAGAAAACATTGTGTTTTCTAGGTCTTTTTGCATAAGCGACGAAGAAAGTGCAACGTGCTTGCACGAATGCACATGACGACTGCAGTGCAATTCTCAAATGTTGCTATGTATAGTTTTGTGATAACAAAAATTGGCTTTTATAGGAGGATTGAGTATAAATATTGCAAAAAAGTAGAGATATGTACGGAGGATTTAAACAGCTTTGCGGAAAAAGTAGAGATATGTACGATGTATTTCGATAAATTATAAAAAATAAGGCTAAATAGTGTACATATCTCAATAAAATTGCAGGAATGAAGAAGGAAAACTGTACATATCTCAACAATTTCGCAGGGAAGCATGAACGTGGGTGTACATATCTCAACAATTTACGCAACTGCCGACAACTTGCCTGTACATATCTCAACAATTTTGTTTTGAAGGCGCTACATGAAAGTTTTTTTAAGGAAAAAACTTCAGAAATTAAATATTGAGGAATTCCGTTTTAGCACGGAATATAAGATTTCTCCGAAAACGTAGCAGGAAATAAATTCTCCGATGAAAATATAAAGAGCAGCTAAAAGATAGCTCATATGAATTCCGTAGCCATAGACTAAAACTGCTGGAATCACCAGGACGTTAGCAACCACTGGAGGAACCAGCGCCAGCCAACGGTTTTTCCGCAAGAGATAGGTGCCGATAGCGCCAATTAAGGTGGCTAGGCTTCCAAAAATAATATCGAAAATGCCTGCTCCGGCAATTAGATTGGAAATCAGGCAACCGACGAATAATCCGGGAACCGCTGCAGGACAAAAGCAAGGCATAATACATAAAGCCTCGGACAACCGTATCTGGATAATATTAGAGGAAAGGCCGAAAGCGGCGAATACCAACGTGACCACAACATAAACCGCAGCCACAAGTCCGCCAATGGCGATGGACCTAGTTTGAAACATCGGACGAGCATCCGGTGTATTTTTTTTATTCATGTGAATCTCCCGTAGTTTTGTTTTAGGTGAGGATGGTTTCGAACTCACCGAGGACATCTTAGAATAGGAAGTCCGTAAAGTCAATATTGCAATTGACCGAAATATTTTGTTGTAAAAGTCAGAGAGAAATCCGACTTTTCCAACCTCCCATATATTTATTGAACATCAAAAAAAATAGGGTTATAATTTTCCACAAGAGAAATGACTTTTTAGAAAGACCGGAAAAAGAAAAAGCTGTTTGCAAAAGAAGACGCAGAAAGAGGTTGAATATGATAAGAATTGGAATCATCGGATATGGAAACATTGGACGTGGAGTAGAAGTAAACGTTCAGGAAAATCCAGACATGGAATTAGTCGCTATCTTCACAAGAAGAGACCCAGCTACCTTAAAAACCATGGGAAAATGCCCGGTATATTCTGTAAATGAAGTGGAAAACTGGGTTGGAAAAATCGATGTAATGTTCGTTGCCGGCGGCAGTGCTACCGACCTTCCGGAGCAGACTCCAAAATATGCGAAATTATTCAACGTTATTGATACCTTTGATACCCATGCCAATATTCCTCAGCACTTTGCAAATGTTGATGCAGCAGCTAAGGAAAGCGGTCACACCGCAATTATTTCCTGCGGATGGGATCCAGGCATGTTCAGTATTGCAAGACTTTATGCCAATGCCATTCTTCCAAACGGAAATGATTATACCTTCTGGGGCAAGGGCGTAAGCCAAGGCCATTCCGATGCAATCCGTAGAATCGAAGGCGTTGCAGATGCAAAACAGTACACCATTCCAGTAGATGCGGCTATGGAAGCCGTTCGTGCTGGTGAAAATCCAGAACTTTCTACCCGTCAAAAACATACCAGAGAATGCTTCGTTGTTTTAAAAGAAGGCGCAGACCCTGCAAAGGTAGAAGAAGAAATCGTAACTATGCCGAACTACTTTTCCGATTATGATACGACCGTTCATTTCATTTCTCAGGAAGAATTAGATCGCGACCACAGCGGAATTCCTCATGGCGGATTTGTATTCCGTACCGGTTCTACCGGCGTAGACCATGAGAATAAGCATGTGATTGAATATAGCCTGAAGCTGGATTCCAATCCACAGTTCACCACTAGCGTTATTATGGCTTTCGCAAGAGCTGCTTATAAGATGAACGCTGCTGGGGATACCGGATGCAAGACTGTATTTGATATTGCTCCGAAGTATCTGCTCCCAGTAGATGAAGACTACATGAGGGCTCATCTGCTGTGAAAGGTTTCGGTTGAAGCCGACAGAAATGCTTCGACCGATAGAAAATAGAAGATTTATTGTCACAAAAAAACTGCTGTCGGTGCAAGTCATTGGCAGCAGAATTAATAAAAGGGAAAAATGAAACCGGAAATTTTAGCTCCGGCAGGAACCTGGGAAGCCTTAGACGCAGCCGTTAAGGCCGGCGCCAACGCCATCTATGTGGGCGGCAGCCAGTTCTCTGCCCGTGCTTATGCAGGAAATTTTGATCAGGAAGAATTATTAAAGGCAATCGACTATTGCCATCTTTTTGGTGTGAAATTATATATGGCGGTTAATACGCTGTTGAAGCCTGAGGAAATTTCCGGCTTAGCTTCTTATATCGAGCCTTTCTATAAGGCTGGCGTGGACGGAATTATTGTTCAGGACGCCGGCGTTATTCAAGTCCTTCGGGAGAATTATCCGGACCTGCCCCTTCATGGCAGCACCCAGATGAGCGTTTCCTCGGAATACGGAGCAGCTTTCTTGAAAAACATGGGCTTTACCAGAGTGGTTCCGGCCCGGGAACTGAGCCTGCCCGAAATCAAAACAATCAAAGAAAAAGTAAATATAGAAATCGAGACCTTTGTTCATGGAGCCATGTGCTACGCTTATTCCGGAAAGTGCCTGTTCAGCAGCTTTAAAGGCGGACGCAGTGGCAACCGTGGACGTTGTGCACAGCCTTGCAGAAAATGCTATGAGATATACACGGAACAGAAAAGTTCGAAAAAAACGGGCGAGGCAATGGACGACCTTAGCGAATATATTATGAGCCTGAAGGATATGTGCACCTTAGGAATCCTTCCGCAGCTCATCGATGCAGGAATTGATTCCTTTAAGATTGAAGGCCGCATGAAAAATCCGTCTTACGTGGCAGCGACCACCGATGCTTACGTGAAGGCGAGGGATTATTGGCTGAAATTAAAAGCGGAGGAAAATACTTCGGCGGACGATGCTCGCCGAATGGAGAAGTACAATAGATTTGTAGAGCCCTTGATTAAGAACATGATGGATATTTATAATCGTGGCGGCTTCTATACGGGATATTATTTCACAGAGAAAGGCCCGGAAATGACGGAGCCGAAACGGCCGAACCATGCGGGACTTCGGATTGGAAAAGTTGAAAAAGTTGCGCCACCTCATGTATCCATTAAATTAACAGAAGCAGTAACAGCTTCCGACGTTCTGGAAATCCGGGACGATAAAATAAATTCTACCGGGAAGGATGGCAAGACGGTGGAGCTGACGACGAACGTAAACGGTATGCCAGGCCAGACTATTATTTTAAATGGAAAAGAATTCAAGCGGATCCGTCCGGGCCAGAGCGTTTACCGTACCAGAAATAACCAGCTGATTACAGAAATCGAAACAACAATTCTGAAACCGGAAAAACAGCTGGAAGCAGAATGCTTTATTGAGGCGAAAAAGAATCAGCCTTTGAAAATAAAAATTGTGGCAGCAGATGGAATCGTTGTTACAGAAACCTTTGGTTCAATAGTGGAAGTAGCTCAGAAAGCTCCGACGGAGGCCGAACAGCTGAGACAGAAAATGAATAAGACAGGTGGAACCAACGTGAAACTGGAGTCTGTTCAGCTGGATCTGGACGACGACATTTTCGTTCAGATGAGCGAGTTTAATAATCTGCGACGAGAATCCTTGAACCAGTTTAAGCAGGCGCTCGTGGATGGATATAGAAGATAAGAGGGACTAGCGCAGAGCCAGTCGTAGGACCGACCTTACAGGAAAAAGTATGGCAATTTGGGCAAGAGTAAAAACCGAAGAACAATTTCGAAGTGTTGTAGAGAGCAACGCTTTGTTTGCTGATTGCATAATTGTAGATTATGACCTTGCTCAGAACGAAAAAGTGCTGCAGACCATTGCTCAGATACGTGAAGAAGGAAATGCAGCAAGATCAAATCAAAAAGATTTTGATGGGGCCCGGAAATTCTATTACCAGCTACCGGATGTTTTACGGAACCCGAAAGCGGAAAAACTTCTTGCCCCGGCGAAGAATTTCGATGGCGTCGTAATTAAGAATCTGGACGAACTGGGAATGATTGTTTCAGCGGACCTGACCGAAGATTTTGAAATCATCGGCGATGCGTTCCTCTACGCATATAACAAACCGGCGCTGGAATTATACCGTAGCTTTGTGCCAGCGATGAAATTCATTTTAAGCGATGAACTGAAAAAAGAAGAATTAAGTCAGCTGATGAAGGCTGAGCCGGCAGAGAATTTTATTTTGAAAGTTTATGGACATCAGGCGGTAATGATTACGGCCCAATGTCTGAATAAAAATTATGGCCGTTGCTGGAAACAGAAAAACGCGGCCAACAAACTGCAAAACCCGGTGATTCGCTTTACGGACGAAACAGGAGAGGACTTTTATTCTGCAAGCCATTGCAAAGAATGCTACAGTGTGATTTATAAAGGGGAACCGACATGCATTCTTTCCAAGGCGGAAGAAAAATACGAAAACCTTCTGTTTGATTTCACCATCGAAACCGGAAAAGAAACGGCTCGGATTTTAAAGGACCGAAAGGGCCTGGCTTATAACGGTGGCCATTACGATAAAGGAATAGAATGATTCAGATTACGACGGACAGCCAAAAGAATACCTATACCGCCTACAACATCGGCAAGGCGTTTTATCCAGAGGAGGAAGTGAAAGTGAATTTCGCGGAGGATGGATATAAGCCTGCGGATGTTTATTTGATGTTGCAAAAGGAAACCGGAAGGGACCTTCCTTGGGGCATGCTGACCGGCGTGCGCCCGACCAAGCTTTCCATGGAAAAAGTTCAGGAAGGCATGGGACGGGAAGAATTTATCCGATGGTTCCGAGAGAACCGTTTTGTCAGTGAGGAAAAGGCTGGTCTGGCTTATGACGTAGCAAAACGGGAATGGAAGCTAGTAAAGGACCTGGCGGAAAAGGTTCTGGGAGCGGACTCTTCCGATAAAATAACGGACACCTATTCTTTGTACGTCAATATTCCATTCTGCCCGACCATCTGCACCTATTGTTCTTTCAGCTCTGGAGCCATTGCAGATTATGTGAACGTAATCGATGACTATCTGGATTGCGTGATCAAAGAACTAGATGCCACAGCAGCTCTTTGCAAAGAGAAAAAACTGTTAACCATATATATTGGCGGTGGAACTCCGACCACCTTGACGGCAGCTCAGTTAGAACGGCTGCTCAAGCATATTAACGAAGTGTTTATTCCGAGAAATTCCCAGATTGAATTTACGTTAGAAGCCGGTCGCCCGGATACCATTACCAAAGAAAAACTGGAAGTGGCCAAGAAATATGGCGTCACCCGAATTTCCATCAATCCTCAGACCATGCAGGATGAAACTTTGAAGCGAATCGGAAGAAAGCATGAAGCCGGAAAAATCAAAGAGGCTATGGAACTGGCCCGTGCCTGTGGCTTTGATAATATCAACATGGATTTGATTATGGGACTGCCACAAGAAGGACCGGAAGAGGCGAAGGATACGTTAGAAAAGGTTGCAGCCATGAAACCGGACTGTCTGACGGTTCATTCTCTGAGCATTAAACGGACCGCAGAAATGGCAAAGCAGACCACGGCAGCAGAAACCGTTGAGGAAATGCTGAAGCTGGGCGCAGAGACAGCCAAGGCCATGGACATGGAGCCGTACTATTTGTATCGTCAGAAAGGCATCGCCGGAAACTTTGAAAATACTGGTTACGCGACACCGGGTAAGGAATGTTTATATAACATTTTGATTATGGAAGAAATCCATAGCATCCTGGCAGTAGGTGCCGGAGCCTCCACGAAATTGGTGCTGAAGCACGCCGTACCGAACCCGAACCGAGGAAATCATGCCCTGACGAAAATCCTGCGATGCGAAAATGTCAGCAATATTTCCGAGTATATTGCAAGAATTGATGAAATGATTGAAAGAAAAGAAAATTTGTACTTGATAGATAATACCAAAGTGTAGTATAATCCGTCAGTACGTGAGGGAAACCTACGACATGCGGATATGGCGGAATAGGCAGACGCGCATGGTTCAGGTCCATGTGAGGTAACACTCATGCAGGTTCAACTCCTGTTATCCGCAGAAAGCACTGGTTAGTAGCCAGTGCTTTTTTATTTGTAAGAAAGCTTTATTTTTCAACATTTTTCCATATCTTTTATTGACAAGCAAATTTTCGTGTACTAAAATAACACCGCTCTTTAAGTTAAGTCCGCATACTTAAGGAGAGTAGAGCCCGGAGCTTTCCAACCACTCTCTCAGGAAAACCGGACGAAAGTAACCGCAAAATGTGGAGGTAATGAAATTGGCTAATATTAAATCAGCAAAGAAAAGAATCTTAGTAAATCAGAAAAGAGCAGACAGAAACAAAGCTATCAGATCAAAGACAAAGACAGCTATCAAGAAAGTTTATGCAGCTATCGATGCTGGCGATAAGGCAGCAGCAGCTGAGGCACTGAGACTTGCTACAGTTGAATTAGACAAAGCAGAAACAAAGGGTGTATATCATAAAAACATGACATCCCGTAAAGTTTCAAGATTAGCTAAAGCCGTTAACGGAATGGAATAATTCGTAACGCAATAGCAAACAGGTTACAAGCCGCTCAGGAAACTGAGCGGCCTTTTACTAGATAGGAGATACCGGAAGATTTCCAAACTCTACTTGTAACGATAATAAGAATATTTGAAAAAATATGCTGCTTGGACAAATAAAAAGCAAGAGATTGTCAAGTAAAGGTTGACTAATCGGGTGTATTGAATAAAATAGTAATGTTAACGATTTTTATTTAAATGTAAATAAAAGAAAAAGGAGAAAAATAAACATGAACGCATTAATGTGGTGCGGAATCGGCGCCGGCGTTATAGCATTAATCTATGCTCTTATTCTTGCCGTTGTCGTTTCTAAAAAGGATGCGGGAACAGACAGAATGAAAGAAATCGCTTCAGCTATCGCTGAAGGTGCTAGAGCTTTCCTGTTCTCAGAATACAAGATCCTTGTTATTTTCGTAATCGTATTAGGCCTCATTCTTGGATTCGCAATTAGCTGGGTAACAGCTCTCTGCTTCCTTATTGGTGCAGCTTTCTCAGTACTGGCTGGCTTCTTCGGAATGAGCGTTGCTACAAAGGCTAACGTAAGAACAGCTGCAGCAGCAAAAAATACCGGTATGAACGGTGCCTTAGGCGTAGCTTTCAAGGGCGGTGCTGTTATGGGTATGTGCGTTGCTGGTCTTGGTTGCTTAGGCGTTAGTGCAATCTACTTTATCACAGGCGACGTTGACGTAATGTTCGGTTTCTCACTGGGCGCTTCTTCTATCGCTCTGTTCGCACGTGTTGGCGGTGGTATCTACACAAAAGCTGCTGACGTTGGTGCTGACCTTGTAGGTAAAGTTGAAGCTGGTATCCCTGAAGATGACCCTCGTAACCCTGCTGTTATCGCTGATAACGTTGGTGATAACGTTGGTGACGTTGCTGGTATGGGTGCTGACCTTTTCGAATCTTATGTAGGTTCCTTAATTTCAGCTATCACTCTGGGCGTTGTATTCGCAGGCGGCGGTGCTGAGCAGGCATTCAGCCCTTACGTATTATTCCCAGTTCTGATCTCAGCAGTTGGTCTGATCGCTTCTATCATTGGTACACTTTTCGTACGTACAAAAGAAGGTTCCAACCCTCAGGTTGCTCTGAACATTGGTACTTATATTTCTGCAGCAGTTGTTATCATCTGCGCATTCATCTTCTCCATCTGCTTCCTTGGCAATGTAAAACCTGCTATCGCAATCGTTGCCGGAATCGTAGTTGGATTACTGATTGGTACTCTTACAGAAGTTTATACTTCTGACAAATATGGCAGCGTTAAGGAAATCGCAAAACAGTCCGAGACTGGTGCTGCTACAACAATCATTTCCGGTCTTTCCGTTGGTATGAGATCTACCGTTCTTCCTATCATCCTGATCTGCATCGGAATCTTTGTTTCTTACATGTTAATGGGCGTATTCGGAATCGCTCTTGCAGCAGTTGGTATGCTTTCTACAACTGGTATCACAGTTGCAGTTGATGCTTATGGCCCAATCGCTGACAACGCTGGTGGTATTGCCGAAATGGCTGGTCTTGAAGAAGACGTTCGTAACATTACTGATAAGTTAGACTCTGTTGGTAACACAACAGCTGCTATTGGTAAAGGTTTTGCTATCGGTTCTGCAGCTCTTACAGCTCTGGCTCTGTTCACAAGCTTTGCTGACAAAGTTGACCAGGGAACAGCGGAAGCTCTTAAGATCGATATCTTAAATGCAAACGTAGTTATCGGCCTCCTTATTGGTGGTATGTTAACATTCATCTTCTCAGCACTTACAATGTCATCTGTATCTAAAGCAGCTAACCATATGATCGAAGAAGTTCGTCGTCAGTTCAGAGAGATCCCTGGTCTTCTTGAAGGCAAAGGCACTCCTGACTACAAGAAATGCGTTGCTATTTCTACAGGCGCAGCTCTGAAACAGATGGTAGTTCCTGCAATCATCGCTATCGTAGCTCCTATCCTTGTAGGTTTCTTACTTGGTGTTGAAGCTCTCGGCGGTCTGCTTGCTGGTTCTTTAGTATCTGGTGTTCTTATGGCTATCTTCATGAGTAATGCAGGTGGTGCATGGGATAACGCTAAGAAGTTTATCGAAGGTGGAAAACATGGTGGTAAAGGTTCATCCGCACACGCAGCAGCAGTTGTTGGCGATACCGTTGGTGACCCATTCAAAGATACATCAGGTCCTTCTATCAACATCCTGATCAAGCTTATGACAATCGTTTCATTAGTATTCGTTCCAGCTTTCCTGAGCGTATTCAATGCATTAGGTTGCTCAAGCTTACTCGAGTTCTTATTCAAATAAGATAAACTGATCTGAAAAGATTTTAAGGGAACCGGAAATCCGGTTCCCTTATTTTATGTATACGTGTTGTGTTTACTTTTTCATGTGATATTATTAATAAATCTTATTTTTATCTAAAATTTCAATTCTGATTTTTTATGTGAATTCTTTATTTACCCCCTGTTTTTGTTGAAAAGGAGAAAAATGTCCCAGGTACTAGTTATTACTTATCCGACGGCCTTGGAGTTTTGGCTGAATGGAACAAATATTGATACGGACAAATATGCACTGGAAAATATTCCTGTAATAATCAAATCTCCTGATTTAAGAATGGCAGCTCAAGAGATTTCTTTGAATATGGGGCTGACGCTTCCAGTTTCTTTTATGGCTTCTGAAAATAGTAATCGTAATTTACATAAAACATATCGAAATTATTCAAGGCCAAAGAAACTGCCGGAAAATAGTTTTATTCAAATCGACACAAGCTTGTATCCCAAACTGGACCAGACCGCTGTTTATGTTGCAAGCCCTGAGTATTGCTTTTTATGGGCTGCGAGAGATTATTCTATTGTTCAACTGGTAGAAATTGGAAATAATTTATGTGCGATTTATGTTTATGATGAAGATAGTTCTTTTAGGCAGAGAAAAAGGTTGGCGCCAGTCAATAAAGCTACAATTTTGAAATATGTTTCAAATGCAAAAAGTACCCGATATGCAAAAAAGGCTTTACTGGCCGCAAAATATGTATTGGACAATGCCTATTCTCCGATTGAAAGTAAGTTAGCTGTAATAGGAAATTTGCCAAAGTTTTATGGCGGTTATGGATTACCTGATCCGGAGCTGAACTATGATGTTTCGCATAATAATGAAGCAAGATTATTTCTGAAAAAAGATAAAAGTAGCTGCGACATCGTTTGGCCGAAGCAAAAAGTGATTTTGGAATATGATAGCGATGAGGCACATGGGAATGCAGAACAATATTCTTATGACAAGAGAAAATACAGGGCATTACAGATGTCGGGGTATAAGGTATTCCCGGTAGTAAAACAAGATTTGATGTCTTTAGACCGGTTGGATGATTTGTTTTTCTCGGTCCGGAGAGAGCTGGGAATGCGAAATGATTATGAATACTTTAAAAAATATCGAGCCCAAAGAGAAGAAACCTTTAAAGAACTGTTTAAAACGGTCCCGAGCGACATATCAAGCAGATAAAGCAGAGATATGTACAGACGAGGTTTGGCCCTATGCAGAAAAAGCAGAGATATGTACGGGTGAGAGCTGGAAGTGTGAAGAAATAGTTGAGATATGTACAATGAATTTCGATAAATCATTAAACAATAGGGCTGAAAAGTGTACATATCTAAATAATATTGCAGAAAAACGGAAATGGTGTTGTACATATCTTGATGATTTCGCAGGAGAGCGGAAAAGACGCTGTACATATCTCAACTATTTCGCAAGAGAACGAAAAATACGTACATATCTCATAAATCTGGAAGAGGAAGAGGGAAAAGCGACGCCGTGCAGATTGAAAAAACGGCATCATCATTTTATAATAATTTCGTATGGAAAAATTTAAGGCCTATGTGGATAAAATCATATATCGGAACGAAGAAAACGGCTACACTGTGCTCAACGTAGAAGAAAACGGATGCGAGACAGTCTGCGTAGGCGTTTTTCGTTTCTTGGACGAAGGCGAATACCTGGAACTGACCGGGGAATTCGTTTTCCATCCGACCTATGGCGAGCAATTTAAAGTTTCCTCCTATGAAAGCATTATGCCTCAGGACATTTACGCCATTGAGCGTTACCTAGGCAGTGGCGCCATCAAAGGCATTGGCCAGGTTACGGCTCACCGCATCGTAGAACACTTCGGCGAAGACACCTTGCGGATTCTGGATGAAGAGCCAGAACGTCTGGCAGAAGTAAAAGGCATCTCCATGAGCAAGGCCCAGGAAATTGCTGCCCAGCAGGAGGAAAAGAAGGACTTAAGAAACGCTCTGATTTTCTTAGGAGAACTGGGAATCAGCAACGCTCTGGCGGTAAAAATATACAACCAGTACGAAGGCATGGTTTATCAGATCATCCGGGAAAACCCGTATCAGCTGGCCGACGACATCTTAGGAATCGGCTTTCGCAAGGCGGACGAAATTGCTTTTAAGGCGGGTATTGCGCCGGATTCGGACTTCCGGATCCGTAGTTGCATTGTGCATGAATTAGTAGAAGCCGCTTCTTCCGAAGGCCATGTATATCTTCCGAAAGAAGTGCTGATTAGCCGTACCTTGGAAACCCTTCAGCCGGTCGTTATGGACGATGTTCCAGAAATTACGGAAGGGGACATTGAGCGGAACCTGATGGATTTGGCCATCGAGCGGAAAATCATCGCAAAAGGAACCGGAGAAATTTATTGCTCCGCGTATTATTATACTGAGCTGGGCATCGCGAAAATGCTCCATCAGCTGAATCTGAAAGGCGATGTACCAGAAGAACAAATCGAAGAACGCATTAAAAAAGTGGAAAAGAGCGAGAACATCGTTCTGGACCAGCTGCAGAGAGATGCGGTCAAACAGGCTGTGAACTCTGGCGTTTTAGTTATTACTGGTGGACCGGGAACGGGAAAAACCACCACCATCAACTCTATCATCAAATATTTCGAACAGGACTATAAAGAAATTCTGCTGGCGGCTCCGACAGGCCGCGCGGCGAAACGAATGACGGAAGCCACCGGCTGCGAGGCGAAAACCATTCATCGTATGCTGGACCTTTCCGGCGAATTGACGGACACTTCCGCCGGCGCCCGCTTCGACCGAAACGAAGACAACCCTCTGGAAGCAGATGTCATTATTATCGACGAAATGTCCATGGTGGACATGTTCTTAATGAGCGCTCTGCTGCGGGCCATTGAGCCGGGAACCCGTCTGATTCTGGTAGGAGATGTGGACCAGCTGCCATCCGTTGGCGCAGGCAATGTACTCCGTGACATTATTGACAGCGGCTGCTTCAACACCGTGAAACTGACGAAAATTTTCCGTCAGGCGGAAGAAAGCGACATTGTTGTAAATGCTCATAAAATTAATCGTGGCGAACCAATCGAATTAAAAACCAATAGCAAAGATTTCATTTTCATCAAAAGAGAATCGGCTCCTCAGGTCCTTTCTGCGGTACTGGGACTGGTGCGGGACAAGCTTCCGTCCTACGTAAAAGCGGACGTCAGCGAAATCCAGGTATTGGCGCCAGCAAAGAAAAGCTCTTTAGGTGTGGCCTATATCAATAAATTCTTGCAGGAAAACTTGAACCCGGCGGATAAAACAAAAGACGAAATACCCGTAGGCAACGACGTCTTCCGGGAAGGCGACAAAGTTATGCATATCAAAAATAACTACAACCTGGAATGGGAAATGCATACGAAAACCGGCTTTGTCTATGACACGGGAAAAGGAATCTTTAACGGAGACATCGGCGTCATTGAAAAAATAAACGAACACACCCGAACCGTAGGCGTAAAGTTTGATGATGGCAAGCATGTCATCTACGACTTTGAACAACTGGAAGAACTGGTGCTGGCTTACGCAGCCACTATTCATAAATCTCAAGGCAGTGAATATCCGGCAGTAGTTTTGCCATTACTTTCTGGCCCGGAATTGTTAATGAACCGGAACATCTTATACACCGCCGTAACTCGCGCCAAAACCTGCGTCTGCATTGTCGGCAGCGAGGAAACGGTACAGCGCATGATTGCAAACGTAAGGGAAATGAAACGGTACTCCGGATTAAAGGAAGACTTCGTGGAACTGAAGGGAACCGTCTGGTGAAAACAACAAAAGCTATCGCAAGCAAGGCCTTAACGCTCCTATTTCCGCGTGTTTGCCCGGTTTGTGGGGAAATCCTAAAGAAACCCCTAAAAGACGCGGAAAAGCCCCCTTTCATTTGCCAAACTTGCCGGAAACAACTGTCTTTTCCAAATCAGCCCCGTTGCATGTGCTGCTCGAAACCCTTAGAGGATGAAGAAGAGGAATTCTGCGAAGACTGTCGCGGCAGAAAGCGGCAGTTCGACCAAGGCTGGGGAATGTTCCTCCACGACGACATAACTCGAAAGATCCTCTACGATTTGAAATTCCATAACCGCAGAGATAATGCGGACTTTGTGGGGCATGCGATGGCCGGCTATTTTGCAGACCAGCTGAAAATCTGGAACGTCCAGGCGTTGATTCCGGTTCCTCTTCATAAAAAGAGGCAAAAACGCAGAGGCTATAATCAGGCAGAACTGATTGCGGAAAAAATGGCTTTCTGGCTGGAGGTTGCAGGACTGGAAATTTCGGTAGACCGGGAGCTGCTAGTGAGAACTAATTCCACCTTGCCCCAAAGAAAACTAAATCTGGCCAGCCGGGCGAAAAATATGCATAATGCCTTCTCTGTAACGGAAGGGAACAAATACAAAACCGTCGTTTTAATTGACGACATTTATACTTCCGGATCCACCTTGGACGAGGCGGCCCGAACCTTAAAAAAATCTGGTGTGGAACGCGTCTATTTCCTCACCGCATCCATCGTCTAAACGCCCCTTGGGCCTTCGAAAAAAACCTTATATTTTCAACAAATTTTCTTCCAACAAGTTATTGACTTTTACCATATGATTACCTATAATAATCGGGCGCGTCGATACGCGAATTTATCGTTGCGCGAAAAATTCCTGCACAGGACGGCTAATCTATTTACATCAGAGGCAGGAGCATAATAATTCTAAGAAAGGAGAATAATATGCCAACATTTAATCAGTTAGTTAGAAAAGGAAGACAGACAGAAGCTAAGAAGTCTAACGCTCCAGCTCTTCAGAAGAACTTTAACTCTCTTCATAAGAAGACTACAGACGTACCTTCACCACAGAAGCGTGGCGTTTGCACAGCAGTTAAGACAGCAACTCCTAAGAAGCCTAACTCAGCTCTTAGAAAAATCGCCAGAGTTCGTCTTTCAAACGGTATCGAAGTAACAAGCTATATCCCAGGCGAAGGCCACAACCTTCAGGAGCATAGCGTTGTATTAGTTCGTGGCGGTCGTGTTAAGGACTTACCAGGAACAAGATACCATGTTATCAGAGGCACCCTTGATACAGCAGGTGTTGCTGACCGTAGACAGGCTCGTTCTAAATACGGCGCAAAGAGACCTAAGAAAAAATAATTCTTAAGTTCGCTGATAACGAAAATTTTACTTACAATTGAAGATGGTTGCCGAAAGACAATCAAACAGACATATTATTCTATTCTAATATTTCTAAATTGTCCGATGGCACCGACACAAAAAGTGAGTACCGATGATTTAATTTTGTAGTTAAGGAGGGAAGAAACGTGCCACGTAAAGGACATACCCCAAAAAGATCTGTTTTAGCGGATCCGCTTTACAACAGCGTAGTAGTAACAAAGCTTATCAATAACATTATGTTAGATGGTAAGAAGGGCGTAGCACAGAAAATCGTTTACGGTGCATTTGCAAGAATCGAAGCTAAGGAAGGAAAACCAGCTCTCGAAGTTTTTGAAACTGCACTTAACAATGTTATGCCTTCATTAGAGGTTAAAGCCAGAAGAATCGGTGGTGCTACCTATCAGGTTCCTATCGAAGTAGCTCCAAACAGACGTCAGGCTTTAGGCCTTCGTTGGTTAACCAATTTCTCACGTGCAAGATCTGAGAAAACTATGGAAGAAAGATTAGCTAACGAAATTCTCGATGCAGCAAACGAAACTGGTGCATCTGTTAAGAGAAAAGAAGATATGCACAGAATGGCAGAAGCAAACAAAGCTTTCGCACATTACAGATTCTAGTAAGGAGGAAATACCTTGGCAGGAAGAGAATATCCACTGGAGCGTACTCGTAATATTGGTATTATGGCTCACATTGATGCCGGTAAGACTACACTTACAGAGCGTATCCTTTATTATACCGGAGTGAATTATAAGATTGGGGACACTCACGAAGGTACTGCTACCATGGACTGGATGGAGCAGGAACAGGAGAGAGGTATTACTATAACTTCCGCAGCCACAACATGCCATTGGACTCTTCAGAAAGAGAACCAGAAGGCACCGGGTGCTAAAGAGCATCGTATCAATATCATTGATACCCCGGGACATGTTGATTTCACAGTAGAAGTTGAGCGTTCTCTTAGAGTGCTTGACGGAGCTGTAGGTGTTTTCTGTGCAAAAGGCGGCGTTGAGCCACAGTCAGAAAATGTATGGAGACAGGCAGACAAATATAACGTTCCTAGAATGGCATTCATCAACAAGATGGATATCATGGGAGCAAACTTCTATAATGCCGTAGATATGATTAAGACCCGTCTGGGCAAAAATGCTGTACCTATCCAGCTCCCAATCGGTAAGGAAGATACGTTTAAGGGCATTATCGATTTATTTGAAATGCAGGCCTACATTTATAATGATGAAAAAGGCGAAGACATTTCTATCACCGAAATTCCGGATGATATGAAAGAACAAGCCGAGCTGTACCGCTCCGAAATGATCGAAAAGATCTGCGAGTTAGATGAAGAACTGACCGAAAAATTCTTAATGGATGAAATTCCTACAACCGAAGAATTAAAGGCAGCTTTAAGAAAAGGTACATGCGAATGTACAGTCGTTCCTGTATGCTGCGGAACCGCATATAGAAACAAAGGCGTTCAGAAACTTTTGGATGCAGTTATCGAGTACATGCCAGCCCCAACCGATGTTCCAGACATCGTAGGCTCTGATTTAAGCGGTAACGAAATTACTGTAAAATCTTCCGACGAAGAACCTTTTGCAGCATTAGCATTCAAGATTATGACCGACCCATTTGTTGGTAAATTAGCATACATCCGTGTTTATTCAGGAACACTGGAATCCGGTTCTTATACTCTGAATGCAACCAGAGATAAGAAAGAGAGAGCTGGACGTATTCTGCAGATGCATGCAAACCACAGAGCTGAACTGGAAAAAGTTTACGCTGGTGACATTGCAGCTGTAGTTGGATTCAAGAACACAACCACTGGTGATACCATCTGTGATGAGAAACACCCGGTAATCTTAGAATCCATGGAATTCCCAGAGCCTGTTATTGAAGTAGCGATCGAGCCTAAGACCAAAGCTGGCCAGGGCAAGATGAGCGAAGCTTTAGCAAAGCTTGCTGAGGAAGACCCGACATTCCGTGCTTATACAAATACAGAAACCGGACAGACCATCATTGCCGGTATGGGCGAGCTCCATCTGGAGATTATCGTTGACCGACTTTTAAGAGAATTTAAAGTTGAGGCAAATGTTGGTGCTCCTCAGGTTGCATATAAAGAGACGTTTTCTAAATCCGTTGAAGTTGACAGCAAGTATGTTAAGCAGTCTGGTGGTAAGGGACAGTACGGACATTGTAAAGTACGTTTCGAGCCTATGGACGCGAATGCAGAAAAGACATTCGAGTTTGTTAACGAAGTTGTTGGTGGTGCGATTCCAAAAGAATACATCCCAGCAGTCGGCGAAGGTATCGAAGAAGCAGCAAAAGCTGGTGTTCTTGCAGGATTCCCTGTTCTGGGCATCAAAGCTACTGTATTTGATGGTTCCTACCATGAAGTTGACTCTTCTGAAATGGCATTCCATGTTGCAGGTTCTCTTGCATTCAAGGATGCGATGCAGAAGGCAGACCCAGTTCTTTTAGAGCCTATTATGAGAGTCGAAGTAACAACTCCGGACGATTACATGGGCGACGTTATCGGTGACATTAATGGTCGTCGTGGACGTATTGAAGGAATGGACGAACTTGGTGGAGGAAGACTGATCAAAGGCTTCGTTCCATTGGCTGAAATGTTCGGTTATGCAACGGATCTTCGTTCAAAGACACAGGGACGTGGAAACTATTCTATGTTCTTTGAAAAATACGAAAGAGTACCGAAAAACGTACAGGATAAAATTATTACAAACAAAGGCTATTAATTTAGTAAAATCAAGTGTTCACGCAGTAAAATCTGCTTGAAAATAAAGGAAATATACAATATAATACAGGTTAGCCTTTTTTAAGAAACTTGGCCCGGTATGGGTCCAAAAAAGTAAGGGCCCGTAAGGGTAGAAAATCAAGGAGGATTTACAAAATGGCAAAAGCTAAATTTGAAAGAAGCAAAGCGCACTGCAATATTGGTACCATTGGACACGTTGACCATGGTAAAACAACATTAACAGCTGCAATCACAAAAACACTTTTTGAAAAATACGGTCTTGGCGAATTCGTAGATTTCGCTAACATCGATAAGGCTCCAGAAGAGAGAGCACGTGGTATCACTATCTCAACAGCACACGTTGAGTATGAAACACCAAACCGTCACTATGCACACGTTGACTGCCCAGGCCATGCTGACTATGTAAAGAACATGATCACTGGTGCTGCACAGATGGATGGCGCTATCTTAGTAGTAGCTGCAACCGACGGTGTTATGGCTCAGACAAGAGAGCATATCTTACTTGCTCGTCAGGTAGGCGTTCCTTATATCGTAGTATTCATGAACAAATGCGATATGGTTGATGACGAAGAATTATTAGAGCTCGTTGAAATGGATATCAGAGATCTTCTTAACGAGTATGAATTCCCTGGAGATGACATCCCTGTAATCAGAGGTTCCGCTCTTAAAGCTCTTGAAGGCGATTCCGAATGGCAGGAAAAAGTTATCGAACTTATGGAAGCTGTTGATGCTTACATTCCAGATCCTATCCGTGAAACAGAAAAACCTTTCTTAATGCCAGTTGAAGACGTATTCACAATCACAGGTCGTGGTACAGTTGCAACAGGTAGAGTAGAGCGTGGTGTTCTCCATGTTCAGGAAGAAGTTGAAATCATGGGTATCCATGAGGACATCAGAAAGACAGTTGTTACTGGTATTGAAATGTTCCGTAAACTTCTTGATGAAGGCCGTGCAGGCGATAACATTGGTGTTCTTCTTCGTGGTGTTAACCGTGACGAAATCGAACGTGGACAGGTTATCGTTAAACCAGGTACAGTATCTTGCCATACAAAATTCACTGGCCAGGTATACGTATTAACAAAAGATGAAGGTGGACGTCATACTCCTTTCTTCAACAACTACAGACCACAGTTCTACTTCAGAACAACTGACGTTACCGGCGTTTGCAACCTCCCAGATGGTGTTGAAATGTGCATGCCTGGTGATAACGTAGAAATCACAGTTGAACTGATTCACCCAATCGCTATGGAGCAGGGACTTGGATTCGCTATTCGTGAAGGTGGACGTACAGTAGGTTCAGGCAAAGTTGCTACAATCATTGAGTAATCTGAGCGCAATAAGCAAGATTGCAAAAAAATAAAATTAAGCGGGCTGATGTTTACATCAAAGCCCGCTTTAATTTTTGTTTTTTTATAAGGTTCAAACGGACATGAGCACGTAGCGAAGCGGAGTGCAAATAACCGATTGACCCTTATGCTTGCGAAGCAAGCGCAAGCTAATAAAATCAAGGGGTTCCGGTTTTTCGGAGCCCCTTATTTTTATGTATGCCTAATATCACTCCCGGATAAATCAGAATTTATCGTTCTGTTAGGCACGATTTCTTGATGTCTGTACCACTAAATTAAAGATTATCCGTTTTAGTAGGTACGATTTTTAGCACAAGAAAAATTTTGTACCACTAAATTAAAGATTTTCCATTTTAGTAGGTACAATTTTTGGCGCAAGAAAAATTTTGTACCACTAAATTAGAAATTTCTCGTTTTAGTAGGTACGATTTTTAGTACAAGAAAAATTTTGTACCACTAAATTAGAAATATCTCGTTTTAGTAGGTACGATTTTTGGTTCAAGAAAAATTTTGTACCACTAAATATAGAGATTATCCGTTTTAGTAGGTACGATTCTTGACTCAAGCGAAATTTTGTACCTACTAATTTAAAAATTGATGTTTTCGGTGGTAAGATTCTTTGATTTTGGCTAAAATTTGTACCCAACAAATCCCAGTTTGTCGAGATAATGTCATTCCGTTCAAATCCCAGCTTTTTAAAGCAAGGCCAAACGAACAAAGCCGGCGCATTTGCAATATTTTTCGGCAACATTTATAATAGTTTTAGATATAAAAAAGCGAAAGGAGTATTTATGAAGCGTAGACAACTTATATTATTACCAATTATTATTCTGATGTCGTTCCTGGTTCTTTGTGCTTGCGGTGAAAAAGGTTGGTCCTCATACAAACTCAGCTCATTGTTCCCGGAACCGAAAGATAAAAAGATTGAAGTCATCACGGACTCAAAGCTGCTCTTCCAGGCCGAATTATCGGAGTATTCGATGGATGAATATGACGAATATGTAGCGGCATGCAAAGAAAAAGGATTTTCTAACAATATTATAGAAGAGAACGACGCTGGATACATTTTGGGTGCAGATCCGGTTACTGATACATTCAGCGCTTCGAATGACGACGGATATCTTTTGGAATTGAAATATAAAGATTCCTTAAAACAGATGGAAATCATACTATCCGCAGAGTGATGTTATGAAAAGGGACGTGGTTTGACCATGTCTCTTTTTATAAGAGCCAATTGCGACGCAATCGCAAAGGAGTATGCATTATTAAAAAGATGATCATAATTCGACAGCAAAATTAATACAAATCCCCCCATGCAAAGAATCTTTGCGTGACTTTTGAGGCATTTTCTGGGTAAAATATGCGTAGAAAATGGTAGTGTCAACTGATTTAGAAAGCGGCAGTTTTAACGAATCCAAAAAGCGAAGGAGGAAAAATAATGAAGAAGATATGTTTGATTTTTATTGCATTCTTGTTGCTGTTTTCTCTGGTCGCCTGCGGCTCAAAACCAAAAGAAGTAGAAGTGCCGAAAGAGGTAGCTGAGTTTTTCACAAACCGTAAGGGGAAAGAAAATGCCCAGATTCTTGTGGATGCTCTGGTAACAGATGTGGAGCAGACCTCTGCCGGCCCATCTCCTGCCACGATTGAAAAGTATGTGGCTTTTGGAAATGGATTTATGATGGTCATAGACTCTGATTATGGGTTCGCTGAAGATTCCTGTATATCATTTTGCAAAGGCGATTACACCGACGATCCGAAAGTTGCTGTATATAAAACCATGGGCTCTAGTAAAAGCAGTTCTCAAATAGACCAGTTGGAAGAAGCAAACAAAATCGTTATTTATTACATCGGGACAGGCTTGCTTGAGTCTGGCGAGTCCTATTCCCTGGTATATCGAAAAGGAGACGACGTTTCCGTTACCAGCTGGAAAATGGATATCAAAGGCGAATACTATACCGCGGAGCCGGAATTCCCGTCACATGGCAACATTTGTGTTTCTCCGATAGGGGTATCAACCGATATATATCTGGTGGGCGATGTGTCTATGGAGTTTCCGCGCATCAATGTGCTGTCAGACAAGAAAGACGTTTTGTGGACCTGCGACCTGACGGACTTTGATTACGAACAGGGCGAGCTTCTTGGTGACCCTTATATACGTATCAATGCGCTCCCGAACAAGGGCGTAGATGCCAATGCCATTGTCAACTTAACTGGTGCATCCGAAATCACCATTTTTGACCGAAGCTTCAAGCTGGAAAAAGTTTCCGCACCGATATCTGATTGACCTAAGAAAATGAAAAGCAAAACTTCGTGTAGCAAAAAGTTAGAATTCCGTATTATATAAGTGTAGATGCTAAAGTGGCATCTGCAATTATTTTGTAATAGGAGGGGTATCATGAAAAAAGCTGTATATATTTTATTCTTGTTTGTTTGCTGCTTGGGAATTGTTGGATGTGGCGGAGCTTCCAATTCTTCAGAACTGGAAAACGAAACAAGCGCTTTTGATAATCCATCACTACCCGAGTATGAGTCAAATACTGTTACGATTAAGAACAACTTGTTGTTGCCGGATGGAGACATAAAATCAATAGCAATCACCTCTATGCCGATAGGATATGACTTACATTACACGTCATACGATGAAATTAATAAAATAGTTGAATTTTTTAACAATTTAAACCTGACGGAAGACTTTGAAGAAGATCCACATGATCTTTATGGATGCACCTACATTGTTGAATTTAAATATACGGACGGAACGAAGCATACGATTGATAATGCAGATGACCTTTTTATGCTGCGTGAAGATGATGGCAAGTGGTATAAAACGGATCGTGAAGAATCATGGTATTTTGAAGATCTCTTGAAAGAGTAATCGAAACCTGAAACATACAAACAATTTTTGAATATAAAATCCCCATGCAAAGAATCTTTGCGTGACTTTTGAGGCATTTTCTGGGTAAAATATGCGTAGAAGCTTAACGATTTCCGTAGTTGGAAAGGGAAAGCGACTGCGAGAGTGCGATTACGGGAGAACGCAATTGAGAGAAGCTGACAGTGAGAGCATGGATGCGAGAGAACGCAATTGGGAGTAACGGGCATTGAGTGACGTTTCAAAAAACCTGAAAAGAATACGGATAGAACGGAACCTGACCCAGGACGAGCTGGCGGAAAAAGTCTGCGTGACCCGCCAGACCATCAGCAACTGGGAGACGGGAAAAAGTCAGCCGGATATTGAAACCTTAGTAACTCTGGGGGAAGTTTTAGGAACCGATGCCAACGAGCTGATTTATGGAAACAAAACCAACGGCTACATCCGCTTCCAGAAAAAGTATGTGGCCATGACAATCGTATGTATGGTGATCGCGGCAATCGCCGTGGTTTTAGATTGCACGATTTTCCCGGCAATAAAAAATGATTTTAATCTGTACTTTTACTATTCCTGGTGGCTCATGTTTGCAACCATGGTGATTCGTCCCTTTGCGGTTTTTACTTTTGGATGCGGAGTTGTGTCGGCGATATCCATGTTTGCGGATCTTTCGCTGTACAAAAAGGAGAGGCTTATCATTTTGCTTATCAGTATTCTCCTTCTTTTGATTCCGTTGTATCTTGGTATAATGGAAGTGTTACTTCTGCTCCGCGTAAATATTTCAAACTATGTATGGCTGATTAATGTAGGAATGTCCGATATCGGAATTGAAAAATTAATTTTTCTGCACATATTCCCGTTTTTGAGCGGCGCAGGATTATTTATTGCAACAAGAAAAAAGACCGTATGAAAAAGAAAATAGAAACAAGAATTCATCCATTTCTCAAAGGTCGGACAGCAAATGTTTTTCTAAAGAAGAGCTGTCTTATTTTTCTTGCGTTGTTGTTGATTGTTTCTTTGGCTGCCTGTGGCGCGGGCACCAAGGAAGAAACAGAAGTACCGGAAGAAGTTGCTGAGTTTTTTCACTATTGTCAGGGAGAGGAGAATGCCCAGATTCTTATGGACGCTCTGGTAACGGATGTTGAGCAGACTTACGCAGGAGAATTCACATGTACGATTGAAAAATATGTGGCATTCCCAAATGCATTCATGATGTTTGTGAAATATCCGCAAGAATACGACGGTACATTTGTTTTTTCAGAAATCTGCAAAGGAAATTATGCAGAGAATATAGATGAGGCTGCGAATAAACACTTAAGCGGGGCAGGCGGATGGTCCATAGAAGGGCTGGAAGATAACCGGGCTGTTATTTTATGTTCGGCCAACCGGCAATTCGATGACGGCGAAGAATATTCTCTTGTGCACAAAAAAGATAATAAAGTAATAGGTGTCACAAGTTGGAGATTGGATATAAAAGGGGAGTCTTATAATACAGTTTTCCCGGATTTTTCTTCTCATGGCTGGATGAGCGTTTCTCCGCTTGGGGTAGCGGTTGATTTATATCTGGTGGGGGATGTGTCTATGGAGTTCCCTCGCATCAACGTGCTTTCGGAAGACAAGAAAGTATTGGCAACTTATGAATTAAGTGCTTCTGCGTATGAACAAAGCGAGATTCTGGGAGAGTCGCTTTGCCACGTTTACGCAACGCCACGGAATGGTATTATTGGAGAAGCCATTTACGACCTTACTGGTGCAGCGGAAATAACTATTTTTGACCGGAGTTTCAAGCTGGAGAAAGTGGGACAATAACCCTTAAACTTATATGAAAAAATTCTTAAAGATTTTACTTGTTTACGCAGGAATCCCTTTTGCGGCAAGCGTGCCGGGATTGATATTGGATTTTTGCGGACTGACCATCGTTAATATACTTCTTGTGCCGGGGCTGACAGCCCTTGGCTATATTTTATTCCGGAAAAAAATGGACCTGAAATTTGCGGCGAAGACCAACGGTCTCATCGCCCTGATTTTGGTTGGCTGTTTTACCATTTTTATGATTATTGCGTCCGGCAGTTTGGAAGGCTCCCTTATGGCCAATTTCTCCTGGCTCATTCTTCCTTTCGCGCCGATTATGCTGGTGCCAATGCTTGTGGGCCAGAGCTGGTTCGTCTATCTCATCGCGTTTCTGACTTATCTGACGGCCTTCGTGGTCACTTCCCTTCTTGGAAAAGTAAAAATAAAGAAAATCTGGGTGCCAATCTGTCTGGCCGCAGCCTGCCTAATCGCTTGCACCTTTTTATACATCAACCGCCCAGCAGCGAAATATGCAGGCCATGGATTTGACTACATGCACGGTTATTCCAGCACGGACTTTACAGATTACACGGTCTACAGCGAAAACTCCAAACTGATTACGCTGGATTCCCCAGCCTCTCTCGTAATTGAAAAAGAAGAAGATATGCCGGTGTTAGACGGCGCCGAGGCTTGCTATCCTTTGTACGCAGCCTTCGCAAAAGCCGTGTACAAGGACATTGACAAAATAGAGGAGCAATGGTTAAAAGAGACCAATAATCCGAACTGCAACGGGAAAATCGTTTCCTTTACCAACACATCCCGAGGCTTTTCCCGTTTGCTTTGGGGCGGAATGGACTCAGAACTATCCGACGATGGAATCGATATGTTCTTTGGCGCCAAGCCTTCTCCGTCCCAATTAGAAGATGCCGAAGAAGACGGCATCGCATTAAAAATTACGCCAATCGGCCAGGAAGCCTTTGTATTTTTTGTGGAGGCGGATAATCCAGTGGAGAATCTGACCTCAGAGCAAGTGAAGGCCATCTACCACGGCGACATTACCAACTGGAAAGAGTTAGGCGGCGAAAACCAGAACATCCGGGCCTTCCAACGACCGAAGAATTCCGGCTCTCAGACCATGATGGAATATTTCATGGACGATGTGTCCTTAAAAGAACCGGAAACCTACGAAATGGTGAATGCTATGGACGGCGTCATCCGACAGGTAGCCCAATACGCCAACGAAGAGGGCGCCATAGGCTATTCCTTCCGCTATTTCCTGGAGGAGCTGGTGCAGGAGAAGGGCGTAAAAATGCTGTCCATTGACGGTGTTTATCCGTCCTTGGAAAATATTGAAAACGGCACCTATCCGTTGACCACCGATGTATGTCTGATTACCAGAGAAGACGAGATGAATCCGTATGTTCAGCAAATGATTGATTTTATTCTGTCAGAGGAAGGACAGCGCATTGTTACGAAAACCGGATACGCCGGCGTGAAATAGAAATTTCAGATTCGGGACTTGTCCTTGAAAAGGCAATAACCTTTAAATAATCTGTGGAAAAAACTAAAGTGCGATTATGAAGAACATAGTCGCACTTTTTTATTATCTAGGTTATAATAGTCCCTAACTGATTTTACGAGACCGAATATTTGCATTTTATTTGATACAAAAAGGTTGGAAAAATGAAAAAGAACGGAAGCAAGTTAGATTAAACATTTATGGTTGAAATTAAAGAGGCGAAATCCAAAAAGGAACAAAAGGATTTCTTAAACTTTCCAATAGAGCTGTACCAGGATTGTCCAAATTTTGTGCCACCGCTCTATATGGATGAGAAAAAAATATTTCATGCAGATTATGTGTATTATGACACATCAGAAGCTGTTTACTTTAATGCGTATCGTGACGGAAAAATGGTAGGCCGTATTTCTGGTATTCTGCAAAAGGCCAGCAATGAAAAAACGGGCGAGAAACGAGTGCGTTTTACTCGTTTTGATGCTATCAATGATCAGGAAGTTGCCAACGAACTATTCAAGGCAGTGGAACAGTGGGCTTTGTCGAAAGGCATGGATACTATCTGTGGTCCTTTGGGCTTCTCCGATCTGGAAAGAGAAGGCCTTCTGATTGAAGGCTTTGAATATCTGGCCACCTATGAAGAACAGTATAATTACGACTATTATCAGACCCTGATTGAAAACTGTGGCTATGAAAAGGAAATTGACTGGCTGGAAAGCAAACTGATGCTGCCACCGGACGATGATGGAAAACTGAAACGGGCTACGGACCAGGTTATGCAAAAGTACAACCTGCATTTCGCTACCGAGAAGAGCATTCGTAAATTCATAAAGAAATATGCAGAGGATTTCTTCCGCCTTTTGGACGAAGGCTATGAAGACATCTATGGCACCGTTCCATTTTCGGATAATATGAAAAAATTGATGATCAGCAATTTCAAACTTTTGCTGGGCACGAAATATGTATCGATTATTTTAGACGAAAATAATAAAGGCGTTTGCATGGGTATGTGTATCCCGTCTATTGCCCATGCCTTACAGAAATCTGGTGGAAAGCTGACCCTTCCTTGCCTGATTAAAATCTTAAAATCAAAGAAAAATCCGGAATATATTGACCTGGCATTAGTTGCGGTAGATAAACGGTATGTGAACAAAGGCGTGGCTTTGTGCTTCCTTCCGGAGCTGATGCGAATGGTGAAAGAGTCCGATAATACGAAATGGATTGAGACCAACCTGAATCTGGAAACGAACTATCAAATCCAGAACATGTGGAAACGGTTCGATGCTCAGAACCATAAACGCCGCAGATCTTTTATAAGAGTATTGAATTAAAAAAACGGATGAAAGAAGAAATCTTTCATCCGTTTTATTTCTAATCAAAATTCGTAGGTTTTTTATTTTACACGTTCAATTCTCTTAGCATTTTTAGAACCGCCAACAATCAGAGGAACTTTCTCAATGATAACACTGGAGGTGTCTAAGCCGTACCATTGAATCTTGGAACCTGCTGCACGACGGATTGCATATTTGGTACGCATAATGACTTCATCTAACTTGGACAGGTCTTCTTTGGAACCAATAGATTTATGAATGATACAGAACTTGAAGGTTCCGACTGTCGTTGGTCCGTAGATAGAGTATTTCTTGTCCTGGGCTGGAAGCTCGTTGCTTTCCTGCAGATCCTGTACAATCTGACGCAGATACTGGTTAACCTTTGTGCTGCAATGGAAGCCTAAATTCAGTTTTACACGGAAGATGTAATCGGTACCATAGGTATCCACTTCATAGGTCATCGTATCCGGCTCGTTGAGTACGTTAACACTAACGAACCAGTATGCCTGTGCACGTTTGGAATCTTTATCCAAGATCGAGTAAAGAATATCACGGTCAATCTGAGAGGTTTCCATGGCTTTGTCCAGATAAACCAGGTTGTTAGCCAGCATTGGAACTTCATTGTCTTCATGAAGCTTGCCTAAGTTGGAAACGTAATCTTTCAGGTTCAGTAACGTACTGTATTTGTTTTCCAACTGAGTGCCTCTGTACCAGATAACCATAACAAAGAGAATCAGCAAAGTCAGAATTACGGTTACATAACCACCGTGAGTAAACTTGCCAAGGCTGGAAATAAAGAATACGGCTTCGATGGCACCAAAGATGATCAGCACGGCGATAGAAATAACTTTCTGATTCCGTATTTTCATTAAGTAAACGGTCAGCAGTAAGGTGGTCATTAACATGGTCAAAGTGATTGCCAGACCATAAGCTGCTTCCATTTTTGCACCGGAACGGAAGTACAGTACAACAAGGCTGCATCCAATCCAAAGGATGTTGTTAACGGTTTTAATGAACATCTGGCCTTTGGTTTCGGAAGGATAAGCGATTTCCAAGTGAGGAAGCAGGTCCAGATGGATTGCTTCGGAAACTAAGGTATAAGAGCCAGTAATGAGAGCCTGAGATGCAATTACAGCAGCCGCAGCGCCTAAGATTACGGCGAACGGACGAACCGGTACCGGAAGCATCAGGAAGAATGGGTTCAAATCCATTATGGACATCAGCTCTGGATTTCCCTGGTTTGCGATGATCCATGCGCCCTGGCCTAAATAGTTCAGAATCAGGCAAGCTTTTACGAACGGCCAGCTGAAGTAGATGTTTTCTTTACCAACATGGCCCATGTCAGAATAAAGGGCTTCTGCACCCGTTGTTGCCAGGAAGACGCTTCCTAAGATCATGAAGCCTTGCTTGTTGTAATCACTGAATAAAATCTTAGCTGCATAAACTGGGTTGAATGCTTTTAAGATGGAAGGCATTTCCAGAATATGCCATACGCCAAATACACCAAGGAACAGGAACCAGATCAGCATAACCGGACCGAAGGCACGGCCGATTTTGCTGGTGCCGGCACGCTGCAGTGCGAACAGTACGCCGATGATTACTAAGGTAATAATGATAACCTTTAACTGGCCACTGCCAAGGAAACGGTCCATAACCGCCATGCTTCGCAGACCTTCTACCGCTGTGGTAACGGTTACGGCTGGCGTCAGTACACCGTCTGCTAATAGAGCTGCGCCACCCAGCATTGCAGGGAGAATCAGCCATTTACCGCATTTCTTAACCAGAGAGTACAGGGAGAAAATACCGCCCTCTCCGTGGTTATCGGCCTTCATGGCGATTAAAACGTATTTAATCGTGGTGAGTAATGTGATGGTCCAGATAACCAGAGACAAAGCTCCGACGATGAATTCTTCATTAATCTGACCAATTCCGCCATTGCCTTCCAACATGGACTTCATTACGTACATTGGAGACGTTCCGATATCGCCGTAAACGATACCGATGGCAATCAGAACCAGTCCAAATTTAAATTTCGATTTCTTCTTCATAATAATTTTCCTACTATATATTTAATCATGATTTCCCTATTATACGAAAGTCACTAAAATTGTCAATTCTTTATGCTATCTTCCTGTCCAAGCGCCGTTGGCATCAATCTCGTAACCATCTGGAGTTGTGCCGGGACCGATGATCCAAGCCCCGGTGTTATCATCTTTGTTCGGGTTAAAAAAGTACCATTTACCGTTAATATATTGCCAGCCGGTCAGCATGTTTCCGTTAGGGTTAAGATAGTACCATTTACCGTTAATCATGTTTCCGTTAGGGTCGAAATAGTACCACTCATTGTTGTTTGAATTCGGCTGCAAAGATGGGTTAATGTTATATCCCCAGGCATCACAGAAAGCGTTCGTTGCTGAGTAATGCCACACTCCGTTTTGATTCGGAGACCAGCTGCCGTTTGAAACCGGAGAGGTCCAAGTGCCAGTGTACTGAGGCTCAGCATAATTATTATCGTCGTTGCTTACTGGGGCTGGAGGAGGGACTGGCTTGTTGTCTTTCCAATGGGCATAAACGGTCGTATTTTCCATAAAGCTTCCGGTTTCTTCATACTTCGTTCCGCTCGTAGGGTCGGAATACCATCCTTCAAAACGGTAGCCCTCTTTGGTAGGCGCTGTTGGCATAGATACCATGATGTCGTCTGGAGTCAGGACATACTTTGGAGCTACTTCGGATCCTCCCTGAGTATCAAAAAGGATTTTTGCCAGATAGATTTTAAAATTTTCACGGTACTGAGCGACAACCATGTCTGCCTCATAGGCATCTTGGCCAACGATATAGACGGTGATGGTATAGTCGCCAGGACGGTTAATTTCCATCGTGAAGGAAGCTGCTCCATCTTCTACGCAGCTCTCGCCTCGGATGATGGTTTCGTCTGGCTCTTCAGGGAACGGATAAGGCTCTGCATTGAGTGCTGCATAAACACTGTCTGCCTCGTAGTCTTCCAAGTCTTCTGCGGAAAAATCGATTTCCAAACCTTCCTCGTATTGGATATATTCTCCTTCCGGAGTATGGGTAAATTCTACCTCTGTCGGCGTAAATTCCGATGGATTGTCGGAAAGGGCAGTTACTTCTGGGCTATCGGTTGGCTCTGCAATGGCAGAAAACGGTGTGGCCAAAAGACCAAGGGTTAAAAGGAAAGCGGTGATAAAAATAAAACTTTTTTTCTTCATTTGCGTCTCCTTCCTATAAACTGATAATCAGCGCCTTGCGTTGCTGGTCATAACGAATGGAACATTCCACACCGAACTCTGCTAAAAAAATATCTGGATTCTGATAGAATTCGGAATCGTATTTGATTGCATTGTAGTAAACGATGCCGGTTTGTTCGTCGTTTTCAAAAATCTGTGTACAAAGGTTTCCCCCATGGGTACTGCCGTCTGGAAGCTCCATCATTACCGGAGTAGTTACCAGCACCCGGTTATCACTGAACCAGTTGTAAATAAGTTCTGGGTTGGCATTTTTTATGTCAGCGTTTCCAGAAATCTGAGGCAATCCTCCGTCTGGAGATTTGAATTGGTTGCAGTCGCCAAAGACGCAGCAAAGGACATTCAGCAAAAATTCTGATTTAACGTAGTAGGTACCTTCTGCTTCATATACGGCCACAAAGTCAGATTCCATATAACGCGGGGTCTCGTTCATCAATGCCCAGTGTGGGCCTGCGATGCTGGTTTCATAAAGGGTTCCGTCTTTTTCTATCAGTAATTGTCCTGCAGGTTTTGGATCTTTTGGTGTGGTATCCACAAGAATAACGGTTACACCGCTGTTTTCTCCATCGGTGAAGACGATGTCTGCCTTGCCGGGACCTTGCGGAAGAATCAAACCGTCTTCCACCGTGGCAACGGATTCATCGGAGCTGGTCCATGTAATTTTTTCTCCAAAGGTATCATCCAAAGTAACCTGAAAGGCGTCTTTCATGGTTAAAGTACAATAACCTCCCTGTAAAGCGGAAACCGTTGCACGGTAAAGAGTGCCTGGCTCTACTGGAATTTCGGCGTCTTGGGATGTAGGTTCTGGAAGATTTTCCTGCTTTGGACCGCCGCAGGAGCATAAAGAAATAAGGAGAAGGATTACGAATAGAAATGATATTGCTTTTTTCAAAGGAAACCTCCTTTCAAATGCGAAACGAATAACAAGTCATATAATCTAGTAATTCTGTTACAAAACCAGTATAAGGCGGGAAAGATTCCCGCCTTTTTCTTATGAGTATTTAGTGATGTCCTGCAACCCTGGTGCTGTCGCTGTCTACATGTACGCAGAACTTATTAATGATTGGGCCTTCTTCTGCAGAAGGAGGAGTTGGTTTATCCCAAACTTTTGGCTGGTTGCCTTCCATTTCTTTGGAACGGTGAAGCTTTACACCGTTGCTTTCCAGAACTTTTTGCAGTTCTTTTACATCCAAATCCTGAAGAGCTACGCCGTTCTTGATGGCCAAGGCAGCAGCAGTACCGGAAGCTTCGCCGGTAAGAACACATGCTGGGATGAAACGCATGATTGCCCAGCCTCTGCCGGAAGCGGATACCATTCGGCCTGCAGCCAGAACATTGGACAACTTGTCGGTAATCAGTCCTTCGTATGGATATTCATAAACCACTGCCGGCTGATCTAAGGAAGCGATTACGCAGCCAACGGAAGTATCTTCTGTAATTTCTCCTTCCGTATAAAGCTCTGCGTTTCCAACCAGACGACGGGTCATACGGAACTGTGGAGAATATGGAAGGGAGAGCATTGCGTAATCATCACGAAGATGGTCTTTTAAGAAGTCTAAAGCCATGCCTCTGGAAAGACGGATATATTCGTTAACGCCTTCCACCGTTGTGCCGTCGCAGGTTAAATCTTCTGCCTCATCGCCAGCGCCACCACTTGGAATCAGTCCTAACCAACGGAGAGGAACTGCACGGAGAAGGTTGCCTTCTTCAATTCCCTTTTTGGCGATTTCAAAATCGAATTCATGGAACCAATGAGAAACGATGGTCTTTAAAGTTTCCGTTTCTGCGCCAGCGCGGTAAACCAGGTCTGCATCGCCAGAAGCATCAATAAACATTTTCGCCATATAAGCGGTTCTGCCGGATTTATTTTCTACGACGATTCCTTTTACAGTATTGCCGTCCATAATTGGCTCGCTGAATACGGTGTCAAAAACAACATCGATGCCTTCTTTTTCCGTAAATTCATCGAGAGCTAAGATGGCATGAGGAATGATGAAGTTGGCCATATATCGAGGACTGTCGCTTGGTGCAGTTTCCGGTTTCTCTTTCCATACTTCCGGAAGGTTGTTCGGGCTGTATTTAATACAAACATGAAGCAGTTCTTCTGCCAGTCCACCATATACTTTATGTCCATTTCCGTCATCAATTGGAAGATAGCAGCAAACATGGCCTAACGTAGCCAGACCGCCTAATACGATGCTTTTTTCAATCAGTGTGACTTTCATGCCTTGTCTTGCTGCAGCGGTTGCAGCAGCAACGCCGGCCAGACCACCACCAACAACGATGACGTCGGTTTCTTTTACAATAGGAATTTCTTTTTCAGTAAGTTGGATAGATTTCATTTTTATTCCTTTCTTAGAGAAGATTCTCTGATGATTGTTTTATGCAAGTTATGGAAGAAGATCCCTTTCTTCCCGGATAATTTCACAAAATGCATTAAGGATTCTGGCGGTCAGGCCCCAGATGACATGCCCTTCATATTTATAAAACAGTTCTTCGATATATTGAGTCGGCCATTTGTAATCGCTGCCACCGCTGACTAATTCGAAAGGGAAGTCTTCCCGTGGATGAGCCTTGGAATCGATAATGAAGCGGGCAGGTTCGTTTTCCAGAAAGAAGCTTAACGGAACACGGAACACTTCATATACTTCGTCCTTGTTATAATCTCCTTGATAGTCCTTCAAAACAGCAACGAAAGGATAAATTATCATTCGTTGAAAGTGGTGATAATCTGAAGCACCGATGAAGGACAGTTGTTCTGGCTGGATAAGAAGCTCTTCACAGGCTTCCCGAAGGGCTGCTTCCTGTGGAGTTTCTCCTTTTTCGATGGAACCGCCTGGAAGACATACATCTCCTGGCTGTTCCGCAATCTTACCCGAACGAGTCTGCAGGAGCACATCATATCCATGGTCCGTATGAATCAGACAGATGGTAACCGCTGCCCGGAACATCTGGTCTTCGCCAATCAGGCGTGGGGTATGAGTTGTAATTTTGTTTAAATCGTAGGCCATACTGTCTCCTAAAAATTCTTTCCTATATTTTAATTCATATTGATAGCGGATTCAATAAAATACTGTTGCGGTTGGGGCTTTTGTGGTATTGTTGTGGTGATAAATCGGAAAGGACGAAGAAAATGGAAGAAATTAGAAATGATATAGAAGATGTTGTGGAAGGCGTAGCAGAAGCAGCAAAAGAAATTGTAGCTGAGGCAGTAGAAAAAATCGAAGAACCGGAAGAAAAAGAGCCGGAAATCATCGAGTCCATGGACGATTATGCAGAGGAGCTGGAAGCTTCGCTGCGAAGAATCTATCCAGGCGATGTTATGGAGTGTACCGTTGTGGCTTTTGATGAAGAGGCAGTTTCAGTAGATCTGGATTATTATGCACCAGGCAAAATCCCAGTAGCGGAAATGAGCGAAGATCCACAGTTCAGCGTGTTCAGCGATGTTCAGATTGGCGATAAATTTAAAGCTGTCGTAACTAGCCATGATGATGGCGCAGGCAACATTCTCCTTTCCAAGAAAGAAGCCGATGCAGAATTCTCCTGGGAAAAACTGGAGAGAATGAAAGAGGCCGGCGCAAGAATCAAAGGAACTATCGCGGATACTACCAAGGCAGGAGCCATTATGTATGTAGAAGGCATTCGCGGCTTTATTCCTGCTTCCAAGCTGGCGCTGAAATACGTGGAAGACACCAGCGTTTACCAGGGAAAGAAAATGGAAGTTATGATCAGCGAAGTGGACACCGTGAAAAAGAAACTGATTCTTTCCGCAAAGGAAATTCTGACAGAAAAAGCTCTGGAAGAGAAGAGCATCAGCATCAGTCATATGCAGATTGGCACTATTCTGGAAGGCACGGTTGAAAAGCTGATGAACTATGGCGCTTTCGTGGATATTGGAAACGACATTTCCGGACTAGTTCATATTTCGGAAATCTGTGATCGAAAAATCGCTCATCCAAAGGCTGTTTTACGCGAAGGCCAGCAGGTTAAGGTCATGATTACCAAAATTGAAAATGGCAAGCTGAGTCTTTCCATCAAGCAGGCAGAGGCAGCAGATTTAGAGGCAGAAGAAGTGGCCATGGAAGAAGAAGCTTCCGAGTACAAGAGCGAGTATGTTCCAAACAACCCATTCGCAGCATTATTGAAGGACATTAAACTGAAATAGGAAAATATTAGGACTATGAGAAAGAACCACGCAGTATTGCGTGGTTCTTGTTATGGTAAGATTATCCGATTTGTAAAATGTGGCAGGCCTTTGGTCCCAAGACTGCTTCTGATTCTCTCTGGAATTCTTCTAACCTGTCTTTTGGTACGAAAGTAAGAATAGTTCCGGCGAATCCTCCGCCGTTAATCCGGACAGCGCCACGGCCGTTAAGCAGCTTCCACGCCAGTTCGAAGGTTTCAAAGTATTTTTTATTTTCCGGATTCGAGGAAGGAATCATATTTTGTAACACATCTCTAGAAGAAAGACCGGAGGAGTTTATCTGAGCTAGGAATGTATCAATATCGTTGCGCTTCAAAGCATCCACCGCTTTTTCTACCCGGGACACTTCCTGAAAATAATGGAAGGTTCTTAAGGCTGGACGCAAGCCCACAGCAGAAATGAGCTCTGAGGAAAGTTCACCAGAGACAATCACGTTCTTCGGCTCCACTTCAGACAGTAGTTTCTTTCCAAAGTACGCTGCCACTAGTTTCATTTCTGCAGGAATGGATGCGTAATCTTCTGTAAGATTCGAATGATTTGCTCCGCTATCTAAAACGCAAAGAGCGTAACCGGCTTTCTCAAAATCAAAAGAAATCTGTTCCACCTTTGGTGCAGAAGCATCTGCGAAATCGATAGTGATTACCTTTCCTAAAGAGCAAGCCATCTGATCCATAAGTCCGCAGGGCTTTCCAAAATATAAATTCTCCGCCTTCTGGCCAATCTTGGCGATTTCGATATCATCCATCGTTTGACATCCGGCTAATTACATCTCGAGAGTTTGGCGCAGAATCCGCCCGATCAATACTTCAAAGGCAGCAGAGGAACTAAGACCACTTCCTGGTAAGACGTGGGAGGTGATAAAAGCGTCGAAGCCAGCGGATGTAATATCTGGTGTTGCTTCCGCAAAACCTTTCGGATTTGTCGCTTGCATTTTTTTCGCCAGTGCCTGTGCAACACCGGTAGCTACGCCTCTTACCAAAGCTGTGCTGGAGCCAGCTTCGTTAATTCGTGGCTGTAAGTCGTTTAAATCTACATGAATCGCAGGAAATCCTTCCGATAGGATGTTGATTACGCTGCCATTATTGGGCGAAAAGGCAGCATCCATGGTCATGCGGACAGAGGCTGCTAAGACTTTTCCTCCCTGATGGTCTGTATGGTTGCCCAAAAGCTCTACTCGGCCAGGAGCAGACTGGAAAAACTCCGGATTTCGTCCAAATTCTTCTATAAATTGTTGCGTTACATAATTTTTGTCCATTTTCTCAACCACTATATCTTGTGTTTGGAGACTTTTTCCCGCTTCAACTTTGTTCTAAATAAATCCATGAAAAAATAAAAGTTTTAATAATTCTACCAAATTCCCAGAGGAAAGGAAGACGTTTTATAAATTAAATGAAATATTTCTTTCCTAAACTACAAAAAACGACACAATGTTGTTTTTCACAACTCTGTGTTCCTAAAAAAAACCACAAAATATAGGTAAGGCACTCTTGACTTCACCACAAGATATTGTATAATCGGTATTGCACGAGAGATTGTGTGATTTTCTAAAAGAACTTAAAAAACCCTTTAAAATCAACAAAAAATGCTTGCATCCGCAAGAACAAACGAACAGTAAAGCTTACTTGTTAGTATAGGTGTCAACGCGATTTTTTTAGGAATTTTAAGCGAAAAATGATTCAAATCTGCGAACAAAATAAACCATATATAGATATATAGACCTAAAAAGGGACAAACGACAAAATCGGGGAAGGGAATACTATGAAAATCATCAAGAGAAGCGGGGAAGAAGTTAATTTTGACGCCTCAAAAATCGAAGCGGCCATCATTAAGGCCAACGAAAGCGTTGCAGAAATTGAACGTATGAGACCGTTAACAATCCATCTGATTGTTAATGCAGTAACTGAGGAATGCTCCCTTATGGACAGAGCAGCCAGTGTAGAAGAAATCCAGGATATGGTCGAGAATCATATTATGGAGCAGAACGCTTTCAACGTTGCCCGTAATTACATTACCTATCGTTACAGAAGAGCTGTTGCCCGTAAAGCAAACTCTACCGATAAGCAGATTCTTTCTCTTCTTGATTGCAGCAACGAAGAAGCAAAACAGGAAAACTCCAACAAGAACCCTGTTGTAAACTCCGTACAGCGTGACTACATGGCCGGCGAAGTAAGTAAAGACATTACCAAAAGATTCCTTCTCCCTTCCGATATTGTAGAGGCTCATGAAAAAGGTTTAATCCACTTCCATGATACCGATTACTATGCTCAGCATATGCACAACTGCTGCTTAGTAAACTTAGAAGACATGCTCCAGAACGGAACCGTTATTTCTGAGACCATGATCGAAACCCCGAAGAGCTTTGCTACTGCTTGTAACATCGCTACTCAGGCTATCGCTCAGATCGCTTCCAACCAGTACGGAGGACAGAGCATTTCCCTTTCTCACCTGGCTCCATTCGTTCAGGTAAGCCGTGAGAAGATTTACAGAAAAACCAAAGAACAGTTCGACAAAGTCGGAATGGAATATACGGAAGATATGCTGAAAGAAATCGTTGAGGAAAGACTCCACGACGAAATCAAACAGGGCATTCAGATCATCCAGTACCAGGTAACCACTCTGATGACCACCAACGGACAGGCTCCATTCGTTACTGTATTTATGTACTTGAACGAAGTCGAAGAAGGCCGTACCCGTGATGACCTGGCCATGATTATTGAAGAAACTCTTCGCCAGAGAATCAAAGGCGTTAAGAATGAAAAGGGCGTTTACATTACTCCTGCATTCCCGAAACTGATCTACGTTCTGGAAGAAGATAATATCCATGAAGGCTCCAGATATTTCGAATTAACAAAACTGGCAGCAGAATGTACCGCGAAGAGAATGGTTCCAGACTACATCTCTGAAAAGATGATGTTGAACCTGAAAGTAGATGCCAACGGAGAAGGCCATTGCTATCCATGCATGGGCTGCCGTTCCTTCCTTACTCCTTATCTGGATAAAGATGGAAAACCAAAATACTACGGCCGTTTCAACCAGGGCGTTGTAACCGTGAACTTAGTAGACGTTGCTTGCTCTTCCGGAAAAGATGAGCAGAGATTCTGGGAAATCTTAGATGAAAGATTAGAGCTTTGCTACAGAGCTTTAATGTGCAGACATGACCGCCTTATGGGAACCAAGAGCGACGTTGCTCCAATCCTTTGGCAGAACGGTGCCTTAGCAAGACTGAAAAAAGGCGAGACCATCGATAAACTGTTATTTGGCGGTTATTCAACTATCTCCTTAGGATACGCTGGACTGTATGAGTGCACCTACTATATGAAAGGTTGCTCTCATACCCAGGAAGGCGGAAAAGACTTCGCACTGAAGCTGATGCAGAGACTGAATGATAAATGTAAAGAGTGGAAAGAAGCCAACAACATGGACTTCTCCCTGTACGGAACTCCTTTGGAATCTACCACTTACAAGTTTGCAAAATGCCTGCAGAAACGTTTCGGCGTGATCCCTGGCGTAACCGACAAGAACTACATTACCAACAGCTATCATGTACATGTAACCGAAAAGATTAACGCTTTCGATAAACTGAAATTCGAATCCGAGTTCCAGACCTTATCTCCAGGTGGCGCTATCAGTTACGTAGAAGTGCCAGATATGAAAGATAACTTAGAAGCTGTTATTTCCGTAATGCAGTACATTTACGACAACATTATGTACGCAGAGCTGAATACCAAGAGTGACTACTGCCAGGAATGTGGCTACGATGGAGAAATCCAGATCGTTACCGACGACAGTGGCAAGCTGGTTTGGGAATGCCCGAACTGCGGTAACAGAGATCAGGACAAGATGAACGTTGCCCGTCGTACTTGCGGATACATCGGAACCCAGTTCTGGAATCAGGGACGAACCCAAGAGATAAAAGACAGAGTACTTCATCTGTAAAAAATAAAAAATGAATGCGGGGACCACGCGGAAGAAGACTTCCCGCGTGGTTCTCTTTAATTGGAGGAAAAATGACAACAAAATTTGATCAGGACACTGCGGAATTTATAGAAAAACACCCGACTTGCTTTCATGTAATTGCCGGCCAGAAAGAAATGCTGAAAGAAGCTGGCTTCTGTCAGTTATTTGAAACGGAAGACTGGGAGTTACAGGCGGGCGGAAAATACTTTGCTATCCGGAACGACTCGGCGTTGATTGCTTTCCAGATTCCAAAAGGACAGTGGAAGGGCTACAGCATTACGGCTTCCCACTGTGATTCTCCTTGCCTGAAAATAAAAGAAAATCCGGAAATGAAAGACAAAAAATATACCCGCCTCAATGTGGAAGCTTATGGCGGCGCCATTCTTTCCACCTGGTTTGATAAACCTCTTTCTGTAGCAGGACGTCTCACGGTAAAGGAAGGCGGAAAGCTGAAGAACTTATTGGTGGATATGGAAGAAGATATGCTGGTCATTCCAAACTTGGCCATCCATATGAACCGCCAGGTAAATGACGGCTATTCTTATAATGTTCAGAAGGATTTACTTCCACTGTACGGAAAAGCGGATGCGGAAGCTTTTATGGAAAAAATCGCTGCAAAGGCTGGCGTAGCAAGAGAACAAATCTTGTCTTCCGACCTGATTGTTTACAACAGACAGCCGTTTTCTTTCTGGGGCGGAGAATTTATGTCTGGACCTAGAATCGACGATTGTATGTGCGCTTATGCTTCTGTAAGAGGCTTTCTGGCAGCAGAACCGGAAGAGAAAACAGCAGTTCATGTAGTTTATGATAATGAAGAAGTAGGCTCCTCCACTAAGCAGGGCGCAGCCTCTACTTTCTTAAAAGACGTGCTTACCAGAATTTCGGAAGCAGTTCATGAAGGAAATAACGCTTATACCAAAGACGTAGCAGCTTCCTTTATGTTGTCCGCTGATAATGCTCATGGCATTCATCCAAACTATCCGGAAAAATGCGACCCAGTGAACCAGCCGATCTTAGGTGGCGGCATTGTTCTGAAATTCAGTGCAAACCAGAAATATACCACCGACGGCTATACCGCAGCTCAGGTGAGATTACTGGCAGAAAAAGCCGGCGTAGCGATTCAAGTATTCACCAACCGCTCCGATGTTCCGGGCGGCTCCACTTTAGGAAATATCTCCGGCAATCAAGTTCCAGTACCGACCGCGGACATCGGCGTAGCCCAGCTGGCCATGCATTCTTCTTGGGAAACCTGTGGCTGTGGCGATGCACAGCAGCTCATGGAACTGACAAAACAGCTCTTCTGCCTGTAGATTTTTTATACAAATTCTAAATAAAAAACTGTGCAAAATGCTATGTACAGATAAAAATTCTTGATTTTTAAAGCCTTTTCTAGTATGTTATAAAAACCCGCTAAAAAAGGCTTTAATTATTTTAACGAGGAAGAGGAACCATGAACTATTCAGAAATCAAAACTTGTGATATCGCAAACGGAACCGGCGTAAGAACCACGCTGTTTGTTTCCGGCTGCAGAAATCATTGCGAAGGCTGTTTCCAACCAGAAACCTGGAACTTTGATTTTGGCAAGCCTTTTGATGAGAAGGCGCAGGAGGAAATCCTGGACAGCCTTCTTCCAAGTTATGTTCATGGCCTGACTCTTTTAGGTGGCGATCCGTTCGAAGAGGAAAATCAGGAAGCCTTAATTCCTTTTATGAGAGAGTTCAAGAAACGCTTCCCGAATGTTCCGGATTATAGCGGTGTAGAGCATCCAAGCAAAAACGTATGGGCTTTCACTGGATACTTATTTGACGACTTACTTCCGGGAGGAAAGAAACATACGGAATATACCGACGAACTGCTGTCCTACATCGATGTACTGATTGATGGCCCGTTCATTCAGGAGAAGAAAAACCTGATGCTGAAGTTCCGGGGCAGCGAAAACCAGAGATTGATCGACATGAATGAATATCGCAGAAGCGGAAACATCGTAACTATTTTAGGCAGCTGAAGAAGCTGCCTTTTTTATTGCATTATTTATGGAGTTTATGTATGTTAATAGTCACGAATATACTCCACAAACAGAACGATGGCGATGATAAGGTAATAAAATGAACAAAAACGAAATTTTGAAAATATATGGAACGGATTATAAGGGCATGACCAAGCGGCTCCTTGAGGCTTCGGATCTGGCGGTCATTCTTGCGGACCGAAAAGAGAAACTTCGCATTGGCATTAAACCGAATCTGGTTTCTCCAACGCCGGCGGAGTTTGGAGCAACCACCCATCCGGAAGTAGTAGCCGGCATCATTGAATACCTGCAGGAAGAATGTCAGCCGTCTACGGAAAGCATTACAATTCTGGAAGGCTCTTGGATTGGGGACAAAACCTCCGATGCTTTTGAATACTGTGGATACAATGCTTTGGCGGAACGCTACGGTGTGAATATCGTAGACACCCAGAAGGATTCCGCTACAGAAGAAGATTGCAAAGGCATGAACATCAAAATCTGCGACTGCGTGAAGACGATAGATTTCCTGATTAATGTTCCGGTATTGAAGGGACATTGCCAGACGAAAATCACCTGTGCCCTGAAGAATATGAAGGGTCTCATTCCGAATTCCGAAAAGAGGTTGTTCCATAAAAGGGGACTGCATCAGCCAATTGCCCATCTGAATGCATTCCTAAAGCAGGACTTTATTGTCATCGACCATATTTGTGGCGATCCGGATTTCGAAGACGGAGGCCATCCGTTGGTGAAAAACTGCATTATGACTGCTTTGGACCCGGTTCTGGTAGACGCTTATGTCTGCGAGATTTTAGGCTATGAAACCAGCGACGTGCCTTATGTAGAGCTGGCAGCAGAACTGGGCGTTGGAAACAAGAACTTGAAAGATGCCCACATCGTTGTGCTGGAAGGAGACAACAGCGAAGACCTTCCAAAGTCTCATAGAATTTTGGAAATCAGCTATGGCGTAGAAGAAATCGACTCCTGCAGCGCATGCTATGGCATGCTCATGGACGCATTAGACCGGCTTCAGGCAGAAGGCCTTCTGGACCGGTTAGACGAAAAAATTTGTATCGGCCAGGGCTATCGGGGAAAGAAGGGAAAACTGGGCGTAGGAAATTGCACCAAAGACTTTGATATCTGTATCGAAGGATGTCCGCCGGAAGCAGAAGATATTTATAACGCTTTGAAAAAAATCTGCCTAGAGAAATAGGTGAAACGAATAATAATTATATAAATTCAATGTTCTTGCCAAAACAGCGAATAATTTTTACATACACAAAAAAAGAATTAGATTATCATATAGCCAATAGAGACTATAGGAGGACAACATCATGAAGAAAAGAAAAGTTTTATCTATTTTAGCTGGCCTTTTGGTAGCAGTTCTGGCAGTTGGCATGTTAGCAGCTTGCGGCGCATCCTCTATCGGCGGCGGTGAAAAAGAAAAAACAGAGGCAGCAGAAACAACGGGCGTAGCTGGTAAACACTTTACCTTCAAGATTACCGCACAGGAAGGCGGAGCAGATATTGCTGTTGTGGAAGATGCAACCTTCGATGGAGAAATGTTTGGTGATTATCTGAAACAGTATAAAGACTGTGCTTGGGAAGATTCTGAATACGGTATCTTCGTCAAAGGATTCTGTGGAGTTGAAAATGATGACAGCCAGCAATTATGGTGGCAGTTATTTGTAGACGGCGAATCTGCAACTGTTGGCGCAGACATGATTGAACTGACCGATGGCGCTGTTTATGAATATGTTTATACATTAGGCTACGACTGGTAAACCCAGATCGCTACAAAGGAGAAAAAATGGCTTTTTACATTGTAAATGAAGATATAACAGAAATGGAAGTTGACGCAGTCGTTAACGCAGCAAACAAAGAGTTAAATGGCGGTGGCGGTGTTGACGGAGCGATTCATGCAGCAGCTGGTCCGGACTTGAATAAGGCTTGCGCAGAAATCGGTGGCTGCCCAACCGGCGAATGCATGGTAACCTGGGGCTATGACATGGATGCCATCTATATCATCCATGCAGTAGGTCCGATTTATAAAGACGGCAAATCCGATGAAGAACGTCTGTTAAGAAGCTGCTATCAGAAAGCAGTAGAATTAGCAGTAACTCATGGATGCAGATCCGTTGCCTTTCCGGTAATTTCTGCAGGAGCGTATGGCTATCCAAAGGAAGAGGCTTTAGATATCGCCGTAGAGGAAATTAAAAAGGGTGCAGACGCCAACGAGCGATTGGAATTTTATCTGACCATTACCGATGCCAAGGTTCTGGGAATCGCAAAAGAAAAATATGCACAATACTTTGAATAAAGTGTAAAAGGGAGTCGAAACACTCCCTTTTTTCTTCCCCTTTTGTTGACGCAAAAATGAATAAAATGTATAATAACTAGGTTAAAGTCGGATAAGTGTACCCCGACGTCAGTTTTGTATTGGAAAAAATGGAATACCTATAGAGAATCTATCTTTACCTACAGAGAATTATCCGCAGATAAAGACTGACAACAAAGAAAGAAGGAAGATAGACATGAGAGATATTTTTGAAAAATGTTATGAACCACAGCTTCAGGACAAATTAAGAGAAGCGGATATTTATCCATACTTCCGTGCTCTGGAAAGCCGCCAGGATGTAGAAGTTGTAATGGAAGGCAAACGCCGCATTATGTTAGGCTCAAACAACTATCTTGGACTTACTGTTGAACCGGAAATTATTGAAGCAGGTGTAAAGACCATTGAAAAGTATGGTACAGGATGCTCTGGCTCCCGTTTCTTAAACGGAACCTTACAGATGCATTATGAACTGGAAAATGAATTAAAGACCTTCCTCCGCAAGGAAGACTGTATTACCTTCCCTACTGGATTTATGAGTAATTTAGGAATCATCGCTTCCTTAGTAGGACGCCATGATTACGTTATCGTTGATAGAGAAGACCATGCATCCATCTATGACGCTTGTCGTTTAAGCTATGGAAAGATGCTTCGTTATAAACATGCAGATATGGAAGACTTAGAGCGTCAGCTCCAGGCCGTTCCAGAAGGCGCAGGCGCTTTGATCGTTACCGACGGTGTATTCAGTATGGGTGGCGACATTGCGAAACTTCCGGAAATTACAAAATTAGCAAAACAATATGGCGCAAGAGTCATGGTAGATGATGCTCATGCTTTAGGCGTTTTAGGTGAAGGCGGCAGAGGCTCTGCTAGCTATTTCGGATTAGAAAACGAAGTAGACATCTACATGGGAACTTTCTCCAAATCTCTGGCCAGCCTTGGCGGATATATGGTAGCTGATGCGAAGATCGTAGATTACGTTCGCCACAGCGCTCGTCCTTACATGTTCGCAGCTTCCATCCCTCCAACACAGACCGCAGTAGCTCTTGCAGCTTTACGATATCTGGAAGCTCATCCGGAATTACCGGATAAACTGCAGGCAAATGCTGCTCGTTTCCGTAAAGACCTGATTGAGAGAGAAGTAGCGATTATTGAAGCTCCTACTCCAATCGTACCAATTTACACTTATTCACCAGAGAACACACTTTTGAAACAAAAGGAGATGTATGATGAAGGTGTATATGTAAACTCTGTTCTGCCACCAGCATGTGCTCCAGGAGAATGCCTGCTTCGTACGACTTTGATGGCAAGCCATACCGACGCTCTGATTGATGAGGCAGCAGATATTATCGCAAAAGTAATGCACCAGGATGATTCAGCAACTTTAGAGCAGTTAAAGTTAATGTAATTAAAGTTTTGTTTTGAATTTGAAGGATAAGATATGTCGAAGATTGCTATTGTTACCGGAGGGTCTTCCGGCATCGGTTTAAATGTTGCTATGTGCTTGAAAAATGCTGGCTGTACGGTTTATGAACTGAGCCGCAGGGATGTTCCAAACTCTCCTTTCAATCATATCGCCACAGATGTTACTGATGAAGTTGCGGTACAGGCTGCAGTAAAACGGGTTTTGGAAAAAGAAGAAAAAATCGATATTCTGGTAAATTGTGCTGGCTTTGGAATTAGCGGAGCTGCAGAATTTACGGAACTGGCGGACGCAAAACGTCAGCTGGATGTTAACTTTTTCGGAATGGTAAACGTTACCAAAGCGGTCCTGACTCCTATGCGAAAAGCAGGAGGCGGACGCATCGTAAATATCAGCAGTGTAGCTGCTCCAATCCCGATTCCGTTCCAGACCTTCTATTCCGCCAGCAAAGCGGCCATTAACGCTTATACCTGTGCAGTAGCGAACGAAGTAGCTCCTTATGGCATTACCATGTGTGCCATTCAGCCAGGGGATATTTCTTCTGGATTCACCGATGCCAGAAAGAAATCTATTGAAGGCGACGCTGAATATGGTGGAAGAATCAGCCGCAGCGTAGAAGTCATGGAAAAAGACGAACGGGGCGGAATGAAACCGGCCGTTGCTGCTGCTTATATCTGCAAAATCGCTTTAAAGAAAAAAGTAAAACCGTTATACGCAATCGGCTTCTCCTATAAAGCCTTCTGCGTAATTATGAAAATATTACCAATCGGTCTCTCCAACAAGATGATCGGAATGATTTATGCTAAATAGTAAAAAAGTTGAGGTCATGTCCAAGGTAGCTCTTTATGAGCATGGTGAGGGCAAGGAAACCTTAAAACTGAATAAGTACTACAAGAAGGATTATGCTTCGGCGAAGCTGTTAAGCAGTCTGCCTTTGGGAATTATTACGGGCATTTTGATTACGGCTCTGATCTTCATTGTGGATACGGAATGGCCGATGCAGCTTTATAAATCCATTGGCGGAGTGATGGCCGTTGTTTTGTATGGCGTCTGCTTTGTGGCATTTGTGATTGCTTATTGTTTCTTTTCCGCTTTTATGTACAACCGGAAATATGAAGCCTATCGGGGCAACTTAAGAATATATGGTCTCAACTTACGAAGGCTGGAACGAATTTACGACGAAGAAGAGCAGGCATTAAATTCGAAGAATGAATAAACTGATTGACATTAGAAATAAAATAGAGAGTTTCTACCTGAAACACAGCAAGGCCTTGGGTTATATTGTTAGGCTGCTGGTTTCCTTTGCCTGCCTGATGCTGGTTCGGCAAAGCATCAGCTTCAGCCCGTTCTTATCCAATATATGGACGGTGCTGGCTCTTTCCTTCATCGGTGGTTTTATTCCAAGCAAATACCTGATGATTTTGATTCTGGCCTACCTTACGGCTCAGGTGTATGTCTTATCTATTGCTTTGGGCATCGTAATCACTATTATTCTGGTCATTATGTACATGCTGTTTTTCCGGTTTGCGCCACATTATGGTCCGGCCTTCGTGCTGATGCCGATTTTGTTTTTTGCGCGTATTCCAGCCCTCATGGCCATGTTACTGGCTATCGTCGCACCAGCTTTATCGGTTATTACGATTCTCTTTGGTACGATTCTTTACTACCTGATTCATTTTCTGGACGTCAATGCAGCCACCTTTGCAACGTCCACGGGAACCTTAGAATTTACGAAAGTAGAACTGTTAATCGAAGGCGTTTTAGGAAACAAAGAGTTTCTGGTAACCTTAGGAACCTTGTTTGCAGTATTTATGATTGTTCATTTCCTGAAACGGATTAGTTATAAATATTCCATAGAAATCGCTGTTGCCATTGGAACCGGCGTTTTCATTATTCTCATGTTGGGAAGCTCTTTGATATTTGGCACCTTAACGACCACAAGACTTTTGACTTATTGTATCGGCGGTCTGGTTTCCGGCGGCCTTACCCTACTGATTAATAATATATGGCACCCGATGGATTACTCTAGAACGGAATATGTAGAATTCGAAGACGACGAATACAACTACTATGTCCGCGCAGTGCCAAAGGCAACCTTTGAAAAAGAAAAAGTACAAGTAAAACGAATTAACAAGAGGAAAACGCTTTGAGCTTTTGGGAAAACATCGTTTCATATTTTCACAAATACTTTTCATTGACCACGATTACAGTAATTGACGTAATCGAGATCATTATCATTGCCATTCTTTTCTACTACCTGATTATCTGGTTTAAGAAAACTCGGGCATGGACGCTGTTTAAAGGTATTATCATGATTTTGATTGTTGTTTTATTGGCGGCAATCTTTAATTTCAATACCATTCTTTGGATTGCATCCAAGACCTTAAGCGTAGGCGTTATCGCTTTGATTATTATCTTCCAACCAGAATTGAGAAGAGCTTTGGAACAGTTGGGAAGAAGAAGTATTTTCCGTGGATTGTTCAGTGGATCCTCTGCAAAAAAAGAACTGTTTTCTGACAAGACCCTGGAAGAAACTTTGGAAGCAGTGGCAGATCTTTCCAGATACCGCACCGGCGCTTTGATCTGCTTTGAAAAAGAAGTTGGCTTAGATGAATATGTACATACCGGCATAGAGCTGGACAGTGTTGTTTCCAGCCAATTGCTTGAAAATATATTTGAGGACAAAACTCCTCTTCATGATGGTGCCGTAATTATTCGGGACGACCGAATCGTAGCAGCTACCTGCTATCTTCCGATGTCCAACAGCACTGCCATTAACAAGAAGTACGGAACCCGCCATCGTGCAGGTCTGGGACTGAGCGAAGTTACAGATGCCTTTACGATTATCGTATCGGAAGAAACGGGACACATTTCCCTGGCCATTGGCGGCGAATTGATTGAGGACGTTGATTTCGGTGAACTGAAAAATCGTCTCATTGAAGTTCAGGCGGCAAGCCAGAAAACCGGCTTCCTGCAGAAACTGAGGAAGGGAGGAAAAGAAAATGGCCAAAATTAAAGAATTCTTTAAGAAATGGATTGCAAATAATATTGGTTATAAAATTCTGGCCGTTGTTTTCGCTTTCGTTCTTTGGTTGGTTATTTTAAATACCACGGATACGACCATGACGAGAACCATCTCCAACATTCCGGTTACGATCATGAATGAAGAAATGGTTCTGGATGGAACCCATGTATATACCATTGAATCCGGAGAGACGGCAACCATCGTTGTTTCCGGAAAGAGAAGCATCATTAATTCTTTAGGCGTTTCGGACTTTATGGCCATTGCCGATTTTTCGGAATTGTCTCTGACCAATGCCGTGCCGATTAAAATCGAAATTTCCGGAGAAAAAGTCCGTTACAGCAGTTCCGTAACCATTACCCAGAAGACTATGAGCATGGTCATCAATCTGGAAGACATGAAGGAAAAAACCTATGATGTTCAGGTAAACTTTGTAGGAACTCCGTCAGAAAGCTTACTGGTCGAGGATGCAGCTACAGTACCGGCTATGGTAACCTTAAGAGCTCCAGAATCCGTTATCGAAAGCGTTACCAACGTCCAGGCGGTTCTCGATTATGCGACGATTACAGGAGATGGAATTTATGAGGTGGTTCCGATTCTGCTGGATTACTCAGGAAAGCCAGTGGAGCAAAATGCAGACATTTATTTGGACTATAAAACCGTTGGAGTCAACGTCGTAACCAAGGCAATTAAGAATGTTCCGGTTACCATTGCGCCGATCGGTGTTCCGGATCCGAGTGCAACCTATAACGGAGTAAGTTATTCTAAGAGCGGAATTACCATTAAAGGAAATCCGGAGGCAGTGGAAGCCTTTACTGTTTTAGAACTTCCATCCCAGCTGTTGAATATTGAAGGCGCGAAGGAAGACGTTACGGTATCGGTAGATGTTACCCAGTATCTGCCAGAAGGAATTTCCGTAACAGGAGATACCACGTCCCTTACCATTACGGCATCCATTACTCCTGGAAAATCTACAGAAGAGGAAACGGAAGCTGAGACCGAAACAGAAACCGTAACGGAAGCAGAAATTACTTATTAATATATTTATATAATCGGCCGGATGAAACGTCTGGCCGATTCTTGAGTAGGAGAAAGAATGAAAATTTTAGTAACAGGCGGAGCCGGATATATTGGAAGCCATACAGTCGTAGAATTGCTGAATGCAGGCTATGATGTGGTGGTCGTAGACAACCTCTGCAATTCTTCTGCAAAGTCCTTGGAACGGGTAGAAGAAATCACAGGAAGAAAAGCGGCCTTTTATGAAGCCGATGTCCGGGACGACAAAGCTTTAGAAAAAATCTTTCAGGAAGAAAAACCAGAAGCAGTTATCCATTTTGCTGGACTGAAGGCGGTAGGCGAATCTGAACAGTTCCCATTTAAATATTATGACAATAACGTAGGCGGAACCTTTACGCTGGTTCACGTAATGAAAAAAATGGGTTGTAAGAACATTGTATTTTCCTCATCTGCCTGCGTTTACGGACAACCTGAGGTAAATCCGATTAAGGAAGACTTTCCTATTAATATAGCCAACACCTATGGAAGAACCAAGTATATGGTAGAACAGGCTCTGACAGATCTGTATGGAGCGGATAATTCTTGGAATGTAATACTTTTAAGATACTTTAATCCAATTGGTGCTCATGAAAGCGGAAAGATTGGCGAAAATCCTTCCGGCATTCCAAATAACCTTCTTCCTTATGTGGCAAAGGTGGCAGTTGGCAAGCTGGAAAAAATCAATGTTTTTGGAAATGACTACGATACTCCAGATGGAACTGGTGTAAGAGATTACTTACATGTAGTAGATTTGGCCAAAGGCCATGTAAAAGCGATTGCTAAGATTGAAACGGAACCAGATACTGGTTTAAGAACTTATAATCTGGGAACGGGAAAAGGAAGCAGCGTTCTGGAAATCATTGAAGCTTTTAGCAAGGCATGCGGGAAACAGCTTCCTTATGTTATTGGACCAAGACGCCCAGGTGATGTTTCCATCTATTATGCAGACCCATCTTTGGCAAAAGAGGAACTGGGCTGGGAAGCAGAATATGACCTGAAAAAAATGTGTGAAGACACCTGGAGATGGCAGAGCAATAACCCAAACGGTTACGATGATTAACACGAAAAAAGCATTCCGTCCATAAAGAAAATAAGGGCTTTATGGACGGAAAAAAATACTTAAAAATGTGTTGACGCGTTGGTTTGGTTATGATATATTATGCAGGCGAGCAAATAGCTCTTTTTTTTACGTTGAAAAATTTTAACCCCAGACGTGGGGACCCACAAACCTTTTTTCCGCGTAAATTTAGGCGAAAACCGAACTTTTTGTGGAGGAAATTCAAAATGAGAACAAGAATCACATTAGCATGCACAGAGTGCAAACAGAGAAACTACAATACAACAAAAGACAAAAAGACTCATCCAGATCGTATGGAAACTAAGAAGTATTGCAGATTCTGCAAGAAGCACACAATGCACAAGGAGACAAAATAATCAATATGGCAGATACTACCGTTAAAAAAGAAAAAGGTAAATTCTTTAAAGGCCTTAAACTTGAATTTAAAAAGATTATTTGGCCGGATAAGCAGGATGTTGTAAGAAAAACGATCCTGATTATTGTTGTGACCATTCTTTTAGGCGTATTGATTAAACTTTTAGATACAGGCGTTCAGGCGTTATTGAACTTGATCGCTTAAAGGAGCTTTTTAAATGGCAGCAGAAGGAGCTAATTGGTATGTTGTTCATACCTATTCTGGCTATGAGAATAAGGTAAAGGCCAACATCGAAAAAACCATTGAGAACAGAAAACTTCAGGATCAGATTTTCGAAGTTACCGTTCCTATGCAGGACGTTATTGAAATCAAAAACGGCCAGAGAAAACAGGTACAGAAGAAACAGTTCCCAGGATATGTTCTTATTAATATGATTATGAACGACAGTACTTGGTACGTTGTCCGTAACACCAGAGGCGTTACCGGATTCGTAGGACCTGGAAGCAAACCGGTTCCTCTTTCCGAAGAAGAAATGAAACCTTTAATTTCTTCTGGCGAAAGAATCGTTGTTTCCTTCGAGGTTGGTGATCTGGTTACAGCGATTGCCGGTGTTTGGGAAGGTACTGTTGGTAAGGTTGTTGCAGTAAATGAAGGCAAACAGACCGTTACCATCAACGTAGATATGTTCGGCAGAGAGACTCCTGTTGACATAAGCTTTATGGACATTAAAAAAAGTAACTAAGCCTTGCTAAGGCTTGAAATATTCTGAAGCTGACCTTGACTTCAGAAAATAACACGAAAGGGAGATTTTAAAATGGCAAAAAAAATCGAAGGCTACATTAAATTACAGATTGAAGCTGCAAAGGCAACACCAGCTCCTCCAGTAGGACCAGCTCTTGGACAGCACGGTGTTAACATTGTACAGTTCACAAAAGAGTTCAATGCAAGAACAGCTGATCAGGCAGGTATGATTATTCCTGTAGTTATCACAGTTTATGCAGACAGAACTTTCACATTTATCACAAAAACTCCTCCAGCACCTGTTCTTATTAAGAAGGCTTGCAAGATTCAGTCCGGTTCTGGCGAACCAAACAGAAAGAAAGTTGCAACCATCTCTAAGGCAGATCTGCAGCAGATCGCTGAAACAAAGATGCCTGACTTAAACGCAGCATCTCTGGAAGCAGCTATGAGCATGATTGCTGGAACATGCCGTTCCATGGGCGTATTAGTAGAAGAATAGGAGGGGCTTTAGATGAAACACGGAAAGAAATATCAGGAAGCAGCAAAGACTTTTGATAAACTGGCTACTTATGATGTAGCAGAAGCATTAGATCTTGTTAAGAAGACTGCAGTAGCAAACTTTGATGAAACTGTTGAAGTACATATCCGTACTGGTTGTGATGGACGTCACGCTGATCAGCAGGTTCGTGGTGCGGTAGTTCTTCCTAACGGCACAGGTAAAACAGTTCGCGTTCTTGTATTTGCAAAAGGCGAAAAAGAAAAAGAAGCTCTGGAAGCTGGCGCAGATTTCGTAGGCGCTGAGGAATTAATTCCAAAGATCCAGAAAGAAAACTGGTTTGAGTACGACGTAGTAGTAGCAACTCCTGACATGATGAGCGTTGTTGGTCGTCTTGGTAAAGTATTAGGACCTAAAGGCTTAATGCCAAACCCAAAGGCTGGAACAGTTACTATGGACGTTACAAAAGCTATCAAAGATATTAAAGCTGGTAAAATCGAGTACAGATTAGACAAAGCGAATATCATCCACTGCCCAATCGGAAAGAAATCTTTCACAGTAGAGCAGTTAGAAGAAAACTTCAAGGCTCTTACCGATGCTATCATTAAAGCTCGTCCAGCAGCTTTAAAGGGAACTTACCTTAAGAGCATCGTTGTAGCTTCTACAATGGGCCCTGGCGTTAAGATCAATGCTACAAAGGTAACTAACTAATCGTAATTTGTCATTGACAGGCTTTCTGTCATATGATAAATATATAAATTGCCGAAGACAGTAGGTGGGAAGCGTTTCGGCGCGGACCGTAAAGAGAAATCACCTACCGAGGATTTGATGAGTATTTTAAGTCCCTCTCTGTCTTCGTGGCAGAGAGGGTTTTTCGATATTAAAACTCCTCTGATAATCGGCAGTAATCTAACAAGGAGGAAACAAAATGGCAAAAGTTGAACAGAAACAGCCAATCGTTGCTGAAATCAGTGAACACCTTAATGGCGCAAGCGCAGCTGTTCTCGTAGATTACCGTGGACTTACTGTTGACCAGGATACAGCTCTTCGTAAACAGTTAAGAGAAGCAGGAATCGTATACAAAGTATACAAGAACACAATGATTAACTTCGCAGTTAAGGATACTGAATTCGAAGGACTGGCACAGCACCTGGAAGGCCCTACAGCTATTGCTATTTCCAAAGGAGATGCTACAGCACCTGCAAGAATTATTGCACAGTTCTCTAAGACAGCACCTAAGTTGGAAATGAAGGCCGGCGTTGTAGAGGGTAATTACTACGGAACAGATGATATCAAGGCAGTTGCTGATATCCCATCAAGAGAAGTATTACTTTCCAGATTGTTTGGCAGCATGCAGTCACCTATCGCTAACCTGGCTCGCGTTCTTGATCAGATCGCAGAAAAAGGTGGAGCAGGTGCACCAGCAGAAGAAGTAGTTGAAGTTGTTGAAGCAGTAGAGGCAGAGGTCGAAGCACCTGCAGCCGAATAATTATTAGGAGGAAATTAAAATGGCAAAATTAACAACAGAAGAATTTATCGCAGCAATCAAAGAGCTCAGCGTATTAGAATTAAATGAATTAGTAAAAGCTTGTGAAGAAGAATTCGGCGTAAGCGCAGCAGCAGGTGTTGTAGTAGCAGCAGCTGGCCCAGCAGAAGAAGTTGAAGAAAAGACAGAATTCGACGTTGAATTAACAGAAATCGGTCCTAACAAAGTTAAAGTTATCAAAATCGTTCGTGATAACACAGGTCTTGGACTTAAAGAAGCTAAAGAACTCGTTGACAAAGCTCCTTCAATCATCAAAGAAGCTATCTCCAAACCAGAAGCAGAAGATCTCGTTAAACAGCTCGAAGCAGAAGGCGCTAAAGGTACAATCAAATAATTTAAATTGTATTTTGACAATGTTTCCAAAGGCAGGTTCGAAAGAACCTGCCTTTTTGTGACTGGTTATATTTCTTGATTTGCAAAAAGTTGAGATATGTACGGGCAGGTTATTGGCTGCTGCGCAAAAAGTTGAGATATGTACGGGCAGGTTATTGGCTGCTGCGCAAAAAGTTGAG
>JAKSRM010000013.1 GCA_024403615.1 Lachnospiraceae bacterium
CTTACAGCTGAGCGCAGCCGTAACAGGAAACGCCAGCCATAACGTAACATGGAGTATAAGTGGAAATAGAAGCAGCAATACCAAGATCTCAAGCAACGGCCTGTTAACCGTAGCAGCAGACGAACCGGCTGGAACCATTCAGGTAACCGCCACCTCAACCTTCGACACAACGAAAAAGGATACGGCAGCAGTCAACGTTGAAATTCCTCTGGTAATCAGTTCCGTAGTTGTAACACCAAAGAACCAGACCGTGGTATCCGGCAACACCTTACAGCTGAGCGCAGCCGTAACAGGAAACGCCAGCCATAACGTAACATGGAGTTTAAGTGGAAATAGAAGCAGCAATACCAAGATCTCAAGCAACGGCCTGTTAACCGTGGCGGCAGATGAGCCAGCAGGCACCATCCAGGTAACCGCAACCTCAACCTTCGATACAACAAAGAAGGATACGGCAGCAGTCAATGTTGAGGTTCCTCTGGTAATCAATTCCGTAGAGGTAACACCAGACGACGTTGACGTATTTACCGGAGAGAGCCTTCAGTTCCAGGCAACGGTAACCGGCAATGCAGACCCTTCTGTTACTTGGTCTATCCAGGGACAGGAAAGCAATAATACAAGAATCGACACCACAGGCCTACTTAATATTGGTGAAGATGAAACCGCCGAAATTCTTTACGTAAAGGCAACTTCTGTATTTGATACGTCTGTACAGGACGAAGTAACCGTATATGTTCAGAAACCGGCACAGTTTATTGACACAATTGATATTTCTTACAATACCGGTGATACCGAATTCACCGGAGCTTACAAATACAAAGAAATCGTTGACTACGATAACGATTACAATGGCATCCGGGAACATAACTGGTCCTTATCCGGAAATGTAGTAAAAGGTAATAACTTAGTACAAATTTACGCATGTGAAGAAGGCGTAACCGGATTCGCCAACAAGTTACTGGTATCCAATACCGAGCAGTATGTTAACCCATGCAGACAAACATGGCTGTCCTTCCGTATTTATGCAGAACCATATTCAGAAGACATGGAATATCCTCCATATACCTTTGATGCAAGACATCTGGATGATATTGATGTATGGGTAAATGGAGCATTAGTTTCTAACGCAGTTATTACCAACTATGACCACAGATGGAGATCCGTTGAGGTATTTATTCCAATCGAAATGACATGCGAACATCATTGGAATAACGGACAGGTTACAACTCCGGCAACTGCAGGAAAAGACGGCGTATTTACCTATACCTGTGAATGGTGCCATGAGACCAGAACCGAAGGAATTCCAGCTTTAGGTTATCCAGTAACCTACGTTTTAAACGATGGGACAAATAACAATGAAAATCCTGTTATTACTTATGCAGGAAACGATGCAATCACTTTGAAGAATCCAGAGCGAGAAGGCTTTACTTTCGGCGGATGGTACAAAGAAGCAGCATTTACCCACAAGATTACAGCCATTCCTGAGGATAATGATGAATTCCTAACACTTTATGCTAAGTGGACGGCAAATACATACAAAATCGCATTTAGCCCGAACTATGATTACTCAGGAGACCCGGATTTCACCGCAATGGCAAGTATGACCAACAGAGCTTGCGGAACAGCATATAAACTGTCTGCAAATACATACAGCCAGCGTGGATATCAGTTCGCTGGATGGAATACCCAGAGAGATGGTTCCGGAGACTTTTACGAGAATCAGGCAACTGTTATGAATCTGTCAACAGAGAACGGCAGCACCGTATATCTGTACGCACAGTGGACACCAAATACCTACCGTGTAATCTTCAGTCCAAACTATGACTACGCAGATGATCCAGATTTCGAAGTAATGCCAAGTATGGTAGATGTGGAATATGGAAGAGATTACAACCTTTCCGACAATACCTACAGAAGAGACGGATATACCTTCTTGGGATGGAATACGAAGAGAGACGGAACAGGTACTTCCTATGATAACATGGAGCAGATTAATAGCCTGTCTGCAACCGATGGAGGCCTTGTATATCTGTACGCACAGTGGAAAACTCATACCTACAAGATCGTATTCAGTCCAAACTATGATTACAATCCAAGCGGATTTAAGGCAATGGCTAGTATGACCTCAAGAAAATACGATGTAAGTTATACTCTGTCAGCCAATACTTATACCAGAACTGGATATACTTTTGCAGGATGGAATACCCAGAGAGACGGAAGCGGTGATTCTTTTGCAAACAAAGCAACCGTACGCAACCTGACAGAAGAAGATGGAGTTTCCGTATATCTGTATGCACAGTGGAAACCAAATACCTATAAGGTAATTTTCAGTCCAAACTATGATTACTCCGATGATCCAGATTTCACAGCAATGCCAAGTATGACAAATCTGGAGTATGGAGAAGAATACGAGCTCTCAGATATTACTTATGGAAAACCTGGCTACATCTTCCTTGGATGGAATACAAAGAGAGATGGAACAGGTACTTCCTACGATAATATGGAAACAATCAGCAATCTGGTTTCTACAAATGGTGGTTCCATTTACCTGTATGCTCAGTGGCATATTAACACTTACAAGATCGTATTCAGTCCAAACTATGATTACAATCCAAGCGGATTTAAGGCAATGGCAAGTATGACAAACCGTGAATGTGGAACAACCTATACCCTGAGTGCAAATACCTACACCAGAAGCGGTTATACATTTGCTGGATGGAATACCCAGAGAGATGGATCTGGTGATTCCTACGCCAACAAAGCATCTGTAAAAGATATGACTTTGGAAGATGGCGGAGTCGTATACTTATATGCTCAGTGGAGATAGTCTAGACTATTTTAAACCGATAAAAAGAGTCCTGAGATAATCAGGACTCTTTTCTTATAGAAATAAGGTAAAAATAGCAAAGAATCTTTAAAAAATCAGGCGTTTATGATAATATGCCAAGGAGTGTAAAAAAATAGATGGGAATGAATAATTAACGGTTCAGAGGAGAAAAAGAAATGACAGAAATTCAGGAAGAATTATTGAAAATTCTTACGATATTGGATAAATTCTGCAGGGAAAATGACATTGAATATTATGTATTCGGTGGAACTTTAATTGGAGCCATGCGCCATAAAGGCTTTATTCCATGGGATGATGATTCCGATGTTATTATTACCAGAGACAATTGGCTGAAATTCATCGAAGCTGCAAAAAAAGGCCTTCCAGAAGGTATTACTTTATGTGCAATGGATTTGGACCCAAATATGTCTGCATCTGTATGTCGTTTCTATGATAATACGACGACCAATCTTTATAAATCGCATATGGCGGTTCCAGATACTGCGGGTATTCCGGTTGATATTATCGTTATGGACCCAGTTCCAGAATCTAAAGTAGGAGAATATCTGGATGGACTTTTAGACCTTCAGGAATTTGCGAATCCAGTTGGCTATTATGCTCCTAGAAATGTTGCCCATGTTGGAAGACCGTATCCATATGCAAAATATAAATTCCAGAGTCTGTTTAACAGCAGACAGGCAATGATTAATAAAATCAGTAAAGGCATTTTTGAATATCCAACAGAAGAGTCTACCTATTATGCACAGCGTTTTGGCGGTACTCCTTTATTCTATCCAAAGGAAATTTTCGGAAAGCCAAAATACGTTCCTTTTGAAAATACCATGCTGCCAGTTCCGGAACAGGCGGGAACTGTTTTGACCTTAGGTTATGGAGAATGGGTACATATTCCTAGAGGCGGTGCATCCAAGAGCCAGCATGATTTCAGTATCAAAGATTTCCATAATTCATCTAAAATTTACTTCGATGAATTCAACAAAGCCTTAGATCATAAGGCTGTTATGCGAACCTATAATAAAAGAAAAAAATATCTGAACAAATATACAACCGACCGTGTAAATTCTGCTTTAAGCAAAGACGTGTTCCTTCAGGCAAAGGTATGTCTGGATTATGAAAAGAAACTGAAAGATGTTAATATTTCTGAGTTGCTCGCAAATAAAAAATATGCAGAATTAAATGATCTTTTAGGGGAATACATCCGCGTACAATGTGATGAAAACTATACTGGCGTATCTTCTGTTTCTGTATGGAAGAGATATATCCGCCGCCATCATCCGTTATTAATTGATATTGGTGATGATGCTATCACGGCAGCAGTAGAACTTTTAATAGAACAGTACAAAGTTCATTACGCAGAAAAAGTACTGTTTGCCCGTGATTCCATTACCAGGGAAAAACCAGAAAGAATTAAGGAACTGGAAGACCTTTGTGCAAAGATTCGTATTGCAGAGAATCTGTATGAACAAAAAGACTTGGAGAAGTGCGAGGCGGTAATAAAAGAAGGACTGGGAATCTTTGAAGATAATCCATGTCTTTATATCTTAAACCTGCGAGTTCAGATGGATAAGGGATTGACTCCAGACGAAATTATCCGACTTGCAGAAGAAGGCATGGCTCGATTTGGAGAATCTTCCGAACTTTTACATTTCAAAGCAGAAGCTTTGTTAGCAAAAGGGGAAAAGGAAGAAGCGCTGAAACTGTATGAGTATATTATTTCCTTCTCCGATCACGGAGTTGTTTTGACTGCTATTAAATCCAGCATTGAAGCTATGCTTGCAGAAGAAAACCATGATCCGAAATTGGAAAAGCTTCACCTGGAAGTAAGAAAACAAGTGGGCGAAGAAGACTTAGGTCTGGAAGAATATCTGGAAAAAGAAAATGCAATAAAAGAAAAAATTAAGAATCAGTTGCTTGGTAAGGACGAGCATGCTGCTTTAAAGGAAGAATACCTTGCTTCTTATACAGTAGATGAAAGCATTAAAAATGTCCGGTTGAACTTGTTAAACGAGATTGATGATATTTGCAAAGAAAACAACATTACTTATTATCTGTGGAATGATTCTTTGTTGCAGGCTTTCTTCTGGCAGGATTACTGTAATACGAAGGCTGACTTAAGAATTGCTATGGATACGGCAAACATCAAGAAGTTCATTGAGGCTGTAAATAAGAAAAATCAGCCGGGCAGAGCCCTAAACTATATGGGGAACAATGAGTATTATCATCGCTTCAACGTAAAATATTGCAACACTGATACTTTGGATTTCCATATCAACTTTAATGGCGAAGGCGATACCTTTGGTATGTACGTCAGCATTGAAATCCTGAGAAATCGAAGAAATAGTAAGATTGGCAATGCGATGAATACCCTTCTGGAAGTTGGATATCAGATGCAGTCTTCTTTTAAGGCTAAGAGATTCCGTAATACTGCAGCCTATGATTTCGTAAAAGTGCTGATGAACCTTACTGGAAGAAAGAAGTTTACCTCAAATCTGTTTAATCGTCTGTTGAAAGAAGGTCAGAAAGATAATCAAGAGGAGCTGTATACGGTAGGCGAATCTAAGAAAAAGACCTATTATGAGAAAGAATGGCTGGGAACACCTGCAGAACTGAAATTGGGCGATAGATTCTATCCAGTACCAGAAAAATATAAGAGAGTAATCTTAAAGAAAAGGGAAACTGTGGACATCTTGAAAGCACAATTGGAGTCATCGGGAGTTGTGGAACATACCCGTTTCGTCGATGCTCATGTGTCATCCCAAGAGTATTTGGACTATCTCAAGAAGCTTGGCGTAGACCGAAAGAAAATCTGGGATTTCAATCTGAAGACCGCAAAGGAATTAGCTTCTACCGCGCTTCTGACGAAACAGACAAATGTGTTCTGGGATACGCTTTATAAAATCGGTCTGGAGATTAAGAGAAAAACCGAAGGAAAGACTCCGGAAGAATTTTACACAGAAAAAGAGCCAGAAAAACTTGTTGAAGTCTTAGATGATTTAGAGGGAATAGCGAATTATTGATTGTGAACTGACCGGAGCTTCGACTCCGGTCTTTCTTTTGTATGTTTTAATTTTTACACATATAGAAATGTTGTATTTGGTAACTATTTGGAGTAAAATATTATGCGAAAAATTAGCGTTACAAAGGAGTTGCTATGATTAGATTCGTTAAAGAGGAAGAAGTTCCGGAATTACTTTCTTTCTTAAAAGAAGATGTTGAGAACTGTATTTATTTATATACTGATGTTTTTACCTATGGCCTTGAGAATCCAAATATGAAAGTTTGGGTTGAGGACAGAGATGGAGAATACAAATGCGTTATTATGAAATATCATGACAGTTACCAGCTCTACTCAAGAAATGAAGACTGGGACGTTGATGGCGTAATCGGTATCTTAAATGAGTATCCGGCTACGGTTATTAACGGAAAAAAAGATATGATTGAAAGATTATATCCATATTACCAGGATTCTTACCGGACGATTTTTGGTGCTGTAATGCGCCTGAATAGCGTTTTAGATTTTCCAGAAATGGAATACTGCGAAATGGCTACTTTGGATGATGTTGACGAGATTGCGCAGATTATCGTAGAAGACGTTTATTATAAAGACTACTACACAAAAGAAGAACTTGCGAAACAGCTTCGTGAGAGAATGACAACTGGTATGGGAAGAAGCGCCATCATTCGTAGAGATGGAAAGATTGTTGCCCATGTTGCAAGCTTTACTGAGGCAGATGGAATTGCTGTTAGTTCCGGAACCATTGCGAAAGTAGAATATCGCGGACATAAATATGGTATAGCCGTTGAAAGCTATCTGAATAAAGTAATGAACTCTCTTGGATACAAATGGTTTGGATTTATTCTGGAACAGGATCGTATCGAACTGTTTGAAAGACTTGGAAATAAAACAGTTGCTTTATATGGCAAGCTTGTAAAATTAGCAGATTAATTTATTAATTATCTTAATCCGTACATACTAGGGGGACGTCAGAGTGATTAATAATTATCTGTTATATATAGACCCAGGGACAGGAAGCATGCTGCTTACTGTTATTTTGGGACTTTTAACCACTCTGATTTTCGTCTTTCGTGGCATATTCCTTAAATTAAAAATAAAAATTGCAGGCGGGAAAAATATTGACATGAATAAGGGAAAGGTCCCTTTTGTCATATATACGGACAGCAAACGCTACTGGAATATTTTTAAACCGATCTGCGATGAATTCGAGAAAAGGGAAACGGAATGTCTTTATCTGACAGCTTCTCCGGATGATCCTTCCCTTACATTTGATTACAAATATATAAAAGCCGAATTTATCGGCGAAGGAAATAAGGGCTTTGCAAGATTAAATATGCTCAAAGCCTATATTTGCTTATCTACTACTCCGGGACTGGATGTCCTTCAGTGGAAACGCTCCAGGGATGTTGACTGGTACGTACATACGTATCATACCGTTGGCGACAGCCTGGGCTACCGGATGTTTGGTATCGATTATTATGATGCGATTTTAAAGACCGGACAGCATCAGGAACGGGCCATTCGGGCCTTGGAGAAAGTGCGGAATCTCCCAGCGAAAGAAACCGTTACGGTTGGATCCACTCATCTGGATGCGATGAAAAAAAGAGCAGACCAGATGGACCTTTCCAAAAGAGAAAGTGAAAATAAGATTATACTTCTTGCTCCTTCATGGGGCGAAAGCAGTATTCTAAATAAATATGGAGCAAATCTGATTCAGAAATTGGTAGAGACGGGATATAAGATAGTTATCCGTCCTCATCCCCAGTCTAAAATTTCGGATCCGGAAATGCTGGATTCCTTGCAGAAACAGTTCCCAAATAGTGAACGTCTGGAGTGGAATTTTGATAATGACAATTTTGATATCTTAAGCCGTTCAGATTTAATGATTTCAGATTTTTCTGGAGTTATGTATGACTATACGTTTATTTTTGACCGGCCGTTGATTTATACAGAAATCGATTGCGATATTTCTCAATACGATGCTGCGTGGGTAGATTATGTTATGTGGCCTTTGGCAATGCCCCCGGTTCTGGGCCATGAACTGAAGGAGTCAGATTTTGATAATCTGAAACAAGTAATCGATGAAACTTTAGCATCCGAAGTATATGCGGCTGGACGAAAAGCGGCAGTAGCAGAAGGCTGGGAATATCAAGGAGAAGCGGCAAAGCGGACCGTGGATTATCTGATTCAAAAGTACAACCAGCTGAAAGAAAAAGAGGAAACGGAGAAAAAGTAAGTGTTTCTTACTGTAATTTTTAATTTAATTATCCGACCTTTGATTGTGGTATTTGAACTTATCTATTCTTTGATGGATAAGTTTTTAGGCAACCCGATTTTATGTATTGTTGCCTTAAGTATTGTAATGAATCTGCTGTGTCTGCCTCTTTATAAACGGGCGGATGCCATTCAGGAAGAAGAGCGCCAGAAACAGGAAAGCATGGCTTACTGGCTGAATCATATTAAAAAGGCTTTTAAAGGTGATGAGCGTTATATGATGATTAACACCTATTACCGTCAGCAGAATTATAAGCCGATCAGCGCCCTGAGAAGTTCTATGTCTCTGATTTTGCAGATTCCGTTTTTCATTGCTGCTTATCAGTATCTTTCTCATTTGAGTTTGCTGAAGGGAGCTTCCTTCTGGATTTTCAACGATTTAGGAAGTCCAGATCATATGTTTTATATCGGCAGTCTTCCGATAAATATCCTTCCAATCATTATGACCATTTTTAATGTGGTCTCATCTTATATCTATTTAAAGGGCTTCCCAATGAGCCAGAAAATCCAGACCTATGGTTTAGCTCTGGTATTTCTCGTTCTGCTTTACAACAGCCCTTCTGGCCTGGTTATTTACTGGACCTGTAACCAGATTTTCTCTTTAATCAAGAATATTTTCCTAAAACTGATACCAAACAAAAAAGTTTTAGGAATCTGTTTATCAGTTTTAGGCATTGCCGTTTGCGTCAGCCTGTTTGCATCTGGGGTTGTAGACTCGGGAAAGAAAATATTATTTGTAATTGTCATTTTCCTGGTTTGTCAGATTCCATTGGTTTCTGCATTCGTGAAAAAACAGGAACAGAATGAGAAAGAGGTTCTTCCGGTTCCAAAGAAAATCTATGTCTTATGTGCGGTTTTCCTGACCTTGTTTATCGGAATGATTATTCCTCTGACGGTTATCAGTTCTTCTCCAACCGAATTTGTAACGGCTGGATCTACACCAGCACAGATTATAGTTTATACGGCTTCCCTGGCAGCAGGATTCTTTATTGTATGGTTTAGCGTTTTTTATTACCTAGCATCCCAAAAGGGAAAAAATGTAATTTCCTATGCAATGTTTGCCATCACAGGAGCCTCCATTGTGGACTTCATATTCTTCGGAAAGAACCTGGGCTTCATTTCGGAATCGCTGGTTTATGACACGACTCCAAGTTTCTCTTTCACACAGAAACTAATCAATCTTTTGATTGTGATTCTTGTAATGGTTGCCTTTATTTTGCTGTTAAAATATTGTAGAAAAATTATGCCATATGTTCTTATCGTACTTCTGGTGGGCTCCATCGGTCTGATGATTACCCATATCCGTTCGATAAATAAACAACTGAAAGATTCCATAAAAAACGAAATCATAATGGCCAACGAGGCAGAACCGGTGTTCCGTCTTAGCAAAACCGGCAACAATGTGGTCTTTCTTATGCTGGACCGAGGAATGAGTGGCTATATTCCGTATATTCTGGCAGAAAAACCGGAACTGGCAGAGAAACTGGATGGATTCACTTATTATCCAAATACACTGACCTATGGCCCGGTAACTTATATTGCAGCTCCGGCCCTCTTTGGAGGTTATGACTATACGCCGGCAAAAATCAATGAACGGGATGACGTGCTATTAGGGGACAAGCATAACGAAGCCTTGTCGATTATGCCGTATAACTTTTCGGAAAATGGATATGAGGTAACTGTCGCGGATCTTCCTTTTGCAGGAGGTCAGTATGGATTAGCTTACGATTACTCCTTCTTGGATGATTATGAAAATGTGAAGGCGGTTGACCTTTCCGGAAAATATTACGTAGATAAGAACGAGGAATTTGATAAGTTCTCCTCTGACCGTCAGAATCGGAACTTTTTCTATTACAGTGTAATGAAAGTTCTCCCTCTTTGGGCACAGAATACGTTATACGACGGGGGCAACTATTATTCTACTGAAACGAAACTTGCTTCTACCAGCAAGTTCCTTACAGAGTATGCTGTAATGGATGCTTTGCCGGAATTAACGGAAATTACAGAGGAAAATGTAAATACTTGCATGATTATGGAAAATGCAATCACTCATAGCCCTTCTGTTACGGATACGGAAACCTATGAACCAGCGGCAGTAGAACATCGGGAAATCTATGGCGATATGGACCGTTTTACGCTGAATGGAATTACCGTTCGTATGGAAGAAGAACGTCAGGTGATGCATTATAATGCTAATATGGCAGCTTGGATAAAGATTGGCGAATGGATTGATTATCTGAAAGAAGAGGGAGTATATGATAATACAAAAATTATCATCGCTTCGGATCATGGATACGACCTGTATCAGTTTGATTACATGCAGATTTCCTCTCTGTTTAACTGCCAAAAGCAGAACGCTTTACTGTTAGTCAAAGACTTTGATGCCCATGGATGGACCCAATGTGATGATTTTATGACTACGGCAGATGCACCTTTGTTAGCCTTTGAAGGAACTGTAAAGCAACCAATAAATCCGTTTAATGGATCTGTATTAACGGATGAAGAAAAATATGCTCATCCACAATGGATTACCACATCTGGAACCTATAGCAAAGACCAAATCCGTAAAGATACGGTTATGGGGAATAATAGTGGCTCTTGGTGGTCCGTTCATGATAATATATTTGATAAGAACAACTGGACTTTGGAAAAATCAAATTAAAAGAAAACTGAGATGAACCAATTACAAAAAGAAATACTGGAAGAACTTATCGCGTTTGATGCTGTAGCAAGAGATGCAGGAGTGCCTTATACCCTTCATGGAGGTACTCTTCTTGGTGCTGCCCGGGAGCATGGATTTATTGCTTGGGATAATGATGCGGATGTTGCTATTTTCAGCAAAGATTATCCGAAGTTCAAAAAGGCTTTTGAAGAAGCTGGCTCCCGATACAAAATCATTGATGATTTTACTGCCGGAAGTTATGCCATCGTAGATAAAGAACAGGGTGGAGAAGCTAGCGCAGATATATTTATTTATGACTATATTTCTGAAAATAAGCTAGCACAGAAAATAAAAATACTGGGTGTCATCTTTCTCCAGGCCATGTTGAAAACCAAAGAGACCATTAAGCTGACAGAAGATAACAACCATGGAAAAGGAAAAACGTTTCTTTACAAATGTGCTTATGGATTTGGAAAGCTGTTTTCCAGAAAAACAAAAGAAAAATGGTATCATCGTTTTTGCTCCAAGGCATTTGTAGGACAGAAAAATAGAATTTTCCTTTCCAATGATTCTGCAAAATATCTGAATGCCTGTGTCCCGGTAAAATATATGCAGGCTTTTGACGAAATAGAGTTTGAAGGACATCAATTTTTCGTAACTTCGTGTTATAATGAATTACTTACGGATAAATATGGGGCAGACTATATGACCCCAAAACAGAATGATGAAATTAGCAAACGACATGACCGGTTCCGGGATATGTTAAGTGAGGAAGCAAATAAGGAGTAAAAAGTGGAAAAATCTGCATTAATAACCGGCTCTACAAAAGGAATAGGAAAAGCCATTGCCTTAAAGTTATTATCTAAGGATTATTTTGTATTTTTAAATTACGCTCATGATGATGCTTCTGCGGAGGCTCTGAAAAAGGAGCTGGATGAAAAAGGCTTTGTAGGAAAATATCAGATTGTGAAAGCAGATGTTTCTACCGAAGAAGGAACCGGCGTATTGAAAGAATCGGTTCTGGGAAAGGGCCTTCCGTTGTATTATCTGGTACTGAACGCAGCCTCGAATGGAACGGAACGAAATTCTTTTAAAAATATTACCAGAGCAGAAATGGCAAAGATGTTTGAAATTAATCTATTCTCCCCATTTTTCCTGGTTCAGAGTTTTGCAGATTCTTTGGCAGAGGGCGGAGCTGTTCTGTTTATTAGCTCTGCCATGGGTATCTATCCACATTCTACGTATATTCCTTACGGAACCACAAAGGCAGCAGAAATCTTCCTGGCAAAAAGCCTTGTGAAAGAATTTGCAGAACAAAAAGTTCGTGTAAATGCTATTGCACCTCATTGCATCGAAACAGAAATGTTCCCTGGTAATCGGGGAGAAGAACAACTGAGCCGTATGAAGGCCAGTCTGGCAGTTGGTGAATTTGGAAAAGCTGAGGACGTGGCAGATCTGGCACTGACGGTTTTGGAAAATCAGCATATGAACGGCGCCGTAATAAAAATTGACGGTGGCTATGACTATAAATAATTTGACGGAATTGACGGAGTAGGTATGAAATTATCAGACTACATCGTTGAGTTTTTTGCTCAACATGAAATCAAAGACTTTTTCGGATATCAGGGCACGATGATTGCCCATTTTATTGATTCCATTTATAAGAACGGAAAGGTAACCAATCATAGTTGCTATAACGAACAAGGAGCAGCTTTTGCAGCTTGTGGTTATGCGTCTGCCAGAGAAAAATGCGCGTTGGCTTACGCTACCAGCGGACCGGGTGCGGTAAATCTTTTATCTGGTGTTGCCAATGCCTTTTTTGATTCGGTGCCGGTAATTTTTATTACTGGTCAGGCCAATACCTATGAATATTATGATAATATTCCGGAAATCCGTCAGCACACCTTCCAGGAACTGAATATTGTGGAAATGGCCAAGCCAGTCGTAAAATACGCGGCTATGGTAAAAGACCCGTCAAGAATACGATATGAAGTAGAAAAAGCCTGGTATTTGGCAAATAACGGCCGAAAAGGGCCTGTATTATTAGACTTGCCTATGAATATTCAGCAGGCACAGATTGAACCGGAAGAATTAGAAGGTTTCCTTCCGGAATGCGAGTTGGAAGATCGTTCGGAATGTGCTTATAAGGCCTTAAAAGCAGCGTTGGAGAAATCCAAACGCCCGGCCTTGCTTCTTGGAAACGGCATTTCCACAGAAGATGCTCAGGTATTTGTAGAATTAGCAGAAACTTTAAAAATACCAGTGATTACCTCTCTCTTGGGAAAAGGAAAGCTGGCTTTCGACCATCCACTGAATTTCGGTATGGTAGGAAGTGCTTATGGCCATCGATATGCGAATATGATTGCAGCTCTGAAAGCGGACCTTATTGTTGCCGTAGGAGCTTCGCTGTGCAAACGTCAGACAGGAACGAAAGTAGAACTGTTTGCGAATGATGCTAAAATTCTTCATTTCGATATCGATGAAAATGAACTGGCAAAAAAAGTGAACGATGATGATGAAAACATTGTTGTGGACACGAAGAACTTTGCCGAGTATATGAGACAGCAAAAAGAAGACTGGAAGCAATGGAGCAAGGCGGATGAAAAATGGCTGGCCTTCTGTGAAGAATATCGTCTGTATTGCAGAAAATTTGATGCAAATCATCCAACTAGATTCCCAAATAAAGTAATCGAAGCGTTTAACGATTTTATCCGCCCGGAGGATATTGTAGCCGGAGACGTAGGCCAACATATGATGTGGCTGGCTCAGTCCTATAAAAATAAAAAAGCCCAGCCAATCCTGTTTTCTGGCGGACATGGCGCTATGGGTTATGCTTTGCCGGCAGCCATTGGTGCATGTATTGCAAAACCGGAAGCCAGAGCCTTTGCCTTCTGTGGGGATGGTGCGATTCAGATGAACGTCCAGGAACTTCAGTGGGCCGTAAGAGAAAATCTGGACCTGGTGGTTGTGGTATTGAATAACAGTTCTTTGGGTCTGATTGTCCAGCAGCAGGATGCTTACTTTGACGGTCTTCACTATGGAGCTGCGAATCCTTATTTCACCGGACCGGATTTCAAAGCAATTGCAGAAGCTTATGGCTTAAAAGGCTATAAAGCCGGCAATCTGGAAGAACTTCAGACAATTTTACAAGGCGGAATAAAAGGCCCTGTTTTGATTGAATATACGTTTGATGGTTTTACGAAAGCTTATCCGAAAACGGAATTAGGAAAAGCGATTTATAACCAAGACCCGCTTCTTCCTCAGGAAGAACTTCAGGAATTTGTAGATAGAACGATCAACTAGGAGATAGTTTTTTATGAAGAAAATTATTACATACGGAACTTTTGATTTATTTCATCAGGGACATTACAACATTCTGAAAAGAGCGAAGGAATATGGCGATTATCTGATCGTAGGTGTAACCAGTGAATCTTTCGATTTGGAAAGAGGAAAATTAGGAGTAAGGGACAGCCTTCTTACTCGTATTGAAAACGTCAAAAAGACTGGTTTCGCAGATGAAATCATTATTGAAGAATTTAATGGTCAGAAAATTCAGGACGTTCAGAAATATAATATTGATGCTTTAGTTATTGGATCCGACTGGATTGGAAAATTTGATTACTTAAAGCCGTATTGTGAAGTTGTTTATCTGGAAAGAACGAAGAATATCTCCAGTACTCAGATTCGTCTGCAAGAGCAGTTCCTGAACGTGGGACTGATTCTGGATTCCGATAACGACGGTGGTTTTGTAGAAGAATCTAAATTTGTCAGCGGTGTTCACATTGACCGGGTGTTCTGCGAAGACCTGAAACAGGCAAATGAGTTGAAACAGAAATATCAGCTGAATGAAGCTTATGATAATCTGGATGAATTCATGGACGGCCTAAATGCAGTTATCGTAAATGTAAAGACCAAGAAAGCTGTAGAATATATTAAAAAGGCCCAGAAGGCCGGAAAGCATGTTCTTTACCGCTTCTTTGAGCAGCCTACATTAAAACAAATCCAGAGTATGATTGATACGGCAAAGAAGAAACATCTCCTTCTGCTGGATTGTATGGTTCCTGTTTACAGTCAGGCCTTTAACCAGCTCATGTGGATGGTAGAGTGTGGTCGAATTGGCAAGGTGATTCATGCAGATTGCATTGTTTCCAATACCGACGATAGTCAGCTGAATAAATATTACAGCGTGCTTTATGCTGTTTATGTTGCTAGTAGAATCTGTGCATCAACAGATTTCAAATACACGACTTTTAAACATAAATTCTCCGATGACAAATATTATCTTAGAGCTTCCTTGGAAAGCAAGGGCGTTCTGATTGATCTGGAAATCGGAGAAGGAATCGACCTGCTTCCAAACATTAAAATTTTAGGTGAGGAAGGACAGATTGTCGTTCCAAATGATTGGTGGAATACAGGATATTTTGAAATCTATCATAATGGAAATCCGGTGCCGGAGCGTCATTGCTATAACTATGAAGGAAACGGCATGCGTTATATCTTAAGAGAAGCTTTGATTATGCTTCGAGAAGATAACTATGAGACAACAAGATTCTCAAATGAGTATGCTATGGCCTTATATCAGGCTTGTAAAAATATTACGGAGAAGGTTAAATAATGCCTCAGATTATGAAATTCAATTCAATGGAAGCACTCCATATCATAGGTGTCAACATGCTGGTTGAATTTGACCGCCTTTGTGAAGAAGAAGGCTGGGCTTATTCTCTGGCTGGTGGAACCTTATTGGGAGCCATAAGAAATAAAGGATATCTCCCTTGGGATGATGATATTGATGTTTTTATGAAACGCCCGGACTATGAGGCTTTCGTAAAAAAATACGGTGGAAAATCGCTTTCCAAAGAATACTATAAAGTCGTTTATACCGATGCTGGCGAGCCGGGAATTCCGTTCGCCCGTCTTTTAGATACCAGAACTTCTGTGGAAACTTCTAACTCTCTTGCTTTTAAGAGTCTGTGGATGGACATTCTTCCGATTGATGGCATTCCGGAAACGAAAGAAGCGCAAAAGCAACTGATAAAAAAAATGTCCTTCCAAAGAAAGAGAAGGCTGGTTTATAATTCTCCTCCTTTTAAGGGAGCAGATGGACTGAAACGATTAGTGAAAACTCCAATTGCAGCAGTAGCAAGAGCTTTAGGTTTACGAAAAGTTCTTTGCCATAAGCTGATCCGTTCTGCTCAGACCGTTCCTTATGAGCAGGCTGTGGAATTAGGAGAACTGGTTGCACAGGCAAAAGTTAAAGGTACTTGCAGAAAAGATACCTTTGCAGATTCTGTTTTAATGGAATTTGGTGGTCACCAGTTTAAAGCTATGCCAGACTGGGATTACTATCTGAAAGGTGCCTATGGAAATTATATGCAGGTTCCTGCGCCAAGACTTCAGTTGTCCCATGAAGTGGATTTTTCTTTAGACCTGAGTCTGCTCAGTGTAGAAGAAAAAGCGGAGCTTATGAGCATTCCTTGTAAAGGCAGAAATCTGGTAAAGAAAGTACAAATCGAATTATTAAAGACCTTTGATAAATTATGCGAAGACAATGGTTGGGCATATTCTTTAGTTGGGGAAAGCTTAAAAGGCGCGAAAGAATGTGGCGGCTATTTAGAAGGCGTGAATACACTGGAAGTAGCCATGTTGCGGGCAGATTACGATGCCATGATGAAAACCTTTGGCAACTTTATTTTTGCAGAACCTTATTATCAGTTTGTATATGAACTAAACGGAAATGATTCCGGTAATTACGCAAAAATGCAGGATTTGAGATTTAAAAAGCCAGGAAATAACTGGGTATGTATCGACATTCTTCCGTTAGACGATATTCCGGAAAATGCGCAAAAGAAAGCAGATCTCTTGGAAGATGTGAAGAAAACGAAAGCTAAGTTTAAAAAGCTGTGCGTAAAAGCTCCATCCAGTGTTGGTATTGTTCATCGGATAACAAACTCTGTGCATGTAAGCGTTTCCACATTTACTCAGCGAGACCTGAAAATGAAAGAATATATTCGGACCATTACTTCTCGTTATTGTGATGGAAGCGAGACGGAAGTTGCAGACCTTATGAAACGGAATAACGTGAAAGGTACCTTCCACAAAGCAACGTTTGCGGAATCAAAAAAAGTTTCGTTTGAGGGAGTACTATTTAATGCTGCTCCAGATTATGAAGAGTATCTGAAAAAGGAATTTACCGATGACAAATATGCTTCAGTTCTTACTTCAGAGGAAAAAATCAGTATTGATCTGAAATATTTTTCAGAAGAAGACGCAGCAAACTTATTGAATCTGTAAGCATTCCAGTTAGGGAGAATAGAATGGAGAACACCCAATTTTACAAAAGTGTATTAGATCAAGACAGAGCACCAGTGGTGCTCTGTAATCTTAAGCACGAAATCATTTATATGAATAAAGCTGCAGAAGAAAGTTATGCAGAAAACGGTGGCGCAGAGCTTCTGGGAAAAAGCTTGTTAGATTGTCATCCTCCGAAAGTTTGCGAAATCATCAAAAAAGTTTTGAATTGGTTCCGGGAAAGTAAGAACCATAATATGGTTTATGAATTCCGGAACGATGAAGTGAACAAGGACGTGTATATGGTTGCCTTACGAGATGAATCCGGAGAACTCATCGGTTATTATGAAAAACATGAGTTCCGGGATCGGGAAACCATGAAACTATATGATTTTAAATAAAAACAAAAAACTGCTTAATTCGTTAAGCAGTTTTTTATGGCTTTTTCAAGCCATGGTTACTTTGTTGCTTGCTGATTCTTCTAAAAGGTGTGGATGCATCAGAAGATATTCAATCATCTGAGCACTTTTTGCAAAATAGAAGCCATCGGCGATACGCTCATCTAACGTAATACCAAATTCACAAATCTGTCGGATTTCTTCCGTTCCGTCCGCATTTACAACTTTTGTTGGAACGATTTCTCCCATAGTTGCCAGAGAGGAACTGGTGCCGAAGTTGGCCAGATTATGGTAAATGGCTCCGCAATGAATGCTTCCTAAATTGGAAATAATCATGCTGCTGTAATAGATGTTATCTGCTACCAGAGAGGACGGAATCCAACCCCTCTTATCCAAGAATTTCATCACACCAAAAATCGGAACCCGGATGATATTTGGCAGATGACCTAAAACATCAATGGCAGAGTTGGAGCCCTTTTTATCCACCTTTTCTTTTTTCTGACGAAGGTTGGAAACTTTGTCGGAAATCTGTTCTTTGATGGTGGTAATGGTATCCTCTGGCTTGATGTCGATAATCAGCATGATTTCTTCGGATCTATCATCCAGACTCATTTTTGCCACAAAGGCTAAGGTTACATCGTTATGTGCGTATAAATGACGGTTGCAGATGAACTGATTCAGTCGAGGTCGGTTGTAAATGGTTTTACCGATTGCCGCTGCAAAAGCATGGAAAAAAGTATAGTGCTCGCCACTATCATTTTTTTCTTTAATGTACTGTACTAAAGGGGTTACATTCATTTTTTGATTGATATAGACTTCATTCTCCATACGGCCTGGTTTCAGGTCGATGCAGCATTGCATCAATCCGGAAATAGGAACACGTTTTCCGTCTTTGCGGTCTCCTTTTCTTTTCATGGGAGGTTCTCCTTTCGATGCCTGGGAGGCTTTTTTGGGCGAAAAATATGGTGAGATTTTAAAATAAAAAAGGGAGAAACACAAGAAAAAATCTGCCGATTTATAGAAAAATTATTCTAAATATTTCCTTCGAAAAAAGAGTTTAAACTGTTACAAAACCGATACAAAATTGAGACGGGAACGATACAAGGAGCGTCTATGATAGCCTGCATGGAGGTGCAGGCTATGAAACGTTCGCCGAAAAACAAACGACCGGATTACACAAGAAAAAACAACGGAAAAGTAAAACGGAAAAGGAGAAAACTGTCCTACTTTGGGAAAATGATTTTGATTATCGGTGGCATAATTCTGGCTGCAGTGATAGCTGCAGAACTATTTATTATTTCCCCAATAAAAAATCCTCATAAACATAATAAAACCGAAGAACTGAAAAATCAGACCGAGGCTGAAAGTCGGAAAGATTTAGAACCGGAAGCGGATATCACCAATATGGATAATCATCTAGAACAAGTGCTTCCGGAAGGCGGGCCTTCGAACGTTTGCATTTTGGATGTTCCGGCCTTGTGTCAGAATCCAGAATTGCCAACAGGATGTGAAAGCTGCTGTGCCACCATGGCGTTGAATTATATCGGAGTACAAACGGATATGGCAACAGTTGCCTCCCTGATTCCCAGGCAGGAGCTAGAAAGCCGGGAAGGGCATCTCTTTGGCCCGAACCCGGAAGAACTGTTTGTCGGTTCTCCCTTCGAAAGTTTTCATTGTTTTGGCTGTTTTGAAAACGTAATGATTGATGCGGTGAATTCTTATTTTGATGGCGTCTGTGCCCAGAAAGTATATGGATCCTTAGAGGATTTCTGTACCGAATTTATTGACCGAAACCAGACCGTGATGATTTGGGCAACCATGAATATGCGGGCAATTTCTTATACTAGTCATTGGACGCTGCCGGATGGAAATGAATATTACTGGCCAAGCGGCGAGCACTGCCTGCTGCTCATAGGTTATGATGAATATTATTATTATTTGAATGATCCGATGGAGGGGGCTATGGTAGCTTATCCGAAAGAAGTGGTACAGTCCGTTTATGAAGAGATGGGAAGCCGGGCCATGGTTATTTATTAATATTCTTCGGATAACGCCTGATTTTTTTGCGCCTCCACGCCTACATAGAGATAAAAACTAAAACCATAATTGTCGGATTCTATGGAATAGTATTTGTCGCTGATTCCTAAATCGGAATAGTATTTGGTGGCAGCTTCTGCCAATTCCTTACTATACTTGAGCCCAGTAAAGCCATCATCTTTTTCAATCCAGTCAGAATGAATAGAGAAGAAAAAGACGGTCTGGGTTTTCTGTTCATAGTTGACGAAAAAGTATAGAATTTCATCACCGCCATAATAACTGAGCTGTCCGTTGACCATAGCAAAATACTCCGGCCCTACATTGGTAGTAATGCTGATTGGCTGGATGTTGGAATATTCAAAATTTGAAGTACTTAAACGGTCAAGATAAAACGCCTTCGCTTCCGGCTCCAAATAGTTAAAGATGTTGGCAAACATTTCCTTCAGTTTCTCAAATTCTGTTCCCTGGGAATTCGAAGCGTCATTATACATATTGTCCTGTAGGAATGCACCGGAAACAAATAAATCTGCAAATTCCTCTGGACGGGTAATGTGCATATTGTCGGATAATTCCAGAGTCTGTAGGTCTGGGTCTCTGGTAAGATCGTTTAAGTGAGCATTCCAACAAAGGATAGGAAGAAAGATGGCAGCCAGTAAAATGACAACACAGGAAGCTGCCAGAAGTAAGGTTTTTTTCTTCATCGGTCAGCCTCCTTTAATTCAAAGGATACTAACGTTCCTTTATTCTTTTTGCTGTTAAAAGAGAGCTTTGTTCCATGAATTTTTGCAATTTCCGAACAAAGAGCCAGACCTAACCCCGCACCACCTTGCTGACGGCTGCGGGCCTTGTCTTCCCGGTAGAAAGGCTCTGTGATTTTATCGATATGTTTTTTGGAAATTCCAACTCCATGGTCTAGAATAGAAATCCGGTATTTTTCATTTTTTCGAACGCCGGAAATCCGTATCTCATTTTGACGGTTTGCGTTTACGGTAGCCTTAAAAGCGTTATCGGCAAGATTTGTCAGCATGGATAACAAAAAGTCTTTATTTCCGGTTATTACGCAGTCAGAAAAGTCGATAGAGTAAGGAATCTGATATTTCTCCGATAATGCGTTCAAAGAAATGATCAGCTCCTCCTGAAGGGTCTGAGAACTTAAATCACTCATTTCCGGATTGTCATTTTGGGCAACAAATATTTCCAACATCTGGGCCGACAGACTGTTCAGTCGTTTGGCCTCAAAAGAAAGAGCATTTAAGGCTTTACTGCGTTCTTCTTCATTTAATTCCAGACTATTCATCATCTCTGTGTAACCTAAAATGGAAGTCATCGGAGTTTTCATTTCGTGAGTGAAATTCTCCATAAATTTTTTCCGGCGGAGAGTTTCATTCCAAAGCAAGTTAAACATAATTCCTAAAGCTACCGCAAAAATAATTAGAATTGCGGCCGCAATGCTGTAAATCCGCCAGGTTTTCAAGCAGGAGGCGGATACATCGGAATAATCGGAAGAAAAGGTGATGTAGTAAGGAATGCCAGCATAATCAATGCGGCAGATGATATTTGAGAAAAGATGATTTTTATCCGGACGCTCGTAGGAAGAGAGAATCTGATGGTCCGAAAGATCTGTATTTTCTGGGCTGGAAACCTGAATTACTACATCGGATATATTATCATCCATGCTAGCGGAGATCTGCCTGGATAAATATAAGAGATGGTCAGAGTTTAAAGTCTCCGTCGTCATGTTTGTATAGGAAATAAAACTATCGATGGCAAATTCTGCACAACGAAAAGAAGAGGCTTTCCGGGCCTCCCATGCAGTTTTGTTCATGTTTCCTGCCAGAATCCCTCCGACAATAAGAATGATTACAAAAACTGCGGCATATATAGAATTTACAATTTTTCTGGAACGAATCAAAGTTATTATTCCGTACGGAAAATGTAGCCGATTTTATAGATGCCGTGAATGGTTTCTTCCAGCCCTAGCTTCTTTTTCAAACGTTGGACATGAAGATCTACGGTCCGGGTATTTCCGTAGTAAGGCTCTTTCCAGACGTGCTCATAAATACTTTCTCTGGTAAGGGCAATGTTTTTATTGGAAATGAAATAGAGCAGCAGGTCGAATTCTTTAGAAGACAAGGACACTGCTTTTCCATCCATGGTTACTACATGGCCTGGCACATTCACAATCAAATTATTAAAACGGATAATGTCGTCTGCAACATGGTATCGTTTCAGCACCGTTTCTATCCGGGCCAGAAGTTCCTTTAAATCATAGGGCTTCAGAATATAGTCATCGGCTCCCAATTTCAACCCTTTTACTCGGTCGTCCACGCTGGTTTTCGCCGTAACAAAAATAACCGGAATTCCAAACTGTTTGATATAGCCGATTAGTTCAAACCCATCAATTCCGGGAAGCATCACATCCAGCAGAGCCAAGTCATAGATTTCGTTCTCTACCATATCGGCCGCCATAGTTCCGTCCTTGGCAATCTGACAGGAGAAACCATTCTTGGTCAGAAACATACGGACCATTTCTGCGATATTCTGTTCATCTTCTACAATCAGAATCTTTTTCATAGGTGCATCATACGTAGCGGGTGTATCATTTTTGTATCATCGCCGGATGATTTTTTAAAACGTCAATTACGAAATTCTGGCAAAGGCCTGCAGTTCTTTCGTCAAAGGTTGTTCCTTGCAGGTTGCTGTTGCTGATGATTCGAAGGACAACATATGGAAGGCCGCTTTGTTCGCAGACTTGAGCCACAGCAAAGCTTTCCATTTCTTCGCAGTCGCTTCCATAGCGCTCATGGAGTTTTCGGACACCTTCCTTTGTCTGGGTCCATCCGTCTCCGGAGGCAATGGTGCCTTCATAAAGAATTCCGTGAGAATAAGGCACTGACTGAAAGAGAGAAGAAAGTTCCTCTGAGCTAGAAAGAGCATAGGTCCAGTCCCAATTTCCATCTTTCTGCAGTTCTACATTTAGCGGTTCCGATGTTTTTTTATCGATGCCTGCCAGAAGAGCTTTGATATCTAAGTCCGGAGCATCCATGTTAATGATTTGTTTTCCTAACACAATATCTCCAGTGTTTAAGTTTATATTATGAGCCCCTGCGGTTCCTTGGTTGATGACAAAGGACGGATGAAAGTTTTCAATTCCAATTAAGGTCGCCATGGTAGCATTTATTTTCCCAATATGGGTGCGGGAAATAACAACAGGAGTATCCGAAACTAAGCCGCTGTAGAATTCAAAACCGTGAATCGTAACAGCTTCCAGATTCTGTAAAGCAGCAATTAATACATCAATTTCATTTTCCATAGCGCCCTGAATCAGAATCGGGCGATGATTTGAAACATTTTCTAAAATATTCATGATATTGCCTCCACGATTTCTATATTTTATCACAATTCTTTTGAAAAAGAGTGTGTTAAGGAACAATTCACTTATCGGCAGTTATGGAATTGCAAAAAAGACGGGATATGTACACTTGCGTTTTGGAGCTATTGCAAAAAAGTAGAGATATGTACTCTTATATTTTAGCATTACTGCAAGAATAGCGAGATATGTACTGATTTACGCTTAGAAGTTGGTACATATCTCAACAATTTCACAGTGAACAAGGGAACATATTGTACATATCTCAATAATCTTGCAGAAGACAGAGAAATAGACTGTACATATCTCAATAATCTTGCAGAAGACAAAGAAACGAATCGTACATATCTCAACAATATTGCAGAAAGGAGTGGAACTGACCGTACATATCTCATCTTTTTTGCAAAAATAGTAAAAATGATGGTGCAAAGAATATAAAAAGACCGTCGCATGTAGGGCGACGGTCTTAAATCGATTAAAATTTATTCAATTTTAAATCAGAAAATTTTCAAATCAGTTTTTATTTTTCTTTGTTAATTTCGGACACTGATTCTTCTGCATTCTTTTTTTCTGAGGTAGCTGTTTCTGCTGCTTCTACAACGGCTTCTGCTTCAGCTGTAGCTTCTTCAACTTCAGAAGCTTCTACTACAACGCCTTCTGGAGTTGCAAGCTGTTGGCCATCGCCAACAGGCTGTTTAACAATGGCTTTGGTTTTCCATTTTCCTCTGGAGAAACGGATTGCTGCGATAACCGTACTGTAAACCCATCCCATAGGAAGGTTCAGCCAGATCATACGGTAGCCGATTGGTGTGAACAGACCTAACAGGTAAGCTAATGCAACACGGAGACCGAAAGAACTGATGGAGGAGAAGGTGGTATAACCAACATCACCAGCTCCCTGTAAAGTTCCGATGGTGGACATGTTCAAAGCAAAAATAATTACGCAAGGAATCATAGTTACTAAGTATTCCAGACCATAAGCTTCCGAAACACCACTTACACCGAATAAACGGATTAATGGGTATCTCAGAACGAAAGCGATAATGCCTAAGATTACCTGAATGGAAATAGCAAGAATACGGGCTGCAGTACGGCCGGCTTTAATACGGTCAAGTTTTCCGGCACCGATGTTCTGGCCGGCATAAGTAGCCATGGTGGAGTTCATGCACATAGCAGGAATCATAAGGAAGGTCTCCAGTCTCTGTCCTGCAACGTAACCAGGAAGCAGACCAGGAGTTGATAAATCGAAAGTATTAACCAGTCTCTGGAGAGCTAAAGAACCGAAGGAAATAATGCACTGCTGAAGAGTAGTAGGAATCGCAATCTTCAGAGCAACCTTAGCAGATTCTCTATGGAACTTAAATTCGCCCTTCTTAAATCGGAGAATTTCATATTTCTTGAACATATAGATTACTGCAGCAATGGCAGAAGCAATATGCGCGATAACGGTAGCAATCGCTGCACCGGCAACATCCCAATGGAACGCGCATACGAATACAAGGTCGAGAATGATATTTACTACAGAAGAAAGCAGCAGGAAGTATAAGGTCGCTTTGGAATCACCAAAGGAACGAAGGATTGCTGCGCAAATGTTGTACAGGAACTGGAATGCCAGACCAATAGCAAATATACGGAAATAAATTACCGCATCTTCCAAGTAAAGGTCGGAAACGCTTAAAACATATTTCAGCAAAGGTCTTGCAGTAAATTCTGCAACTGCAGTAAGGAACAGTCCTAATACAACCATCATGATCATGCTGGTGGAAATCGCACGTCTCATGTCTTCGTATTTGCTTGCGCCATAATACTGGGAAACAACAACTGCACTACCAGTAGACATACCGATGGAGAAGCAAAGGAAGAGCATTACCAAAGAACCACAAGTTCCAACTGCGCCTAAAGCTTCGGAAGATACATAGTTACCAACGATAATTCCGTCAACAGTGTTATATAACTGCTGAAGGGCCTGTCCGGCCATGAGAGGAAGGGCAAACAGGATGATCAGCTTCCATGGAGCCCCCTCTGTCATTTTCTTGATTTTCTTTTCTTTCATCTTTTTTCCTCAAATAACTAAAAAATTAAAAATACACTAACCCATATATTATGAATTTCTGTTGTGCAATATGCAAGGTAAAAAATATAATTTTTTGTTGATTTCTTTCAAATAATTGGAAGCAAATGAGTTAAAAAAGACCGGATAGAAAAGTTCCTATCCGGTCTATGAATTATGTTAGATGAAAGATTAATTTTCTTCGTTTGTAATAGAATCAACAGTTTCTTCTACGTCAGCTTCTGCAGCGTCAATTACCGCTCCTTCTGGAGTAGCAAGTTCGCCTTGTGGATGTTTAACAATCGCTTTGGTTTTCCACTTTCCACCATAGAAACGAATTGCAGAAACAATGGTTGAGTAAATCCATCCCATAGGAAGATTGAGCCAGATCATACGGTATCCGATTGGAGTGAAGAGACCTAAGATGTAAGCAAGACCAACTCTTAAAATGAATCCGCTGATGGAAACGAAGGAGGTAAAGACAACATCGCCGGCACCTTGCAAGGATCCAAGGGTGGACATGTTCAAAGCAAAGATGATTACGCAAGGAATCATGGTTACTAAATATTCCAGACCGTAAGCTTCGGATTGTCCGCTAACACCGAATAACTGAATCAGAGGATATCTTAAGAAGAAGGCAATCAGACCAACGCCAACCTGAACGGCAATGGTGATGATTCTGGCTGCGGTTCTACCAGATTTAATACGATCAAATTTACCTGCGCCAACGTTCTGACCAGTGTAAGTAGCCATAGTAGAGTTAATGCACATAGCAGGAATCATAAGGAAAGTTTCCAGTCTCTGGCCTGCGGTGTAACCAGGAAGAAGTCCAGGAGTAGCTGCATCGAAGGTATTTACCAATCTCTGAAGAGCTAAGGAACCGAAGGACATAATGCACTGCTGAAGAGTTGTAGGAATGGAAATCTTTAAAGCAACTTTTGCAGATTCTTTATGGAACTTAAATTCACCTTTCTGGAATCTTAATACTTCGTATTTTTTGAACATATAGATAACAGCTACGATCGCTGAAATAATATGGGCAATAACGGTCGCAATTGCAACACCGGCAACATCCCAATGGAATGCACATACGAAAACCAGGTCCAGAATAATGTTAACAACAGATGATACAATCAGGAAATAAAGAGTTGCTTTGGAATCGCCAAAGGATCTTAAAATAGCAGCACAGATGTTATACAGGAACTGGAAAGCCAGTCCGATAGCAAATATCATGAAATATGTTGTCGCATCCTGCAGATAGATATCCTGAACATTCAGTACATATTTCAGCAAAGGTTTTGCTGTAATTTCTGCAACTACCGTAAGGAAAAGTCCGAGAGCTACCATCATGATCATACATGTGGATACGGCTTTTCTCATATCTTCCATTTTGTTTGCGCCATACAACTGGGAAATAACTACGGAACTACCGGTAGACATACCCATGGAGAAGCACAGGAAGAGCATAACCAGAGTTCCACAGGTACCTACCGCACCTAAAGCTTCTGGAGAAACAAAGTTACCTACTACAATACCGTCAACTGTGTTATACAGCTGCTGCAGTGCATGACCTCCCATTAAAGGCAGGGCAAATAAGAGAATTAATTTCCAAGGAGTTCCCTCGGTCATCTTTTTTGTGTTCGTTTTCGCTTTCATTTTTCTACCTCTATATAAAACAATCTTTTCTTATGGTCCTATTATGTATTTTGTTTGTGCACGATTCAAGGTAAAAAATATATAAATTTTTGGAGTATTTAATAAAAAAATGGGAAGAAATGTTAGGATAGCCAGTAAAAAGAATAAATGCTATCATATCCGTTAGAAAAAGGACGAAATTTCGAGGAAGAAAAAGGGAAAATGAATCTTTGTGACGATGCAAAAAATCTGGAAAATATCAGTTATGCAAAAATCGGAAATGGACCGAAAATTATGGTGATTCTGCCTGGTCTTGCTTTGAAAAGCACCATTCGTTCTGCAGAGGCTATCGCAGCAAACTTTTCCGCTTTTGGCGAATATACCATTTACCTGTTCGATGACAGAGACAACCTTCCGAAAGGCTATTCCCTTTGGAAGAGAGCCGATGATGTTGCAGACTTAATGCAGAGCCTGCAACTAAAAGACGCTTATGTTTATGGAGCATCCATGGGAGGTATGGTAGGCCAGTCTTTGGCCATAAATCATCCAGAACTGGTGAAAAAATTGTTTTTAGCTTCGACCAGTTTTATGTCCGACAAAGATACGAAAAAAATAATTGGTTCGTGGATGGACTTGGCAAGCCAAGAGACCTTAAGTAAACTGATACGGACCATGAATAACGATATATATTCCAAAACGACTCTGGAGAAGTTTGGAGAGATGTTGGAACAGAGCATAGGCACTGTGAGCGATGAGGATCTTCAAAAGTTTGTAATTTTGGCTAAGGCGATTATGGCTTTTGACAGTAGCGAAGAATTGGAAAAAATAAAATGTCCGATTTGCGTCGTAGGCGCGGAAGCAGATAAGGTGTTCAGCATAAAACAGATTCGGAGTCTGGCAGAAAAAACTTCTGCTGAAGCCTTGTTCTACGGTCTGGAATATGGCCACGGAGTATATGACGAAGCGGCGGATTTGAGAGAGAACATGCTGGAATTCTTTGAAGAGTAAACCAGTTATGATATAATTTATTCATCAATTTTAAGGAGAAAAATTATGCCTTGCACAACTATTTTAGTAGGAAAGAAAGCTTCCTACGACGGTTCCACCATGATGGCCCGCAACGAAGACGCTGGAGGAGATAATTTCGCAGCAAAGAAATTCGTTGTGGTTCTGCCGGAGGACCAACCAAAACTTTATCAATCTGTTATTTCAAAAGTTGAAATTCCCCTTCCGGAAAATCCAATGCGATATACCTCTATGCCAAACGCATTGCCGGAGAAAGGCATCTGGGGCGAGGCTGGGTTCAACGTTGAAAATATTGCGATGAGCGCTACGGAAACCATTACTTCTAATGGCCGTGTCTTAGGCGCAGACCCGTTAGTAGATGGCGGCATCGGCGAAGAAGATATGGTTACCATCGTGCTTCCATATATTCACAGTGCAAAAGAAGGCGTGGAACGATTAGGCTCTATTTTGGAAGAGTACGGAACCTATGAGATGAACGGAATCGCTTTTCAGGATGTAGACGAAATCTGGTGGCTGGAAACTATTGGCGGTCATCACTGGATTGCAAAACGAGTTCCAGATGAGGCCTATGTCGTAGGACCGAACCAGCAAGGCATCGATTATTTTGATTTTTCCGATGCTTTCGGTGCTCAAAAAGAGAATATGTGCTCCAAGGACCTTTTGGATTTCATTAAAGAAAATCATTTAGACCTTAGTTATCATGCAGAGCCTTTGGAAGAAGTAAAAGATTTTGATGTTCGTGCGGCTTTTGGCAGTCATGCAGATTCCGACCATGTTTATAACACCCCAAGAGCTTGGTATATGGAACGGTACTTCAATCCGAATACTTTTATTTGGGACGGGGAAGACGCAGATTTCAAACCGGAATCCGACGACATTTTCTGGTGCTTAGTACCGGAAAAGAAAATTACGATAGAAGACATTAAATACGTTCTTTCTTCTTACTACCAGGGAACGGAATACAATCCATACGAGAAGCACAGTGATTCTGCAAAGAGAGGAAAATATCGTCCAATCGGAATTAACCGAAATAATTTCGTAGCAATCACCCAGTTACGGCCTTACGTTCCGGAAGAAATTATGGCGGTAGAATGGATTGCAGAAGGATCCAATGCATTCAACGCAGCTTTCCCATTCTATGGAAATGTAAATGATACGCCAGCTTATTTAAGAGACACCACCGGACAAGTAACGACGGAAAGCTTCTATTGGGCGAATCGAATTATTGCTACGTTATCCGATGCTCATTTCGGAGAGACCGCAATCCATATTGAAAGATACCAGAATACAGCGGAAGCTTCCGGACATGCGTTCCTGAAAGAATTTGACGCAAAATATTTGGAAACCAAACCGGAAGATGTTCCAGCTTATCTGGAAGAATGTAACCAGAAAATCGCTGATTTTGCAAAGAAGGAAACCTACGATTTATTAGACCAGGTACTTCTTGCATCCAGCAGAGAAATGAAAAACCGTTTCGCGCGATCTGACGCCTGACCCGAAAAGCGAAACGACACCTATTGGACGTAGAACTTATATTCAACATTAGAGGAGGTAATTTATGGCATACGAAGCACAAGCATTTTTAGGACTGACAGGACAGGAAATTTCTGAATTTATTATTGATTGGGAAGGCGATGCTCCTGCAAAGGAATCCATTCATCTGGAAGGACCTGCAGTAGAGACCGACCACATTGCATTCTTAAAAGAATCCAGAGGTCATGCTCCTGGAGACGTAACCGAAGTGAAATTAGAAGATGGCAAATTAACAATTTCTGTGGAACCATCTACAAATAAAGTACCTTGGACTTTAGTCATTGGCGATAAGAAAATTGAGCAGAAAGAATTTATCGTTCATACAAGAACTGCAGATGAAAAATTTGAAAGATTGGAAGAAGGACGCGTAATGTACCGTCTGTATAGTCCGGAAAACGCAACCACCCCTCGTCCAATGATTTTATTCCTCCACGGTGGCGGAAATGGCGGCCATGAAGGCGAACGAGACAATGAAAAACAGCTGATGGCAGATTATGGCCCAGTTAACTTTGCAGAAGATTATCCAGACATTTATGTTATGGCTCCAATGTGCGTAGAGCAGAAAATGGATATGAGCAAAGTAAACATGAATGCAGGATTTAATAATTCCGGTTTAGGAAACGATCCACGCTATGGTTGGTCCAGATATTATTTAGGTTTAGTTTGCGATATCATCCGCAGAATGATTAAAGAAGGCAAAGTAGATCCGAAGAGAATCTATGTAACCGGTATGTCCATGGGCGGTGGCGGAACCATCCGTGCCATGTCCGTAGGCTCTGACCTTTTTGCAGCAGCAATTCCTGTTTGCCCAACCATGACTCCGGAAACCTTCAATATTTTGAAATCTATCAAGAGACCGGTTTGGGTAACCAGCGCTTACATTGACCATACCTTATATCGTCATAAATATTTGGTAGATGCAGTTATGGCATTAAAAGATGACGGCAACAAGAATGCTCATCTGACCCTGTTCTCACCAGAAGATTTGGAGAAATATGACATTTCCATTACTCCAAATATGGAGTATAAGACCTTATTCCGTCAGAATCATTGGAGCTGGGTTCCTACCTACAAAAATGAGTATGGAATTATGTCCTGGCTGTTGAATCAGACCAAAGAAGACTAATTAAAAATATGCATGAGCTCATTCGTTTTATGAATTTAGCCGTATATAAGATAATAAAGTATCCTATTTAGGATGCGTTTAGGGGAGTAAATACGATTTAAGAAGATTGGAGAAAATTAGTTATGAGTGATGAAGCTATTATGCAACAGCCTCAGGAGCCTGAGTACAGCAAAAAGCGTGTTGCAGCAATGATTATTGCTATTTTCACATGTATGATTCTGACAGGACTTAGCTCTTACAAGCTGCTTCCTATGCAGAGCGCAATTATGGATTTCTTCCAGATTGGTGAGAGCCAGTACGGCGTTTTAAATACTGCTGCTAGCTGGGTATCTGTTGTATGTGCAATCCCTATGGGATTTCTGGTAAGAAAATTACGTTGTAACTTTAGTGTTATTATCGGTTACTTAGTAGCCATTGCTGGTATTTTTGTACAGGCAATGTCCACTAGTTTTACCGTTTTCGTTTTAGGAAGAATGTTAGAAGGTGCAGGCGCTGGTTTTGCAGGTCTGGTAACTGGTGCATTAATCCTGAACCTAGTAGACAGAAAGCACATGAGTTTCTGGAGCTGCCTGATGGTTATGGCAACTGTAGTTCCACAGGTTATTATGACAAAGGGTGGTACTACTTTAATGGTTAATTCTGGTATTTCTTTCCAGAATTTATTCCTTATCGTTTGCGGTATCTACGGTGTAGCAATCCTTATCTGGATCGCATTAGTTCCATTTAGCGTAAGAATCCACGGCGTTGCTAGTGCTAAGAAAGCTACCAAAGAGCAGACCAGAAAAGTATACAAGAACAAAGACGCTTGGTTCGTTGCCATCGCTCTTATTTTCTACAACGCTGGTTCTATGACATTCACGGCTTACATCATCAAGTTCTTAACAACGAAGGGCTTAACACAGATGCAGGCAGCTGACTACTACAGCTTAACAACGATTATCGGTCTTGTTTCCATGATCATCTTCGGTATTCTTTCTGATAAATTCAAAACAAGAAGAAAAATTGCGATTGTTTCCTTCATCGCAGCAGCAGTTGCTTTCGTTGCATTAGGCCTTGTTCCTGGAAACATGATTTGGATTTACGTTTGCTTATGGGGAACTCTTCCTCGTTCCATCGCTGGATTTACAAACGCTACTTCCGCAGAACTGGCAGAGGTTCCATCCGATATTCCTATCGTAAACTCTGTACGTAATACCATTACCCAGATTGGTTCCATTATTATGGGCCTTCTCATGGGTGTTTTAATTCAGTATGCTGGATATATGGTAACAACTTTCATCATCGCTGGCGGTATGTTAGTTGGTGCAGTTATGTGGTTCCTGGCTAAAAAGATTATCTAATTTTCACTCGACGAAATATTATAAAGATGCGTCCTATGGGCGCATCTTTTTTTGTTGCCCTTGTAAGGCAAATTTAGTAAAATACAACATGAAATATTATGTAAAAATAAAAGCAGCAAAGGAGAGACAAAATGGGAAAATATGATTTTGAAACCGTATTGGATAGATTAGGACATGATGCAGTGGCTTTGGATTATCCATGCTGCGAAAGAGGTTTCTTCCCAGAAGGACCTAAGAATGGATATTCTCTGATTCCTATGTGGGTTGCTGACATGAACTTTATTGCAGCACCTTCTGTAGTTGAGTCCATTCAGGGAAGATTAGATCATCATTCTTTCGGCTATTTTTCACCTCGAAAAGAATACTATGATGCCATTATTAACTGGCAGAAAGTAAGATACGGTGTAGATGTTACCAAAGAAGCGATTGGCTATGAAAACGGCGTTATGGGCGCTCTTGCAACCTTCCTGAATTCTTTTATGGAAGAGGGCGAGCCTCTGTTAATTCATGGACCAACATACATTGGCTTCCAGGATGTAATTAAAACTTGTGGACATCCAATGTCTATTTCTCCTCTGGTAGAAGATGAAAACGGAATCTTACGCATGGATTTCGAAGACATGGAAAAACGTATTGTAGATGAAAATCTGAAAATCGCCGTATTCTGTTCTCCTCATAACCCAGCAGGTAGAGTATGGGAAAAATGGGAAGTAGAAAAATTCATGGAACTGATGAAAAAATACGACATGAAAGTTTTCTCCGATGAAATCTGGTGTGACTTGATTTTAAACGGTGCACAGCATATTCCTACCAACTCTGTAAGCGAAGACGCTAAGATGAGAACGGTTGCAGCTTATGCTCCAAGCAAGACCTTCAGCCTTTCCGGAATGGTTGCTTCTTATCATGTAATCTATAACGAAGACCTGAAGAAGAAAATGGCAGAGACCGCTTCGAAGTCCCATTACAACAGCATGAACATCTTCAGCCAGTATGCTCTGATCGGTGCTTACAACGAAGAAGGACAGCAGTGGGTAGATGAACTTCTTCCAGTTCTTGCTCACAATATGGAATTTGTATGTGATTATATTCGCACAAATTATCCAAGCATTAAATTCCATCAGTCCCAGGGAACTTACATGCTGTATCTGGACCTTGGCGATTTCGTTGCAGAAAAAGGAATCACTATTAAAGATGCTTTAAGATATGGTTGGGAACGTGGCGTAATGTGGCAGAACGGCGAGCCTTTTGGAACTCCAAACTCCATCCGTTTGAACCTTGCATTACCTACATGGCAGATTGAAGAAGCAATCAAACGACTGAACACAAAATTAGATTAATATAAATTATTTTTATGGAGGCTGTTATGAAAAATTATGAATTTTGGTTTCTCGTAGGAAGCCAGGAACTTTACGGTCAGGAAGTACTTGACATTGTTGCAGAAAGATCACAGGAAATGGCAGCAGAACTTTCTAAAAAACTGCCTTATCCTCTGGTATATAAAGACACCGTAAAATCCAGCGCACAGGTTGATAAGCTGATTAAAGAAGCAAACTATGATGACAATTGTGCAGGTATCATTACTTGGTGCCATACGTTCTCACCTAGCAAAATGTGGCTCAACGGTTTTGAACTGCTTCAGAAACCTTACTGCCATGTTGCTACCCAGTATAACGAAGAAATTCCAAACGAAGAAATCGATATGGATTTCATGAACCTGAACCAGGCAGCTCACGGCGACAGAGAACATGGTTTTATCGCAGCTCGTCTTCGCATGCCTAGAAAGATTATCGCTGGTTACTGGAAAGATGAAAAAGTTGCAAAACGTTTAGGCGACTGGATGAAAGTAGCTGTTGGCGCAGATTTCTCAAAACATCTGAACGTTATGAGATTTGGCGATAACATGAGAGACGTTGCTGTAACCGAAGGCGACAAGATTGAAGCTCAGAGAAAATTCGGCTGGCAGGTAAATACCTGGGCAGTTGGTGATCTTGTAAAAGAGATGAAGGCTGTAACCGATGAAGAAGTAGAAGCTCTGTTTGAAGAATACAAAGCTGAATATGATATCAACACCGATGACATCGCTGCTATCAAATATCAGGCAAGAGAAGAAATTGCTATGCAGAAAATGCTGGAAGCGAATGATTGCCATGCGTTCGCAAATACCTTCCAGGACCTTTACGGAATGGAACAGCTTCCAGGACTTGCTTCTCAGCATCTGATGAGCAAAGGCTATGGATATGGCGGAGAAGGCGACTGGAAAGTTGCTGCTATGACCGCGATTCTGAAAGCTATGGGCGAAGGTGGAAATGGTGCCAGTGCATTCATGGAAGACTATACCTACAACTTAGTTGATGGAAAAGAATATTCTTTAGGCGCTCATATGTTGGAGGTTTGCCCAAGCCTTGCAGCTGAAAAACCTAGAATTGAAACTCATTTCTTAGGAATCGGCATGAATGAAAAAGATCCTGCAAGATTGGTATTTGAAGGAAAACCAGGCAAAGCTGTTGTTTGTACATTAATTGACATGGGCGGAAGATTCCGTTTAGTTTGCCAGGATATCGAAGTAGTGAAACCTATTTACGAAATGCCAAATCTTCCTGTTGCACGTGTTATGTGGAAAGCTCTTCCAGACCTTACAACCGGTATTGAATGCTGGATTACAGCAGGTGGTGCTCATCACAGCGTATTAAGCTACGATGTAACTGCTGAAATGCTTCGTGAGTGGGCAACCATTATGGACGTAGAATTCGTTCATATCGGCGAAGGCTCATGCCCTGCTAAATTAGCAGAAGAATTAATGATTAAAGACTTAATCTGGAAACTGAAATAATAGATACAGAAGGATAAAAAGATGAATCTTGAAAAAACAGTAATCGGTATTGAATTTGGTTCTACCAGAATTAAAGCCGTAATGCTGGATGAAGAATATAAACCAGTTGCTTCCGGAAGTTTCGATTGGGAGAACAAGTTTGAGGGTGGCTACTGGACCTATTCCCAGGAAGAAATATTTAAAGGCATCCAGGATTGCTATAAAGAATTAAAGAAAGATGTAAAAGATAAATTCGGCTTTACCTTAACCACCACCGGCGCTATCGGTATTTCCGGTATGATGCACGGTTATCTGGTATTTGATAAAGACGGAAACCAGATGGAAGAGTTCCGTACTTGGAGAAATACCACGACAGGGGAAGCTGCAGAGAAACTTTCCGGTCTCTTTGGATTTAACATTCCTCAGAGATGGAGCGTTGCTCATCTTTATCAGGCTATGCTGAATGGAGAAGGAACCGTTCAGAAGATCGACCGGATTACAACCTTAGCTGGCTTCATCCACTTTAAACTGAGTGGAGAGCATGTTATGGGCATCGGAGAAGCTTCCGGTATGTTCCCAATCGACAGCACCGTTATGGATTATGATGAAGGCATGATTCAGATTTTTGACGGACTGGCAGCAGAAATGGGAATGCCTTGGAAGATGAGAGATATTTTCCCGAAGGCTGTTATGGCTGGCGCTTACGCTGGAAAATTAACGGTAGAGGGCGCTGCGTTCTTGGATCCAGAAGGAGATTTACAGGCAGGAATTCCTCTGGCTCCTTGTGAAGGCGATGCAGGAACCGGTATGGTTGCTACTAACTCCGTAAGAGTACGCACTGGTAACGTTTCTGCAGGAACTTCCGATTTTGCAATGCTGGTAACAGATAAGAAATTAGGCGTTCACCGTGAAATCGATATGGTTACTACTCCAGACGGAAATCCAGTAGCTATGGTTCATTGCAATAACTGTACTTCTGACATTAACGCGTGGGTAGGCCTGTTTGATGAATTTGCAGAATACTTTGGCGTAAAAATTGACAAAAACGATCTTTATACAAAATTATTCCAGAAGGCTTTAGAAGGCGCGAAGGATTGTGGCGGTTTAATGAATTACAATTACTTCTCCGGAGAAGGCGTAACGAATTTAGATGAAGGTCGTCCAGTATTTGCTAGAATGCAGAACTGTGATTTCTCTTTAGCCAACTTTATGCGCGTACAGCTCATGTCCTCTCTGGCTACGTTGAAAATCGGATTAGATATTCTGGTTGGAGAAGAGGGCGTAACCGTAGATAAGTTGTATGGACATGGCGGATTCTTCAAGACTCCAGTGGTTGGCCAGAAAATGCTTTCTGCAGCGATTGCAGCTCCAGTTTCTGTAATGGAAACGGCCGGCGAAGGAGGACCTTATGGAATGGCGCTTCTTTGTGCTTATATGTTGGACAAAGACGGAATGAATTTGGCAGACTTCCTGGATAACAAAGTATTTGCAGGAGCTCCTTCTGAGACCATTATGGCAGATGAGGACGATGTAGAAGGCTTTGCAAAATTCCTAGAGGGATATAAATCCGGACTGGAAATTGAAAAAGCGGCAATAAAAACTTTACAGTAAAAAAAACGGCAAAAGCCGAGTGATTGAAAAGAGAATGATATGCTGAAAAAATTAAAAGAAAGAGTATGCGAAGCGAACTTACAGCTTCCAAAATATGGATTGGTTACTTTTACATGGGGAAATGTTTCTGAAATCGACCGAAGCAAAGGTCTGGTAGTTATCAAACCTTCGGGAGTTTCTTATGAGACCATGAAACCAGAAGACATGGTTGTTGTGGATCTGGACGGAAATGTAGTAGAAGGAAAATTAAAACCTTCCAGCGATATGCCAACGCACATTGAACTGTACAAAGCTTTTCCGGATTGTGGAGGAATCGTCCATACTCATTCCGAATGGGCGACCAGTTTTGCTCAGGCAGGAATGGCTCTTCCGGCATTAGGAACAACTCATGCGGATTATTTCCATGGAGAGATTCCATGTACTCGTCAGTTAAAAGCAAGAGAAATTAACGGAGACTATGAAAAAGAAACCGGTCTGGTTATCGCAGAGACCTTCCGTACAAAGAAAATTGATCCAGAAGGTGTTCCGGGAGTATTAGTTCATAGCCACGGACCTTTCGTATGGGGAAAGGATTGTTTTGACGCGGTACATAACGCAGTTGTTATGGAATCCGTTGCATTTATGGCATATCATGCCCTTCAGTTAAATCCAGAAGCAAAGAAAATTTCTCAGGCGATTTTGGATAAGCATTACAACAGAAAGCATGGTGCCAATGCTTATTATGGTCAGGATACAAAATAAGTAAAAATTCGACTAGATATAGTGAATACACATAAAAAGAGCTGCAAAAATATGCAGCTCTTTTTTGTTACATTTTTACAAAGCTAAAGAAAAAATACACACAAAAGTATAGAAAAATCGCTTTATTTTTTGTACATTGTGTATTATCATAGTAGCATAACAAACAAATTTTGGCCGCTTTTGATGTGCAATTTGTTTATTATTTAAGAAATATATAACAATTGGGGCTACTACTATATATGGGAAAAACAGAATGACCATAAAATGGTCATAAATGGGGTGTAATATGATATCAAATCAAATATTGCAAAAAACGCTTGATGAAATCAAGACCATAGTGAACGAAGATCTGGCTATATTAGATTTGAATGGCCAGGTGGCAGTACGAACATTCAGGGATAAAGATATTGACGGAAAGAAAGTTGCTGACTTTGCAAAATCTACTCGGGAATATAAAGAAATCCCTGATTTTCAGTTATTCAAGATTAAAGATGATACCCAGGATGAATATATTCTGGCAGTTCGTGGAAATTCTTCCAGTACGGAACTGATCGGTCGCATGGCGAAGTATCAGATTGAAACCTTGGTGGCTGCTTATAAAGAAAAGTTTGACCGTGACAATTTCATTAAATCTTTGTTGATGGACAATCTCCTTCTGATTGATATTTTTGATCGGTCCAAAAAGCTTCATGTAGAGCTGGAAGCAAAGCGAGTTGCTTATCTGGTAGAGCTTCAAAAGAAAAATCAGGACGATGCGATTGGAACCATCAAGAATCTTTTTACAGACAGCCAGGATTTTGTAACTGCGTTGGATAAAAAAACAATCGTAGTTATTAAGCAACTGGAAGCTAAGACCACAGAAGCAGATCTGGAAAAGATTGCGAAAAAGATGGTATCCGCCCTTAAGAGTGATATTGGAGAAGAGCCGATTATTGCCTACGGAATGACAGTGGAAGATTTGAAGGATGTTTCCAAATCCTTTAAAGAAGCGAAAATGGCTCAGGAAGTTGGAAAGATTTTCTTCCAGGACAGAAATGTAAATTCTTATAATTCCCTGGGAATCGGACGTTTGATTTATCAGCTGCCGATGCCGTTATGTAAATTGTTTATCAGCGAAATTTTCCGGAACGTATCCTTAAAGGATTTTGATGAAGAAACCATTGAGACCATCAACAAGTTCTTCGAGAATTCTTTGAACGTTTCGGAAACTTCCAGACAGCTGTTTATTCATCGAAATACGCTGGTTTACCGTTTGGATAAAATCCAGAAAATTACCGGCCTTGATTTAAGAGTATTTGATGATGCAATTACTTTCAAAATCGCATTAATGGTTTCAAGCTATATGCAGTATGTTGAAAGCTTAGATTTTAAATAAAAACTGAGATTTTAAAAATCGGAGGATCATATTCATATGATTAGACTTGAAAATGTCACTAAGACTTATGGAGAGAACAAGAATGCTCTCGATAATGTCAGTCTTCATATTTATCCGGGCGAGTTTGTTTTTATCGTAGGTGATTCCGGAGCCGGAAAGAGTACCTTATTTAAACTTTTAATAAAAGAATTAGAACCTTCTTCTGGAGAAATTATTATCAACGGACAGCCTTTAGTCCGTATGCGCAGAAGAAAGATTCCTATGCTGAGACGAAATATTGGAGTTGTATTCCAGGACTTCCGTCTGTTAAAAGACCGTAACGTTTTTGATAACATTGCTTTTGCACAAAGAGCAATCGGAATCTCTTCGGATAGAGAAATCCAGAAAAACGTATCGGATGTTTTAAAACTGGTTAAAATTTCCAATAAATATAAATCTCTGCCGGACCAGCTGTCTGGTGGTGAAAAACAAAGAGTCGCTCTTGCCAGAGCGTTGGTGAATAAACCGAAAATTCTTCTGGCCGATGAGCCTACCGGAAATCTGGATCCGGGTAATTCCCAGATTATCATGGGAATCTTAGAAGAAGTAAATCGCCGTGGAACGACGGTTGTAGTAGTAACTCATAACCATGAGATTGTCCGTCAGATGAATAAGCGTGTTATTAATCTGAAAAACGGCGTGATCGTTAATGATATTCAGGAAGGAGGTCTTGCCAGATGAAAGGTAATTCATTCTTCTATTGTCTTGGACAAGGGTTTAAAGGAATTAAGAGAAACAAGGTATTCTTCCTTGCATCCGTTGCTACCATTGCGGCTTGTGTTTTCATGGTAGGACTTTTGCTTTCGATTATTTTGAACGTTACCCATATTATTGAGGAAGCTCAGGATTCTGTATGTATTACCGTATTCTTCGAAGAAGACCAGACGGAATCCAATATTCAGGATTTAGGCGACCGAATCAAACAGTGGGATGAAGTTGCTTATATCGAATACACTTCTGCAGATGAAGCTTGGGAAACCTTTAAAAAAGAGTATTTTGCATCCAATCCGGAACTGGCAGAGGGCTTTGCTAACGATAATCCTTTGGCAACTTCCGCTTCTTATTCCATCTATCTGACGGATATTTCCTATCAGTCGAAAGTGGCAGAACGGTTGGATTCCATGCCGGAAATTCGACAGGTAAATAAGTCCGATGTTACGGCAAGCGCTTTATCGGATTTCGGTAAGATTGCAGGAATTGTTTCTCTGGCAATTATTATTGTATTACTTGCAGTTTCGATTTTCTTGATCAGCAATACGATTACCACAGGTATTACTGTTCGTTCGGAAGAAATAAAAATTATGAAGTATGTCGGAGCAACTGACTTCTTCGTAAAATCTCCTTTCGTATTTGAAGGAATTATTATTGGATTGATTGGTGCAGTTATTCCTTTAATCATTTTATTCTTCATATACAAGTCCGCAATTTCTTATGTTGTGGGACAGTTACAGACTTTCGCTAGCGCATTTTCCTTAATACCAATGGGAAGCCTGTTTGCATTACTGATTATTGTTTCCCTTGTTCTGGGAATGGGTATCGGTTTTGTAGGAAGCATCATTGCAACTAACAAATATATTAAAGTCTGATAGGAAGTAGCGGAATGGAAGAAAATAATAACGGAATGAATCCGGAACCGAAAAAAAGTTCTTCGAAATTCTTTATGGGATTTCTGGTAGGCGCTTTAGTTGCAGCGGCTGTTCTGTTGGCTGCTTTCGTAGGATATACTCTTGTGGCCAACCGAACTGCTTGGGTAAAAGCGAAAAAGAAACAGACCCAGACAGTGGAAGAAGATGAATCTTATCAAGCCAAACTTGATACCATTCTGCAGTATCTGGATGCCTATTATGTAGGCGAATATGATGATGAAGAACTCGAAATGGGACTGAGCAAAGCCCTTCTGGCAAATATTGGTGATAAATATGCTATGTACTACACGCCGGAAGAATTTGCTACATTGCTGGAGGATTCCTCCGGAGAATATGCCGGAATCGGTGTAAGCGTTGTCATGAATGAAGACAATGAAGTGGAAATCTACAAAGTCTTTGAAGGAACTCCTGCAGAGGAAGCTGGCCTTCAAATAAGAGATATTATCATCAGCGCTGATGGCGAGACGAAATTCAAAGTATTAGACGACCTGGTATCCGTCGTACGTGGAGAGCCGGGAACGACCGTTGATTTAACTGTAAGAAGAAACGGCGAAGAAGTTTCGTTTACGGTTCCTAGAGCGAAAGTTCAGACTCCAACGGTTGAGTTTGAATTATTGGAGAATGGTATCGGATATATCTATATTTCAGAATTTGATAATGTAACCGTAGATCAATTTAACAAGGCTCTGGATTCCTTAGAGAACCAGGGCATGGAATCTTTGATTATTGACGTGCGTGATAATCCGGGTGGCGATTACGATACCGTTGTAGCAATGTCGGACCGGGTACTTCCAGAAGGCCTGATTATTTCCACGAAAGATAAAAATGGAAACGAGAAAACGGAAATGTCGGATGAGGAACATCAGCTGACTCTGCCAATGGTAGTTTTGATTAATGAAAATACCGCCAGTGCTGCAGAACTGTTTTCCGGAGCAATATCCGATTACGGCCTGGCAACTTTAGTTGGAACCAACAGTTATGGTAAAGGTGTGGTTCAGAGCATTTTCCGTCTTTCTGATAATTCCGGTATGAAATTTACGACAGAAAAATACTATATTCCAAGTGGAAGATGTATTGACGGCGTAGGCCTTCAGCCAGACGTAGAAGTAATTATTCCAGAGGAAGCTTATGAAGATGGAATCATTACCGAAGAGGAAGATACTCAGCTTCAAAAGGCCATTGAAATTTTAAGAGGCGTAGAATAGAACGGATGAATGATCCGAACGGAAAATTAAGGAATTATATGAAAAAAAGAAATCTGAAAAAGTTCATACGGATTTTTGCAATCGGTGTCATTGTTGCAGCTTTCCTGGGCCAAACGGCTATGGCGGACGATATCTATGAAGCGAAGCAACGGCAACAGGAAATCGAAGAAGAACTGGCTGCCAGTGAAGCGAGACTGGAAGAACTGCAGGCCAATGTTGCAGCAGCAGAGCAGGAAGTAGCAGAAATTGACGCAGAAATCTACGCCATTCAGGATATTATTGATGGTTATCAGAAGCAATCCGATGAAAAACAGGCAGAAATCGATGAGCTTCAGGAAAAAATCGATTATGAGCAGACATTGATTGATGCAGAGTATAATGCGATGAGCAAGCGGATTAAGTTCATGTATGAGAACATGGGAAACTCTTACGTAGAAGTGTTCTTTACCTCCGAATCTTTCTCCGATGCTTTAAATAAAATTCAGTATCTGTTTGAATTAAATAATTATGATCGTCAGCAGATGGAAAAAATCCAGGAGATGCAGGACGAAATTAAAGAAAAACAGAACGAAGTAAAAGAAGAGAAGGCTGCCATTGACGAACTGAAAAAAGGTCAGGAAGACCAAAAAGCAGTTTTGGATGAAGTTTTGGCAGTAAAAGACCAGTTAGTAGATGAATACCGAAATGCAGCAAAGATTGAAGAAGAGCAGAACGCTTTCATCAATCAAGAACTGGCAGAGCAGAAAGATTTAGTAAATAGCTTAATTAAAGAATACGAAGCACAACGAAAACAGGAAATTATCGACAACGGGGGTACTGGCTACGTTGCTTCCCCTGGCTCCTTCTTATGGCCTTTAGCTCCTCCGTTTGACTCAAACTGGATTACTTCCTGGTATGGATGGAGAGATGACCCGTTTGGCGGTGGATTCACTTCTTGGCATGGTGGCTTGGATATTGGTGCTTATTGCAATACGCCGATTTATGCAGTTTTAGATGGACAGGTTATTATTTCCAGTGATGGATGGAACGGCGGCTGTGGTAACTATACCGTACTGTATCATGGCGATGGTTTATATACGGAGTATATGCATCAGAATTATCGCGCCGTTGAAGTTGGTGATATTGTTGTTCAAGGACAGGTTATCGGATATGTTGGAACCACAGGATCTTCTACCGGTTACCACTTGCACATCGGTGTTGTAAAATGTGATTGGGGCTTTGATTGCTCCTGCAGAGTAGACCCGGCGCCATATTTGGGATTGTATTAAAGAGAGTATTCGATAATAAAAATCCATATAAATGCAAAAAAGACATTAAGCTTTTGGCTTAATGTCTTTTTTATTATAAATAATTAATCTTAATTTTCTTCAATGGTTACTGTAAACTCTACGGATGTTTCCAGTCCGCTTTCGGTATAGATAATCAGACGTCCATGTCCGTCCCAACCAGTTGTCTTTACGAAAGTTCCGCACATTCCGCCTTCTGCGGTGGCAACCATCGGACCTACCACATCGATGACACCTTCTGCCGCAAAGGCAATCGGCATTTGGGCGTAATTGGCAACATTTCCGTTTTCATCCAAAATCCGGATGCGCACCAAAGCCATATCATAGCAGGAACCTTCCACCAGTTCATTACTGGAAGCGGTAGCTTCAATATGCAGTTTTCCGCCAGAAGAGCAGGTAACGCTTTTCACTACCTTGTCAGCTTTTATGGCGTCAAATCGCCATTTGGTAGCAATATTCTCCCAGTTGCCAATATATTTACCATAAAGCCGATTGAATTCCTTGTCGTCCATTTGGCAACGGGATTTCATCAAAGAATAACGAAGCTTTTCTTTGAACGGTAGTTTTCCAGAGCTGTATCGTTCGGAAGCCAGGAGACATTTGCGTACCATTTCCGCTTTCTGGGTAGGGAAGCCTTCATTTGTTTCCAAAAGATTTCCAATGGTATCCGTTATTTCAATCGGACCATGTTTCAGAGAATCCCAATCTTTGGAACGGAAGGTTTGTACGTAATCATTGTTTTTATATAGCTTTACTTCGTCTGCGTTGGTGAAAGCGTAAACACTGCCTTTGATTCCAGCCGGATAGTCACCGATTTCAAAAGTGGAACCAATAGAAAGCACGGGAACATCATCTTCCTGACTACTGTAAAAATAAGCAGCAGGTTTCGGATTACGGAAGGAATCCAGCACACCGTGATAACAGATGCAGTCTCCGGAACCGAAGTCGGAATGAGTCGCGTAATCAAACATGCACCACTGAATAGAACCGGAAATTCCAGGAGTGGTCATAGCGGCATCTAATACCCGGGCATGGCGTAAGGCCTGTTCCTGGCGATGAGCACCATTATCAAAGGCCTTTGTCGGGAACATATGGCCGTTGCTTTCCGTAAGCAGCAAAGGTTTGGAAGTGTCGGATAAAACCTTTTTCTTTGGAAGACAACCGAAGTTGCTGCCATCATGAGAAAAATCATTGTAAGCATAGACATCTTCGAAAAGATTGCTGTTTTGAATACAACGGACTCCGCTGGTTTGGCGGTAAGGGTCCAGCTCGTGAGCCAGTTTGTTGGTTTCCTTGTAGAAGGAATCATCATCTGGACTTTCATTTATTCTTACGCCCCAGACAATAATGGAAGGGTGGTTCCGATATTGCAGAATCATTTCTCTCACATTTTCCAGAGCATGTTTTTTCCATTTAGAATCACCGATGTGTTGCCAGCCAGGGATCTCCATAAAGACACAAAGCCCTAATCGGTCGCATTCCTCAATAAAATAAGGACTTTGCGGGTAGTGGGAGGTACGGACGGTGTTTACACAGAGTTCATTTTTTAATATTTTAGCGTCTGCCCGTTGGAGGCTTTCCGTAGCTGCATAGCCAATGTAGGGATAGCTTTGATGACGGTTCAGACCACGAAGAAAGAGCTTTTCTCCATTCAGATAAAAGCCGTCACTCTTGAATTCGGCTGTACGGATACCGAAGGCCGTTTCCTGAAAATCATCTCCGTCGTTGCTGCTAAGGGAAACGATGCATTTATAAAGATAAGGATTGTCTGGAGACCAGCAATGAGGTCTGGCGATATAAATATCGGTAGATTGGGAACAATTCTTTTCTGATGCGATCAGGCTTCCTTCTGCGTCAAAAATTTCCACGTCGATAAGAAGCGGTTCGCCAACCGTAGTTACGTCTACATGAATATTATTGGCATCGATAGTGGAAACATAGACATCTTCAATATAGGTGTTCGGACGGATGTCCAACCATACATCGCGATAGATGCCTCCGTAAGTCAGATAATCAATTACATTTCCAAAAGGTGGAACGTCTGGATTTTCGGTACAGTCTAATTTGATAGCAATGGTATTTCGCCCAGCACGAATGGTGTCCGAAATATCTACCCGGAACGGAGTGTAGCCGCAATAGTGGGTGCCGACCAGTTCGTTATTCAAAAATACTTCGGCAATATGGGCTGCTCCATCAAATTGCAGGAAGACCTTCTGGCCAATAATCTCTTTTGGAACATCAATATCGTGGCGATAGCCACAAATCGTCTCATAATTAGACGGACTTGCATAGTGAAGGGGAAGATTACCTACATTGTGGGGAAGACGAATAGGCTCTCCATCCAGAAAGCCTTTCATGAAATCTTCTGACCAGTTATACGTAAATTCCCATTGGTTATTTAATCGAATCATAGAAAAATTATAACATAAAACCTATGAAAAGGGGTGGTCCTTTTTCTGGACGGTTGTGCTATGATACACCCATGAATAAGAGAGTGGAATGGATTGATGCATTACGTGGAATTGCGATGTGGCTGGTAGTTTTAGGCCACACTTTTCTCGACCGTTCTCATCCCTTAAGAAACTATGTATATTCGTTCCATATGCCCCTGTTTTTCTTTATCAGCGGCCTGACTTACCAGCGAACGAAAATGAGTTTTCTGAAGTTCTTAAAAAAGAAAGCAAAAGCGTTCTTATTGCCTTATGTGGCGCTCAACGTTTTTGCGGCTATTATTAAATATATTCTGCATTTTACCACCAGACTTTATAGAGTAATTTCACTGAAAACCATGCTCAGGGGAATGCTGACAGGGGACGGAGAGAACGCTCCATGTATCCAGAGCTGGTTTCTTTTAACACTTTTTCTTACGGAAATCATTTTCTATTTTCTTGACAGACTGTTTAAGAGCGAGGCTGGTTTATGCATTGCAAGCCTTGTTGTTTCGGTGGTTGGATGGTCCTATTCCGCATTCTGGTATTTAGGACCTTTGTATTGGCATCTGGACGTAGCCTTTTTAGCTGTAGCATTTTTCTGGGCTGGATATTTCTTTAAGAATTGCATTGCTGACAGATTTGAAAAGTTGTCAGCGATATTAAAATGGATTCTATGTGTGGCCGTTTTTGCCATAGGCGCTGTTTTGCAGGCAATAAACGGAAAAGTAAGCATGAACGCCAGCTATTACGGAAGAATCTATTGCTATATTCCGGCTGCTTTAGCCAGCATTTTAGGATTTACTTTCCTATCAATGCTCCTCCTGAAAAAAAGCCAGCTTGTCTGCACCATTGGAAAAAATACAATGTTTTATTTAGGTTACCATGCTTTCCTCACAACGTTTTTCAAATATTATTTTCCTGTTATGTGTGAAAGTTGGTATCTGGCAATAATCACTTCCATAATCTGTCTCTTAGCAGTATATTTTCCAGCCATTTATGGAACGAAATATGTGCCGGTTATGGTAGGCAAATGGTGGAAATAGAATGAAATTTGTGAATAGTTTGTGAGATGAATGGTTTGCATTGAAACTGAATAAAAAATATCGTAAAATCATAAAGGCCCTTAATTTAAGGGCCTTTGAAAATGTAAAAGGAGCTAATTATGTATCAGATTAAAGAATATAGAGGACATATCCGTAATTGGAAAGACCTTTGCGGAGAGTTAAATATAGATCTGTCTTTGGACAGAGAAGCCAGAGAGCAAGCGATTTTGACCGCTGCCTATGAAAAATGGGGCGAAAAAGTGGGAGACCATATTTATGGCATGTTCGCGTTTGCTTTGGAAGATGATGAAACGGGCAATATTTTTGCATGCAGAGACCAGTTTGGAGCAAAACCATTTTATTACTATCTTACAGAAGATGGCCGGCTTTTATACGGCACCTTCATCCGTCAGATTATGGCTCAGGATGGCTTTGTAAAAGAATTGAACGAAGACATGCTTCAGCTCTATATGACCTTGACCTATGTTGCCGGAGAAGATACCTTCTTTAAAGGAGTGAAGAAACTTCTGCCAGGCCGTACTCTTACGTTTAAAGACGGAAAGTTGGAAATCAAACGCTATTTCCGTCCAGAATTCCATCCAGATAACAGCAAGAGTCTGGAACAGTGGGCAGATGAAATACATACCACCGTAACCCATATTATGACCGAAGTAAAAGAACCGGAAGAAATCGCAGAATCCTTCCTTTCTGGTGGTGTAGATTCTTCTTACGTACTGGCAGTTAGTGATGTGAAAAATGCAGACACCGTTGGATACGATGACGAGCGTTTTGATGAATCTCCTTTGGCAAAAGTTACGGCAGATTACCTGGGCGTTAATTTAAATCGTTGTAGAGTTACTCCGGAAGAGTATTTTGCTATCGTTCCTTGGGTAATGGAAAATATGGAGCAGCCGTTAGGCGATGCTTCCGCCATTGCCTTTGCTTTAGGATGTAAAGCGACAGCTCAGCATACCAAGCTTTGCTATTCTGGAGAAGGCTCCGATGAATTCTTCGGCGGCTATAATATGTACCGGAATGCAGAACGTTATGGGGAGAACCTGAAGACCTTCTATGTTGGCAATACTAATATCATGAAGGAAGATGAAAAGAAAGTTCTTCTGAAAAACTATAAAGAAGGCGTACTTCCAATTAATTTAGTAGAAGATATCTATAAAGAGAACGAAGGCGCAGATCCTTTGACAAAGATGCAGGATGTAGATATCCAGATTTGGTTAGAGGGCGATATTTACTTTAACGTAGATAAAATGAGTGAGGCTGCAGGCCTGGAAATCCGAATGCCTCTTACGGACTTACGAGTATTCGATATCGCGTCTCGTATGCCTTCCGAATATAAAGTAAATGCGGAGCAAAATAAAGTAGCTTTCCGTACCGCAGCTTCTAAGGTTATTCCAGAAGATGTAGCTTTCCGTAAGAAATTAGGCTTTGTCGTTCCAATTCGTCATTGGATGGCGGACCCTGCTTATAATAAAGACGTTTATGAAAAACTTCATGGAGCAGATGCAGAGAAGTTCTTTAATAAAGCGGAAGTAGAGAAAATCTGGGACGAGTATCTTGGGGGAAATTCCGATCTTTGGAGAAAAGTCTGGGTGATTTATACCTTCCTGGTATGGTATGACATTTATTTTAATTAAACCCTGAAACTCATATACCTAAGTTGTTTTTTAACCAGGAATATATTATAATTTTATGGTTATATTGACAGCATTTTAGAGGAGTACTTGATGAAAAAAATACTAGCAATCATTCTGGTTTGTATGTTAAGTATTGCGTGTCTTTGTGGATGCGGAGACAAGAAACCAGAAGGCGGATCTTCAGAACCGAAAGAAACCAAAAAGGAAGCTGGAATTGATTCTGCTTTAATCGGAACCTGGAATGAATATGGAATTCCAGAGGAACAGCAGTTAGGCGATTATTGGACTTTTAATAAAGATGGCTCTGGCAGATGGGGCCTTATGGATGTAGAGTTTACTTTTACTGCTGGAGATGGCAATCTTGTAATTGATTGTGATGAAGGATGGGGTGAATATAAATACACCTATTCTATCAGCGGTGACATATTAACATTAACGGAAGAGGGCAGCAGTGCTTACGAATATCAAAAACAGTAAAAAAATAAAAATGGCAGCAATTCTTGTATGTGCGCTTCTTTTAAGCGTTGTACTGACTGCTTGTGGAGAAGAAGGACCTTCAGAAAATGCAGTTCTGGATGAGAACCTGTTTGGAACCTGGAACCAGATTACAGAGGATGGCACTCCTTCTTTAGATGATTTGGGAATTCCTTCTGGATATGTGTTTGGAGAAGATGGCAAAGGAACGGACTTATTCTGGGATGTAACCTTTAAGTATGTAACAGAAGACGGCATTATCTATATCGATTATGATGATGTTACCTGTGATGATACTTCTTATACTTACGTAATTCAGGAAGATAAGGTAACCATGACCCGGACCGCAGATGACGCCCTTACGATGATTTACCAAAAAGAGGCCGAAGAACCAGAAGAGACCGAATCAAAATAGCATCGTTTTTTACCTGAAAGGAAATCAGATGAAAAAATTATTAGTTATGATTCTTTGCGCAGCCCTTTGCATTTCTTGCTTTGCAGCTTGCGGAAAAGAAAAGGAAGAAGAAATAGAAACGATTCCAAACGATACCGAAATCGTTGGAACATGGAAAGAGTCTTATTGGGATTCCGGCTATACTTTTAACGAAGACGGAACCGGATCCGATGTGTTCTGGGAAGAGGCATTTACTTATACCGCCATAGATGGAGACTTGGTTTTAACCTTTACCTCTGGCCTGTATAAAGACAAAAAATTCACCTATACGATTTCCGGAAACACATTAACATTGACGAAGGTTATTACTGATCCGGAAACGGAATCAGAAGGAACATGGGAATACACCAAAGTTGAATAAATAAAAGAAAAGGAAGAAAAGAAATGAAAAAGTTTTTTGGCGAATTCAAAGAGTTCATTAGCAAAGGCAATGTAATGGATATGGCTGTTGGCGTTATCGTCGGCGGTGCATTCTCCGCAATTGTATCATCCTTGACAGATGACATTATCAATCCTCTCATTGGTACAATTTTCAAAATGGACTTCTCCAGCTTAGTAGCAAACATTAATGGTGCAGAATTACGTTATGGCGCTTTCATTATGGCCATCATTAACTTCATCATTATCGCTTTTGTTCTGTTCTTAGTTGTGAGAGGTTTCAACAAGTTAAGAAGCGCCGGCGACAATCTGAAAAAGAAAGAGGAGGAAGCTCCAGCTGCTCCTACAACAAAGATTTGTCCTTTCTGCAAGAGCGAAATCCCTATCGATGCTACACGTTGTCCTCATTGTACAAGTGAGCAGCCAGAAGAAAAAGCTAAATAATATTTGCTGAAAAACACAAATAATACATAAAAGAAGACTTTACACGTTGCAGAACATTTGCTAAAATATTACGTAATTGTTACGAAATAATTACAGAACAAATGCCTGCAGCGTGTCTTTGCGTAAAGGCGTATAGAATCCGAAGCATATGAAGAAAATTACGAAGTACCATAAAAGAGTAAAACTTACTTTTGCCGTATCAGCATTTCTTTGCTGTCTTCTTATGCTGCTTTTATTTAATTCTGTTGGCAGCTTCGCAGCCCAGGCAAATTACTATGTTGTGAAAATTGATGGCCAGGTTGTTGGCTGCAGCAATAGTAAGGAAAATGCAGAGACTGCCTTATTTGAAGCCAGAAAAAGGCTGAGTAAAGAAGCCGATTCTATCGTTTATTTAGATTCTAAATTTACCATTGAACCAGAACATAAATTCTTTGGGAAAACGGATCAAACCGAAGACCTTTCGACTGCCATTTATGAGCAGTTAAAAGAATATACGGACCTGAATTATGTTCAGGGAATTTGTATTTCTGCAGGAAAGTATTCTATTACGGTAAACAATCCTCTGTCGGCCACGATGGTCCTTCGTACGTTGGAAAGTCAATACGATGAAGAGAATGAATATACGGTGAATCTGATCTCAAAACAGAATGATGATTATACAGAAATAACCTATGAAATGGTTAATTCTTCAGCAATGGAAGAACGGATTGCCGAATTGATGGAACAGGAAGGCCTGACAAAAACGGCTGCAGATGCGCAGCTTCACCAGTTGAAAAAGATATCTTTTGTAGACACTCTTCAGATTAGCCAGGTTTATACGGATAAAAGCGCGGTATTCTCCGGAGATGATGCCGTACAGAAAGTGTTAAGTGATGGTAGCGCTATCGGCGTATGCACGACAAAATTAGCAAACTATGACGAGGAGTTTGATTTGCCGATTCAGTACATTGAAGATGATGATATGTACGAAGGGCAGTCGTATGTAGTATACGATGGAACTTCTGGAACAAGAAACGTAACGGCGTATATTTCCTATGTGAATGGAAAAGAAAAAAGCAGAAACATTATTCAGCAGACGGTATATACCGAACCGACCGCAGCCATTATTCGTACCGGCGTTCTTCCGAGTCCGGAGTTTGTTGTACCTTTGGATAACTGCTTCATTTCCTCTGGATTTGGTTATCGTTGGGGTTCCTTACACACTGGTAACGATTATGCTTGTGGCTATGGAGAACCGATTTATGCCAGCGCTCCAGGCTATATTGAAACGGTTACCCATAGTGACGAGGGCTATGGAAATAATGTCGTAATGCGGCATGATGACCATCTGCAGACCCGATATGCTCATATGAGTGAAACTGCCTGCGAAGAAGGTCAGTACGTACAGCGGTTTGAAATTATTGGTTATGCAGGATCTACTGGAAACTCTACTGGAAACCATTGTCATTTTGAAATCATTCAGGATGGCGTCCCGATTGACCCATTTACTTATCTGGAAGGGGAAGGACTGGAGTATTATCCAGATGAGTGATAAAAAATAAGGTAAAAATAGGGCTTTTTCTACCTTCTGTATTGTTACAAAAACTTTACATTCATCCCGTTTATAGGTATAATATGAGTTCGAGTTAGGTCTAACTCGGACTTTTTGTTGTCCGGGTTTAGAAAGAATTTGTTTTTAGGCGGAAAGATGGAACGTTATATTGTAAATGGTGGCTCTCCTTTGAATGGAGAGGTTGAAATATATGGAGCGAAAAATGCGGCATTAGCCCTTATTCCTGCTGCGATTCTTACAGAGGAACCGGTTGTTATTAATAACCTTCCGGATGTAAGCGATATTAATGTTCTTCTGGAGGCCATCAGCCAGATTGGTGCAAAAGTTGAGAGAATTGATCGGCATAAAGTACGTATTACTGGTGCCTCAGTTACTTCTCATCAGTTGAATTATGATTATATTAGTAAAATCCGTGCTTCCTATTATTTATTGGGAGCTTTATTAGGCCGGTTCCATGAGGCGGAAGTTGCTATGCCAGGTGGATGTGAAATCGGAGCAAGACCGATTGACCAGCATATTAAAGGCTTTGAGGCCTTAGGCGCAAAGGTGCAGATTACCAACCGACAGATTTATGCGAAAGCGGACGAGCTGAAAGGCTGTCATATTTATTTTGATATGGTAACGGTAGGCGCGACCATTAACGTAATGCTGGCAGCAGTTTTGGCGAAAGGAAATACCATTATTGAAAATCCTGCCAAGGAGCCTCATGTAGTAGATCTTGCCAATATGCTGAATTCCATGGGCGCAAATATCCGTGGTGCAGGAACCGATGTTATACGTATTAAAGGAGTAGAACGACTCCATAAGACCGAATATACCGTTATTCCAGATCAGATTGAGGCGGGAACCTTTATGCTGGCAGCAGCTATTACGAAAGGGAATATTACCGTAACCAATGTTATTCCAAAGCATCTGGAGTCCATAACGGCAAAACTGATTGATATCGGATGCGAAGTAGAAGAGTTTGACGAAGCGGTTTCTGTTCGTTTTGGAGAAAAATTGTTACCGACTCAGGTAAAGACCCTTCCGTATCCAGGCTATCCGACGGATATGCAGCCGCAAATCGCCGTAGCTTTAGCTTTGGCTTCCGGAATATCTACGATAACAGAGAGCATTTTTGAGAACCGTTTTGTTTATTCCAAAGAACTGAACAAAATGGGAGCTCGTATTAAAGTGGAAAGCAGTAATACGGCCATCATCAACGGCGTGAAGAAATTAACGGGAGCTCATATTAACGCTCCGGACTTAAGAGCCGGCGCAGCTTTAGTATTGGCAGCTCTTTCCGCAGAAGGAACTTCTGTGATTGATGGCATTGAATATATCCAGCGTGGTTACGAGAACTTTGAAGGAAAACTTCAGGCCTTAGGCGCTGACATTATTAAAACGGAAATCGAAGAAGATTAGTTATAACAGCAGGAGATAAATGTCCCGTTGACGGGACGTATTAGGAGGACATATGGAAAAAAGATTATTCACATCAGAGTCAGTTACAGAAGGACATCCTGACAAAATTTGTGATCAGATTAGTGATGCAATTCTTGATGAGATATTAAAACAAGACCCATTTGCAAGAGTAGCTTGTGAAACCTGCGTTACAACAAATTTTGTTTTGGTAATGGGTGAAGTAACTACGACTGCACAAGTGAATTATGAAAAAGTAGCGAGAGACACTATCCGGGAAATCGGATATGACGATGAGTCTATCGGATTCGATGCTGACACTTGTGAAGTTATCATCCGTTTGGATAAGCAGTCTCCAGATATTGCTATGGGCGTTAACAAGGCTTTAGAAACTAGAGACGAGGCTCATGAAGACAATGAAAATAATGGTGCTGGTGATCAGGGAATGATGTTTGGATACGCAACCAACGAATCTGATGATTACATGCCGTTTGCGATTAGCCTGGCACATAAAATCACAAAGGAACTTGCTGCTTTAAGAAAAAGTGGAGAACTTCCTTACTTACGACCCGATGGAAAAGCTCAGGTTACGGTGGAGTATGACGAGACTGGAAAACCGTTCCGTGTAGAAGCGGTTGTATGTTCTACACAGCATAAGCCGGAGGTTGCTCAGGAACAGCTGAGAAAAGATATTAAAGAAAAGCTGATTGATAAGGTTATTCCGGCAGAAATGGTAGATGAGAATACGAAGTATTACATTAACCCTACCGGCCAGTTCATCGTAGGTGGACCGAATGGAGATTCCGGACTTACCGGACGTAAAATTATCGTTGATACTTACGGTGGATATGGAAGACATGGTGGTGGATCTTTTAGTGGAAAAGACTGCACTAAAGTTGACCGAAGTGCCGCTTATGCAGCCCGCTACGTAGCCAAGAATCTGGTTGCCGCAGGCCTGGCAGATAAATGTGAGATTCAGCTTTCTTATGCTATCGGTGTTGCAGAACCGACATCCATCATGGTAGATACCTTTGGAACCGGAAAAGTTTCGGATGAAGAATTGATTGAAATCATCCGAAATAACTATGACTTAAGACCTTCAGGAATTATCAAGATGCTGGACTTAAGAAGACCTATTTATAAACAGACCGCAGCTTATGGTGCATTTGGAAGAAATGACCTGAACCTGCCTTGGGAAGAACTTGATTCAATTATCGTATGACGAAAGAAGAAACGTTCCGAGAAACGGAACAGGCATCAGGACTCTGTCAGCAAAGCTGACACCTCATGCCAGAAAGGAA
>JAKSRM010000014.1 GCA_024403615.1 Lachnospiraceae bacterium
CCTTTATGAGAAGCAAATCCGTATTCCGGATACAGCTTATCATACTCGTACATCATCCGGTCCCTGGTAACTTTGGCGATAATACTGCCTGCCGCAATGCTGATGCTTTTGGCATCGCCTTTGATAATTCCTTCCTGGGGAATGGTGATGCCAGGAATCGTTACCGCATCTGCTAATACAAACTCCGGCTGCGGATTTAATTTGGAAATCGCCTGCCGCATGGCTTCATAGGTAGCTTGAAGAATATTGATTTCATCAATGACCTTGCTATCTACAATTCCAACGCCTACGCTAATAGCGTTTTCCATGATGACATCATAAAGTTCTTCTCTTTTCTTTTCCGACAGCTTTTTGGAATCATTTAGATAAAGAATTTCTTTTTCCGGATTGTCAAAATCTAAGATAACCGCACCGGCAACAACCGGTCCTGCAAACGGTCCCCTTCCGGCTTCATCAATTCCACAAATATAAGCATAGCCTTTATGGCTACGCTCATATTCTTTCATCGTTTCGATTCGTTCTCTTTCTGCCTGAAGCTTTAAAAGTCTTTTGGCTTCTGCTTCTTCTTTTTTTGTCATTTATGAAAGTTCCTCTTCTTTAATGTCTGCCAAGTCAACAGAAATCAACGTAGAGACACCTTTCTCCTGCATCGTAATTCCGTACAGACGGTCTGCAGCTTCCATGGTACCTCTTCTATGGGTAATGATGATAAACTGTATGTCTTTTGATAATTTATGGAGATACTCTGCATAACGGGAAATATTCGCATCATCCAAAGCCGCCTCAATTTCATCCAAAATACAGAACGGTGACGGTTTCAGATTTTGGATAGCAAATAATACCGCAATGGCCGTAAGCGCCTTTTCACCACCAGAAAGCTGCAGCATATTCTGCAGTTTCTTTCCAGGAGGCTGTGCGATAATGGAAATACCTGCATCCAGAATATCTACATCCTCTTCCAGTTCAATCTTTCCGGTACCGCCGCCAAACATCTCACGGAATACTTTACTGAATTCATCACAAATTTTCTTGAACTCGGAATTAAACTGAATTCTCATTTGCTTATCAAGGTCTTTAATAATCTTAACCAGATCCGCTTCGGCTTTCAGTAAGTCTTCATACTGTCCAGATAAGAATGCATGACGTTCACTTACTTCCTTATATTCTTCAATGGCACCTACATTAATAACACCTAAGCTTTTAATTGCCGCTTTGATTTCATTAATCCGGTCTCTCATCTCTCTGGTGTCCGTAAGATTTTCATCTCGTAAGCCCAAAGCATTATTGTAAGTAAGTTCGTATTCGTCCCAAATATAGCTGGATCTGTTTTCAAACCGTTCTTCCAGTTTTTCACGGGAGGAAGAAAGACGAATCAGTTCTTTTTCCAGTTCTGCAACTTTTTCTGCGTACTCTTCTCGTTTATCAATAAATCCCTTATGGGAACCAGACTGTTTTTCCTTCTCTGCAGAAAGTTCTTCCAGTTCTTCTGTTAACGCTTTCCGGTCATCTTCTGCCTGGCTTAAGGTACTTAAAATATTATCGATTTCTTCCTGTTTCGTTTCTGCATCTCTGGAAGAATTTTCTTTATTTCTCCTAAGCGTATTCAGATCATTATTCAGTTTCTCCAGTTCATTTTCCAGACGGATAATGGTATTGGTCAGGAAGCTGTTCTGTTCTACTAATCTGGAATTATCTACTTTCATATTCTGAGCCAGAAGGAGCTGCTCTGCCTCTTCCGCTCTCAGATTACTCTGTTTCTCTTCCAACTCCAGAATGGTATTTTTAATTTCCTCGTTTGCTTTCTGGTTCGAATCCAGTTCGTCATTTAAGGAAAGGTTCTCGTTATTCATGGAACCGGTCTGTTCTTCAATGGCTTCACTTTCTTTATTGACGTTTTCAAAGCCGTCAATAATTTCCGCCTGTTTCTCGTTGGCCTGTTCCAAATTAATTTTTATGGTGTTAAGATAAATTTTACTTTCCTGAAGAAGGGCCTTCGTATCGGATAATTCGGATTCTAAGATACCTTTTCTCCGTTCTACCAGTTCAATCTTCTTCTCAAGGTTCGACAGCTTATCGCCTAATTCCTTGATGGAGATTTCCAGTTCTTCAATTTCTCTTCTTCTTCCTAAAAGATTGGATTTATTCTTGAACGCACCACCAGTTAAAGCACCGCCTCTGTTTAAGAGTTCGCCTTCTAACGTAACGATAATCAGAGAATAATTATATTTCCGAGCAATGCGGATGGCATTATCGATGGTATCTACCACAACAATTCTTCCCAGAAGATATTTCGCTACGCCTTCATATCGAGATTCGACGTTTACGAGAGAACTAGCCAGACCTAATACGCCATTCTCTTCCAGAACGTCAGTATTTCGGAATTCTACACGACCGGTAACTGCTTTTAAAGGAAGGAAGGTGGCTCTTCCTAATTTATTGGCTTTCAGATATTCAATGGCCTCTTTCGCCGTACTCTCCGTATCCGTAACGATATTCTGAATATTGCCGCCTAAAGCAGTTTCAATAGCAATTTCATATTTCTTATCTACTTTAATGATATCCGCAACAACGCCATGAATTCCGCTCTTCTTTTCTTTCAGCTTCATGACTTCTTTAATGCTGCTGCCATATCCTTCATAACGTTCCGTAATATTACGGAGGGAATCTAACTTCGCTTCGTTGGTAATCTTCAGCTGTTTTGCAATGCCCAGCTGACGGTTGCTGTCCGCAATTTCGGAATCCGCTTCTTTCAAGTCCTCATTCTTTTCCTGAATAATCTCTTCCAGGTCAGAAACTTTTTCAGATGCTTCTTGATATTCTTCTTCCAGTTTTAAAACTTTTTCTTCCTGAGCCTTTTTATCGGAAGCATATTTTTCGATGTCCGACGTCAGTTCTTCCCGACGTTTTGCCATCTGCTCCATCATAGCTTCCAAACGCTCTTTCCGAGCGTTAATTTGGCCTTTGGCATTTACCAGTTCAATCAGGCGTTCCTTATTCTTTTCAATTTCCAGACGAACTTCTTCGCTGCGATTCTGGATTTCCAGAACTTTGCTGTCTTGATCATTTGATTTTGCAATCGCTTCCGTTAAGGCTTTCTGATTGTCTTCCTTTTCCTGCTGGGTTTTATTCTTGTTTTCTTCCGTCTCCTTTATCTGGGTAGTAATTTCTTCCTGTCGCTGGCTGAATCTGCTTTCTGCCTCATTAACGGAATTAATCTGTTCTTCTAAAACCTTAATCTGACCGGATAAATTTTCTTTAATAATATCGCCTTGGGAAATTTTATTTTTTATTTCATTAATCTGGGCATCTAACTGGAGAATGTTTTCACTTAACTTTTCATATTCAATTTTTGCATTCTCAAATAAAATCTGGGATTCTTTCAGGTCTGCAGATGCGATTCCCTCTTTTTCATGGTGCTCTTTGATTTTTCTTCTCAGTTCACCATTCTCAATCAAGAAAAGATTAATATCGTAATTCTTCAGTTCTTCCCGATATTTAACGTATTTATCCGCTGCTTCGCTCTGACGGCGGAGAGGTCCCACCTGCCGGCTCAGCTCGCTTAAAATATCCTTTACTCTGGAAATATTCAGTCTTTCATTTTCCAGTTTTCTTAAAGCGATATTCTTTCTCTTTTTGTATTTAACGATACCTACTGCTTCATCAAACAGTTCTCTTCTTTCTTCTGGCTTTCCCTGAAGAATCTTATCAATCTGTCCCTGTCCGATAATGGAATAGCCTTCTTTACCGATACCAGTATCGTATAAAAGCTCCTGTACATCTCTTAATCGGCATACGGAACCATTAATCATGTATTCACTTTCGCCAGATCGGAACACACGACGAGAAATGGTAACTTCCTCAAAATCCACTTTCAGCTTATGGTCTGAGTTATCCAGAGTGATGGCAACAAAAGCAAAGCCTAAAGGCTTTCTCGTTGCTGTTCCTGCAAAAATAACATCTTCCATTTTCGAACCACGGAGCTGCTTGATTTTTTGCTCACCAAGAACCCAACGTACGGCATCTGCAACATTACTTTTACCAGAGCCGTTCGGTCCTACAATTCCCGTTATTCCATCCGGAAAGTCAAATACTATTTTTTTTGCAAAGCTTTTGAAGCCTTGAATTTCTATAGTCTTTAAATACATCTTTCCACCTAATTATTACTCTTGTTGATTCGTGAAATAGCTTCTTCCGCTGCTTTCTGCTGGGCAGCTTTTTTTGAATGTCCTCTTCCTCTGCCGATTTCAAATCCATTCAAGAAGGCAGCTATTTCAAATACTTTGTCATGAGCTGGTCCTGATTCACTGAGCAGCTCATACTTCAGGGAATTATTTCCATTTCTCTGGGTAAGTTCCTGAAGTCTTGTCTTGGCATCAAAAAACAGGTCCTTGTTTTCAAGACCCTTAATTAAATGCTCGTTAATAAAACGTCTTACTACTTTTTCATCGCCGGAATCGATGTAGATGGCAGCTACCAACGCTTCAAAGGCATCCGAAGTGATTGACGCACGTTCTCTACCACCGGAACGGGATTCGCCTTTACCCATGCGCAGATATTCACCTAAATGAATTACTTTTGCACACTCTGCAAGGCTTTTTTCGCATACCATAGAAGCCCTGAGCTTCGTCATGTCGCCCTCAGGGAAACTGTCATACTTGTTAAAAAGATACTCGCTAATATAAAACTCGATTATAGCGTCACCAAAGAACTCAAACCGTTCGTTATCTTCTAAAAGATTATCCTTTGATTTGTTTTCATTCACATAGGAACTGTGAGTCAACGCAGTTTTCAGATATTCTATGTTGGTGAAGTTATAACCGATTATATTCTCAAAATCGGTTAAATTTGCCATTATTTCACTGCATTTCTGATGGCATCAGCAGCATCTCCAACTGTTACGATGGATTCTGCCTGACTATCATCGATTGTGATGTCAAAAGAATCCTCGATAGCAGTGATAATCTCGAAAATATCGAGAGAGTCAGCGCCAAGGTCATCGATAAATTTTGTCTCTTCTGTTATTGTTTCCGGTTCAATATTCAGAACTTCGCCAATGATCTGTGTTAATTTTTCAAATTCCATACTATAACCTCCAGATTATGTAATGCCGCAACCTGCGTTATGCCTCTGCGGCCTCTTTGTTTAATTCTAAGTTTGCAGCTATTTTAGCAGAAATATCTGCTTCTGCAAAGGATACACACTGTAATATCGCATTTTTAATTTCTACGGATTTCGAACTGCCATGAGGCTTTACTACTAAATTCTTAAGGCCCAGCATCGGAGCTCCACCGTAGGCTTCACTGGAAAAATCTTTCAGCATATTCTTCAGATCTTTCTTAATCAGCAGTCCACCGATTTTTGTCTTTAGGCTGGTCATAAGAGAACCTTTAATTTTTGTTATCAAAGCGCTAGACACACCTTCATAAGTCTTCAGGAAAACATTTCCGGTAAAAGCATCACATACGGCTACATCAACTTCGCCTTCCGGAATCCCTCTGCCTTCTACACTACCGACAAAGTTAATGCCTTTACACTCTTTCAAAAGCGGGAAGGTTTCCTTAACTAAAGCATTTCCCTTTTCTTCTTCCTCACCGATGTTAATGATTCCGACACGCGGATTCTTTATGCCCATCATACATTCCATGTAAATAGATCCCATCTGGGCAAACTGGACTAACATATCTGCTCTTGCATCAACATTGGCTCCACAGTCAATAATCAAAGTCATACCTTTCAGCGTAGGTACCATGAAGGCCAAGGCTCCTCTTTCGATTCCACGGATTCTTCCAACGATAACCTGTCCGCCAACCAACAGGGCACCGGTAGAACCACAAGAAACCATCGCATCTGCCTCACCATTTTTCACTGCATACATTGCAGTAACCATAGACGAATCTTTTTTCGTTTTAATGGCCTTTACTGGAGGCTCTGCAGTTTCAATTACCGTCGGAGCATGAATGACTTCAATTTGCTCTTTTTTATAAGTGTATTTGGAAAGTTCCGCGTTAACTTTTTCTTCAATTCCAAATAATTTAACGCACACATTTGGATTCTCATTTACAGCTTCCACAGCACCCTTTACCTGCTCTGCAGGGGCGAAGTCTCCACCCATGGCATCCAATGCAACAACTACTCTCTTTTCTTCCAAAACATTTCCTTCCTAATCAAGTCCTAACCGGACTTATTACATCAAAAGATTTGGCTCACATATAGCCATTTTCCAACATGATTTTACTAAATGCATATATGATTTTCAAGAGATTTCCTATTGAATATAAATGCTCGTTGTAATATAATTTTCAAAATAATTTTAGTAATTTACCTTGATAAAGTTATAGAAAAAGGAAGTGAAAAAAATGGCTTTAACAAATGAATATTTAAAGAGAGTCTATGACGGTCTTGCAGAAAGATGCGCCAATGAAAAAGAATTTCTTCAGGCAGTTGAAGAAGTTTTCGAAAGCCTGGAACCGGTAATTGAAAAACATCCAGAATATGAAAAAGCCGGCATCATGGAAAGAATCGTTGAACCGGAAAGAACTATTCTGTTCCGTGTTCCATGGGTTGATGACAAAGGTCAGGTACAGGTAAACCGTGGCTATCGTGTTCAGTTCAACTCCGCAATCGGGCCTTACAAGGGTGGCTTACGTTTCCATCCAAGCGTAAATCTGTCCGTAATGAAATTCTTAGGTTTTGAGCAGATTTTCAAGAACAGCTTAACTACCCTTCCTATGGGCGGTGGCAAAGGTGGTTCTGATTTCGATCCAAAAGGAAAATCCGACAACGAAGTTATGCGTTTCTGCCAGAGCTTCATGAATGAATTATACAGACACATTGGTCCTGATACAGACGTTCCTGCTGGTGATATCGGTGTTGGTTCCCGTGAAGTTGGTTACCTTTTCGGACAGTATAAGAAACTGGCTAACGAATTTACCGGCGTTCTTACTGGTAAATTAGTAGGTTCCGGCGGATCCTTAGTTCGTACCCAGGCTACTGGCTATGGTTTATGCTATTTCACAAATGAATTACTGAAAACAAACGGAACTTCTTTCGAAGGAAAGACCGTTGTTGTATCCGGTGCTGGAAACGTTGCAATTTACGCAGCTGTTAAAGCTACCGAACTTGGTGGAAAAGTTGTAGCTATGTGCGACTCTAACGGATATATTTATGACCCAGAAGGCGTAGATATTGACGTTGTTAAAGACATCAAAGAAGTCCGCAGAGCAAGAATTAAAGAATATGTTGACGCTGTTCCACGCGCTACTTACACCGAAGGTTGCAAAGGCATCTGGACCGTTAAATGCGATATCGCTCTTCCATGTGCTACCCAGAACGAAATCGACGAAGAAAGTGCGAAAGCTCTTATCGCGAATGGTGTTATGTGCCTCTGCGAAGGTGCTAATATGCCTTCTACTCCAGAAGCAATCGCTGCATTCCAGAATGCAGGCGTTCTCTTCGGACCTGCAAAAGCTTGCAACGCCGGCGGCGTAGCTACCAGCGGTCTGGAAATGACCCAGAACAGTGAGCGTATTTACTGGTCAGCAGAAGAAGTTGATGAGAAGCTCCACAGCATTATGGTTAACATCTATAACGCTTGTGAAGATGCTGCAAAAGAAGCTGGAAAACCTGGCAACCTGGCTGTAGGTGCTAACGTTGCAGGCTTCCTGAAAGTTGCAAACGCAATGCTGTGGCAGGGAATCTGCTAATTTGAGTTTATATTAAATATCTTTGATTTATATTTAATTACGAAAGGCTGTGGGAAAACCACAGCCTTTCAATTATATTATGATTTTATCTCATTTGCGAATACGGCGAAACCTCAGAACTGCAAGCATTGCAATTATCAGGGATGCTACAAAGATTATAAGCCACATATACGGTTGGTTATGGTCGCTGGTATCTGGTGAAGCCTGATATTCGAATTCAACTTCAATACGGATATCTGCTGATACCTTATCCAATCGCAGTTCTCCGTTCTTTACCTGACCTGTAAGGTCCTGAGCTTTCTTTTCCTTACCAAACCATACAGATACTTTTGATATAGACCACTTATCTTCCGGCGAAATCTTGACAACGACGCTGTCGCCATGTTCTACGGTGATGCTTTCCGGAGTTACCCTTCCTTTTCCGTCCTTGACGGATGCCGTAACGGTATGCGGATCTGCTTTAAATTCTGCATAAATCCGGACATCGGAATCAATGTTGCTAAGTGTGAGAACTCCGTCGGAAACCTGATCCGTTACATCCGTTCCTTCTTCCTCTTCATCACAGAACATCGTTACTTTTGACAATCTCCAAACAACATTCTCTTCTTCTACAGGGATAATGGATATGCTAGCGCTTCCACCGTCCAATACTGCCTGTTCTGCCGGGTCAACACTTCCGCCTTCGGAGCATTCTGCGGTTACCGTAAATAACTCGGTCCATACTGCATATAAAGTCGTGTCTTCATTTATCTGGAACAGACTTCCTGGTTCGTACTCTGCTTCGGTTGCATTCGGATCGGTACTCCATCCCATAAACTGATAGCCTTCCCGTTCTGGAATCAATTCAGAAAGCGTCAAATCCGAATGATATTTCTTAGTCTGGGATTCTGGAGCACCACTTCCACCGTTTGCATCATAGGTTACAGTGTATTCCAGTTCCTTGAAGAATATTTCTGCATAGGTATTCTGGTTAATATCTTCAATAGTAAGGGCTCCGTCTTTTACGGTTGACGTCACGTCGGTTTCGGAGCGTTTTCCGCTAACCCAGATCCAGGTAAGGACCTTATTCAGTTCATAGCCTTCATCCGGAGTAATGGTAATATCAACCGTACCGCCAGCTTCAACACCAGTTGCTTCCGGATTAACAGAGCCTTTTCCTTCTTTTACTTCTGCCCTTACCGAATATGGCGCAGCTTTGAAATATGCATAAACGTTCATATCCTTCTGAACGTTTTCCAATTTCAGCACACTTCCTGCTACCTGGTCCGTAATGTCTGTGCCCTCTTCCGGATTTGTATCGTACAGTACGACCTTATCCAGCATCCATGCGGTGGTTTCCTGAACCAATGGCATAAAGATTATTTTTGCATTTTGTCCTTCCAATACCTTTTGTTCGGACGGATATGCAGTTCCGCCAACGGAAGCGGATGCTTTAACGGTATACTCACGCTGCCACTGGGCGTACAAAGTAATATCCTCATCCTGTTCGTACAAATCTCCCGGCTTGTACTCTACGCCACCATCCGTCTGAGAAGACCATCCCATAAACCGATAGTTTTCTTTCACCGGAATCGCATCCGTCAAAGTAAGAGCTACTCCCAGCTGTTTTGTCTGTGCTGCCGGAGTACTGTCTTCGTCACCGCCATTTGCATCGTAAGTAACTGTAAAGGTTGTTCTTGGAATCTCAAAATCGTATTCCACGATTGCATATTTCCGACTTTCATCTACAAAGACACGGGGTTCTTTTCCGTTTACCGTTGCCCGGAAAGAACCACTTAATCTTGCACTGTCCGGAAGTTTTTCTCCATCAAGCCGCAGGTCATTAACGTCCACAACTATGGATGCCGTGTATTTCTTTCCTTCCTGAGCCTGTTCCTCATCACTTGGACTCCAGGTTACGGAAGGTTCCGGCTGTGCGGCTAAGTCGTTATTTTTATCATCTTTATAGGAACTCTCACTTACACTTTCTGCAAGTTTCTTTCCAGCCCTTGGCTCTTCCAGAATCAGTTCTGCGCTTTCTACAAGTACATCATCATCGGAAAGAGGAACAAAAATTGCAGTTGCAACAACATCCTTCTTTGGCATTACAAAGGAATACTCCTCTTCTTCGGAGGTTCCTTCCAGACCTTCAAACTCCCAATGATCAAACTTCTCGTATTTTTCATTTGGAGTAGCTTTTATTACTACTTCTTCGCCGGCTTCGAAAACAGCCTCGGTAAGATCTTCATCCCCGGTTTTAATAATTCCGCCAATAACTTTTACGGAATAATTATTTTCTTTTGCCCGGATCAAGTATGTGAAAGAAGCTGTCTCACTTACATCTTCTCCATTTTCAGCCCATGCTTTAATTACATACTGAGTATCTTCGTCCTTTTGTGGGAGAATGATATTTTCCGCATATTCCGTTTCTTCCCCTTCTGTTCCATTTTCTGCAAGAGTATAACGAAGGGTGGTTCCTTCCGGATTATGTTCATTGTTAATCAATTCAACGGCAAGCTCGCTTTCGCTTTCGCAGGAATCCGGATTTGCTGTTGGTGGTAATAATTCTGTGCTGTCTTTTTCCAGAATCACGACAGTAATCTCAACTGTCTGATCCACGACTTCATGTTTCTTGGTTTCTGTATTTCGGATACTTCCCGGAAGTTTTACAGTTCCCTGTACTTTATAAACACCGCTTTCTGTATCCAGTACTTCTTGTCTGGTCTTCAGGCTGCTATCGTAAGTAAAGCGTCCTTCCTGTCCTGCAGAAGTATCAATTACTTCGCCCCATTTTGCTTTCGCCTTTCCCTGACCTTCTTCACTGGTAATTACAATATCCAGATTCTCCAGGTATTCATTAATCTCTTCCGGTTTCGTTCCGTTTGTGAAATAAATCGTATTCGGCTGTTCAATACTTAACAACTGAGCCTTCGGGGTCTTATAGGTGTACGAAAGGATTGCATAGTCCATGAAGCCTAACGTACTTCCTTCCGCATATCCCTCTGGCTGAACATCATTATCAAAATCGTAGCCCTTTGTAAAATAGGAATCGATGGTAACAATATCCAGAATTTCTTTCAGTTTATAACCACTTTCTGCCGTCACGTAGACTCTTGCAGTATATTCCTCGTTATATTTAACAGTGTCCGGACCGCTCCAGGTAATCTTAAACTTACCGTTTTTGCCCATAAGAGGAACCGGCTTCACTCCTTTTTCTGGATTTACGCAAGTAGCCAATTCTGCAAGCTTCTGGCCAATCTTAGGAACATCAAGATTCATGGTCACACTATCAATGACTTTCGGGGAACTATAAATAGCTTTCACTTCTACATCATGTGCCGGCATAGTAAAGAAAGCTGCTGCGTAAGTAACCTTCGGTGATTTTCCAGACTTCAGAACCACTGGCCAAAAGTCGGTTTTATATACTAAAGTTCCGTCCGTCGGTTCAATTACTTCCCATTTTTCAAAGGATCCTACCAGTTTCTCTGCAAAATGTTCTGCAAGGGAAATTATGGTTTTATAGGCAGGGAACATCTCCTTCAGAACCGTAGAAATGCTCTTGATATCGTAGGAAATAATGAAGACTGTCTCGCCCTCTTCATAATATCCGTCACCGATACCATCATCTACGGTCACATAATATTCTTTCACGCCAGGTTCTGAAATATGAACCAGAATACGAATGTCCGCCTCTGTTCCATCCTCACTGACTTCTATGTCTTGAACTTTTACCTTATCGTTTCCGCCGAAAGAAGTATCTTTTACAACTGCACTTAATGCCTCGTCCAAAGAATACAATGGATTTTCTTCACGGATTTTCAGAATCAGATATTGGTCTCCGGTTTCTGCGATATAGGTAGTAAGACCGAGGTCATCCTCCCACTGCGCGCTCTTCAGGCTGATTGGGGCGCCTTCCGGATCCAGCACGCTTACTTGGATTTCCCCTTTGGAAGGCAACGGGTCCCATTCCTCTGCAGGAACATCAAAAGCAATCTGCACGGACTTAACTGTTACTTTTTCCTCCCAGACTGCATATAGAATAGCATCCTCATCTTTTTCGTACTTGTCTCCCGGAGCATACTCAACTCCGCCATCTTTCTGGGAAGACCAGCCCTTGAAAATGCATCCATCCCGATTCGGCTCCGCCTTGGTCAGCACAAGGGTCTTCTCCGGCTCTTTTATCTGCGCCTCTGGTGCATTATTTCCACCGTTAGCATCATATTCTACGGTATATTGACTTCTCAGTGTTTCAAAAGTAACGAATATGGTTGCATATTTTCGGCTGGAGTCTACTAAAACTGTTGCTCCCATTCCGTCCACGGTTCCCAAAAGGGATGCAGAGAAATAAACGTCATCCGGATTTTTTCCATCTAAAACTAAATCTTCTATGCTAAGCTTAATTGCCGCTGTGTAACTCTGACCAGCTACTGCTTCTGGGTATCCTTCCACATCCCATTGAATTTTCGGCTGAGGATCGGCTGTAGTTTCATATTGTTCCTTATCTTCCACAAAAGTGTTTGCTGTAAATCCACTTTCGAAAACCTGTTCTGCCAGTTTTACACCTTCACGTGGTAATTCCATATTAAGGTTAACGGTATCAATAAGTAATTCATCGGACCTTGGAACATATACCGCCACTGCCTCTAAATTTTTTGCAGGCATAGTAAAGGTATATACCGCTTCTTTCGGGGTTTCCTCTAAGCCATTGAATACCCAATGATCAAATTGCTCATATTGATTGCCCATATTTGGAATTATGGTAACTTCAGTTCCCGCATCCAGAATTGCTTCCGAACAATTAGCTTCAGAGTCAATAGAGCCTCCGTATACTTTCAGACTATACTTACCATCAGCTTCCACCGTATATACATAACGTACCGTCGGGCTGGTAAGTTCCCCATATTTTGCCCAGGTTTCAATAACATACGTTGTGTCCTGGTCACGTTTTTCAAGAAGAAGCGGCGTATGATATTTAACCGATGCCCCGCTGGCATCCTTATACCAGATTTCCGTACCTTCCGGATTTTTAGAATCATTTTTCAGTTCCACTTCAATTGGGGAACTGGAAACGGTGGAAGGCGGCAAAGCTGTCGGAGGATAGATTTCGTTTTCTTCTTTTGCTTTTATAATAATTTTGACTTCTACTGTTTGGTCTACCACGCTGTGGCTGCCTGCCTCTTCATTTCGGATATTGGAAGGAAGGATGACCGTGCCTTTCAGATAATATGTGCCATCTTCTTTGTCTAAAACTTCTTGTCTCGTCTCCAGATTACTATCATATACAAAGCGGCCTGTTTCACCAGCGCTGGTATCCGAAACAAGGTTCCACTTAACTTTTGCAGAAGATTGTCCTTTTTCCGTTACGATAGTAGTACCTAGAGAATTCAAATATTCATTAATCTCACCAGAAGATGTTCCATTTTCGAAATAAACCGGATCTGGGTCTATTGCCTGAAGCAGCTGTGCTTTTGGCGTCTTATAAGTTTTGGTAATAAGAGCATAATCTCCTACTGCGAAGAAGAAATCTGCTTCTGTATATCCACTTTCGGATGCAGCTGGAACATAAGCCTTTGTCGTCAACCCTAAAGGCCATCCAAATTTATAGCCACTTTTCGGAGAAATCGGAATAAATGCGGTATAGCTTTCGTTGTATTCTGCAGGGAAAATCGTGGACCACATCATCGGATACATTTTCAGCTTATCTGCAAATGGAACCGTAGACTTGATACCGTTGGACTCACTCTCTGCAATATAATCCAAATACTCTCCCGGCTCTGGTAAATCGAAGTCCATAACTACTTCTTTGATTTCCTTCAGGCCCTCATATTCTGCAGTTATTTCTGCATCGCAAGAAGGCATCCGGAAGAATGCAACTGCATAGGTTGTTCCATCTGTTGTAATGATCGGAATAAAGTCCTCTTTATAACGGACGGATCCATTCTTTGGAATGTCTACCCGCCAACTACTGAAAGATTTCTGCCATGACGGAGGGAGAATTTCCTTAATTACAATTGCCCATTTTCCAAGATATTCCTCCAGCTTATCTTTCAGATACGGAATATCGTAAGATACGATTGGCACAAGGGTTCCTGCCTCATACCAGCCGCTCATAAAACCATAGTTGACCGTCAGTTCGTATTCTTTTGCGCCCGGGCGGGTAACATGAACCAAAATAAGTAAGTTGACAGATAACTTGTCCTCACTTACGGTATATCCCACCAATTTATACTTTTTATTATTTCCTGAGCTCGTATCCGTTATACTAATGTTCAGGTTATCGGCAAATTTTAGTTTTCCATCCTGCTCATCCAAAGCTTCCACTTTCAGGGCAAGATACTGGTCCCCGTATACGGAATCAAATACTAATTCCCCTTGACTATCTCTCCATTCATCATCATAACAAAGGACATTTGCTTCAAGCGGTGTATCAATGGAAATGGAATCTCTACGAGGCAGTTCGATTCCTTCATCGTACGGGATTGGAAGCTTGACCTCAAACTGATCCACTTCCGTTTTATACTTAGCCTCTATACGCACATAATCACTCTGCTGAGAAGGCATTACAAAGCTACACAGACTATACTTGCCGTCTTCCACTGGTGAAAAGTCCGTCGGATAAACAGGGTCTCCTTTTTGGACCTCCCATTTAACAAATTCACCCGTCCAGCCATACGGAACAGACTCCTGAACCAATTTTTTCACAAATTCATCTAAATGCAGTTCCTCATATTCGGAGAAATCGTAGGCTGCAATGAATACCGTGTCCCCCTGGTGATAAAATCCAGAGCCAAATCCGCCTTGGACAACAACTTGATAACAATCCGTCCAATCCGGGAAGGTATCTAACCGAATCATAACTCTGGCAGATTGTTGGTCCTCACTAACCTGGACATATACAACCTGACAGCTTAAATGATAAACAGAGTTATAATCCATAACGCCAACTCTCAAGTCTTTTGAAAATGCCACTCTGCCCTGAGTAGAATGAGCTGCTGGCGTCAGTGTTACTTCCACGAACTGCGCTCCGTCAACGGTTTTCTCAACTTTACTTCCATTTTTATCTACCCAATAGGAAGAATCCGCATACAAAGGAATGTCTTTTGGATCTATTGAAACAGGTAAGAAGGCGCCGAACCCATATTCAAGATCCTCCCCTGTTTTTGCTGGTATATCCATTTTGATATTCACTTCATCAATGTAAGTACAATCTCCATTAATCACCACACTGGTTGGGTGGCCAGAGGCATCCGCCTGAACAGAACCAATCCGGGCGTCTCCGTCATAGGCTGCTATTACGGTCCAAATTCCGGATGGGACATAGATATCTGCCTCTCCATTTTCATCGGTTATTCCAGTAATAAATCTCGCTTCAGGACCACGGAGTTCCTTTCCCCTTGCGGAAACTTCCGCCCCAGTTGCTAATTTTCCGTTCTTGTCATAAACCGTTACATGAACCAAATATCCATAATGCTCACACTGGTCCTCTCCTAAATCACCGGTTCCTTCTTTTGCCTCTTCATAAGGTTTTGAAACATATCGGTATTTCGTCTTTGCATCAAAAAGATTATCTTTTCTTCCGCTTCCTTCCAGAAAAGCTCCCACATAGGTATCATACTTATATGCATAGTATGGTTTTTGGGCAATCGTCATGCAGTAATTGTAAGGAGGTGCAACATTTCCACAGTAATGGATTTTTCCGTTTGGAACAAACTCCCCATTTTTATCTATCGCGGTCTCAAATTCTGTATCATTACGAATAATTTCAAAAATATCTCCGCTCTCACCATTTGCCAGGAAGAACTCATCTCTGTCCGTTGGATGATAATCAGAAGAGAACGAATTGCAGACCCAACAGAAGGTTTCATCTTCTTTGGTCGTAATGTCACTATATTCCGAAGTTGTTTGTAATTCTGCTTTAGATGAATTCAATCCAAGCATATTGGATTGAACCTTCAGCCTAAATGATGATTTAAGTGAACCCGTAAGATCTATATCATCATTATTTGATGCAGCTTTAAAAACGAATGAATTCGGTATCTTTATTGATCTCACAGGAATCTTGTAGCTGGAAATATCCATTTCAACAATCAAATCTTCTGGAATTTCAACATACAAACAATCTTGAATAAACTCTTCATAAATCTTTTTATCATCTATTCCGAAAGGATCATAGTCTGTGGTTTGATGCATAGACAGATTGTAGTCCGTTTGACAGTTCAAGGTATAATCCAGTTCTTCATCCCAATAAAAAAGGTAAAAATTCCAGTTATACTGCGCTTTGCCGGAAAGGGTTACATTCAGTATTCCGGCTCCTTGTTCTTCATCCACAAGAATTTCTTGCGTTTCACCGTTCATGGAAGCGGTTAGACTAATACTTTCATAAACGCCTGCAAGGACCGCACTCTCCCCACTGCCGCCGGCTTCAGGACCACTTTGGACAATATCCGGAGCCTTTTCCACAAGCAAATATCCGTCTTCTTCAAAAACTTCCATAGTGCCAGGGGCAGTCCGGATAATTCTATGATTTTCCACATCTCCTTCTGCAAAGACAATGGCAGTAATATCGCTTCGTTCCTTATCCGTCATATTTCGGATTTCGGTTGGAACTGGTGATATACGAATTGTCTTTCCATCCTCTGTACATTCAAGGATTTCGCTTTCTTCCTCAGAAATAACAACTGCTGTAGATGCATATACAATATAACCATCTCCTACTGTCCAAGTATGATTTGCCGGGAGATAGTCAAAATACTCCGCGCCAAGCAGCGATGTTCCTTCGCTCTTTTTGGTATAATCCGTATTATAGAAGACAACAGGTTCGCCCTCTTCCTCAAGGAGTTCAATAGACACTTTCATCAAAAAGTATTCTGGAAATTCCTCTCCGCCTTCTGGTAAAACGGTAATTTCAACTTCTCTTTCTTCTTCGCTTTCATCCACGGTCAAGCTTCCAGATGCCAGCACGATTTCCTCTTCTGCATTCTCGTCTAAAAGAGAGACTTCAATAAATGCTGAACCCGGAGCGCAATAAGCAACGGTAGCAATACCGTCCGTAATTTCCGCACCAGATATATATAGGTCCTCATCATCCTGCGGGAGATCCGCACCTAAGGTGTTGAATAAAGAACCTTCGGAAGTAAAACTGATATCCCGTTTGGAATTGGTTTCCTCTGCAAAAATCTGTGAAGGAAAAGAACCCATCACCATAAGGAAAATCAAAAATAAAGCCAAAATCTTTTTCTTCAAAGAAGTCATAATGTTCTCCTGTGTCTTTTTTAGCAATAATCAATATCTATGTTAAGTTTTGAATAATTACACAAACCTAATATATTATTTTATCTTTTTTAAGGAAATATATCAATGTTAAGAAAATGAAATTCAAAAAAAGCATTAAAAAAGCTGTGAATAAAATATCCACAGCCTTTTATTATTTCTTAAATTAAAACAAACGCAAGTTATGCTTCTTCTGTAATAATTGTACGTTTGTTGTAAGAGCCACAGCTCTTGCATACTCTATGTGGCATTACTAATTCACCGCATGTTGGGCATTTTGCAAGACATGGAACACTCATTTTCCAATTAGCTCTTCTTTTATCTCTTCTAGCCTTAGAAGTTTTATTTTTTGGGCAAATAGACATATCGTACACCTCCCTTAATAATCATTCATAAACGTCGACCTGCAAAGTCGTACTTTGAAATTATACTCATGCAAGGGCCGTTTGTCAACGAAATATTAATCTTTTTCGCTAAGAATTTTTACGTCAAATTACAGGTTGTTAATAATCGCTTCTGTTTCCTGAGCAATCTTTAATTCTTCGTTTGTTGGAACAAGAAGAACCTTAACTTTAGATTCATCTGCGGAAAGGATTGCTTCTTTTCTGCGGGCTTTATTTCTTTCTGGATCCATAACTACGCCCATGTATCCGAAGTTGTCCATAATCTGCTGTCTTCCTTCTGGATCGTTTTCGCCAACGCCTGCTGTAAACGCAATGGCATCTACTCCATTCATTGCTGCAATATAAGCGCCAATGTAAAGAACGATTCTGTGGATGTAAGCTGCTTTGGCTACAGTTGCCTGAGCATTACCATCTGCAACAGCGTCATCAATATCACGGAAGTCAGAAGAAACACCAGACATACCTAAAATACCGGATCTCTTATTCAGAACATTCATAACGCCTTCCAGATCCATTCCCTCCTTCTTTGCAATGTATTCGATTGCACCTGGATCGATTTCACCAGAACGAGTTCCCATAATCAGACCCATTAAAGGAGTAAGACCCATAGAAGTTTCTACAGATTTTCCACCATCAACTGCACAGATAGAAGCGCCACTTCCAAGGTGGCAAACAATGATTTTCGCTTTGCTGTAATCCAGTCCAAGGATTTCAGCAGTTCTCTTGGAAACGTAAGAATGAGAGGTTCCGTGGAAGCCATATTTTCTTACGCCATATTTTGTATAGTATTCATAAGGAACGCCGTAAAGATAAGCTTCTGGAGCCATGGTCTGATGGAACGCAGTATCAAATACGCCAACCATAGGAGTATCAGGCATCAGAGCTTTGCAAGCGTTAACGCCAATGATGTTTGCAGGATTATGAAGAGGAGCAAGGTCGTTGCAAGACTCAACAACTTTAATCATTTCATCTGTAATCAGGGCAGAGCCAGCAAACTTCTCTCCACCATGAACCATTCTGTGGCCGATAGCACCGATTTCAGAAAGGTCTGCGATTACGCCGTTTTCTTTATCTGTTAAAGCATCAATAACAAGCTGTACGCTTACTTTATGGTCCGGCTGTTCTACATGTTTTACAATTTTATCGCAACCAGCTTTCTGGTAAGTAATGGTTCCGCCTTCAATACCGATTCTTTCGCAAATACCTTTTGCAATAACATCTTCTGTTTCGGAATCAATTAACTGATATTTTAAAGAAGAACTTCCACAGTTAATAACTAAAATCTTCATAATTTTCTCTCCTATCCTACTAATCTATTTTGCTGCAATCTGTGCCTGAACGGCAGTGATTGCTACTGTTCCTACGATATCATCAGCAAAGCATCCTCTGCTCAGGTCGTTAACAGGAAGGGAAAGTCCTTGAAGAATAGGGCCATAAGCGTTCGCTTTTGCTAATCTCTGAACTAATTTATATCCAATATTTCCGGATTCCAGATCTGGGAATACTAAAGTGTTTGCATTGCCTGCCACCTTAGATTCTGGAGCTTTCAGCTGTCCAACTTCTGGAACTAAAGCTGCATCTAACTGAAGTTCGCCATCGATCATATACTGAGGGAAACGTTCCTGAGCCTTTGCAGCTGCATTTGCAACCATAGTAACACGGTCATTGGAAGCACTTCCTTTGGTTGAGAAACTAAGAAGAGCAACTTTTGCCTGACCGCCAACGAAAGCTTCAAAGCTTTCTGCACTTAAACCAGCAATTTCAGCCATCTTGTCTTCATCCATATCTGGGTTAACTGCACAGTCTGCAAACAGGAATAATCCGTTCTCTCCTAAAGTACAGTCCGGAACTTCCATTACGAAGAAGCCAGATACACCGCTGATGCCAGGTTTTGTCTTTAATAACTGAAGAGCTGGACGAATGGTATTACCTGTAGAATGGCAAGCACCACTAACAGCACCATCCGCATCGCCGCATTTGCACATCAGGCATGCATAGTACATATAGTCTTTCTCCATCTGCTCTTTTGCACTTTCTGGAGTAACTCCTTTTTTACCTCTTAATTCAACGAATTTGTCGATGTACTTCTGTTTATTTGGATCATTGAAAGGATCTACAAACGTAACTCCGGAAAGGTCAAAGCCAGCTCCGTTCTTTTCAATTTCTTCAGGAGTACCAATGATAACAACATTCGCAATATCTAATTTAACGATTTTTTCTGCTGCTTCATAAGTTCTTTTGTCCATAGGTTCAGGCAACACGATAGTCTTCTTGTCTTTTCTCGCCTGATCAAACATTTTCTCAATAAAGCTCATTTTTTTACCTCCAATTTAGGCATAATGCCACACATTAGATTAATTATAGCCCCATAAAATCTATTTACAATACACAATTGCTTTAAATATTGAACTTTTTTCTGTCCAAGATATATAATGGATAAAAATACAGTTTGGAGAAGAAAAAATGAGCGAAAAAGACGAATTATTTGAAAAACAGATTTCTTCAAAAGAGGTATATAAAGGCAAACTTTTATGGATCTTTGAAGATCAGGTTACTCTACCAAATGGTCAAATTGCATCACGGGAAATCATGAAGCATAATGGTGCCGCTGCCATTGTGCCAATAACAGAAGATGGAAAAGTTATTATGGAACGTCAGTTCCGCTATCCGTTGAACAGAGTCATTACAGAAATTCCAGCCGGAAAATTAGATGGACCAAACGAAGACCGTTTAGAGGCTGCAAAGCGGGAATTAAAAGAAGAAACCGGCATTACTGCCGATACCTGGATTAATCTGGGGGATTACTATCCTTCCGTCGCCTATACTACCGAATGCATTACGTTATTCCTAGCTTCTGGACTTCACAAAGGAGAACGGAAACTGGACGAAGATGAATTTTTGAATTTGGAAGAAGTTCCATTAGAAGACGTGGTTCAAGATATTATGGACGGAAAAATAGCGGATGGAAAAACCATTGCCGCTATCCTTAAAGCTGATAAATATTTATCCACTCATTCTCTTTAAATTTCAAAAAAGAAACTATCTCTAAAACAGATTCGTTGCTCATTCTTATCATAATCATAGCTGTGGTGAGCACCACCAGCACAAAAGGCTTTTGCCGGGCAGTCAGAACACTGACTGCTCTTTTTGTCTAACCCCTGGCGGAAGCATTCAAATTTATTCTCCCAAACATTTTTAAAATTATCGGTCAAAATATTTCCCTGAATCAGCTCCGGACGTCTTTCAATATCCAGACAAGCCGTAATATCACCATTGCTCATAATGCTGGCTGCATAAATTCCTGCATTACAAGTGAAATAAGCTTCCCGCACTTCTTTTTCATACTTCAGTCCAAGGAAGTGACTGCAGCCGTAGGTAACCGGCATATCTTCCATTCGCTTTTCCCGAATAAAATCAAACAGATAGTTCTGGTCCTCTTCCGTCAGTAAAAGTTCTGGATGGTCCAAAGCTCGTCCCATAGGTTCAATCCCGATAACTCTCCAGGAATCAATATCCATCTCGCAAAAGATTTCATAAAGCCGATCTAATTCCTGCATGTTGGAATGATTAATAACTGTAGTTACCTGAATGTTTTTAAAACCGCCCTCTTCGATCAGATTGTTGATTCCCTCCATGGCTTTTCGATAACCACCCGGGGTTCTGCGAAACCGATCATGAGATTCTTCCATACCATCAATACTGATGGAAATGGTTTTCATCTTGCAAGCTTTTAATTTCGCCGCAACGTCTTTTGTAATTAACGTTCCATTGCTGGTCATTCCCCAACGGTAACCTAAAGAAGCGGCATACCCCATGATATCAAAGAAGTCTTTTCGTAACAGAGGCTCTCCGCCAGTAATGCAAAGAAGGAAGGACGTTAAGTCAAAATCCTCCGCAACCTGATCCAGAATATTTTTATATTGTTCCAGGTTCATTTCCACCGAAGGAACGTCACCACAATTACTTCCACAATGCAAACAATGTTCGTTGCATCTTAAGGTCAGTTCCAGGAACAGATACTTTAAAACTGGATTTTTATAAAGCTGCTCCCTGTACTCAGAAAGCAGCTTTAATTGTTCTCTCTTTAAATTGTATAACGTCTCTTTGGTCATTACTCAAAATATTCCGGTGGTCCGTATACGTCTTCGTTGATTTCCGTTGACGGATCAAATTCCCCTATCGTTTCTGGCTCCAGAATACCAGATGGATCATATTCACCACTGGCAGGAATTGATATGGTCTCTGGTTCATCTGGAGGTGGACCATAAACGCAAACATTCGGGTCCTTTATTCCACCACATGCAGAAAGAGCAACTGCTGTAGCTGCCATTGCTGTTCCCACAATTAATTTTCGTCCCATCTTTTTCATACTGTTATTATATCAAAACAATTTCTTCTGTAAAAGGATTTTTTAAGTCGGAATCAAACTTGTTCATCGCAACCATACGGTACATTTCATCTGCAGCAACGTTCTGCATCAGCATCTTATCTTTTTTACCGTCGCCCCGAACAACATCCGACAGCTTCGTTACCATAAAGATATCGGAATTTCTCTTGATTTCTCCCAATAAGTTTTCAGAGCCCTTTCGGAAGCCTAATACTTTTACGTATTTAATCGCCTCCGCACTGTAAAGTTCCCTCATATCTGCATCTGTAATTCCTAAGGCGATATGCATCAGCGCCCGACTGACAGTAGCTTTGGTAATGCTCTTCGTTGCCACATCCTCACGAAACTGAATAAAAGATTTAAAATCATTTTTCAGATTCAGAATTCTATTTGCCAAATCTTCCGAAACGCCAAAGAATTTTGTCAAATCACTTGGTTCATTCGCCTTCAGCAACTCCGCACCCAGAATCATAGAAAAATCATCACGGAAAATTGGGAAGTTAACCAGGTATTTATCCGTCAAGATATCTACCGCATACTGTGGAAGAGTTGCGGAAAGAGAGTTCACGTCATATTTGTTATAAATAGCATTTCGGATAGCTGTTGCAGAAGAGAATCCTTCGCTAATCGCCATATCATTATGGGCCGTCAGCCGTCTGGCAATCGGATCTGGTTTTATATTGCTTCCAAGTTTCTTTAAGGCTTTCATATATTCAATACCCAGAATATTGTTGGAAGTTTCCATAACGGTTACATAGTCTTCGCCCAAAATTTCGCCTACCGCTTTGGAGCGGGCTGCAGCATGAGAAAGACCTTCCTTCAAACCTTTTCGCAAAATTTCCTTAAATTCTTCTGGTTCATCTACTAAAAGATCTGCAATTTTACCAAACTGATCCGTAATATCTTGTACTGCAACTTTCACACCTTCTTTGGAAGCTGCCGGGTCCAGAGTATCCAAGCTTTCTGTTCCGAAACACAGGTCATCAACGATATTTAATTTATCCAAAATTGCGACTCCGCCATAAGCGAAATATTCCGCACTGGCCGTAGCGAAACAAGTTGGCAGTTCCAGAACCAGGTCAGCACCAGCCTTCAAAGCCATTTCAGCCCGGGAATATTTATCAATAATTGTTGGAGCGCCTCTTTGGACATAATTGCCACTCATGACAACGATAATATAATCGCTTTTCAGTCGTTTTCTCGTTTCCGCTAAATGATATTCATGACCATTATGAAACGGATTGTATTCAGCAATAATACCTGTAACTTTCATTTTTATACCTCTATTAAATCTAGCATCCGATCATGTCTTGCTGTAAGTATTTCAAAATCCCCTGCTTTATAAGGAGTTTCGGATTCATTAATTTCTTCTTCTACCGACCATTTGGCCAAATCTCTGGTATTGTTCTCTCTGCTTATGTGTCCTAAGATTACTTTTACCATATTATCGTGAAGTAATTGTGATAAAAAACGCCCGCTGTCTTCATTGGATAAATGGCCAAATTCTCCTAAAATTCTCCTTTTCAAAGGATAAGGATAAGGTCCAACCTCTAGCATCCGTTTATCATGATTGGACTCCAGCATCAACAGATCCAAGTCTTTCAGATTTGTGGCTAAATAATCGTTGTAAACGCCTAAATCCGTAACAATAGCGGCGGAACGTAAATTATTCCAAAAGCGGTAACAAACAGGCTCTTTTCCATCGTGAGAGGTCCGTAATGCACGGAATTGAAGGTCTTTAATCCAAAAATCCTTATCCGATTCAATAGGAACAAACACATCGTCCGAAAAACTGCCTAAACTTTTGCATTTCTTAATTTCCTCTATAGTTCCCGCAGTCGCATAAACCGGAATTTCTCGTTTTCTTTCCAGAACGCCCAAACTAGAAATATGGTCTGCGTGTTCATGGGTTATCAGAATTCCATCAATATCATCAAGAGATAACTGAGCCGTTGCAAGTCCTTCTTCAATTTTCTTTTTACTCAATCCACAGTCAATCAGCACATGGGTATTATCTGCACCAACATAAGTCGAATTCCCTGAGCTGCCGCTGGCAATGTTTAAAAATCTCATTGAAAGTCCTATTATTCGAAACGCCAGGCAAAAACCTGGCGTTCTATTAATTTATTTAAAATCACTTATATCTAAATTAAAATCTGTAATGTCTTCATCGTCCTGACTGTATTTGTTTCTCAGGGCATCATCTAAAGACATCCGCGTCGGATTATGCTGTCCATACACCGGCTCTTCGTAGTACTCTTCTTCATCGTCGTACTCCTCGTAGTCATCGTATTCTTCATATTCTTCATAATCTTCTGTTTCTTCCAGTTCCTCTTCCTCAAGCTCTTCCTGTTCTTTCGCTTCTGCTTGCTGAGCGTAGGTAGATGCTGGCATCGGGGTAGCTCTTAATTCCATTCGATTCTGGGTCGTAATATCCAGACTGGATTCCAGAGAACGAATCAGAGCATCATGCTTAACCGTCAGGTCTTCGATAGAAGAAGAAAGAATTTCCTGAATGGAAGCCAGGGAACTATCGGTATACTGCATAGCAGCTCGTTTCATTTCGTTGGCTTCTGTTGTAGCGCGGTCTAAAATCTTTCCGGCTTTTTCTGTAGCTTCTTCGATGATCTGATTTGCTTCTTTATATGCCTGCTGCATAATTTCATGTTCAGAAACCAGATTGGAAGTCATTTCGTTTGCTTTCTGGATAATCACGTCGGATTTATCCTGAGCATCCTTCATCTTGTCTTCTGCTCTGTCCTGAGCATCTTTCAAGATTGCATCTCTATTAGCAATAATTCTCTGATACTGTTTGATTTCTTCCGGAATCGCTTCCTTCAGCTCATCAAGATATTCTCCGAGTTCATTTCTATTTACAATAATTTTCGTATTGGAAAGAGCCTGGTACTTACAGCCGTCAATATAAACTTCAATATCTTCAATAATCTGCTCTATTTTACTCATATTCCCGCTCCCTTATGTCACTGCAAATTCTTGCTCTGATATTTTTCAATTACTTTTTTCTGCACTTTTTTGGTGACGAACTGACTGATATCTCCACCAAAAGCAGCTATTTCTCTAACAGCACTTGAGCTGATATTTTCATATTTTGTAGATGGGGCAAGAAGAATCGTATCAATTTCCGGCTCCATGGTTCTATTAATCTGAGCCCATGTGAATTCATATTCAAAATCGGCTATGGTTCTGACTCCTCTTACAACAATCGTTGCCTTCTTCTGTTTTACAAAGTCTAAAAGTAATCCGCCAAAAGCTTCTACCTGAACATTTGGCAGATTCTTTACAGCATCCTGAATCATTTTTACTCGCTCATCTGGAGTAAATAAAGGAGTCTTTGCATTATTATTCAGCACGCCTACTACTAAAAGGTCTACCATTTTAGCTGCGCGCTCTATTACATCAATATGTCCTAACGTTACCGGGTCAAAAGTTCCCGGATATACGGCGATTCTTTTTGTCATAACATATCACCAAGTCTTATAAAATAATGTTTGTTGGTTTTATAGATTTTTTCTCTCTCAATATGAAAGTTTGTATTCTCTAAAAAATCCAAGTTGTTATGCTTATCTGCCTCAATAATAATCAACGTATCTTCGTCGATTATAGAAGACATTTCTAAAGCCTTTAAAGTTTCTTCTTCCAGTCCGGCCTGATATGGAGGATCCATATAAACGATGTCGAACTTATACTTTTTTAAAGACAGTTCATTGATTGCGCTTACCGCATTCTTCTGAAGTACCAGGGCATCATCTGCAAGTCTGGTGAAAGCCAGATTTTCATTAATGCATTTCACTGCTTTGGGATTATTCTCTACAAAAACAGAAAGCCGAGCCCCCCTGCTTAATGCTTCTATGCCTATGCTGCCAGAACCACTAAACAAATCCAGAAAATAGGAACCCGGTACATAAGGACTGAGAATGTTAAATAACGTTTCTTTGATCCTGTCTATTGTTGGTCTTGTATCTAAGCCAGGGATTGACTTTAAAGTCAATCTCCTGGCTTTTCCTGCGATTACTCTCATTAAATACGATGTTGATTAGTCGAGTTTTTCTTTGATTTCCTCAACCTTATCTTCAACTTTTTCCTTAATTTCTTCGAATACTTCTTCTGCTTTCTCGCTAACTTCTTCTGCTACTGTTTCAAGTTTTCCGAGAGCTTCTGCAGCTGCGTCTTCGAGTTTTTCTTTTACAGACTGTTCTTCTGGTTCATCTGGAACAAGATCATCTTCAAAATCTCTTCTGCTGAGGCTAATCTTTTTCTCTTCTTCTTTGAAATCAACAACTTTTGCATCGATTTCCTGACCAACTTTCAGTACGTCTGAAGGTTTCTTAACATGTTTCTTAGAAATCTGGGAAACATGAAGTAAAGCGTCAATACCTGGTTCAAGTTCGATGAATGCGCCGAAGTCAGCCATTCTAGCAACTTTACCGGTTACGATATTGCCAGGAGCATATTTTTCCTTAGCAATAACCCATGGATTCTGATCTGGGAATTTGCAGCTAAGAGCGATCTTTCCATCTTCGATAGATTTAATGAATACTCTTACTTTATCGCCAACGCTTACGATAGCCTTAGGAGAATCTACACGACCCCAGCTCATTTCTGAAATGTGAAGAAGTCCATCAACTCCGCCTAAATCTACGAATGCACCAAAGCTTGTAACGGATTTAACTTCGCCTTCAACGATATCGTTAACCTGGAGAGATGCTAAAAGTTCTTTTGCTCTTTCATTCTTAGCAGCCTGAACTAATTTTCTTCTGTTACCAATAACTCTTCTCTTGCGAGGGTTAAATTCTGTTACGATAATATCGATGTCCTGATCAAGATATTTGTTCAGGTCTTTTTCAAATACGTCGGATACAAGGCTTGCAGGAACGAAAATCTTAGCTCCTTCAAAAGCTGTGATAAGTCCGCCAGTTGTAACCTTTTCAACTTTAACAGTGAGAACTTCTTTGTTTTCGAAAGCTTCTTCAACTCTCTTGTTCGCTTTTTCTTCGCTGATTCTCTTGTAAGAAAGAGCAACCTGTCCATCACCATCGTTAACTTTCAGGATTTTAACCTGAAGTGGATCACCTACAGAAACTACTGTTGTAAGATCAAGGCTGGAATCATTTGTAAATTCTTCTTTTGTAATGATACCATCTGATTTATAGCCAATATTGAGAACGATCTCGTCTGGCTTAACAGATATAACAGTGCCGTCTACAATCTCCCCCGTATGTATTGTTTTGATTGATTCATCAATCATTTGCTCAAAGCTTTTTTCCTCTGACATTAAGAAAAACCTCCTGGATAATATTATTTGGGGTTGAAGCCCCTGCTGTAATACCTACGTTTTTAGCGTCTTGCAGATTGGCAATGTCCAAATCCTTAAGTGTCTGTATATAGTAAGTATCCGTACAAAGTTCTTTGCATATGCTATACAGCTTCTGAGTATTGGAACTGTGCCGATCCCCAATAACTATCATTTTATCGACACACGCCGCAATACGCCCTGCTTCTTCCTGCCGGGCCTGCGTAGCGTTACAAATCGTCTTTATAACACATGTATCATAACCTTTTTTCATTATTATTTCAACTACATATTGAAACTTTAATAAGTTAAACGTTGTTTGGGAAACAACACATATTTTAGCGTTTTTATCGGTCTGAAATTCCTCTGCTTCCTTTTCATCGGCAATCACCGTAACCTTGCCTTGGGACCAACCGATAATCCCTTTTACTTCCGGGTGATTCTTATCTCCAATAATTACGATTTCTTTTCCGTTTTTACTTTCTTCTTCAACAATTTTATGGATTTTTTTCACAAAGGGACAAGTAGCATCCACAATCTCCAAATTCCATTTTTCAGCTTCTTCATAAATAAATTTTGGAATTCCATGAGAGCGGATAATCAATACATTTCCAGCAATATCTTTTAACTGCTCTACCGAGTCTATACTGTATACGCCTTTTCCTTCCAGTTCCTTCACAACTTCGGCATTATTAATGATTGGCCCGAAAGTGAATATTTTTCTTCCGTCCTTTTTATCAATCTGCTCATGAACCAGATTGATTGCCCTCTCCACGCCAAAGCAGAAACCTGCTGTCTTTGCTAACGTTACTTCCATAAACCTGCGATTGTTTCTACTACTTCATCAATGTCCATATTGGAAGTATCCACTTCAATTGCATCCTCCGCCTTGCAAAGAGGTGAAATCTCCCTGGTCATATCCTGATGGTCTCTTGCTGCAATATCTTCCATGATTTCTTCCAGATTGCATTCCTGACCTTTTTCCATATATTCTTTATATCTTCTTTCTGCCCTTACTTGAACAGAAGCGGTGAGATAAATTTTAAGATCCGCATTCGGAAGCACCTGAGTTCCAATGTCACGGCCATCCATAACCACATCATATTCTTCCGATAAATCCCGCTGCATCTTTACCAGACGTTCCCGGACCTTCTGGAATTTCGAAGTGGTAGAAGCCGCACTGCTTACTTGTTCCGTACGGATGGTTTCGCTAACATCTACTCCATCCAAATACATCTTCTGCACGCCATCGATATACTTAATAACGATTGGGGCTTTGGTGCAGACTTCACTAACAGCTGCTTCGTCCTCCAAATCAATGCCTGCCTGAAGACAAGCAAGACCTAAGGTCCGGTACATCGCACCTGTATCTACATACATAAAGCCCATTTTCTTGGATAAGATTTTTGCAATGGTGCTCTTTCCTGCACCAGCCGGTCCATCAATTGCTAATTTTTTCATACTGTTCCTTTCGCTGCAGCCTTTCCTGCTGCCCATCCGGTAGAAAATGCAATCTGCAGATTAAAGCCTCCGGTAAAGGCATCCACATCCAGCACTTCTCCCGCAAAATATAAATCTTTCTTTAATTTTGATTCCATGGTTTTAGGATCAATTTTCTTTATGTTTATTCCGCCGCTGGTAATAACCGCCTGATTCACATCTGCACATCGATCGATTTGTAACTGAAAATCCTTCAGCAGTTCTGTTAAGGCGAGTCGTTCTTGTTTTGTGATAACATTTACTTTTTTATATGGGTCGATACCACTTAATTTTACAATGACCGGTACAAGTTTGGACGGCAATAATTTACCCAAAGCGTTTTTGAATTCTTTATTTTTCTGTTCTTCAAAATCTCTTAAAATTCTTGCATTCAAGGTATCTTTATCCAATGCTGGTTTTAAGTCTAAATGAAGAACAAAATCTTTATTATCTTTACTCAGCTTTCTGGTAATGATACTGGAAGCAGATAAAATAATCGGTCCGGATACGCCATCCCGTGTAAATAACATTTCTCCAAAAGAATGATACAATTCCTTTCCATTCTTCGTTACCGTCGCGGCCACATTTCGTAAAGATAATCCTTCTAAGTCCCGAATGAACGAATCTTTGCAGATTAAAGGAACCAGCGCAGTCACTGGCTCAACAATTTCATGTCCTACATTCTTTGCAAAAACATATCCGTCTCCGGTAGAGCCTGTGGATGGATAGGTGATGCCTCCGGTAGCAACAATAACTGCGTCAGCTTTCACCGAATCCAAATCCGTAACCTTGGTCCGGAGTTTTACATGAATCTTTTCTTCTCTTATAACTTTTTCCAGGGTTTTTATTACATCAGATGATTTATCAGACGCCGGAAACATCCGGTTTCCTCGCTCTTCTTTCAGCTTCAGACCAGCTGTTTCAAAGAAATCACATAGATCTTTATTGGTAAAAGAATAAACAGCACTGTATAAGAATTTGCTGTTGTTTACCACATTGGAAAAGAAATCGGTAACCTCACAGGAATTGGTCAGATTACATCTGCCTTTTCCTGTAATGTATAATTTCTTTCCCAGTTTTTCGTTTTTTTCAATTAAGGTGACATCAGCGCCTTCTCTGGCTGCAGCAATCGCCGCCATCATGCCAGCAGGGCCTCCACCAATTACAGTAACTTTTCTCATAGGATCTAAAAAAATCAAACTCCTACATCGATTATTTCTTCTGAATCAATCGGTTCGTCTTCAAACTTCTCGAAAGCATCTTCCTCTTTCGTTCCTAAGTCCATAGAAATCTGGCCTTCTACGTCTTCCATTTCATCATGAACAACTTCTGGACGGTAACCCAACTCCTCCTCAGCTTCCAACTTAAAGGATTCTACCTGCTCTGCTTCAATGTTAGGAAGTTCTTCACAACTAGAAAGACCGAAGCGGCGGAGGAATTCTTCTGTAGTTCCTAAAATAATCGGACGGCCTGGCGTCGTCAGACGACCTTTTTCCTCAACTAACCCAGCTTCAATTAACCGGTTGATTGCGTGGTCAGAAGTAACCCCACGAATTTTCTCAACTTCAATTTTCGTTATCGGTTGTTTGTAAGCTATGATGGAAAGGGTCTCTAACTGGGTATCGGTTAACCGGTAAGACTTCGGAATAGACACGATTTTAATCAGATACTCATAGGCAAATTCCCGGGTACACATCTGATAAGAATCTTCAATCTCAATAATCTTCAGTCCGCTTTCTTTCGCATCATATTCTTCTTTTAATTCTTTGATAACAGCTTTTACTGTCTTTTTATCAGCATCTAAAGCAGTGCACAGTTTACCAATCTCTACGGCCTCGCCCATGGTAAAAAGGATTGCTTCAATTATCGCTTTCATCTTGCTCGTTTCCAATTTTCTCCTCCAAATGTTCGGTATAAAGGATGATGTCGTTATCATTTCCATCCTGCTCTGCCCAGATTTCTCCGGTCTTCATCAATTCCAAAATAGCCAGGAAAGAAACAATGATATTCATTTTTGTCCGTTGCCGTTCAATAAATTCCCGGAAGCTGAACTGTTTATGATTTCCGATAAACTCCCGCAGTTCGGCAATTTTGTCCGGAATACTGATGGCTTCTCTCTGAATTCTTCCATAGCGCATAGCTTCTACGTTAACGAGTTCGCTATTGCGTTTTACTACGTCATCAAATACCGCCTTCAGTTTTGCGATTGTTACATTTCCAACGAATACATCCAAATCAATTGGTGGTTCATACTGGGCCACTTCTTCCGGAATGGTTGCGCCCTTAAACATGGCTTTTGACGCAGTAATAGCTTTATCTTTCAGTTCTACGGACATGAACTTGTACATCTTGTATTCAATCAACTTCTGTACCAGTTCTGCTCTCGGGTCTTCCTCGTTGCCTTCTGCATCTACTTCTTTTGGAAGAAGCATTTTTGCCTTAATGTCCAGTAAAGTTGCCGCCATAACCAGAAATTCACTCGTTACCTCTGCATCATGCTTATCCATTTCTGCGAGATACTCCAGATACTGATCTGTAATCATGGAAATCGGTATGTCATATATATCTACTTTATTTTTTTCAATTAAATGCAGGAGAAGATCCAGAGGACCTTCAAAAGCACTCAGTTTAAATGCAATGTCCATTTATTTCTACTACCATCACTTCAGGTTTATTAAATAATCTTAAATTAACTTTGTGAGAACCGCAACCGGAAGATACAAGCATTGTGGTTTTTTCCAAAACATACTTTCCTTTGCTATATTTCGGGAACGGTACAAACTGTGGAGAAATGACTCCTCCAATGCCCGGAAGCCTTACGGCCCCACCATGGTAATGACCAGAAAATACTAAGTCGTAACCAGCCTCTGCATAAGTCGAAAAGAACTTTGGAGAGTGAGCCATAAGAATATTAAATTTCTTCTGATCCGCCTCCTGCAGATTCTTTTGAAAATCCAAAAGTTCATAGGACGGCCGTTTCAGTTTATCATAGAATTGATAATCAATATCTAATCCAGCCAAAATCGTATTATCATCTAAGGCAACACTTTTATTTTCCAGATAAACTGCGTTGGTTTGTTCCAAGCCCTTCCGGAATTTTTCTTCCAGGCCCGGAAAATCAGCTTTCTCTTCTGCAATTCTTTTTTCATGATTTCCTGGAGAATAATATACCGGTGCCACCTGACTTAATTCAACGAGCAAATCCATTACCGGTTCTATTTCTTTTCGGTTTGACGCCGTAATCAAGTCTCCTGCTGCCAGAATATAATCCGGCTTTGCCTCTTTGATCATTTCAATTAACTGGCCGTTTTTTTCTCCGTAGTGACGGTTATGTAAGTCAGAAATTACAGCAAGCTTGATTTGCTTGCCTTCCGGTAATTTGTTGGTGTGTAGAATATAATCCGTCCGTTGTAGGGTCTTAAGTTCATACCGAACCCGGATGGTAATTACCACAGCTAAAACTACCAATATTCCAACTACGATGAACCATGTCTTCATAAATTACTGATAAATAAACGCTTCGGATTTCGAAAGCTGGTATTTGTCTTTTCCTACTTGTGCCAGGAAGATTTCATCCATTGGCAAAGCAGAATATTCGCATCTTACAAGGCCAAAATCAATCATTTCCGTCTTGTAGTAATCACCATTTACATTAATCATACTCCACTTCGTGATATTATCACCTTTCACGTAGAGATATGTTTTTTCATCTTCTATGGTCTTATAAACATCCGTAATGACGATATCTTTAATGCCAAACTTCATGTTCTTTGTTTTATATGGATTTTCTCCATCAAAAGCAGCTTTCCCACCATATAAAAGGTCATATTCCAGATTCTGAAGTCCGCTAAGGTATTCATCCTCTTCGTCATTAATATGGGTCTGATGATAACTGTTGATTACGCCATCTTCAATTCCCAGAGCGCCTAAAAGTCTTGGCATTAGCTGATAGGTCTGAAGATTTCCAAAGTCAAAGGAAAGTCCCATATTATTCCAGATAACATATTCGGTCTGGGTAAGAGTTCCGTCTTTCATGTGTTCTTGCTCTAAGCCCAGGCTTGGAAGATGATCGCCGTATAATACCAGAATGGTCGGTTCATTTCTTTCGTTTAAAGATGTAACCAAGCCCTCAATAAATCCATCCATATCATGAATCAGATTCGTATAATACTGGGTTGCATAGGAAGTTTCTTTCGTATCCGCACTGGTTACGATAACATTATTCATTCCGGAAACATAATAATTTGGATAACTTCCGTGGCCTTCTACCGATACCGTAAAAACAAAATCCGTTCCATCTTCGGTAGAATTCAGGCAATCATTAATACAGCTGGTCAGGATTTCATCCCTTACCCATTTGATTGGAGTGTAATCGCTGTCTTTCAGTTGCATATACTCCATGGAAGTAAAGGTATCAAATCCAAGATTTGGATATACCGTATGTCGCTGATAGAAGGTCGCATCGTTATTATGGATTGCATGGGCAGTATATCCGTTCTTGCCCAAATCATAAGCCATGCTTTCACAAGTTTCCTTCAGTAACACGCCTTTGTACGGAATTTCTCCGGAGCCAAAATCCTCCAGATTCATACCCGTAAGGACTTCAAACTCTGTATTGGATGTCCCAGCACCAATCGAAGGTACATCAATGTATCCGCCATTATAATTCTCTTTCAAGCTTCGGAAATATGGAATCGGGTCGACCGAAAACTCCAGATTATCCATTCGTGTAATATCAAAGAAGGACTCCAACTGAATCATAATGATATTCGGTGTTGCATCCGTAACCTTTGTAATTTCTATTTCGCCATGTTCGCTTTCATCCACCAGCTCGATAATTTCTTCGTTGGAATAATTCTCTGGTTTATCTACCCCATTATCAAAAATAGAATTTAAAAAGCAGTAGGTAAAACCATAAGCTTTGTACGCATTTGGCAGATTATTGAAACTGTTGGCAATAAAGCCGGTATCCAGGGAGATGCTAATTGCGATAACTGTAACCACAATCATGCAAACCAAAACGATTGCATTTCTTACTCTGCGAATGGTTCCCTGAATCTTAGGACCTTTTTTCCAAACAAAAATAAGAAAAGCAATTCCAAGGACCGCAATCACACCATAAGTTACAAAAGTTATCGGTTTGATATACTTATCCGCAATTCGTAATCCGGTCTTTATCATGAAGATATCGGTTGCATTAAACGGTGTGACTCTTTTTGACAGCAGTCCCATATTCACGCAACCCAAAACGATCCAGAAAGCGGATACAATCAAATATACAAAAACCCTACGTTTAAACAGTAAAGCAATCATTACAGTGCACGCAATGATACACGCATTTACAAAAAACGGGATAGGATGTTGAAACAGGAATCCCCATCCTGCCAGAAATGAAAATCTGGACAACATTTCAACGGCTAATGTTAAAGCAATTGGTAAAAAAACAATGACTAATCCCGTATAGAGATTGTTTTTTTCACTGAAAAACGTGTTGAATTTTGAATAGCCTTTTTTTACTCCATTTAAAACTTTCCTGAAAAAACTATGTTCTTCCTCTTCCACCTTAAATGCCTGGCCTTTCTATTTTAATGTAGGAATGCCTGACGTTACGTCAGGCATCCATAAAACGATCTGATTATCATTTTCCTCTTAGTTTAAGCTTTCCAGTTTCTTCAGGTAATCATATCTGTTCTTAGCTTCCAGTTCGGATTTTGCAAATAATTCTTTTGCTTTTTCCGGATTCTGAAGTTCTAAGGCACTATATCTTACCTCGTTATGGAGGAAATCAACATAATTTGTTGATGGCTCCTTACTGTCAAGCATGAAAGGATTCTTACCTTCTTCTTTCAGGCGAGGGTCATACCGGAGTAAATTCCAGTATCCGCTAGTAACTGCCAGTTTTTCTTCTGCCTGAGCAGTACTCATTCCACCTTTAATACCATGATTGATACATGGAGCATATGCAATGATCAGAGAAGGTCCAGGATAGCTTTCTGCTTCTGCAAAGGCCTTAATACACTGATTCATATCAGCGCCCATGGCAATCTGAGCTACATATACATAGCCATAACTCATGGCAATCTGGGCAAGATCTTTCTTCTTTACTTCCTTACCGCCTGCAGCAAACTGCGCTGTAGCACCGGTAGGAGTTGCTTTTGAGGATTGTCCGCCTGTATTTGAATATACTTCTGTGTCAAATACTAATATATTAATATCTTTACCGCTGGCAATGACATGATCCAGTCCACCGAAACCAATATCATAACCCCAGCCGTCACCGCCGAATACCCACTGACTCTTCTTGGATAAGTACTCTTTCTGCTGCAGAATCGCCTGTGAATTCTCACAGCCACAAGCTTCCAAAGCTGCTGTCAGTTTTTCTGTAGCCAGTCCATTTAACGCACCACTACCAAAAGTATCCAACCATTCTTTTCCAGCTTCTACTACATCTGCATTCTTTCCATTTGCAACGATAGCTTCAATCTTTTCCTTTAAGGATGCACGAATGGCATTGTTAGCAAGAACCATGCCATAACCAAATTCTGCAGCATCTTCAAACAGGGAGTTGCTCCATGCAGGTCCGTAACCCTTCTTACTTAAGGTGTAAGGAGTGGATGGAGAGGAATTGCCCCAAATAGAACTACATCCGGTAGCGTTGGCAATCATCGCTCTCTCACCAAATAACTGGGTAACTAATTTTGCATAAGGAGTCTCACCACAACCAGCACATGCACCTGAGAACTCAAGCAAAGGCTGTTTAAACTGGCTTCCCTTTACGGTTGCTTCTTTAAATTTATCAAATACTTCTGGTTTTTCAGAAATCGTTAATCCATAAGTAAAGCTTTCCTGCTCTCCTAACTGCTCTTCTAATGGTTTCAGAGCAAGAGTTTCTGCCTTCTTATTTCCTGGACATACATTTACACAAGATCCGCATCCGGTACAATCCAAAGCTGATAAAGTCATTGCAAACTTATATCCATCCAAACCATTGGCAGCTTTTGCTTTCATTCCTTCTGGAGCTTTTGCAAATTCTTCCTCTGTCAAAATAACTGGGCGAATTGCTGCATGAGGACAAACATAAGCACACTGGTTACACTGAATACAATTTTCCGGATTCCAGCAAGGAACATCCACAGCGATTCCTCTCTTTTCATATGCAGAGGTACCGCCTGGAGTATAGCCAGTCGCATAATCCATAAATGCAGAAACTGGAATGCTATTACCAGCCATAGCATTAATCGGATTCTGGATGGTATTTACAAACTTAAGAACATCTTCTGTTCCCTTGGTATGAATCGTTCCCAAAATCTCATCTGCAGCATCTTTCCATTCTTCTGGAATATCAACTTTGACTACCTGCTGAGCGCCTGCGTCAATGGCTGCATAGTTCATATTAACGATATCTTCACCTTTACGGCCATAAGATTTCTTAGCAGCTTCCTTCATTAATCGGATAGCTTCCTCTTCTGGAATAATGCCAGAGAGTTTAAAGAATGCTGACTGGAGAACAGTATTGATTTTTCCGCCTAAACCGATTTCTTTACCAATCTTAAAACCGTCGATCGTATATAAATTAATGTTATGTTCTGCAATATAGCGTTTTGCCTGTCCAGGAAGGTTCTCAGAAAGTTCTTCTTCATCCCAAGAACAATTCAGAAGGAAGGTTCCTCCGTCCTTTAAATCCTGAACCATATTGTATTTTCGAATGTAAGACGGATTATGGCATGCCACAAAATCAGCCTGGTCAATCAAGTAAGTAGATTTAATTTTCGTCTTACCAAATCTTAAATGAGATACGGTCACGCCACCAGATTTCTTTGAATCATAATCAAAGTAAGCCTGTGCATACTGATCTGTATTATCACCAATAATCTTAATGGAGTTCTTGTTTGCTCCAACCGTACCATCGGAACCAAGTCCCCAGAACTTGCAGCTGATAATCGAATCTGGAACTGTAACTGGTTTTTCTTTAATCTCAAGAGAAAGGTTGGTTACATCATCTACAATACCTACGGTAAATCTTTCTTTTTCTGTATTCTTAAAGATAGCAATGATATGTGAAGAATTTGTATCTTTTGAAGACAATCCATATCTTCCTGAGAAGATTGGAGTATCGTGGAATTTCGAGCCTCTTAAAGCAGCTACAACATCCAAATATAACGGTTCGCCTAAACTTCCCGGTTCTTTCGTCTTATCCAAAACAGAAATCTGTTTTACCGTATCTGGAATGCACTTGATCAGATGCTCTGCACTGAACGGACGATACAGTCTTACTTTAACAACGCCGTATTTTCCGCCTTGTGCATTTAAGTAATCTACGGTTTCTTCAATGGTTTCACAAACAGAACCCATAGCAATAATTACATGCTCTGCGTCCTCTGCTCCGTAATAATTGAAAAGTCCGTAGTTCGTTCCAATCTTTTCGTTTACTTTATTCATATACGCTTCGACTACTGCCGGAAGCTGATTATAAGCGGTATTACTAGCTTCACGAACCTGGAAGAAAATATCTGGATTCTGTGCAGAACCAGACTGTCCTCCACGATATGGGTTTAAGCTTTTTGCTTTGAAGCTTTTAATGGCTTCTTTGTCCACCATATCTGCTAAGTCTTCATAATCCCATACTTCAATTTTCTGAATTTCGTGGGAGGTACGGAAACCATCAAAGAAATTAACGAAAGGAACTCTGCCTTTTATTGCTGCACAATGTGCAACAGGAGTTAAATCCATAACTTCCTGAACGCTGCCGGAACATAAAAATGCAAAGCCAGTCTGACGACATGCGTAAATGTCGGAATGATCTCCAAAAATAGAAAGAGCATGAGTTGCAACCGTTCTGGCAGAAACATCAATGACTGCCGGAAGCTGTTCGCCTGCTATTTTATACATGTTTGGAATCATTAAGAGTAAGCCCTGAGAAGCGGTAAAGGTAGTCGTAAGAGCACCTGCTGCTAAAGATCCATGTACCGCGCCGGCTGCTCCTGCTTCTGACTGCATTTCCGTAACGGCAACTTCTCTACCGAAAATGTTCTTCAGACCTTCTGTAGCCCATTTATCAGCCAATTCTGCCATTACCGAGGAAGGGGTTATCGGGTAAATAGCTGCAACCTCAGAATATGCATAAGAAACATGAGCTGCTGCAGTATTTCCATCCATTGTTTTCATCATTCTAGTCATAGCGTTATCCCTCCATTGAAAAATAATGCAAGAAAAGGGATTTTCTCCCTCAAATTTGTAAAAATTATATCACCGAGAGACAAATTGTACAAGAAAAAATACATGGAATAATTGGTAAATATATAAGATGTTTATACAATTTTTTTGTAAAAATTGAATAGATGTGTTATAATCCCTTCACATGCACTCATAGCTCAATGGATCGAGCGCAGGCCTCCGGAGCCTGAAATGGCGGTTCGATTCCGCCTGGGTGTATTTTTTTATAAGGTGATTTTGTTGAGTTCTCTGCTGTAGAAATAAGAATGGTCCGAAAGGACGTCCTGAGGTTTGATTTCCTCTTTATTGATAGAATGGATGATCTGATCCAGCTCTTCTCTGGATACATCTGGTTTTGCAGGAACCAGAATGATTTCGTGAACGGTGGATGGGATAATATATAAATCGGCATTCACAGCCTCTGCCAGTTTTTTCATAAATCTCAGATTCAGCATATTTACTGCCCCGTTTACTCTTGGCTTGTTTGATACAACAAACATCGGCATCTGACCTTCTTCTTTCACCATCAGTTCCATCATTTCATCTTCCAAAGAACAGCTTCCTTCTCTTTGATTGTAAATATCCCATAAGACAGAAGATAATGGCGAAATATATTCTCCCAAAAGTTCTTTCGTATTTTCCATGGCTTCCTCGATTAATTTTTCTTCGGAAATTTTCCATTTCTTCAGACATTCATAATTAATCATTACCGTAGAGAAATCTCCTTCTTCCACCTCCAACAGATAATACACAACAATCGCTAAATCTAAAAAAGGTTTAAAGGGTAACGTCTTTAATAATTTCTGGTTTTTTTCACGATTAATTAATTTACAGGCTAAATGCTGTTTTGCTGTTTCATAATTTTCTAAAGCCTCATAATCAATGCTTTTGTGCATGGAATAATTATCCGAAACAAATATAATTTCATCCACAATCTCGTCTATGGTAGAACCATTTACATACTCATCATAGAGATAGTTCAGATACAAAGTCGGTACTAAATCTGTTACCTCATCATCAATGGTTAAAGCATCTAGTTCCAGATCATTATTTTTCAGAATCGTTTTAACGTTTACCTCCTTTCCCTCTGCCACCTTCTCTTTCAGACGGTCAAGCACAGCGTCTTTAAAAAGCGTATAGTCCATATGCTCCTTCCTTTCTGCCATAGTCTATGGCTCAAAATATTAAATTGTTTTTTCGTGGAAATTATGCACTCCGAGCGGAATGCAAAAGAAAATCCTGTGGGATTATGTTACCCCACAGGATTAGGTCCGTCAAACGTTTACATTATTAAATCTTTATGAAGGAATC
>JAKSRM010000015.1 GCA_024403615.1 Lachnospiraceae bacterium
CTCAGTTTGATTGACATGAAAATAGAAAACAATGAAGCGATAAACGATAATTTAGAGCAGCAGGCATTGGCGATTTACGATTCCATGTTTGGAAAAGCAAATTCTTTGAATGTCACTTTGGGGACGTTGAAGGACATAGCAGAAATCACTATGGGACAATCTCCCAGTGGCTCCAGTTACAATGAAGACGGTACTGGAGAGGTTTTTTACCAAGGTCGTGCTGAATTTGGCTCTCGTTTTCCTACTCGCCGTTTGTTTACAACAGAACCAAAACGTATGGCGGAAGCTGGTGATGTCCTATTGAGTGTCCGTGCTCCTGTCGGCGCTCTCAATGTTGCTTATGAGCGCTGTTGTATCGGTCGTGGTCTTGGAGCAATACGCAGCAAGGATAATCATCAATCCTATGTTTTATACACAATGTTTGCCCTTCGTCCCGAACTGGACGTTTTCAATGGAGAAGGTACCGTGTTCGGCTCCATCAATCGAGATGCGTTGAACAACATGCCTATCAGTATTCCATCTGTTGAGGATTTGGATGCTTTTGAAGCCCTCGTTAGTCCTATAGATTCAATGATCCGAACCAACTATGAGGAAATATGCCGTCTTCAGGCAATGCGAGATTCATTACTTCCTCGGCTGATGAGTGGAGAAATTGACGTCTCTGCTGTTGAAGTCTAAGCCGCTAAATTATCGTTTATTAGAAAAGAGGAATTGTATGAAATATGTTGCATTTTTAGATGTATTGGGATTTAAAGACAAACTTAAAAAATTATCTCAAAATGATGCAAAGAATTATATCGGAGATTTTTCGTCAACAATATATTCGTTATTTCAAAATATAAACAATAAAATAAATGGCTATATTGTTAGTGATTCAGTTATTTTGTATTCAAATGATGTAGCCTCTGAATCTTTAAAAGGCTTGGTTACACTTGTAATTGATATTTGCAAAGAGGAATTTACTCAAAATGGAATTTTAATTCGAGGGGCAATATCAAAAGGTGAATTTGATAAAATGCCGGCTATAGAATTGCCCAAACTACAAAAACAACTAATTGTTGGACAAGCATATGTAGATGCTTATTTACTTGAAGATTCAATGAAATCAATTGGAATTTCTCTAAGCAAAGAGGTTTATCAAGATATTGTTGGATTAAATTTAGATGTCAATTGTTACGATGAAAGTTCAAAAAACGAAGAAAAATATGTATTAAGCTATTTTGATTTCGAATTTATCAACAAATCAGAAAATCTGCTTAAATTTGTTGATTTGGCTATTGGCTCAAATTGGCGTCCGCATTATTACAATGCGTTGTATTTAGCAATAAAAGATACAAAGAATAATAATCAAATATATCATTTGTTTGATCAGTTAATAGCCTGTATCGGGAATCCAAGTGAATGCTGGATGGAAATTGACAAATTTATTAAGAATACTTTTAATGACGATGTAATCTCATATTATCAAACACGGTTTTTAGGATATATTAGAGAACGCATGCAGACATCAGAAAACAAAACACTATATATTGAAAAGCGGCCGAGCAATCGCGATAAAATATTGCAATACTTAAGAAATAATCCATACTCTTCGATTAATTCGATTTCTGATGCACTTAATATTTCTGTCAAAGTTACTCAGAACTACATAAAAAAATTAATTGATGAAAAACAAGTGTTAGTTAATGAAGTAAGAGTGATATATAACGATACTCAACGAAAAACAAAAACATACTCTTTAGCGGAATTTGATAATAACCTCTAACAGCGACTTGAGGTATTAAATTATTGCATAGCATAGAAAACCAAAATACAGGAGGATAAAACAATGCCAGGTTTTATCGAAGCCGATTATGAAAATTCAGTAATAGAGTTATTTCAAAATATGGGCTATCAGCATTTGTATGGTCCGAATATTGAAAGAGATTTTAAGAGCCCGTTGTATGATGGGATTCTTGAAGACTCCTTAAAAAGATTGAATCCTTCTTTGCCGGATGCTGCAATCAAGGATGCTTTGTATAAACTCAAGAATTTTGAGAACGGAACACTTGTACAGAAAAATACGGTTTTCATGAATTATCTTCAGAATGGCATTGAAGTAAGTTATCACGAAAACGGAGAAACAAAATCAGATATTGTTTATATCGTAGATTACAATAATCCGGACAACAATTCTTTTATAGTTGCAAATCAATGGACCTTCATTGAAAACAGTAATAAGCGCCCAGATGTTTTGCTTTTCTTAAACGGGATTCCTGTAGTACTAATAGAACTCAAATCTCCTTCCAGAGAAGAAACGGATGCTTCCGAAGCATACCTCCAGATTCGAAATTATATGCAGGAGATTCCGGCCATGTTCATTTATAACGCAATCTGCGTAATGAGTGATATGTCTGTTTCAAAGGCTGGAACAATCACTTCCGGTGAAGACCGTTTTATGGAATGGAAGACGAAGGAAGGAGATTATGAAAATACACAATATGCTCAGTTTGATACCTTTTTTGAGGGAATGTTTCAAAAAGAGCGACTTCTTGATTTATTAAAAAACTTTATCTGTTTTAGTGAAGAAGGAATAGACTCCTACAAGATACTCGCAGGTTATCATCAATACTTTGCTGTGCGCAAGGCCATCGATAGTACATGTAAAGCTGCTGCAGATGGTGGAGATGGAAAGGGTGGAGTTTTCTGGCATACACAGGGCTCAGGTAAATCTTTATCGATGGTGTTTTATGCCCATCTTCTTCAGCAAGCCCTCAATAGCCCAACAATTGTTGTAATTACAGACAGAAACGATCTGGATGATCAGCTCTTTACCCAATTTGCAAAGTGTTCCGACTTCCTTCGTCAGAAACCAGAGCATGCTACTAGCAGAGAACACTTGATGAAATGGCTGGCTTCGAGGAATGCCAACGGAATCATTTTTACAACAATGCAGAAATTTGAAGAATCTGCTTCTGCATTATCCGAAAGAAGAAATATTGTCGTAATGGCGGATGAAGCTCATCGCAGTCAGTACGGCTTAACAGAAAAAATAAAAATTACAACGAATGAAGCTGGAGAACAGGAAGCAAAGAGAATCGTAGGAACTGCACGTATCATCCGTGACTGTCTTCCTAATGCTACTTTTATTGGATTTACAGGAACTCCTGTTTCTTCAAAGGATCACGATACCAGAGCGGTATTTGGTGATTACATTGATATTTATGATATGACCCAGGCGGTAGAAGATGGAGCTACTCGCCCTGTTTACTACGAAAGCAGAGTCATCAAACTGAAATTGGATGAAGAAACCATCCATATGATAGATCAGGAATATGACACTGTAGCTGCTTTGGACCAGGCGGATGAAAGCGTTATTCAGAAGAGCAAACAGATGCTTGGAAAGATGGAAGCGGTTTTAGGAAATCCACAGACCATAGATTCTCTCGTATTCGATATACTGGATCATTACGAGAATTACAGAGAGAATCTGCTTACAGGAAAAGCTATGATTGTAGCTTATTCTCGTAATATTGCGATGAAAATATATCAACGAATTCTTGAACTTCGTCCGGGTTGGAACGATAAAGTTGCCGTTGTAATGACAGAGAGCAATAAAGATCCGGAAGAGTGGAGAGGAATCATTGGAAATAAACGCCATAAGGAAGAACTGGCAAAGAAATTTAAAGACAATGACAGCCCTCTTAAAATTGCAATCGTTGTTGATATGTGGCTCACCGGATTTGATGTTCCGTCACTTGCTACGATGTATGTATATAAGCCAATGTCGGGACATAATCTGATGCAGGCTATTGCGCGAGTAAATCGAGTATTTAAGGAAAAAGAAGGTGGCTTGGTTGTAGATTATGTAGGCATAGCAAATGCTCTTAAGCAAGCTATGAATGACTATACTGCTCGTGACCGTAAAAATTATGGAAATACAGATGTTGGTCAGGTCGCTTATCCAAAATTCCAGGAGAAACTGGAAGTATGTAGAGACTTGCTTGATGGCTATGATTATGCGTCTTTCATGAATGGTTCAGATCTTGAGAGAGCAAAAATTATTAGTGGTGCTGTGAACTATGTGGCTGCTCCAGACAAAGCGGAACTACTTAAGACATTCTTGAAAGAAGCATTCTTGCTGAAGCAAGCACTTTCCTTATGTTCGGCTCTTACAACAGAACCGGAAAGAATGGAAGCTGCTTTCTTTGAAGCAGTTCGCGTTATGGCTAACCGTATAATTGTTGAAGGCGGAAAATCAAAAATATCGTTAAAAGAATTAAACGACCGAATCAACGAACTTCTTAAACAGAGCATAAAGAGTGATGGTGTAATTAATCTGTTTGATGGCGTGAAAGAGGAATTCTCTTTATTCGATCCGAAGTTTTTGGAAGATATATCAAAAATGAAACAGAAGAATCTGGCGGTTGAATTACTGAAGAGATTGATTGCTGAACAGGTTGCTATTTACCGTGTGACAAATGTTGTTAAATCTCAGAAATTCAGCGAAATGATTCAGCGAATTATGAACCAGTATTTGAACGGAATGCTGACTAATCAGCAGGTTATCGATGAGCTTCTGAAGATGGCTCAAGATATTCGAAATGGTCATGATCAAGGAAAAGACATGGGACTGACTCCGGAAGAAATGGCTTTCTATGATGCACTGACAAAACCAGAAGCAATCAAAGACTTTTACGAGAATGAGGAATTGGTTGCACTCACAAAAGAACTTACGGAAACATTAAATAGGAATAAGACTATCGATTGGCAGAAACGAGAAACCGCAAGAGCTAAGATGCGAATGATGATCAAAAAGCTTCTGAAGAAATATAAATATCCACCAGAGGGAATGGATGACGCTCTTGAAACCGTTATGACCCAGTGCGAATTATGGACAGACAATAATTACTTTGATGAGCGTATGGGAGTATATGCGGAAAGCATTGCGAGAATGTAAGTTGGTTGTGGGTAATTGGAAGCAACAATGGGAAAATGGTTGAAACCAGAATGGGATATTACGGCCAAGTTTAAATGGCACAGTAAATAATTTGACCGAATATAAACGTGATAATACAGAAAATACAAAGGAAACTGAATTTGTTCAGTTTCCTCTTTTATAAGAATAAGAAATATTGAAAAGGTGTTTAATTGTAGAATATGAAAGGTAGCGTCCTAACATAATTGGGCAAAGCTAATTCATTTATATTTGATTTTCTTCAATTTCTTTTAGTGGCTTGTTGTCGGAAGTTTTCCATTCGGTTTTTCCATTTGCATTGCGGCCCATAACGATGGCTGCTGCTGTTGATGGGCTAGTAAAGGAATAATCCCTTGTGAACTTGAATTCTGCATTTATTATACCTTTTTCAAGAAGGCTTGTCCGTATGCGTATCAAGCTTGCAGACATGCTAGCTACTGTAGAAGTTGCAATCATTGATCCTTCAAGTACGGCAAAACCATCTGATACTATAATTCCTTTGGCATCTGCACCACGTGTAGTTTTTATGTAAAATTCACTTTCGCTATTTTGCGTATTTATTTTATTATCTTCAATGGTATCGAATGTTTTATATCCAAGAGCATTTACAAGTAATTTAGTGTTACTAATAAATTCCAATAACATTGCCTCATCAAATTCTGAAATTGACGGACAATTTGGAATGGAACTGTTTGCAATAACGGTTTTGTTGGCGTTTTTGGCTAGTGAATAAAACTGATTCTCAAGATATTTCACATGCGCTTTGTTAAGAAGATTATCTTTGCTAATTACAACTATGAAGTCGTTCCAATATACTTTCTCATTCAAATGCTGTTTTAACCTCGTCATTATTTTTTCGGCTTCTCCGATATATACCGTATCTTCATTATTATCATTTTTTCCAAACAAAAAATAAACTCCAGTATTATCTGAATCGGACCGTTTTGAAAACTCAAGAAGTTCATTTCGGGATACTTTATATACGCGTCCATTCCAGTTTGATATTTCACACATAATTCGTCCATTTGGATTTCCGTCGAAAATAAACATTTGAATTGTTTTGCTGAATCCCATAATTTATAAACCTTCTCTTTCACAAATTTGACTAAAAATACTGCGCACAACCTTAAAAAGTATAACGTGCTAAATACTGATTTAAAGATATGTCATAACATCGTTCATGTCAAGGCACGCTGTGACTAGGTTGTTTCTCTTTTTTCTAACATTGGTTTCGGAAGATTTCGACAGATATATTTGATATAAATGATAGTGTGGCAAATAATGGTGGAATAAAGGGTATTTTGTTTTCAACGCGACAATCCCCAATAAATCCAGAATGAAACATAAATGCGCGATAATTTCGTTTCAGTGCACTTGCATGCGCGATATTTCACTTTCAGTGAGGTAAACGCACGAAAATGGCTGAAATAGCTCACTGAAACTAAGAAATCGCGCATTTTTCTTGCTTTTCTCGCGCAAGTCCAGATTTCGCCAAGCTCTACGCCAACAAGGCGACTATGAATATGTGGTCCGGGGGAAAGATGAATTAAGTTACTCTTGACGAACACTAACATGTTAGGCGACAATCAGCAGGAACGTTAATGAAGGAGGCTGCTATGCCATACTGTGTATCTGTTGCCACCATGCGCGAGAGCGATGCGTGGACCATCGAAAATAAAATAAGTTCCAAAGAGCTCATGGGTCGAGCAGGAACGGCCATTTACGAGGCGACTTCTTGGAAGGCACCGGTCGCAATTGTCTGTGGCAAGGGAAACAACGCCGGCGACGGATTCGTGGTTGCGAATCTGCTCGCCGAGGCGAATATTCCAGTGGACATTTTCCTACTGTCGGACAGCTTTTCCGACGACGGAAAGTATTATCACGACATCTGCGAAGCCCGCAGCATCCGTTCCATCGCCTTTGAGGAGGGCATGTCCTTTGCGGAATATGGCTCCGTTTTGGACTGCATTTTCGGCACCGGATTCTCTGGCGAGCCGAGAGGCATCTATGGGACCGCCATCGATGCCATCAATGCTTCCGGCGCCTATGTGGTTTCTGCGGATATCAATTCCGGGCTCAACGGCGACACTGGGCTGGGCACGAAGTATGTGAAGTCGGATCTGACGGTTTCCATCGGAACCTTCAAGCCGGGCCATTTCCTGGGTCTGGCCAAGGAGGCCATGAAAGAGAAAGTCAACGCCGACATCGGCATCGAAATCCAAGGCGAATATATTTGGGTGGAAGAATAAAGTTTTTTTAACAGATTCGTAAAAATGTATACGTGGAAAAGCAATGATTGATGTGCTAATATAAGTTCATCTGGAGAGCTCCTGCCTCAGTGGAGGTCTTAACTACTGGAGGGATTTTCCCTCCAGTTTCTATCATTTCTCAAAAGGAATTCAATTAAAAAAAGATAGACTTTATTAAATTTACCCTTTATAATTTGCTTAGCTAACCTAGGCAGAATATGGAGGGTGACATGACTTCGGTGAATATGTTTGAAGCAAAAACAAATCTTTCGAAATATGTATTGGCGGTCGAAGAGAAAAAGGAGGCTTATATTTTGATTACGCGTAACGGAAAACCGGTTGCTAAAATAGTGCCTTATGACGATCCGCCGCAAACGCGCATAGGATTGGGAAAAGGAATCCTTCCTGAAATGCCGTCGTTGGATGAGTTTAACAGCATTTCAGTTGAAGATAATTTTTTGGATGATGGAGGAGTTTTTTAATGAAACTGCTTTTAGATACCCATGTTCTTATCTGGGCGCTGACGGACGATAAAAATCTTCCGGAGAGAATTGCTGATATGATTAATGATAGGGACAATATAGTATATTTCAGTGCTGCTTCGTTGTGGGAACTGGCGATTAAAAATTATAAAGCGCCGGAGAAGTGCCCTTATGACGAAGCGGTTGTTGAAGAAATCAGTATTCGTTCTGGATTTCATTGTTTGAATATTAACAGTGACCATATTAAAAGCATCCGGACGTTAAGGACGAAGCAAGGCTGTGAATTAGCAAATTATGACCCGTTTGATCGAATGCTGATATCTCAGGCAAAAACGGAAGGAGCTTTCCTGCTGTCCCATGATAAGAATTTTCAATATTATGAAGAGCCGTGTATAGAGCGGTTTTAGGAGTGGTTATGCCCAACTGTGTATCTGTTGCCACCATGCGCGAGAGCGATGAGTGCGAGATGATTGGTCGCCAGTGTACTTGCAAGTCCTGAAAAATGCCCTTGTATTTGTTATCATTGATATAGTACGAATGTTTAAATGAAAAATTAAACCTGTACTTTGATAACTGGAAAATTTTATGAAACTAGATGGGAGCTTGTAGCATGAACTTAATGGACATGACCGATTACAAGATTTCCGTAAGTTGGAAGGGAGTAAATAACTTTTTGAAATAAGAGGTAAAATATGGAAAAAAATAATGGACATAGTTCTTGGGGACTCTTTGGAAATATAAATCACTATGATGAACATGGACATAAAGTTGGCGAAAGCAGACCGGGCCTTTTCGGTGGGATGAATGAATATGATGACAAAGGTAATAAGGTTGGCGAAAGTTTTGTAGGACTCTTTGGAAATGTAAATCATTATGATGAACATGGTCATAAAGTTGGTGAGAGCCATCCGGGACTTTTTGGCGATTATAATCATTACGATGATAATGGACATAAAAAAGGGCATAGCTCACCAGGACTTTTGGGTGATTGGAATCATTATGATGATTAATATAAATGCTAAAAATAGTATGATTGAATAATGGATATAAAAAGCTTCTATTACAAGTGATAGAAGCTTTTGCTATAGGATATTCTCCCGATATAGAACATTGACAACTATACTCCTTTGGGAGTATAGTTTTTTTATGAAAAAAATAGAAACGATGAAAAGAATCTATCATGGTTCAGAAAACAGAATAGAAAAGCCGATTTATGGTTTTGGGAAAAAGTACAACGATTATGGTCTGGGGTTTTATTGCACGGAGACGATCGACATGGCAAAAGAATGGGCGGTTGATGCAGACCAAAATGGATGTGCGAACATATACGACCTGGACATGAAAGGGCTTACGCTGTTGAACTTGAATGGTCCGGAATACTGCATGCTGCACTGGTTGTCGGTGCTTTTGCAGAATCGTGAATTCGACTGTACGTCACTATTGGCGAATGAGGCGAGGGAATACTTGACGGACTATTTTTTACCGGATTATTCTTCTGCGGACCTGATTGTCGGATACCGCGCAGATGATAGCTACTTTTCTTTTGCGCAGGATTTTTTGAATGGTACTATTTCTTATCGGCAGCTTTCTGCAGCGATGCATTTAGGTAAATTAGGACAACAGATTGTCCTAAAAAGTGAGAAGGCTTTTTCTCAGTTAACTTTTGTAGATACGGAGATTGCGAAGGCTGAGGAGTGGTTTATAAAGAAACAGATTCGGGATAAAAATGCAAGAAGAGAATATTTTGACATGGAGCGTAACAAGCGCCAGCGAGGAGATTTATACATCACGCAAATATTAGATGAGGAGATGAAGGCAGATGATGAACGCTTACGACCGAATATATCTTGAGGCTGCCAGAAACTCTTTTGGCAGGATGTTAGACTACGCTGTGTATGATTTGAAATATGATCTGACGGAGTTCTGGGAACTGTTTCTTTCTTCCGATGTTTCGAAAAAGTTAGAGCGAGGGGATGTGTCTGTTCTGGCCGGAAGATCTGGTGTGGAGATGGCGTTGATGGTAACTGGAAAAGAAAAAATCTATACCGAACCATTTTATGCAGAAGAAAAAAGCTCGGAGTATTGGCTTGGTTGGGCGCTGGCTTATTACCAATGGAAGACTTGCCTATCCTTTTCGCAAATTACGGAGCAAGTTTCTATTATGGAGATGTTGCGTATGTATTCGCCATATCATGAGATGGACATTCAGCATTTCTGTGACAAGCTTTCTGAGAAATACGAAGCCAGAAAACGGCAGACAAATTTAAAACATAAGCGTCTGGCAGCAGGCCTAAGTCAGTCACAGCTAGCGGAATTAACCGGTATTCCGGTCCGCACAATTCAGCAATATGAACAAAATCAAAAAGACATTAACAAGGCGAGGGCAGAATACTTGATTGCATTGGCCCGTGCCCTTTACTGCGACCCTGCGGGATTGTTAGAAATAAGGGAATAAACTTTGAAGGAGGCCATGAGAGAAAAAGTCAACGCCGACATCGGCATCGAAATCCGCGGCGAATATATTTGGGTGGAAGAATAGAAAGATGATATTAAAAAGAGACCTTGAAAAAGGTCTCTTTTCTATTGCTTCATGAAAAATGAAAAACTTTTTTTTTGCAGGAATGTTGAAGGTGACAGCGCCGCCTGCATTTCCGTAAAAGTCTGCCTCATAGGTAATCTCAATCTGATTGCCACCCAAGTATTTGATTTCGTATGGCCACATATAATCCGGATCCATCATATCCACTCTGCCAAGGACTTCGCCGTAACCAAAACCATGCCTAAAATGACCGCTTTAAGACTTTTTCTTTTTCCCATTATTGGCACCTTCTTTTCATGAATTTTGTCTATTATACGATGAAATTCCTTAAACCGCTTGTACTTCATAAAATCCTTGAACACCCCATCAAAAATGTTATATAATAACTTCATATTTCCACAAGAATAATTTATATTTATGTACAGGGGGGAAAAATGAAAAAGAAGTTTTTTTCTAAATCTGTTGCAAGCATTCTTGTAATGCTTATGACTGTTGCGATTATTGCTGTGCCTACATTGGCTAAAACATACGGAAACGAAGAAGTAGCTACGAAAAATCTTGCGGTTGGTGACGAAATTATTTCAAAATATACCGATCTCAAGAATGAGTCTGCTGATAATACCGACCATATTTATTTATGTCCGAATAAAGAGAAGGCTGATGAGAAATATAATATGAACGATTTTGCTATAGCTCCAGGAGAATCCGTATGTCTTATGGAAGCTTATTCGCCAGAGTCTTCGGGTGAGCCGATTACAGGTGCTTATACTTGGATTGTAGGACAGACCGATATTGATTCAGGCTATGGAACTTCTGGACTGGCAATTTATGTTTACCCAAGTGACCATACTCACACATGGGGCGATCCGTATTCTTATGCGGATGATATAATTGACGTTAGTTGTAAAGTTTGTTTTCATTCATTAGAATCTGCTCAGATAACTGCAGATGATGCTAATTATGATGGACAGCCACATGGCGCTGCAATCAACGGGGAAAGTAATTGGAATTCAGCAGGATTTGATTTTAGTATTCATTACACAGGAATTGATGAAACGGACTATGATTCCGACGATGCTCCTGTAGATGCAGGAACATATAGAGCCACTATGGCATGCGGCAGTGCTACGGCGTATACGGATTTCACTATTAACCCAAGAGCGCTTGTAGTTAAAGGATTGAAGGACACTTATGACTACACTGGCAAAGGCGTTGTCGGATCTGGCGATTACACTGTATACGGCGTTAACGACACAGTTCTTAAAGAGGGCGAAGACTATATAGTTTCTATCGACGGCGGCAAAGCTGACAATTCCGGTGAAGGAAAACACCTCATCGAGTTCATCAGCAAAAATGATAACTATACTTCCGTTGAATTCGAGTACACAATCGTTAAGACGGATGTGCCTAAGACTGGCGATAGCAACAATGCAATCCTTTATGTATTCGGCGCAATCGCAGCATTAGGACTTGGCTTCGTTGCAGTTGCTAAAAGACGTGAAGGCATGGATTGAAATAACTAAATAGAGCATGTGAAATCAAAGGGGCTCCTTCGTAGGAAGGAGCCCCTTTGATGAAAGAAAATATTATGAATATACGAGATATTATTGCTGCGGATCCTGCGCTTTATGCGGATATGAGAGAATCCCTCCGGAGACAGAGCGTGAGCGTCGTTTATGAATCGGAGAGCGTTCTGATAACGCTGGAGAATGATTGGAAATCCGCCACCCGGATGAGGCGGACTTTTCCTATGTGCAGGCGAACTACCACATGGGCGACGGTTACGAGCTGTACAACGATTTCAAGAGCGACGACTTTTTCGCATGTTATTTAGACGGCCAGATTATGGGCTTCATCGGCCTTCACAACGAAGGGGCCGTAGGCCTTTTGCACATTGATAAAGCGCATCGCGAGAAGGGCTTCGGCTATGAGATGGCGGCGTTCATGTTGGCCCATCAGATGGAAAAGGGTCGCATCCCATACGGCCAGATTTACGAAAGCAACAAGGCTTCCCTGGAGCTGAACGCCAGCTTGGGCATGGAGCTTTCCGAGGGCCGGTTGTATTGGGTGACGAACCGGAAGTTTATCACATATAAGGAGACAAAAGATTTTAAGGCGGACGACATCGAACGATTATTCCTGTCGGTCAATTGGGAGTCCGGACGTTATCCGGAAAAATTGGTGAAGGCGATGCACAACTCGACCCATGTAGTGTCCGCGTGGGACCGCGACCGTTTGGTAGGACTGGTGCGGGCGCTGGACGATGGCGAAACCGTAGCGTTTTTGCACTATCTGCTGGTGGATCCGGAGTACCAAGGCATGAAAATCGGGGAAGAATTGATGAAGAGAATCCTCGCCCATTTCGAGAATCATTTGTATGTGAAGATCATGACTTCCAACCCAAAGACCATTCCGTTCTATGAGAAATTCGGCTTCCAGATTTACGACAACTATTCCGCAATGGTACGGAGGAGGGGTGAGTAGAAGGGAAAAAGAAATTGACTGGTGTTTTTTTGAATAAACCCAGTAACAAATCAGCATAAATATCGAATTGAATCCTTCAAAAGGTCGCTTTAGAAGCGACCTTTTTTGATGTTTGTTTTTATAGAATTGGTTTTAGAAAGGGCGCGTGGGAGTTGCGAGTACTGAAAAGCGCCAGATAAAGGATTTAAGATTTAAAGAGAAAACTTGGAAGATTATTGTGGTGGTTGATTAAGTTCTGCATCACGATATTTGGGAAAATGATATGGTTCTGTTGTGGCATCTTTTTAGTGCTGATAGGACTGGCGTGGGTGTTGTAGAAATTGTTAACTGAGAGTAACGAGAATATTGTTGACAATTGGATATAAGTGCTTTTATATGATAATTAAATAAGCTGCTTTTTTTCTTGAAATGTAAGAGAGGTATGAAATAAGAAATGAAAAAACAGAAAAACGAAGAAAACAAAAATGTCTATAACGATATTTTGGAAAGTGCAGTCGCTTTTGGTAAGGATGTAGCTTCAAAGATGAAAAAATCAGTAGGCGAAGCAATCGAAAAAGAAAAAGAAGAAAAGAATATTGCCAAAACAGTAAAGAAAGTTGCGGAAACAGGAAAAACAACGGCTGTTACAGTTAAAGATAAAGTAGTTGGGACTTTAGATCAAGATAAGAGTGGACAGGTAGATATTGGTGATATTATCATTTTAGCGTTTAAAACTCCAGGAGTGAAAATTAATAGAGAATCTTTTTTGCGCAAAGAACTGTTTAAAAAATATCCGGAAGAAGTAGTGAATGATGCAGTCGCTAGAACACCGGCGTTAGCAGGCATTACGCCAGAAGATATTGAAAAAATCTCAAACGATGTTATTGAATCTGAACGAATCAAAGTATCTGGTATTTCTGCAGCATTGGGCGTTCCTGGGGGTTGGGCTATTGCAGCAACTATTCCAGCAGATATTACACAGTATTATGGATATACACTCCGTGCAACACAAAAATTATTATATCTTTACGGATTCCCTGAAATAACAGTTGACCAAGATGGCGTTTATTTGGATAGTGAGACAATAAACGAGATTATTATTTGCCTTGGTGTTATGAATGGTGTGGCAGGAGCAAATAATGCAATAAAGTCAATTGCGAAGGCGTTTGCAACTGGTGTTGAGAAGAAACTTCTAAATACGGCGTTAACCAAGGGCACGATTTATCCGATTGTTAAAGCAGTAATGAAATGGTTTGGAGTTAAACTTACAAAAGAAGTATTTGCTGGATTCTTTAAAAAAGCCATTCCTGTAGCTGGTGGAGTAATCGGAGGCGGAATAACATATTTGACATTTAAGCCTTGTTGCCAACGGTTAAAAAAGGTATTAAAAGATACTATGCTATCTAATCCAAAGCATCAGTCCACAAAAGAGGAAAATATTTTTGTTCAGGAAATAAAAAATGGTACAGTTGTAGATGCTGATTTTGTTGAGGTAGATGAGGTCCCGGAGGCAGAACCATTTACTGTAGATGAAGTGGAAGATACTGAGGAATAAATAATGAATAATAATTAAATTCAAAAAATATATAAAACGGCAGCCATTTGGCTGCCGTTTATTTTTATAAACTTAAAAGTATTATTCAGCAGAAATATCCATGTTGGATGTCTCTTCATCGAATTGGATGGAAAATGCAAAATCTGGTGAAATGCTTGTAACGGATGGTTGGAAGATTTCCCATGCAGTCATTTCTGCATATTTATCTGCCTGCTCGTATAATTCAGGCGTTGTTAATTTCTCACGCATTTTATTGATTATTTCATTTTCTAAAATATTATTTTCTTCAGCCGTCAGGGTTATATCTCCAATTGCTAGAAAGCCTTTTTTTGTATCTTCAAATTCAGTTTTCTCTAATTCTGGATTAATATAATGCAAACAACTGTGAGGAATAGTAAGAATTACAGTTCTATTGGTTGTATCAACTGAAATGTCAGATGCATCAATTTTTGACAGATCTACCGTATAAACGCCAGTTCCATAGAATTTAACATCCTTAACCATAGAGAAAACATCCCAACTGAACAAGCCACTATTTGTTAAAGTTGTTGTTATGTCAAGAGGCTGTTCCATTACAATTAATTCTTTGTTTTGAGAAGCTTTACCTAAAATTGCTTCTTGGAAATCGGCTACGGTATAAACACCAAAATCGCCAGATCTGAGCACAACATCGGCATCATCTTTTCCGGCATGTCCATGAACTGTTGTCATATTTGGACGCATAATAAAGAATACCGCTAAAGCACCAATAATAAGACCGACAACAAAACCTATCAGTATTTTTTTAAATCCGACTTCTTTGGTTACGATGATTTTTTCTGGAGAATCACTTTCTTTTTTAATTCCCATTACCCTACACCTCCTTGTTTGAAGTTCAACTTGTAGGAGTAATTATATAAAAATGGGGGGGGTGAATGTAAATACTGTTATTTTTAAATTCGCGAAAAATACAAGCCCTTTTGTGAGTGAAGCTTACGCATTGTAGCGTGAAATAATCACAAAAGGAGGAAAAATTATGAACAAAAATTTACAGAAGGAGTCGGCTGTTACCGCTGGTAACGGATTGTTAACGTCAGTTAATGTACAAAATAATTGCAGAAAATTAGAATTAACTGATGAAAGCAAAAAGTTGTTTTATGTTGTGTCTCGGTAATCGAATACGAAAGGCGCGGGAACAGGCCGGCTTCACTCAAGAGGAATTGGCGGCTCTCATTGGTATATCCAGGACAGCGATTGCCAGATACGAGTCAGGGGACATCGAGCCCAAGCTCAAGAACCTGATCGCCATAGCAGAACAGTTGAATGTCAGCTGCGATTATCTGCTGGGAATGAAATTTCAACAGCTGGAGCTTTCGGAGGAGGCTCTTATGGCCCTCCAGGATTTTATTAATTCAGTAAGGAAGTGAGGGGACTTATGAAAAAATTACTGACGATTGTTATGACCATCGCGATGGTGGCTGTACTTACTGCTTGCGGAGCTCAGGCCACATCTACGGACATTAGCCAGACGAAGGAAGAATCTACAGAAGGCAAAAGCGAACCGAAAAAAGAGCCAAAGAAGGTTACAGAAGCAACCATTGAAGAGACGGTTTTGGTTGATGAATCTGGTATCAAAATTACAGCGAAGGAACTGCAGTATTCCAGCTCTAGAGTTGGGCTGGACATTGTTATGGAGAACAACACAGACCAGAAGCTGTCCTTCTATTCCGGCACTTTAGGATACGCTGTGAACTCAATTAACGGTTATATGATTTCAGGCGGCTATGTTGGCGAAGACATTGCTGCTGGAATGACGGCCAACGAAACTATGTACTTCAGTCTGGATGAACTGCAACTGTATGGAATCGCAGACATTGCGGACATCACCGTAGGTTTTCAAATCAAGGACGAAGACTACGACGAATATCTGGTAACTGGCCCAATCGAAATCAAAACTTCTCTTGTAGACGGCTATGATTATTCCAAGGACACTTTCGCGGAAGTGATGCAGGACAAAGGCTTATTAGCAAATTTTGATTTATCTCAGATTTACTTCGACGCAACGGACTTGATTGGCGAAAGCGGATGCAAGAATTATTGCCAGACCGTATTAAAGAATGATGATGGTGACACCATGCTGCTTATGGAAGTAGAGAACAAAACCGAGGAAGATATGTATTTGACTTTCGGAAATATTTCCTTGAATGGAGTAGGGGTTAGTTCTGGAAACTGGAGCACTCAGTTGGTATGCGCTGGAAAGAAGGCGGCTGCCAGCATTACTCTGACGGATGTTTTGGATGATAGCACTGCGAAAGCGTTTGGCATCTCTGAATTGAAGGAAGTAGCGTTTGACTTAACTGGTCGTGATGATGGATCTCATGAACTTTGGAAAAAGCACATTGATATTCCGTTTAATGGATCTGCGTCAGACATGGATGAGACTGGTGAAGTTCTTTATGATAACAACGATATTCAGCTGATTTATAAGAATATTGTTGCGGACGATTTCGAGTATAGTGACGATTTGCATATTCTGTTTATGGTGAAGAATGATAGTGCTCAGGAAATTACCGTGGATACAGGATTTGGCGACATTTATGTCAATAAAGTAAAAGTTTCAGGTATAGCGTTTGGCGTGGATGTTCTGCCAGGCCAGAGTGGAATTTTGGATATTGACCTTATGGGCTATGATCTTGAGGATAATGATATTACGCTGGATAGTATCTCAGAATTCTCTGTCGATATAGAAATTCGTGACGACGATTACAACGAAATTGATTCCACCACACTTACAAAAACTTTGAAATAGGGGAGTATATGAAAATATATAAAAAACGGGAGCTTCGGCTCCCGTTTTTTGTATAAGCACCAAAGTTCTCCCGACAAAAAATACAGTTATGCATGATTTGAGAAAGTTTGTTGAGGTTTGTTGGCGAAAATTTCCAGTTGTGCACGATTTCGTGTGATGCTAAACCTATAGAATAGCTAAAAATGTCAGTTGTGAACGATTATTCATTTTAATTTGTAAAATAATCGTGCACAACTGAAGAATTTGGCCCATAAACAAATTTTTGATAAAACAAATCATGCACAACTGGAAAATTTGGAAGAACTGAGACTGGTAAGAATATGAAATCGTTCACAAGTGGCAAAATTGTCCTAATTCCCGAAGAGCATCCACGATTCATAGAATTCAAAATAGAAAAAGGGCTTGGTAGTCTTAAAAAATAAGCTATAATACTCCCATAAGGAGCGCCTATGATCACCAAATCACCAAAGAGCCTAGAACTGTATAAAGTGCTGCTGGAGAAGGGGTATCCGGAAGGCTTCGCTGTTGCCATTACGGACAACTTGAACACGGACTTCACGGCCGGCCGCATGCTCGGCTACCTGCGCCACTACGCGCATCTTCCGATGGAGGATGTGGCGGACGAGATGCTGGCCATTCTTAGCGACCGCGCGGCCATTATCCAGAAAAAGGAGATGGAAGCGACCCAGGCATCGTGGAATCAGATGCGAAACGACGGGATTTTTGGCGATTGAACGCAGAAGATACACCATTTTTCCGAAAAGGGTGTATAATGAACGAAGAAACATACTACGGCACCGTAGAAAGGAGATAGACATGATTAAGGGATATTACATCGAAGAGGACGCGCTTATTTTAAAGGCAACGAGAGGCGAGAGAAAGGTTCGTTTAGAAGGCGACATCGCAGAGGTTGTTTTTAGTGGAAAAATCTCCCTTGCAACTGTATGCACATGGGACAAGAAGGAAGACACGGTTTTTGTTGTTAACGACGAAGGCGAAGTTGTATATCGTACCAAAAATACGGACGACTTCAAAATCGAAGGCGTAAAGATTGACGACGAAAAAGGCATGGTTCTGGAAGCTTCTGCAAAAGAAGACGGCAAATGGGTAAAAGGCCTTTACGCATATGTTGCTGGCGAAGGTTTCGTAAGACAGTAAGTGCTAAAATTCTTAAGAATAAAAAAGCTCTCCTTAGTGGAGAGCTTTTATTTTTGTTGTGCGATCTCTGAAATGCCGTGTACGGCCTTCAGCACTTGTTTTACAAATCTAAAGCAATCATGTCTTCAAAAGTCTCGCGGCGGACAACTACTTTGTCCTCGCCGTCCTTCAGCATGACGATTGGCGGACGACCGATGCGGTTGTAGTTGGAGGCCATGGAGTAGTTGTAAGCTCCTGTGGTGCAAACCGCAATAATATCGCCACGGCAGGTAGCTTCCGGAACTTCTACGTTCTCCTGAATAATGTCGCCGCTCTCGCAGCATCTGCCTACGATGGAAGCGGTCATGTTGCAGTCCTCGTTCATACGGCTGGCGTTGAGGCAGGTGTACCGTGCGCCATACAGGGCGTAACGTGGATTGTCGCTCATGCCACCGTCGATGGAAACGTAGGTTTTATAGCCTGGAATGTTCTTAATCATACCTACCTCGTACAAGGTCATGCCTGCGTCTGCAACGATGCTACGGCCTGGCTCCATCATAATGATCGGCTCTTCATAGTCTAAACGGCTGCAGGTTTCCCGAATGGTTTCGGAAACGCTCTTGATTTTTGCATCAATGTCTACATATGGATCGGAGTGCACATAGCGTACGCCATAGCCACCGCCTAAATCTAAGATATTTGCATCACAGCCGTATTTCTTTTTCATGTCGGCCATGAATTCCAGCATAACTACAGCGCTGCGCTCGAATACGTCTTCTGCGAATACTTCGGAGCCTACGTGGCAATGGAAGCCGCAAACTTTGATATGGGACTGCTGCAACGTCAGAGCCGTACATTCTTCTGCCTGTCCCGTTTCAATAGCCAGACCGAACTTGGAATCTACCTTTCCGGTGGCAACGGCTTCGTAGGTGTGGGGGTCGATGCCCGGAGTGATGCGGAGCAGGGCCTTCTGAACGATGCCTCTCTTGGCAGCTTCTGCTTCCACGCCCAAAACTTCCTCTACGTTATCCATAACGAAATATCCTACGCCGCAGTCCATAGCGAACGCGATGTCATCGGCGGTTTTGTTGTTGCTGTGGAAGAAGGCATTTTCCATGTTGTAGCCGGCAGCTTTGGCGGTGTAAATTTCGCCGGAAGATACCAGGTCTACGCCCATATTCTCATCCATGATAATGCTGTAAATGTATTTGAAAGCGTTGGCTTTTCCTGCGTAAAGAACCAGGGAGCCTTCTTTAAAGTATTTTTTGAACGCATCGGTATAGATGCGGCAGTTGCTCCGAATCTTATTTTCGTCCATAAGATACAGTGGAGTTTTATGTTTGGCAGCAAGGATTGTGGTGTCGAGACCGCCAAAAGTTAAGTGGCCGGCATCGTTTTTGGAAATGTTGTCACAAATAAAATTATCGCAAATAGACATGGCAAAAACCTCCTTGTTTTATATAAAAAATGTTTAATTTTAATGATAATACGGCAGCGACATGCTGCCGGAGGACGTGAAATTATTCAGTAACTTCACGGTCACGGATCAGCATGACTATAAAACGGTGCGCCTCATCGTCGTTGCCGAGACAGGTAGACATTGTAATAACTTTCCGGTCTGCGGTCAGCTCGCCATACTCGGTTTCGTATGGACTGCAGCCAGCAGCAACATTCAAGAAGTTTACATAGTCTTCATCACTGAAGAAGTCCGTAGTGTATACGAACCCATCAACTGGTGTAACAAACAGAGAAAATACTTTATAAATGTAATGATGTCCTTCGGTGAAGACATCGAATTCTTTGTGCGTTTTATAGAATTCCTCATCATCGTATTTATACAATGATGCGAACATAGAACCATCGTTCATGTTATGGCCATAAATGATGCAGTTTTTAGCTTCCAAACCATCCGGAATGTTGCAATCAATGAACAGGCAACCACAAGAGTTCCATTCTCCATTAAATAAGTGGGTCAGATAGTAATCGTTGTCTGCACACTGTACGATCGGATAAGAAAGGACGTCTTCGCAATAAATGTAGCCTTGAGCATCTGGGTTCAGTTTTTTCAACTCTGCAACGTCTACGGAAAAAGCTTCCGGATGTTCCGGTGTCGGAGCAGGCTTGATATACTCTTCGACTTCTTTATAAGCGTTCTCGCCTTCCTTGTATCCGTGTAAAATGGAATAAAGCTTATATCCGGAGAAGAGCAATCCGCACGCAGCAATGATAATGATGATGGTAAGGATGAGCTTTCTCGTAGAGTTTTTCTTTTTCTCTTTTACCGGTTTTGCAGTTTCTGTTTCTTCGATATCAATTTCTTCGATTTCAAGATCGTCGATATCCGCTTCTGTAGCTTCCGCCTCTGCCATAACAGGTCCTAAGTTCTCAGGTACTTCTTTCGCCTCCGCCTGAGCCGTCTCAGGCTCTGGTTTTCGTTTGGCCTCAAGCTCAACTTCTGGAATGGCAAATTTGGCTTCTTCGGAATCTTGCTCAGCAAAAAGAGCGGATACTTTTCCTTTCGTGTCCGCGCTAACTTCCGGTCTTCTCTGAGGTCTAGGACGTCTTACCGAAGCAGTTCTTCTTGGAGTATTCTGTTGTTCGTCAAAGTCTTGTCGTTCCATCAATATTTTCGGTTCCTTGTAAAAATTAGAATTCATTATATCACACCAAATCTTGATTTTATATGAAAATTTTATTAAATTATTGATATGTTTGATATACAGGAAGAGCTGAAAAAACTGCCCAACAGCCCGGGCGTATATCTCCATCACGACAGCCGCGATGAGATTATCTATATCGGAAAAGCGAAGAATCTGAAAAACCGCGTGAGCCAGTATTTTCAGACCTACCGCGTGCGCTCTCCAAAAATCGAAAAGATGGTGAGGCAGATTTCCTATTTCGAATATATCGTCACCGACTCCGAAGTGGAGGCTCTGGTGCTGGAAAACAATCTGATCAAGGAGCATCGTCCGCGCTACAACACTATGTTAAAGGACGATAAAACCTATCCATACATTAAGCTGACCTTAAGCGAGGAATTCCCACGACTGGTTCTCACGAGAAAATTAAAGAAGGACGCAGACCGCTATTATGGACCATACCCGAATGTAGGCTCCGTGCGGGATGTCATTGACCTGTTAAATAATGTGTATCATCTGCGGACCTGTTCCAGGAAGCTTCCGAGAGACATCGGCAAGGAACGGCCGTGTTTAAATTACCATCTGCATAAATGCGACGCTCCATGCGCCGGCTTTATCAACAGTGAAGACTACGGAGCGAAAGTAAAAGAAGTGCGACGCTTCTTAGAAGGCAGCTCCAAAGAAATCGTCAGCCACATCAAAGAAGAAATGATGAAGGCCTCCGAGGCCATGGAATATGAAAAAGCGGGGGAATGGAAAGAACTGCTGAACGACGCCATTAAGATTGCAGAAAACCAGAAGGTGGAAGTAAAGCAGGGCGAAGACCGGGATGTTATCGGCATGAGCCGGGAAGGCTTCGAGGCCATTATTCAGGTCTTCTTTATCCGAAACGGAAAGCTTTTGGACCGGGAGCATTTCTACCTGTCCTTAGCGCCGGAGGAAGCGGATAACGAAATCATCTCCAGCTTTATTAAGCAGTATTACGCAGGCTCCCCATATCTGCCGGCGGAAATTTTAGTGCCGACAGATGTAGAGGACAAGGAGCCAATCGAGCAATGGCTGACAGCGAAATCCGGCAAGAAAGTCAGCATCTTACTGCCGCAAAAAGGCAAGAAGGAAAAGATGGTAGAACTGGCAGAGAAGAACGCGAAGATGGTCTTCGACCAGGACAAAGAAAAAGTCAAATTAGAAGAGATGCGCACCAAAGGCGCCATGACGGAAATCAGCAAGATGCTGGGCATCAATTATGCAAAGCGCGTGGAATCCTTCGATATTTCCAATATTTCCGGTTATCTGTCGGTCGGCTCCATGGTCGTGTTTGAGGACGGAAAGCCGAAGAAAAACGATTATAGAAAATTTAGAATTAAAACGGTTGTTGGCGCCAACGATTTCGCCAGCATGGCAGAAGTTTTAACCCGGCGTCTCGAGCATTCCGAATGGAACCGTCCGGATTTGCTGTTAATTGATGGTGGCAAGGGCCAGGTCAGCGCCGTTAAGGAAGCCATTGAGAAAATGGTGAAGGAAGGCGCCGAGGAAAGCCTGCTGACCATTCCAATCTGTGGCATGGTAAAGGACGATAATCACCGAACCAGAGGACTTTTGTACGAAGGCAGGGAATATGTGATGGACCGCACAAAAGAGCCGTTTAAGCTGATTACACGCATTCAGGACGAGACTCATAGGTTCGCCATCGAGTATCATCGTCAGTTGCGGACCAAAGGCCAGGTAAAATCCATCTTAGACGATATTCCGGGCATCGGTCCGAAACGCCGCTTAGCTTTGATCCGGTATTTTAAGTCCATCGACGCCGTAAAAGAAGCGGACTTAGAAGAGCTGCTGAAGGTAGAAGGCATGAACGAAAAAGCGGCCCAAAGCGTTCTGGACTTTTTTGCAGAAGGCAGCGAAGCGAACAAGGAATAAATTGTAAAAAACCTGAAAAAATAGTAAAATAAGATGTTACAGAAAAAAGCGGAAAGACGCCCGTCTTTCTGCCAAAAGAATCAAACGAGGTGAAGAGCGTGGCAAGAAAATATGTTACGTTAGCAGAAGTTGCAGAAAAATTAGGCTATACCAACCTGACTCCAACCGTGGATTTGACCAAGGTGAAGGTTTACCACAGAAGTATTAACCGTCCGGCCTTCCAGCTGGCAGGCTTCTATGACTATTTCGACACCAAGAGAATCCAGGTAGTCGGTAGAGCGGAAAACGAGTATCTGAAGACCTTGACTTTTGAAGAGAGAGTCGAGCGTGTGGAGAAAATGTTTTCCTATAAATTCCCGGGCATTATTCTGGCTCGTGGCATTCAGCCGCCTCCGGAGATTTTAAATATTGCTTTGAAATATGATATTCCAGTGCTTTCCACGGATCATTCTACGGCCTTGGTCATCGTAGAAATCATTCGTTGGATTAACGAGCAGCTGGCAGAAACCACCTCCCTTCATGGCGTTTTAGTCGATGTATTCGGTGAAGGAATTTTAATTACTGGTGCTTCCGGTATCGGTAAATCCGAGACCGCCATCGAGCTGGTTAAGAGAGGCCATCGTCTGGTTGCAGACGACGTTATCGAAGTATTGAAAATCGGCGAAGACTTACTGATGGGTAAAGCTCCGGAGCTGACCCGTCACTTAGTAGAGCTTCGAGGCATTGGTGTTGTCGATATTAAATCCCTTTACGGCGTAGAATCCGTTATGGAATTCTCCCCAATCAACATGATCATCAACTTGGAAGAGTGGGATGGACAAAGCAATTACGACCGTCTGGGCCTGAACGAGGACTATACAGACATTTTAGGTGTTAAGGTAGTGAGCCATACCATTCCAATCCGTCCAGGACGGAATCTGGCCATCATTATTGAAACCGCCGCTGTAAATAACCGTCAGAAGAACATGGGATACAATGCAGCTCAGGCTCTCTGCGACCGAGTTTCCGAAGAAATCCATAAACATAAAGAGGACTTAGAAAACGGCGTAGAGCAGGACGAAGAGGAAGAATAATCATTCATGAAGAAATTAACCGACGAGAAAATCGAACTCATAAAGAAAACCATTGGTGCAGGAAACGTAATGGAAGAGGAGCCGATGAAGCTTCATACTTCTATGGAAGTTGGCGGTCCGGCAGCTTACTTTTTCACACCGGAAACGGAAGAAGATTTAGCTTTTGTAGTGAAGACCTTGACCGCGGAGAACTATCCGTTTTATCTGAAAGGAAACGGTTCCAATATTATCGTGAAGGACGAAGGCTACGACGGAGCCATCGTAGAAACCAGAAAGTTACGGAACGTGACCATCGACGGAACTACCGTTACGGCTCAGGCAGGCATTCTCTTAAAAGACCTGTCGGATATGATTTTAGCAGCTTCTCTGACCGGCTTTGAATTCGCTTCCGGCATTCCGGGAAGCTTAGGCGGAGCGGTTTGTATGGATGCGGGCGCTTACGACGGAGAGATGCGGGACATTATCAAAACCGTTAAGCTTCTGGATAAAGAAGGCAACATCGTAGAGAAAACCAACGAAGAGATGGACTTTGCTTACCGTCACAGCTGCTGCTCCGATGGCAGCTATATCGTGCTTTCTGCTGTACTGGAACTGAAGGAAGGAAATTACGACGAAATTAGGGCGAAAATCGACGACCTGACAGCCAAGAGAGAAGAGAAACAGCCTTTGGAATATCCAAGCTGTGGCTCTACCTTTAAGAGACCGGAAGGTTATTTTGCAGGCAAGCTGATTACCGACGCTGGCCTGAAAGGCTATCAGTTAGGAGGTGCTCAGGTTTCCGACAAACATGCTGGTTTCGTTATTAATAAAGACCATGCCACGGCAACGGAAATTTTGGATTTGATTGCTCATGTCCAGGAAGAAGTAGAAAAGCAGTTTGGTGTTAAACTGGAATGTGAGGTAAAGGTTCTTTAATGTCATTTTCATCGGAAGTAAAAGAAGAACTGATCAAGCATTACACGAAAAAAGGTGATGCTCAGAAGGCAGAACTGGCAGCGCTGATTCTCTTGGACGAGAAAAATGTGGAGAAGGATTTCGAGCGCGGGGTGTTTATTTATAACTTTACATCCCTCCGGAAAACCTTTAATATTAACTTAGATTTTGAGGCTTTGGAAAACCTTGCCAAGCTTACCAAACAGCCGGAATGCAAGCGCTCTTTTTTACGTGGAGCCTTCATCGCGCGGGGCAGCATTAACGATCCGGAGAAGGGCTATCACATGGAAATCGCCTGTGATGACCGAGGCGGAGCCGTATTCCTGCAAGGGCTGTTAGCGGACTTTGACCTGAATCCGAAAATCACCGTTCGACGGGACAAGTTCATCCTCTACTTAAAAGAAGGAACGGACATTTCTGACGCCTTGAACATTATCGAAGCGCCTTTGGCCATGATGAACTTCGAGAACGCCCGAATCGTCCGGGAAATGCGAGGCAGCGTGAACCGTCAGGTAAACTGCGAAACGGCCAACATTAACAAGACAATCACTGCTTCTATGAGGCAGATTGAAGATATAAAATTAATCGATAAAATTATCGGCATTGAAAAATTAGATGATCATTTGAAGGCCATTGCGAAGGCCAGATTAGAACATCAGGACATGCCTCTGGCGGAGCTGGGAGAAACCCTTACGCCGCCGGTTGGAAAATCCGGAGTAAACCATAGGCTCAGAAAGATCAGCCAGATTGCAGAGAAGTTGAGAGCGGCTGACTAAGGAGGTCCATATGATAAAAAAAGAAATCACTATTGAATTAGCAAAGGGTTTGGAAGCAAGACCGGTAGCTGTTTTTGTACAGACCGCAAGCCAGTACGAAAGCCAGATTATCGTTGAGTACAGAGAAAAACGAGTTAATGCAAAGAGCATTATGGGTATGATGAGTTTAGGAATTGCCCAGGGCGAAAAAGTTGTTGTGGCAGCAGATGGCCCGGATGAAGCAGAGGCAATTGCAGGCGTTCAGAAATACCTTACTTCGAGGGAGTAACAATGCCATTCACACATCTCCATGTTCATACGGAATACAGTCTTTTGGACGGTTCTGGAAAGATAAAAGAAATGGTTAACCAGGCAAAAGCATTAGGCTGCGACAGTCTGGCTATTACTGACCATGGAGTAATGTATGGTGTTATCGATTTTTACAGAGCAGCGAAGGAAGCGGGAATTAAACCGATCATTGGCTGCGAAATATATGTGACTTCCGGTTCCAGATTTGACCGGGAGGTTGGCCAAGGTGATGATCGTTATTATCACCTTGTTTTATTGGCAGAAAATAACACAGGTTATAACAACCTGATGAAAATCGTTTCTCACGGTTTCACCGAAGGCTTCTACTACAAGCCGAGAGTAGACTATGAGATTCTGGAAAAATATCATGAAGGTATTATCGCTAGCAGCGCTTGCTTAGCAGGAATTATTCCAAAGCTGTTGATGCGTGGCCATTATAAAGAGGCGGTAGACGAAGCCCTCCGTTTGGAGCGTCTCTTCGGACGAGGCAACTTCTTCTTAGAGCTTCAGGACCATGGCATGCCAGAGCAGAAAATGGTTAATTCCCAGCTGCTGCGCATCAGCGAGGAGCAAGGCATTCCGCTGATTGCCACCAACGATGTTCATTATACGTTTGATACTGACGCAGAGGCTCATGACATTCTTCTCTGCATCCAGACCGGTAAAAAAATAGACGATAAAGACCGCATGCGTTATGAAGGCGGCCAATATTATTTGAAGTCTCCGGAAGAAATGACGGCTTTGTTCGCATACTCTCCGGAAGCCATTCAGAACACAGAAATCATTGCGAAACGATGCAACGTAGAAATTGAATTCGGCGTCCAGAAACTGCCGAAGTACGATGTGCCGGCACCTTACACCGCAGAAAGTTATTTGGAATACTTGTGTGAAAAAGGCATCCGGGAGCGGTATGAAAATTACCAGGACTACGAGGAACGTCTTCACTACGAGCTGGACACCATCAAACACATGGGCTACGTGGATTATTTCCTCATCGTTTGGGATTTCATTAATTATGCAAAACAGCACGGGATCATGGTAGGCCCGGGACGAGGCAGCGCTGCAGGAAGTATCGTTGCGTACTGTCTGGCCATTACCGATATTGACCCGATTAAATATAGTCTGATTTTCGAGCGGTTCCTGAATCCGGAACGTGTATCCATGCCGGATATCGACGTAGACTTCTGCTTCGAACGAAGAGGGGAAGTTATTGATTACGTTACGGAAAAATATGGCAAAGACAAGGTGGTTCAGATTGTAACTTTCGGAACTATGGCAGCGCGCAACGTTATTCGTGACGTAGGCCGTGTTCTGAACATGCCTTATGGCGTGGTGGACCAGATTGCGAAAATGATTCCGGCGGAACTGAATATTACCATCGATAAGGCCATGGGCAAGAACGAAGAGTTCCGGAAGGCTTACGAAAGCGACGGCCAGATTAAGTATCTGATCGATATGGCTCGTCGTCTGGAAGGTTTGCCTCGGCATTCTTCTATGCATGCGGCCGGCGTCGTTATTTCCCGGGAGCCGATTATGGAATATGTTCCGTTGTCCAGAGGCTCTGACGGCTCTATCGTCACCCAGTACGTTATGACTACCTTAGAGGAACTGGGCCTTCTGAAGATGGACTTCTTAGGCTTACGAACTCTGACCGTAATTCAGAACGCTCTGGTTATGGCCCAGAAAAACATCGGCCTTTCCATCGACTTAAATTTAATTGATTACAACGATAAAAACGTTTTAGATATGATTGGTGCAGCGAAGACGGAAGGTGTGTTCCAGTTAGAAAGCGCGGGCATGAAGAACTTCATGCGAGAGCTTCGTCCGCAGAGTCTGGAAGACATTATCGCCGGTATCGCTTTGTATCGTCCGGGCCCGATGGACTTTATTCCAAAGTACATCGCCGGAAAGAATGCCAACGGAGAAGTTAGCTACGATTGTCCGCAGCTGATTCCGATTTTGGAGCCGACCTATGGTTGTATTGTTTACCAGGAGCAGGTTATGCAGATTGTACGTGACCTGGCTGGGTATTCTTTAGGTGGAGCGGACGTGCTCCGTCGTGCTATGTCCAAGAAAAAAGATTATGTGATGCAGGCCGAGCGGAAGCGCTTCGTTTATGGTGATCCGGAAACCAACGTGCCTGGCTGCGTAAATAATGGCATCAGCGAAGCCGTTGCCAACAAGATTTACGACGACATGATCGACTTCGCAAAATATGCGTTTAACAAGAGTCATGCGGCTGCTTACGCCATCGTAGCTTATCAGACGGCGTACTTGAAATTCTACTTCCCAGTAGAGTTTATGGCGGCGCTCATGACTTCCGTTATGGATAAAATTACGAAACTGGCAGAATATATTCAGGAATGTAAGGGTCTCGGCATCGAGCTCCTTCCTCCGGATATTAACGAGGCGGAAAGCGGTTTCGCAGCCCGTGGTAAGAACATCCGCTATGGTCTTTCTGCTATTAAAGGCGTCGGCCGAAACGTCATCGATGACATCGTCAACGAGAGAAACCAGTTCGGACCTTACGCAGACATTTATGATTTCTGTCAGCGTCTGGCCAACAAGGACGTGAACAAGAGAGCCGTTGAGAATTTCATTAAAGCGGGAGCTTTCGATTCCTTCGGAATGACAAGAAAACAGTTGATCCATATTTATATGGACGTTATGGATAAAGTTGCCAACGATAAGAAGAGCGACATCAGCGGCCAGTTGAGCCTGTTCGATATTGCGAATGAAGAGCAAAAGAGCAGCTTCATGATTCGGGTGCCGGATGTAGGCGAGTTCGAGCAATCCGTTCTGTTAGAATTCGAAAAGGAAGTTTTAGGCGTTTATATCAGCGGTCATCCGTTGAACGAATATCGGGCGGTGATGGAAAAGAACGCCAATGCCCGTTCCATCGATTTCCTGGTAGATGAAGAAGGCAAGGTTGCAGTGACGGACCAGTCCATGGCCACCGTAGGCGGCATCATTTCTGCTATCACTAGAAAGTCCGCCAAGAACGGCCAGCCGATGGCTTTCCTGACTTTAGAGGATCTTTACGGCAGCATGGAAATCATCGTCTTCCCGAGAGATTACGCTAACAATCGTGCCTTAATTGAAGAAGGCAACAAGGTGCTGATTAAGGGACGAGTTACGGTAGATGCGGATGCTGATGGAAAACTGATTGCCAGCCAGATTATTGATATGAATAATTTGGGCCGGGAGCTTTGGATCCAGTTTGCGGACATGGAAGCTTACCAGCAGCATGCGAAATATATTAACGGCCTCAGCGCTGTAGATGAATTACGAGGCGACACGCCGATTAAGATTTATCTGCGAAAAGAAAAGAAATTGAAAGTGATGCCGGATAATTATTCTCTGAACCTGAACGATGAGTTCCTGACCGTATTAAAGAACCGATTCGGCAGCGAGAATGTAAAAGTTACGGTGAAAAAATAAGGCGGGGTGCCAGCAGAATTTCGCATCAACATTATAGGCGCCAGAAAAATAAAAATGATCGTTTCAAAAAGTAACAAACAATTAAAAGATATCAAGAAACTGATGGATTCTGCCAAAGCCCGCAAAGAGCAGAAGCTTTTTGTGGTGGAAGGCTTGCGCATGACCCGGGAAGTTCCGGAAACTCTCTTAGAGAAACTCTATTATTCCGAAAGCTTTTTCGCTTCCTATGACAAGGCTTTGGTAAAGGGCGAGGAAGGAAAGGACTACGAAATCGTCAGCGATGAGATTTTCAAAAGCCTTTCGGACACTGTTACCCCTCAGGGAATTTTAGGAATCGTAAAGCAACCGGAATATCAGTTGAAAGATGTACTGGGCGGAAAGATTCTGGTATTGGACGATATTCAGGACCCGGGAAATTTAGGAACCATGATCCGAACCAGCGAGGCAGCAGGTGTGACTGGCGTAATTATGAGCGCCGGCTGTGCGGACATTTTTAATCCGAAAGTCATCCGCTCCACTATGGGAAGTATTTTCCGTGTGCCGTTCTTGAAGGCAGATTTGCTGAAGGTCCTGGAGGAGCTGAAAAAGGAAGACTATACCGTATACGGAGCCGCTTTGGACGGAGCAGTTTTCTATAATGAAATCCAATACGGCGAAAAGAGTGCCGTTGTCATTGGAAACGAAGGAAACGGAATTTCTGCCAAAGTGTTGGATGCCGTAGACCAGAAAATTAAAATTCCGATGGCTGGAAAAGTAGAGTCCTTAAACGCCGCCATCAGCGCCGCTGTTATTTTGTATCAGCTGTAGTGAAGCGAATATTTTAAGCGCGATTTGCCGCAATTCGCTAGAACTGCCACTGTAATTGTTACAAATATTACAAAATTTCCAAAAACCGAAATCTGACGAAAAATTAAATATTAAATAATTGTTAAGTTAACCGCGAAAATTTATTTTTCGCGGTTTTTCTATATTTAGAGATGAAAAATAAAGGAAAATACTAGATATAGGAGGACGAAAAAAAGTTAAAAAATAGGTGTTGACAGCCTTAAATTGTTACATTATAATCCAGAAAACTTAACAATTTTGTAACAAATGGAAACAATTCTGAAATAAAGAGCTAAAATATGAAAAAGAAAATTAACAAAAGAGCAATCACCGTCGGAATACTTACAGCAATCACTGTTTCTTTATTCGCATCTGTTTTAGTAGTATACGGAAAAGATCAGGACCTGAAAGCACAGAAAGCAGCCTTACTGAATGAGGTATGCTCTCAGTCGGTTGCTCTGGATGATGTTAATAAAGGCGTTCAGAAGACCATTCCAGTTGTTAAGACTTTAGATGCTGTTGATATCGTAGCAGTGGCAGCAGAAGAAGATTTCGAAGAAGAGTACGAGGAAGAAGAGTACTACGAAGAAGACGAGTACGTAGAGGAAGCTTTCTACGATGACTATACCGAAGCAATGTCCAAAGAGTACAACTTAAACCCAGGTGTTTATGGTTTCAGCAGCCGTGATGCTTACGTCCTCGCTTGCATCGTAAGTGCAGAAGCTGGAGACCAGGACTATGATTGCCAGTTAGCAGTAGCCAACGTAGTCATCCACAGAGGCTTGAACTTAGGCGGATGCCCAGGCGCCATTGAAGAAGCTGTTTACCAGCCAAGTCAGTTTGAGCCAGCTTACACCACCATGCAGGACTTCTTAGCTTACGGTCCTCAGGAAGATGCTATCCAGGCTTCCCAGGATGCTTTACAGGGCATCGACAACGTTCCAGGTTACGAGCATTTCTGCTACTACACCATCATGGATGGTTATCTGGATTGCGACGGCGGCCAGCAGATTGGCTCCGAATGGTTCTATTATTAAAATGGACAACCCGTAATGCATTGAAATATCCGCTTCCCAGCGATATAATAAGTCAGCGAAAGCTGGCTTATTTTATTAAAGCGATTGAGGTAAACATGGAAGATAACAAAGTACTCTGCGGAGCGAATTTTTATGAGCAAAAATTCTATATGAATCCGGTTTATGAAGTTCTGCCCCAGAGCGTAAAAGATGAACTGAAAATTATGTGCGTGCTGTTCGTTCAGGAAGTCAGCGGCATCATTATTTTGGAATTCAATGAGGCAGGCGACCTGAATATCGTAGTCACAGCGAAAGACAGTGACGCCTACTTTGATGAAATCGGCAGCGAATTGAAAGTCCGCCGGCTCCGCAAGGAAAAGGCCGAACTTTTCTCACAGTTAGAAGAATATTACAAAGCTATTAATGAGTAGCGGAGGAACCCTATGCTTTTAGCGATTGATGTTGGTAACACAAATATTAAATTTGCATTTTTTGAGGGCGAGAAGATCATCCGGACCTTCCGTCTGACCACACAGACCGAACGTACTTCCGATGAATTTGGTATGTACATCCAGGGCCTTTCCGAAGACTTTGGAATTAAGAAAGAGGACATTGACGGTGTTGTTATTTCCTCGGTAGTTCCGAACGTAATGCATGCTTTAAATAATTCCATCAAGAAATTCCTGAACCTGACGCCTTTGATTGTAGGTCCTGGCGTTAAGACCGGAATTAAATTAGTAAAGACCAACCCAAGCGAAGTAGGTTCCGACCGAATCGCCGACGGCGTAGCAGCTTTAAATATGTACGGCGGACCAGTTATCGTTGTGGATTATGGAACCGCTACGAAATTTGACTATTTCAGCGCCGACGGTGTTTTCGAAAGTGCTGTTACTTGCCCGGGTCTCATTATCAGTGCCCGAGCTTTATGGGGCGGAACCGCCCGTCTTCCGGAAATCGAAATTAAGGATCCGGGAACCATTATGGCAAAGGATACCATCACCTCCCTTCAGGCCGGCATTATGTATGGCCACATCGGCGAGGCAGAATATATTATTAACCGACTGAAAGCGGAATCTAAAGAAAAGAACATCAAGGTCGTAGCAACCGGCGGCTTAAGTAATATTATTGCTCAGGGAACGGACGCTATCCAGTTTGTAGAACCGGACCTTCTGATGCATGGATTGCGCATTATCTACGAAAAGAACAAATAATGAACATCGGCGGAATTGAGTGCGGCAGATTAATTCTGGCGCCAATGGCAGGAATAACGGATATGCCTTTTCGGGCACTCTGCAAAGAACAGGGTGCCTCTTTCACATATACGGAAATGATCAGCGCCAAAGCTCTTTTCTATAAAAATAAGAACACGTTGCCTTTGCTAGCAGTATCCGAAGGAGAGCGACCAGTAGCGGTCCAATTGTTCGGAAACGAGCCGGAGCTTTTGGCAGAAGAGGCGGCTAAATTAGAGGACGGACCTTACGATATTTTTGATGTAAATATGGGCTGTCCGGTACCAAAGGTGGTAAATAACGGAGAGGGCTCCGCGTTAATGAAAGACCCGAAGCAGATAGAAAAAATCGTATCCACTATGACCAAACGGCTTCATAAGCCAGTAACCATCAAAATCCGCAAAGGCTTTAATGACTCGTCTGTAAACGCTGTGGAAATTGCGAAAATCGCAGAAGGAGCCGGAGTAGCAGCCATTGCAGTTCATGGCCGGACCCGGGAAGAATATTATTCAGGAACAGCGGACTATGGAATTATCGCGGCCGTAAAAGATGCCGTGAAAATACCCGTTATGGGAAGTGGAGACATCTTCAAGCCGGAAGACGCCAAGCGGATGTTTGACGAAACGGGCTGTGATGCAGTGATGATCGCCAGAGGTGCGCGGGGCAACCCATGGATTTTCCGCCAGACGGAGCAGTATTTGGAAACGGGAATCTTACCGGAGCGGCCGTCCATTCCGGAAGTAAAAGAAATGATCTTGCGCCATTTAGAATTATTGACGGAATTTACGGGAGAAGACATGGCCATTCGTCAGATGCGCAAGCATGTTGGTTTCTACGTTACCGGCTACATGAATGCGACGGTCATGCGCCGGGAAATCAATCTCTGCGAAACTCGGGAACAATTCGAGGCAACATTGACAAAGTGGGGCGCGTAATATATAATTTTTCATGCTTTTTATTGGGTGAAATGGCGCTTTATGTAACTGGATTTTGAGAAAATCATCCGAAAAAAGAGAAGGGAAACCTTTTAGCAATATTTAAGAAAGGTAGTGTTAGTTATGGCAGATACAATCATTTTAACAAAACAGAATTTAAAGGATCTTAAGGCAGAACTTGAAGATTTAAAAGTAAATAAACGTAAATATATCGCAGCTAAGATTAAAGAAGCTAGAGAGCAGGGCGACCTGTCCGAGAACGCTGAATACGATGCAGCGAAAGACGAGCAGAGAGACATCGAAGCCAGAATCGAAGAATTAGAAGAAATGATCAAAAATTCTCAGGTACTGGATGCGAAGAAGATCGACTATGACAAAGTTCATATGGGATCGAAAGTAAAAGTTCGTGATATGGGAACCCGCAAAGAAACCACGTACCAGATCGTTTCCACAACAGAAGTTAACTCCCGCGAAAGAAAGATTTCCTACGAAAGCCCAATCGGTGCTGCTTTGATGAACAAAGAAGTAGATGACGTCGTTGAGGTAGTTGTTCCTGTAGGAACGATAAGACTGAAAGTTCTGGAAATCCAGAAAGCAGATATGTAATTTTCAGGGCGCTGGCAAAAGCGCCCTGTTTCATAATAAAAGAAGAAAATAATCAGAGGTAGAACATGGCAGGAAATAATCAAAACAAAAACGCAGAACAGGATGTAAATCAGCTTCTGAAAGTTCGCCGCGAAAAGCTGGCAGCGCTTCAGGAAGCAGGCAATGACCCTTTTAAGATCACCAAGTATGACCAGACTCATCATACTCTGGAAGTAAAGGACCTTTACGAGAAACATGAAGCAGAACTGTTAGGAAATCGTCCAGCTCCATTAACCGATGGCTTAGACGAAGAAGCTGCAAAGGAATTAATCAATAACGATTATAACGAGCGCAGAGCCATTATGGACGCTCAGCCAATCAACGTTTCTTTAGCAGGACGTATGATGTTCAAACGTGTTATGGGTAAAGCTTCCTTCTGCAACATCCGTGACCTTCAGGGCGACGTTCAGGTTTACGTTGCAAGAGATTCCGTTGGGGAAGAACCTTATGCAGAATTTAAGAAAACCGATATCGGCGACATTCTGGGAATCAAAGGCTATGTATTCCGTACAAAGACCGGAGAAATTTCTGTTCATGCAACCGATGTTGTTCTGCTTTCCAAGAGTCTGCAGATTCTGCCGGAAAAATATCATGGAATTACCAACACCGATTTAAGATATCGTCAGAGATATGTTGACCTTATCATGAATCCGGAAGTTAAAGATACTTTCATTAAGAGATCAAAAATCATTTCCTCTATCCGTCGTTTCTTAGACAACGAAGGATTTATGGAAGTAGAAACTCCAATGCTGGTTGCGAACGCAGGCGGCGCAGCAGCAAGACCTTTTGAGACTCATTTCAACGCCCTGAACGAAGACTTAAGACTTCGTATTTCTCTGGAACTTTACCTGAAGAGATTAATCGTTGGCGGTATGGAACGAGTATACGAAATCGGCCGTGTATTCCGTAACGAAGGCTTAGACACCAGACATAACCCAGAGTTCACTTTAATGGAACTCTATCAGGCATACACCGACTACAACGGAATGATGGACTTAACCGAAAGAATGTACCGTCATGTAGCACAGGAAGTTTTAGGAACCACCACCATCGTTTATAACGGCGTGGAAATGGACCTGGGCAAACCATTCGCAAGAATCACCATGCGTGACGCTGTGAAGCAGTACGCAGGCGTTGACTGGGATACCGTTGAGACCTTAGAGGATGCGAGAGCCATCGCAAAAGAAAAAGGCGTAGAGTTCGAAGAGCGTCATAAAAAGGGCGATATCCTGAACTTATTATTCGAAGAATTCTGTGAGGAGAAGATGGTTCAGCCTACTTTCGTAATGGATCATCCAATCGAGATTTCTCCATTAACCAAAAAGAAACCGGACGAACCGGATTATGTAGAGCGTTTCGAAATGTTCATGAACGGCTGGGAGATGTGCAACGCTTACTCCGAGCTGAATGACCCAATCGACCAGAGAGAACGTTTCCATCAGCAGGATCTGAATGCGGAAGCAGGCGATGATGAAGCTCAGCACACCGACGAAGACTTCCTGAATGCTCTGGAAATTGGTATGCCTCCAACAGGTGGTATCGGCTACGGCATCGACCGTCTGGTAATGCTGATGACCGATAGCCCAGCAATCCGAGACGTATTGTTATTCCCGACAATGAAGAGCCTTGACGGC